>JAEUVO010000052.1 GCA_016786885.1 Chitinophagaceae bacterium | reverse complement strand
GGCCAATGCAGTAAATGGTACTTCATATACCGGGGGAATGCCCAGCTCTTTTGTCAAATCAATATTCCTGGTGGTATCTGCCGACAGGAATAGCTTACCAAGAATATTGTAAATAGCTATCCCCTTCTTGTTGCCTGAGGTGAGATTTCGTTGGTAGTTGTCCTGAATATTTATCAGCATTTCGCTGGCAACAGGTAATAATGTTTCAGCAATGCTTGCATAAGAGTCTGCAACATCCACCCCATCTTCCAGGCCATCTGACTTTTCAAGATTTTTCACAAAAGCCCTCATTAAGGTATTGGCAGGATCTTCATCACCGGGTTGATCACTTTTAGGGAATGAGGCAAGGAAATTATCCAGTGTATTAAAACCGGCTGCCATTTTGATAAACTTCCTATACTTATCAAAATTCAGCAGCATCAGGAGGGAATCGCCCCGGTTATTGATCTTCTTCATCATCAGGGGATAAACTCCTTTTACAAAACTGGAGGTATAAATAGAACCGTCTGATGATACGGCGAGATAATATAATTCCTGTGCATTCAGAGGCTGAATGCTTTTAAAACGGATATCCGGATTTCGCTCATTATGCAGGCCATTGATAATATTTACAAAATCCGCCTTTGCCTTATCCTCAAGGCGCCTGGTCAGTGATTTGAATTCAAAGGCAGTGTCTTTATTGATAGCTCTTGCCACATAATCCATCTGTGTTCTGACCAGCAACTTGTAATACAATAATGAATCATCTTTTGCATCATCAATCTCCCGAAGAGTCATCTTTCCATTGACAATATTATCAAGGAATGGAAAGTATTGTTGACCACTCTTACTACGGGCCATGGTAGCGATAGTCCTGATAAAAACATCATCGGTGATGTTCCGGATAATGGCGCCTAATTTATTACCGGCAGCAGCATAGTCATAGAACTGCCGTGCATATTTCCTTTTGTCCAATGTCCTTACCAGGCTGTCTGCAAAGGGTACATCGGGGTTTTGTTGTAAGATGGGAAAGATCCGGTCAGGATGAAGTAAGCAGAGTTTTAGCACCTGCCTGTCTTTTGCTGGCTGGTAACCGCGGTTTTTTTCAAAAACACCAGCATTAATAATATTTGTACCGGCGTCGTATGGTAAAGCATTAACTATATTTTCTATCGATTCGCCTTTTCTTTCAGCCTGCATGCAGGCTTCGTAAGCATTAATTATAATTGACAGATTCAAAGGATTGATCTTCTTGTCTCCCGACATTTTCCAGTTTTGCCTGAAATACCTTAACAGCTTTTCCAGTTCTGACAGGTAGAACACTTTCAACCGGTGATCGAGGCCTGTATCGGTTTCAATGCTATATTGTAACCAGTCCGTTTTTTTCACCAGCGACCGGGTAAGCATCAGGTTGATCTCTTCCTTATCACTGGGAGTGAAGAGTTTATCTTCTTTACCATCAGCTGATAAGATAGTTTTTTGCTCAGTGTCTATACCATCATGATTGATTTGCCTGCGAAATTCTGGTTTATAACTGGCTGGTATGGCCAATGTGTCAAAAGCATTCAGACTCTGCCCTCCGGCGGTCAGCATGCAGAGAATAAAAGAAGTACTAATAAGGTATCTGGTTACTGCTATCATAAGGATCGAAGCGTAAAGTTACTAAGCCCTGTTCAAAATAGCTACGCTGTTTTAATGCTGATACAGACGGTTTTACAAACCATAACGCTGTATGGATTCAGTTAAAATTGAACTTTAGACATCACCCATTCTCTCCCACGGGTATTAAGTTATCATTAAGTCTGTGTAAACCACTTAGGTTAAATTTCCCTGCACCGCATTTTCCATTTAGGTTTGCGCAAACTTTTTCCACCATGGAAACCAAAGCCCGGAAAGTATTGATAGCGGATGACGAACCGGACATTCTTGAAATTCTGAAATATAATCTTTCAAATGAAGGTTACGAGGTCATTACTGCCAAAGACGGTGATGAAGCACTGGAAAAAGCCCGACGCACTCTTCCTGATCTGGTTGTTCTTGATGTAATGATGCCTAAAAAAACCGGGGTGGAGGTATGCCAGTTGCTAAGAGCACAACCAGCTTTTAAAGAAACACTGATTATTTTCCTGACTGCCGTAAACGATGAAGGTACACAAATAAAAGGGCTGGAAACAGGAGCTGATGATTATGTAAGCAAACCGGTAAGTCCCAAAGTTTTTCTCAGCCGGGTAAATGCACTGTTCCGCCGTCTGAATAAAACAGAAGCACGGATACTGACCATTGAAAACATGACCATTGATCCGGAACGATTTATTGTGAAAGTGGGAGAAAATGAAATTGTATTGGCCAAAAAAGAATTTGAATTACTTTATTTGCTCGCATTAAAGCCAGGTCGTGTATTTCTGCGCAATGAAATACTGAACCAGGTATGGGGTAATGATGTGATTGTTGGCGATCGTACCATCGATGTTCATATCCGCAAGATCCGTCAGAAGTTGGGGGTTGACTGCATCACTACGGTAAAAGGAGTAGGCTATAAATTCGAGCTCTAAACTCTATCCCTTAAGCAGTAAGCTTTTAGTTTTAAGCATTTTGCCTTCTGCATTCAGCCTTATCCCTTGTACCTTCGTATCATGTTTTCCACTAAAAACATTTCCCCCCGCCAGCTGGCTGCTTTTACAGCATTGATACTGGCTGCTCCTATAAACTTGCTGATATGGTATGTAACAAAAAAATGGTGGATTGGGTTGATCTGTTTTGCCATCATTTTTGCAGGCAGTTATCTGCTTATTTCTTTTATGATGGAACGGTTTATATACCGGAAGATCAAACTCATTTACAAGTTCATTTACAAAACCAAAGCCACAAAAAGAGAAGAAACATATTATAAATATGTGCTGCCTCAAAAAAGTATTGATGAAGTAAGGGAAGATGTGGAAGCATGGGCGACTAAAAATGAAGAAGAACTGGACCTTCTTCGCCGTAACGAACAGTTCCGGAAAGAGTTTTTACAAAACCTTTCCCATGAATTTAAAACGCCGGTATTTGCTATACAAGGATATGTGGATACACTGCTTTCCGGCGCCATGACTAATCCTGAGATAAATAAAAAATTCCTGGAGAAAACAGCTAAAAATGTAGACCGGCTTACTCACCTGCTCAATGACCTTGACGAGATTTCCAAACTGGAAAGAGGAGAACTGGTTCTTTACAAACAGAACTTCATTATTCAGGACCTGGTGAAGGATGTGTTCGAAAGCCTTTCAGTAAAAGCAGAAGAACAAAACATTTATTGCAGTATCAAAAAAGGATGTGAATCTCCTTTGACTGTATTTGCTGATAAAGAAAAAGTAAGGCAGGTATTTACCAACCTGGTGGAAAATTCCATCAAATACGGTAAGCAAAATGGCAGCATTACCGCCAGCATATATAAAACTGATGGCAAACATATATTAGTAGAGATAAGTGACGATGGTATCGGCATCAGCGAAAAACATTTGCCCCGCATTTTTGAACGCTTCTACCGCACAGAAGAAGGCCGCAGTATTGATGTTACTGGTAGCGGGCTGGGTCTTGCTATTTGTAAACACATCATCGAAGCACATGGGCAAACCATCCATGTACGCAGCCGGGAAGATGTAGGCACTACGATCGGATTTACACTGGATGCCAGGAGAGATTAAGAACAACTTTTGTAATTTCTTCACCCATTTAATGATTCACCTTACCGGGTTTTTATTTCGTCATAAACCTGGTAGCAATAGCCAGTGGCCGGAAAGTGTATCTTTTCTTTACGTGGTGACCACCACTTCTTATCAGAATATCCCGTAGGGTTTCCATCGTACGGATGATATGAGTGCCCTTGTTGATCATTACACAATCAGCCAATGCCGCATGTGCGGCATCAGTAATTTCTGAACGGGTAGCCACACCCGATTTATTAAGGTTTTCCAATACTTGCGTCGCCCAGATAACAGGTACATGTGCGGCCTCACAGATCCAGAGTATCTCTTCCTGTATCTCACTCATTCGTTCAAAACCAATTTCTACCGCCAGGTCCCCTCTTGCTATCATTACTCCAATATTTTCTTCCCGCATGCCGCAGAACAGAAGATCAGGAAGATTTTTTACTGCTTCAGGCGTCTCTATTTTAATGATCAATGATATCTTCTTGTTTTTTCCCATCGCTTCCTGCAGTTGCAATATATCTTTTGTATTTCGCACAAAAGAATATCCCACCATATCTGCATGTTTGTTAATAAACGAAAGGCATTTTATATCATAATCAGTGAGAGCAGGCATTAGTAAAGATGAGTCCGGAAAGTTGATACCCTTCTCATTCTTTATAAAAGGCTTCTTTGAAGATATTCTCTGCACTTGCAGTTTTACCCGGCCTGGTTCATTCTTTTCTACCCTCGCTTCAATTAATCCGTCATCAAACAGAACAATTTCTCCGGAATTCAATTGTTCGGAAATACCCGGAACAGTGCATCCAACTGTTAATTTATCATCAGCTATATTGGCCTCATCGGACAGGTAAATATGCTGCCCTTCCTCTACCTTCATTTTACCTTTTTCTTTTATTACTGTCCGGATCTTTGGTCCCGCCAGGTCCATATAAATTTTACAACCCAGCCCGGTGATCTTTGAGGCTCTTTTAATATGCTGTATCATACGGAACCAGGTGCTTTCATCATCATGAGCACAGTTGATACGGGCTACATTCATACCTGATTGCAAAAGGTTCTTTACTTTTCCATAATCATCAGCCAGGCTTTTGTCAAAAGTTATCATGATATACGGAACCGCATCGGCTTGTTTTCTTCCAAACAGATCAGCAGCTTTCTTTGCCAATGATTGTTTCCCTGTTTCATAACTGAAAACATTTTCCGGAATTTCTTTTGCTGGTCCGATCCGTTGCGAAATAGCAAGTAACTGTCCCCTGATATGACTCTCGGAGCTGGCCATAGATGAAAGTCCATAAGCATGTAAACTATCCTGTAATTCCCTGATATCGAGACTGCGAAGAGACAGGTAATGCAGCAGGTTAGTGGCGCATAATTGATTGGCCGGATGTACTTTTTCAAGCAGGTAACGAAAATCATTCTCAGTCCGCACCATAAACTCATCGATCTTTTCCAGCTCCTCGTTTAGCTTCACCAGTTTCTCGTTCATTTATACCTTCTTTTACATCGAAGTAAGTGGTACCGCCTGAAAAAGGACATGATTTACATTGAGCTAACAAAAATTTAATACAGGAACTAATGCAACGACACTGGTGATGCGGCAGTAATGCTAAACTCTTCACCCAGCAGGTGTGCAATTGTCTGCGCCATTTGCTGTATATATTGCTGTTCATTACTTTTTATTTCGCCGGCAGGCTTTATACCCGGCCCGATTACGGCAAACCATGTTTGAGAAGATCCGCTGATGAATTCTCCATGGGCTGTCCAGTTGCTGGCCTTGCTCCCCCTTCCATGGTCAGTGGTGATAATAAATGTGGTGTTATCCTTATACCCAGGTGTGGTTTGCACCCAATGCCATAGTTCAGCGATCATCCTGTCCACCTGTGAAGCCTGCTGCAGATAGAGATCATATCTTCCTTCATGGGCAAACTCATCCGTTTCTCCTAATCCAAGATATAACACCCGTGGATTATGTTGTTGCAAGTACTCTTTCGCTGTTAAGAAAGTAAGCTGATCATAACGGGTGGGCTTTTTATCATATATAACTTCCTGCTGCACTGTATTAATAAGCTGCTGATAAGTTGTTCCCTCTTCTATGTTGTTATAACCGCTGTTGACAGGCAGGTTATTTCTTTTAGTATTCAATATATATGGAAACACATCCCAGGAGGAGAAAGCAGCTACTTTGCCTGCAAAAGAAGGGCGGCTGTCCAGGTATTCTAAAACATTGATGTTGGGGTTATTTCTTTTTTTATTGGAAGAAATATACATATCAGTATTCCCGGTAAATAACTCGTTATATCCTGGGTAAGAAATAGAGTAAAGATTAGCTACATCTACTTTATTCTGATACCCCCGGTTCCCAAATACCTGTCCTTTTTGTGCTATTACATTCCAGAAAAAGGGCAGCAGCTTTTTTCGCCTTTCTTCCGGGTTTTCTGCCCAATAAAGCATTTTGATCGTGGAAGTATCAGGGGTGTATTTTGATGAGTTGATAAGTGCGGGATCGGCCCCTGTAAATACTTCCTGCCAGCGAAAACCATCTGTGGTAATGATAAAAAGATTGCCGGCAACAGGTAATGGTGTAGATAAGACCTCTTTCTTTTCTTGTTCTTTGTACACTGGCGGGAATAGCATCACCAAGATGATGCAGGTCCAGATGTTTTTCATGTGTAACGGTTTTGCAAAAGAAGCAAACAAGTATAACCGGGATATTAAGAACAGATTACCTTTTTGTTATATTGAAGCAGCAGGAATTATACTTGTCATGCTATATGATTGTTCCACTACTTTATCACAAAGACCAAAAGATAGTGTCATACCAGCTCCGCCCAATCCATTTATGATGGTAACCCCCTGTTCAGGTTGCAATACAACAGCGGCTTCTCCATTGGTCAGCTTGGGATAAATGCCATTCCACGTTTCAATGACAGTATCATCTTTGAAACGGGCAAATCCCTGCAGGTAATCAAGAATCATATTATTGATAAACTGTTTGTCAAAAGGATCGGGAGTTAAACCGTATTCATGAGAATCACCCACAGTTAATTCACCGGCCTGGTTTTGTGACGCCATTACATGTATACCCCATTTCAGGTAGTCTGCATATTCATTTTCATACCTTATTTTCAGTTTAGACAGAGAAGGGGCGACTGCAAAACTTTTATAATGTATCAGTGATAATGAACCACACAATGCAGGGCCAATGCGCCAGTTCCCCGGCTGGGCTGCCAGGCGTATCATTTGCAGTTTGCATTTGGTAAGGGGCAATGTCGTGAATAGCTCAGGATAAAGAGTTTCAAAATCTGCTCCACTGCAAACAAAGATCTGATCTGCTTTTAATTCCTTTTTACCGGAATAGACAGTAGGATAACTTATTCTCGTTACAGCCTTATCCCATATAAACTCCACTCCATACTTCTCTTGCAGCCAGTTGGGTATGGCTGCAATAGCATGACGGGGGTCAACGATCATTTCAACCGGGCTCCATAGAGAGCCGATCAGGCTATCTGTTACTATTGCCTCCGACCGTTGCCTTGTTTCAGTCGGTGTTAACAGTTTACAACGACGGTCTTTTGAGATAGTGTCAATGAACTCATTCATAACTTCCCATTCATCCGGAACATAGGCCATATGCAATGACCCCACTTCATCATACCAGATACCCGCATCATCACATATTTCTTTCCAGATGCTTCGTGACAACATCGCTGTTTCATATAAATTCCCTTCCGGCTGACCCACCGGCCATACCATACCAAAATTCCTGATGGAAGCGCCAATAGCTTTACTGCTTCTGTCAATAACAGTTACTTTATATCCACGAACAGCTAATGAACGGGCCGTTGCCAGGCCTACAACTCCAGCGCCAATAACAATTGCTTTTTTATCCATAATTCAAACGAGGATTTACAGGAGGCGAATACTGGTTATATTTTTTTTGAAAATAAGCTGCTGACAATGCCACCAGTATAATACCAGCCACAGATACAACTAATACCATTTTTATAAAAAATGTTGTCCAGGAAATATCGAGGCTGCTGAAATTCTTTACCAGCAATATCCCATTACTGCCCAGGTAACCAAATGAATCCGCCACATAAATAATAAAGCCTGCATTACTAACATATCTGAAACTTGCTATCAGTCTTTCAAACAACATACAATTAAAAGGAACATAACCCATGTATAAACCAACTCCGGTCAGTGTCATCCACCAGAAAGGCGACAGGTTATCGTCCATAAATAGCAGGCTGCTTATTATAGCAATGAAAAACCCTGCGATGATAACTACATGGTTTATCAGCAATGCGTGGATATTTTTTTTAACCAGTACAAGCAAACCCATTAGGATCAGTACCACTAATGATGCTGGCAATTCGCTTTGGGTAAACACAGCCGCATTCTTACTGTAGCCCAATTCACTCCACATATTAGAGGCAAAGTTGCTGCGATAATCCCTGATAACAGTAAGCATCACATAAGCCGCAATAAGCATTACCAGGCCAGGAAAAAATGTTTTAATAAAATCTTTCCGGCGTTTTTTTGTCATTGGCTGACGTTGTGTACGAAGGCTTATGTCTCTCTGATCAGGCGCAGGTGTTTTGTCAAGCAACCATGTAAACAATACGAGAAGCGGGAAAAACAACAACCCGGTGATCCAGGGCATCCACCATTCACTCACCTGCCATTGCAGCATCACAAATTTGCCCACACTCTGTGTAAACCCGGAGGCAAATATGAAACTGGCTGACAAAACTGCTCCCAAAAACTCAGTGGTTCGTCTGCCTTCAAGATAACTGAAAACCAGTCCATAAATAACTCCCAATGGAAATCCATTTATAAGCAGAAAAACAATATTAAAAGGCGCAGGAAACAACGCAAAGAATAATAAAGCTACCCAGCCAATCGCAACCAGTTTTAAAATTGACGATGCTCTTTTATCGGTATTCAATGAACCAATAAAACTGATACCAAAAAATTTACTGGCGGTGTATCCTATAGTTTGTGCAATCACCAGCCAGATTTTGTAATCAACACCCCATAATACCTGTTGTTTTTCAAAATCCGCTGCAGTAAAAGGTTTTCTGAAAGCATACATGCAGGTGTATACACAAAAGGCCGAAAGGGCTGCCAGCAAAGTGGTCCTCCACTCCTTTTTTGGAGAAAGATGTAGTGGCGGCATTTACTGAAGGATAGCGGGCAATTCACTAAGATGATGAAGGATATGAGTTGGATTTTGCTCTTCGAGTTCAGCCTGTGCAAAGGCTCCTGTAGTAACGCCTATAACATATTTGCAACCTGCATTTTTACCTTCTTCGATATCAACGGCTGTATCTCCTATTTTTATCACCTCCCTTGCATCACTTACTCCGGCTCTTTTCATCAGTTCACTGATCATATAAACATATGGCCTTCCCTTCTCTACTTCATTACTTCCTATATAATCATCCACCAGGCCTTTTTCTTTCCATTCAAACCGGTTCACAATAGCATCCGCAATCTCCCTGGAAAATCCGGTATTAAGTGCAATACGTATCCCTTTTTCTTTCAGTGCCAAAAAGGCTTCTTCTGCTCCGGGCATGGGCATTACTTCAGGGGCATATTCATAAAAATCGATCATCTCACTTTCAAAATCAGCATGTATTTCTTCAATCAGTTCTGTATCCGGGTCTATTTCCAGTTTCTCCAGCATCATTTGAATGGCGAGTGGCTTATGATACCCCATAAGAGGGATTGTTTCCTCCTCAGTAATTTCCATACCATGAGCTGCAAAGGCGTTTTTAAAAGCAATTGCCACAAAATTTTTATCCGTTACGGTTGTTCCTGCTATATCGAAAACGGCAAGCCTGATTGACATAGTTAATAATTTTCAGGAAAGGTAGAATGAAGGAACAGCAACACTGTTAAGTCATCATGAACAAAATTTTAAATCTGTGCTTCAAGATGATGCTGCATCATCGCCCGGTATTTTTCAAGAGAAGGCAATGGTTGTGCTGTTACTTTAGCAGCCTCATCCCAGCGGCGTACCTGTATATGTAAGGCAAATAATGGATCTGCTTCAAAAGTTTCTGCTTCTGCAGTTGTCATGACCCCCCCCTGGAATTCCAGTGTTTTTTTACTGGCTGGTGAAAGCTGATCATAGTATTCCAGGTATCGGTAAGTCAGGTATCGCTTGGCCTGTACATGGTTTTCTACCAGGCTGGCAATGGTTTCAGAAAAACCTTTATTGCGTAAGAAATCAGCTCCCATTTTCTCATGATCCACAACTCCATAGCCGTCCATCTGTTTTGTGTCCATTATATGTTCACATAGATGGCCAATATCATGAAAGAAGGCTGCAAGGATCACTTCTTCATCATATCCTTCTTTTTCGGCAAGCTCTGCCGACTGGCACATATGCTCTATTTGTGACACATCTTCACCTATATAGTCTTTATTGCCATATTGCTTGTACAATAAAATAACTTCCTCAGTGATCTTTTTTATGTTTTCCTGTTGCATAAATCAAATTTTAATTGAAATGGATACCCATGCATTTCTTCCTACTCCATTGATACCGGAGCCATGTGTACGATAA
Source organism: Chitinophagaceae bacterium (assembly GCA_016786885.1). Classification (GTDB taxonomy): domain Bacteria; phylum Bacteroidota; class Bacteroidia; order Chitinophagales; family Chitinophagaceae; genus JJ008. The sequence continues at coordinate 79,343 of JAEUVO010000052.1, read as the reverse complement.
TCTTCATCAAGAAGATTTTGCAAACCAGTTCCTAATTGAATTCTTCCTGTTTTGTAGCCTCCATATAGATTAAACACATTCCAGCCTGGCGTGCCTCCTGCTGGTATTCGGTTATCCTCTTTATCTCCCTGGGCCAGCCTGCTTTGTTTTGATGCAAATTGCATTTCCACGGCTGCAAACCATTTCCCGTTACGATAAGTACTCATCAGTCTGCCGTTGAAAGGAGGGATACGGCGAAGTGGTTCATTCTTTGTTAAGTTCTGCCCATAGGTATAAGAAACGCCTCCGTTAAATCCAAGATATGGTAAAAGCTGCCAGTTAAATGATGCTTCCACTCCTCTTATAAATGCCGATTCTGTATTTTCCTTCCGATAAACCTGGTAACCATTAATGAACCGCCCTTCTTCTTTTACACGGGTAATCAGATTGGACAGGTGCATATAATAAACAGCAGCTGTTCCACTGAATTTTTTCGTTTGCAGTTTATATCCCAATTCTGTACTTGCTGATTTTTCGGGGTGAAGATTGGCTGTTGGCACTTCATAGCGAAAATCAACTATGCCTAATGTGCCCATATCATCTACATTAGGTGCACGGTAACCGCTGCTGTAAGCTATATATATTGTTTGCCTGCGACTGATAGCATACATTATAGCTGCATTTGCCACAAGAGCAGAAGGGGTAATATTTACATTGCCCAGCGAAGTATCTGTAATGCGAATATTGAACGTATTGAAACGCAAGCCGGCATCAGCAATCCATCTGCCATAACGAAAATGATGTAATGAATACAATGAATAGTTGCCGTATTTTGAATCATCAGGATACAATCCTCTTTTAGAAGACGCTGCGCCTGTTTGAATATTGACATCCTCTCTTAGGCTGCCCACCCTGTCAGTATAAACCTCAATTCCTGAATTAGCTGTCCATATTTTATTAAATACAGATGCCACATCTGCCGTAATCCCAATGGTACTGGTTCTATCCTTTTCTTTTCGCAAAGTGGTACTTCCGTTTTTCTGGCTATTTCTTCCTTCTGTTCCTTGCTGAAAAGAAATAGTAAATTCAGTTTCATTAAATAGTGACGAATGGCTTTGTAAACTTAATTTAGCGTAACTGAGCAACCGTTGCTGGGGGTCCATTTCATTTAAGGAAAAATTTTCCAATTGTACTTTATGATAAACAGGTACATGCCGCTGCTGCAACAACTGATTGGCCAGGATAAGTTGCATATTTTCTTTTACTAAGAATTTGGCTTTTACATCAAATGACCATTCGTCATACCCGGAAGGTGATTGTTTGCCTGTTGTATCGCCACCGATTATATCACCGAAATTTCTCTTGCTTACCCCGGTCAGAATGGCAAATTTTTTAGTGCTGTATTGCACTTCACCCCTGATTGTCTTTTCCATATCACCTGTCATGTATTTGCCGATCAGGTTTCCTTTTATCGTTGGCTTTTTATCAGTAAAATGCGGCTCACGGGTAATAATATGCAGGGCCCCGCCAATAGCATCTGTACCATACTGTACAGAACCTGTCCCTTTGGCTACTTCAATTCTTTTGATGGTATAAGCATCAACGGTGTTCAGGTATTGATTGGGGCCATAGCGGAACGTAGAATTATTCAGCCGGATACCATCCACCAGTATCAGGGTTTGATTACCTGTAAGTCCTCTGACAAATGGCGATCCTCCGCCATGATTTGTTTTTTGAACAAATACTCCGTTCATTCCCATCATGGCCTCCGGTGTGGTGCGGGGATTAAATTCATCCAGTGTTTGCCGGGAAACGGTATTCACTGAATAAGGGACATAGATATTCTGCTGTTTACTTCGCTGGGCAGTTATCACCACTTCATTCAGTGATTGTACAACAGTATCTTTTTCAACCACTGGTTCCTGAGCAACAAGTGGTAATACAATAACAACCAACAGGCCGCAAATGAAATTTTTCAGTATCATCTCTTTTTTATCACTTTTTCTTTTTTGTCATTGTTTTCCTCTTCTGCTGAAGTTTTAATAAAAGCACTTCTCCTCGGAGCAGGCATCACACTCTCTTCACCTTTTACGGCTTTCCATATCACTTCGCTAAAGACAAGGTCGGGGATAGCATCTTCTTTACTGAAATCAAATGTTTCACTGAGCCTGGCACTGTGAGTGTTCTTTGTATTTTTCTCATTCAGATCAACTAGTGCCGGAATCGACAAAAAAGGAGTCAAATCCGGCTCAGGAGTAAAACATCTCCACATCGGTTCTGCAGCCGCATCATACTGGCTCATGGGTGGTAATCCCAATATTAATTCTATAGTGCGGAGCATTGAAGAAGTAGAATACATGGTATGGTCAATAAATTTTCTTTTTACAAAACCGCCAGCCACATAGGCAGTTGTTCGGTGTGCATCCACATGGTCGGGGCCATTTTGTGCATCATCTTCTATAATAAAAATTGCCGATTCTTTCCAAATCGGGCTTTTAGACAGATACTCCACAAACATTCCAACGGCCAGATCGTTATCAGCCACATGGGCAAATGGTGTGGGCTTCCCCAATCTTTGTCCCTCTGTATGGTCATTGATAAACCTGAGTGAATTAAACCGGGGAACAGCATTGACTGCTAACAGAGAGTCGAATTCTCTTTTCCATTGATAAAACCTTGTGGTATCTTTTATACTTTCATCCCAACTGGTGTAATAAGGGCAAAAATGATTTTCCAGCACTTTAATATTGGCTTTGTAATCATCTGCAAATTCACCGTAGGTTCTGTAACTCACGCCGGCCCTTTTGCAATAATCCCAGATAAATCCCCGATCTGGATTTGAAACTTCCCGGTTACCCTCTGCATCATAATTACCACCACGACCACCATAATCAGTAGGCCATGTTTTCTCCAGGTAGTCATTGGCATTGGCAGCAGTACTCCAGTTATGTCCATCAGCGCTTACTTCCCCATCTACATAAAAATTATCAAGCAGTACAAACTCGGCCGCAAGCTTGTGCTGGTTAGGCGTTATTTTTTTCCCAAACAATAATAAACTTGTATCGCCATTACCACCGGGCATGTCACTGAGCACCTGGTCATAAGTTCTGTTTTCTTTAATAATGTAAAACACATATTTTATGGGAGATGCATCACCCACTTTCATGGGAATGGGGTTACCAGCCTCTCCTTTTGCATTCAGTTCCTTTTCTTTAGTGTAAGGTGTATTTTGATAAACAGCTTCTGAATAAATACTCAATTGCCCAGCACCCGGTTCGTCTATGATACTCATAGTACCTTTAAACAATCCGGCAATGTATTGTATCTGGCTCTGTTTATTTTTGTAATCACCGTGCTGGTAATTTACTTCCTGGTCATGCTTGGATGGATCAGGACCTTTGGCATTAGGTAATGATGAAAGGCCTTTGCCATTACTTACAAATATTTTTTTACCAATTACTTTGACATTAGTAGGATACCAGCCAACAGGAATAAATCCTTTTGATTTACTGAAACCCGGTTTGCTTACATCAAAAACCGCCAGGCAATTGTTATCTGCATTGGCCACATAGAGTGTTTGCTGATCCTCACTTAATGCAAGCCCGTTACTGGCTGACCCTGTGGGTGCATCCGGATATAAAGCTGCATTAAGTACTTCCAGGACTTTACGGCTGGCTATATCAATTACAGAAACTGCATTATCGCCGGCATTGGCAACAAATAATAATTTGCCGTTTTTGGAAAGCAGCAATTCATTAGGGTTTTCACCAACATGTATTTGTGCAGTTATTTTTCTTGAACTCACATCAAATACCAGTATTTTTTTCCCACCCCAGGAAGAAATATAGAGTTCTTTTTTATTGTTTGACAAAAGGCAGGAATATGCAGGTTCCAGTAATGTGTCTTTATAAATGATATTTTTTGAAACAAGATTCACTACATACAGTGAGTTGTTTTCCTTTGTAACTACATACATCTTTTTCGTATCATCATCAATGTCAATACCTGCAGGAGAAATTTTTTCCGGCCATTTTTGACCAAGCTGAATACTGTCGGTCAATACCAGTTTTTTATTTTGAAGTACGAACTTCAAAATCCAGTTATCGTTTCCGCCGCTGGCATATAAAAATCTTTCATCAGCGCTGAACTTCAAACCATACCATGCTTTTGGCACAATTATCCGGTCCAGTTCCTTTTCCGTTTTCACATCAATTAACTGTATGCTCTGCACACTTTGTCCGTTGTTGGTAACCGCAATCAATTTTTTTGATTTAGACACGGCTATATTCAATGGAAGGTCTCCAAGCGGTAAAGAACGGCCCGCAGGTGACAATATCCAGCCATTGGGTAAAGAAACCTTCTTTTTTTCTAACCGGGCTTTTATAGCAGAGGTAGTTTTATCCTGCCCGAATGAGGGCAGTATAAGAAAGGAGCATAAGGATAACAGTAACGTTTTTCTCATTGCTTTTTATTTATTCGTTAGTCTTTTGCTTATAATGGTCGGTACGCTGCTGATCTTCATCGTCCATCTTTGGCCCTTGCTGAATTTTTTTCCAGTCGATACTTCTATTATATCGCTGCATGGCTTTTTGTGTATCAAATATTCTCTTATCAGGAAATACAAAATTATAGGGTGTATAATCAGGCTTATCTGTAAAGAAATCCTGCAACAACGATGCTGTTACATCATATTGATTCACATAATCAATATTAAGGATATTATATATCATTTTCAGAATGGAACCAAAGTTTGCATGGGTATGAGAAACATAATTACGTTTTATATATGGGCCGGCCATCAGCAAAATACTCCTGTGAGCATCTACATGATCCACTCCGCCTTGTGGATCATCTTCTGTAATTATTACCAGCATATTCTTCCAGTATTTTGTACGGGAAAGAAAATGCAGGATTCTGCCAACAGCCAGGTCATTATCCGCCATATATGAATGTGCATATGGGTAACCATCCTCAGGTCTCGGCCCGGCTCCATGATCATTGGGAACCTGCATAGTTATCAGTTGCGGCAACTCTTCTTTTCCTTCGATCCACATTCTGGTAAATTCTGTTTCAAATTGTTCCATCCTGAACTGGTCAGGTATATTAGTATTATAGCCAGCATAATTATGAGAAGTACGGCTCCACAAAGCTTTTTGCATGGGTACCATTACTGCATGTGCAGCCCCGGTTAATGTATCATACCATTCTTCTCTTACATGTGCTGTTTCATTTGCCTCACCAAAATTGTAAAATGAAATTTTGTTTCTCTCTAGTGCTTCCCACAGACCCCCGGTTTCTGCGTAATCTTCGGGGTCCATACTACCGGTACTTCCCGGGAACCGGCGACCAGGTGCAGTAGAAAAGTAGTCAGCTGTCTTACTCACACTGGAGTTGGCTTCAACCCATTCATTAGGTATCACTCCAACCATCCAGTGATGCCCATGAATAGAGGCATCGCTGTCGCAATAAAAATTATCGCTATAAGAAAATTCAGTTGCTGCTTTGTTATGATTGGGCATCACATCGGCATTAGAAACTTTCAGAGTATCGTTTTTCCCGTACACATTCACATTTACACCATACCTGGCCAGTGTCTGGTCACCTTTGCCGGTTTTTAACTGCCCCATCACCTCATCATAAGTTCTGTTTTCTTTAGTGATATAAACAATATGCCTGATAGGGCTTTGCCTGAGTTTTGGCAATGCAGGCAGTGGATTGTTCTCATCATCATTTACACTCACTGCCTGCATAGTATTATCAATAGTCTGTCTTGTATAATCAGCCAGTTGTTTTTCATCTGGCATAATGATTTTTTGAAAAGTAGCCAGCTGAATATCGCCAACATAAGTTCCCTGCACTGGCTTAATAAAGCCCTCTCCTCCATTTGGACCGGCCCCCAAGCCACGACAGCTGATAACATAAATTTCTTTTTCATCTTTGGACAACTGTACCCTGGCAGGTCCCCAGCCGGTTGGTATCAGCCCCTTTGTCAGTTTCGTATTTATATCAATAACCGCCACCGCATTGAAACCAAGCAAGGCCACATACAATGTTTTCTCATCTCTGCTCAACGTGATACCAAATGGCAATAATCCACGGTATTTATCAATCCGTTTATCAACAGAGATCGGAATATGAGAAATGATTTTCCTTGTTGTATAGTCAATAACAGAAATGTTATCATTAGTGGCATTGGTTACATAAGCGTATCTGCTGCCAACAGCGATAGAATTGGGGCTGGCTCCACCCACAACTTCTGCATCCTCAATCATCTGCCCTATCTGATGGCCGGTTTTAAACTTATCGATCACCTTGTTTGTTGCAAGGTCAATAGTGAACACACTCATAGCCTCTGGAGATAAAGGACTCCCTACACCAGGGATTTTCTTTCCGTCAATTACAATGCCGTTTATTGATTCAACTGTATTATCTCCATATGGATGCCAGTTGATCATCATAGAATTATAGTTTGTGGAGTCCATTCCTTTCACCAGTGGATAGGAGTACATGCCCACATTGGCAACAAAAGCTAGTTTCTTATCTGGGCTGGTTGATAACCCGAAAGGCTGGCGACCAGTCTTTATTGAAGCAGTTAACTTTTTAGAATCCAGGTTAATTCTGACCAGGCGAAAATTTCCCCTGTCCAATACTAGCAATTCGTTGTTATTTTCATTTAATAACAGGTCTGAAGTAAAACTCTCTGTATAGTCAATGCCATCAATCCGCCCGTTTAATGAAATTGAATCAATACGCTGAAATTCTTCTATATCATACATAATAACCGCTCCGTTATCTCCGCCACTCAGAAAAACTGTTTTGGAATCAGGTGAAAATGCAACACCCAAAAAAGATCCGTTTGATAATGGCGAAGTAATTTTTTTATCATATGATGGAACACGGGTATGACCGAGAGTAACAAGGTCTATAATGGTAAAAACTCCGTTGTGCAGCGTTACAGCCTTCTTACCATCAGGTGAAAGCGCCATTCCAAACGGATCATGGGTGATACGAATCATCTGTCCTGCAGGTGTTACAAACCTACCACTTGGCAAAACAGAAACCCCTTTCTCCTTTATCACAGCATACTGGTCTTTGCCCGGAACCTGCAAGGTTATTATCTGCTTATGATTTTGCGTACTTGCAACGAAATGAATTAATAGGTATAAAATTGGCTGAACATATCTAATGATCATATCCAAAAATTTTAAAAAGGAGCGAAACTTAGAAAAGTTCCGCCTTTGTTTACGCTTACTGATTGCTCTGCTTGCATGAGAAAACTGCTGCTATGCTATTTCGAAATATTTATTGGATCAGCCACATTGCTGCATTTATATTATCCTGTCCGGCAAACTGTCTTTGCAATGCTTCTGCCAGGTTAGCTGGATTGGTAGTTCTTTCTGTACCGGGGTACTGAAATCTCTTCGGTATCTGACCGCTGTTACCTGTTCCCGGGCCACCCTGCGCAAAAACAGGAACTCCTGTACGACGCTGGTTATAATATGCTTCAAATCCTGAGTTTTGAAAAAAAGCAAGATACTTCTGATTGAGTATTTGGTTCCTACCAGTGGCATTATTACCGGCATACGCTACAGCAGGCTGGCTGTAATAGTCATTGAATACAAAGGTTACTTTATAGTTTATATAATCAGCACTTTCAGTTACCTTACCACCAGGTTTTAGATAATAAAAATCATTGATTCCATCTTTAATCCCATAAAACCCTATTGAAGCCTTTATTCCTTTTATATACCACTCCTCTGCATTTCCACTTATCCAACCAAGATTGATCGCTTCAGCAATATTGAAACACAATTCAGGATATCCGATCAAGATAGTATTCTCTGCTGTGTAAGTACGGTAATAACGGTAGCGGCCATAAAATGAATATTTACCCGGTGTAAAACCCGGGCCATTATCAAATCCCGCTTTAGTTGACATGTCAGCAAGATCTTCAGCCGGGCTTGCACCAACGTACGCATCATGATCAGATGGCAAGAGGCCAGCTTTAAGCTGTGAACCTGCGGGGTCAGCTACTGCGAAGACTCGGGGATCTTTAAGAGAGGTCAGCAGGCCAATATGAGTAGAAGACATATTGTAACGGGTTGCATCAAATCCAAAGTTATCAGGGTTAATCGGGTATTTATTGAATGGATTAACCCAAACAAACTGCAGGTTATCATTCATACTCTCTATTACCGGGTACTTTGGTTTATTACTCATGATAGCAGAAAAAGATGACCCTAATGCCAGATCGGCATCACCGCTTTTTTTACTCAGGCTGATGAGTACCCGGAGGCGGAATGTGTTTACGACATTTTGCCATTTCCGCAAATCATTATTAAAGAAATAATCACCTAACAAGGTATTATTCGCAGAAGCAATAAGTGCTGTTATATCTGTATTGGCTTCTTCCAGCCATTTAATTACCTGTATGAATATTTCTTTTTGCGTATCATACTTTGGGGTAAGATTATTTATTCCGTTTAATGCCTCTTTCATCGGCAGATCACCTACCCTCATCGTCATTTCATAAAAGAAATAAGCCCTGAAAAATTTACCCAAAGCAGAGTAGGGATTTACATCTCCTCCACCGCCTGCCTTTGCTTCCTCTTCCATCTTTATAACATTTTTCAATGTTGTATAAAATAAAGACGCCCCGCTCCAGTTATACTCCTGGTTGCCGTAGTAATTATAATTGCAGCAGGCAAACTGGTTCCAGCGTTGTTCCAGGTTCCAGGGGCGTTGAAAACCGGCCATGCTGGTTTCAATGCCATTCAATGCCAGTGCTGCTGGTACACTCTCGGGAAGATTGGGGTTACTTTCAAGATCTTCAAACTTTTTTTTACAGGAAGTGAATAAGATCACTGCTGCTGTGAAAGTTAGTATGTACTTTTTCATATAATCAGTTTTGAGTTGTTGTTGAATGTTTCTTAGAAAACAAGGTTAAGGTTGAATCCAAATCTTTTTACAGTAGGTGATTGAAGACTGCTGGATGATTGACTTCCAGCATATTGATCAATATCCACATCCTTATTTTTCTTATCCGCAAAATAGAAGAGATTACGGGCTACAAACGATACTGATGCATTTTTGATAAAAGACTTGCCAAGAACTTTTGAAGGAATATTATAACCCAGTGTTATCTCTCTTAGTTTCGCAAATGTTTTACTCATCAGGTTACCTTCCGCTGTAGAATTGTAACGGCTGATATAATCCTGCAAATATGTTTTTGTACCGTTGGGCGCAAAAGTGAGATCCTTGTAATTGGTTATCTGACCGGTTACCGGATCATAAATAGGTGTGCCGGCAGTTATAACAACACCTTCACCTACCCATGACTTCACACCAAGGAAATCCTGGTAACGGGCATCGCCCATAGCTCCCTGAACAGTTTCAATATGACGACCACCGCGGAATGTTTGACGACGGATATAATTTTCCATTTCTCCACCTACTCTTCCGTCTATCTGAACGGTCAGGAAAATATTCTTGTAGTTAAACTTATTTGTAAGTCCCCAAACCCAATCAGGATTTGAATAACCCAATATCTGGTTCTTTGGTAGAACTATAGGACGGCCTCCTCCGTCATTAATAATTTGACCATCCTGGGTGCGGGCATAAGCAGTACCCTGGTACATATCAAGCCTGTCTCCTTCTTTTACATATATCTGTCCTACCAATATTGAATCCGCAGGTAATTCAAGATAAGTTTGTTTGTAAGTAGACCAGTTCAATAACACATCCCATGAAAAACCACTTTTTGTTTTCACCGGGCTGCCATTAATAGTAAACTCAAACCCTTTGGTAGCATACTTCGCTGCATTAATATATAAAGAGGTATAACCTGTAGACTGTGAAATAGGGTTACGGAAAATTTGCGGGCCATCAATATAAGTGAAGTAAACAGCATCCAAACCTATCCTGTTTTTCAAGAACCGGATATCCAACCCTGCCTCGTAGTTGGTCCTGTTGGCAGTTGCAATATCATCATATAAATTATCTGTGTAATAGGCCGCACTGGTATTATTATAATCTAATCTTGTACTATACACTTTGCTTACCAGGCTGTAGCTTGGTCCGTCATAAGCAGTGGTATATGCAGCACCATACCCAATTGGATATGATGATGGGCCGATATAAGCCTGGGTACCGCCATCCCTTACACTGGCAAAAGAGCCTTTCAGTTTAAGAAACGATAAAGCAGCAGGCATTTTCATGTAATCTGACAATACAGTACTTACAGAAACTGATGGATAAGTACCTGGCTTGCTATTAGGAATTGCTGATGATTTATCCCAACGGATAGTAGCGCCGACATTTATGTAGTTCTTGTAAGAAATATCAACAGAAGAGTAAGCACTCAGCACCAGCATTTCTGATGTAAAATTTGAGGCTTTGACAGGATTGCGGGAATTTGCAAATGTGTAAATACCAGGCACATTCAGGTAATCGGTTGTAACATAACTTGAATTGAAACGCATATTACGGGCATTGCCGCCCACAAGGCCAGACACACTAAAATCGTTATTGAAAAACTTCTTGTTAACCTTCAGCAACAGTTCAGTATTATTTTCAAAAAGCTTTCTGATATCTTCCCTGTAATCTCCTTTTGCCTCTTCACGACCATAGCTTGTAGCAGAATAAGGAAATTTCTCAGTACGCAAAAGATCATACGTTGATACAGATGTCCGGCCAAGTAATTCAAGGTTTTTATTGATTTTAAAGTTAAGGCTCGCATACCCGTTGAGGTAGTTCATATGGTGGCCTCTTAACCATTCTTTCACAAGGAACCAGGGATTATTGTATCGCTGGTATTCTGCATATATCTGCTGAACACCTTCCTTACCCGGTTGCCAGTAATTTTTCATATCATCAATATCCCAATCTGCACCACCCCAGATAGTAATGTTATATATCATACTGTTGGGCCCATAATTAACGTCAGGGACATTGGGAGTAGACTGCCTGTTATAATTTACATTGGCCTCAAAACGAAGGCGAGGTGAGAAATTATGCCCGATAAATGTATTAAAGTTAAACCCGTTGAGTTTTGTGTTGGGCACTATCCCCTTCTGATAGGTGTTAGACAAAGAGAAACGGAGATCGGATTTCTCTGAACTCGAAGAAACAGAAATACTGTTTGTAGTTAACAACCCTGTCTGTATAAACCGGCTCAGGTTATCTTTCCCTCTGGCAATCCAGGGAGTTTTTGTACGTAATCCTGTTGCAGGATCAATCGGGCTGTCATACTGTGCTATCAGCTGGCCTTCAAATTTTGGCCCCCAGATATCATAGTCTCCATCGTTCAACCCACCTCCTCTTCCATCTACAAATGAATACTTACCATGATCACCGGGTCCATACTCATCCTGCACTTTTGGTAATGCGTTATATCCCTTTTCAAACATGGTACTGGAGTTAAACTCTATACTAAATCCTCTTTTATCCTTTGACCCTTTTTTTGTATTAATAATTATTGCACCATTGATTGCCCTGTTACCATACAATGCCGCAGCTGTAGGGCCTTTTAATACTGAATAACTTTCGATGTCATCTGGGCTGATGTTCCAGGTGTCTGAATTAATAGGCACTCCATCTATTACAAAGAAATTGACGCTGTTTCCACGCAACAAAATTTGGGGCCTGCCGAGTATTTCAGTTGAAGCACCTACGGAAAGTCCCGCAACTTTACCCACCAATGCATTAATTGCATTGGGTTCCCTTGCTTTCAGCAGATCTGAGCCTTTTACTTCCTGCACAGAATAGCCCAACCTTTTGGTTTCCTTCCTTATACCTAAAGCCGTTACTACCACTTCACTCATACTCTTAGTTTCAGATTCAAGAATAATTGAATGTGCTTCTGAAGCTTTTACATCCCTGCTGATAAAACCGACATTACTGATAATTAATACATCATTATCAGAAGCAATGATGCTAAATAACCCTGACTGATCTGTAGTAGCCATTACACCAGTTCCCTTGACAGTGATAGTAACCCCTGCCATTGGTTGTTGATTATCCGCAGATATTACTTTCCCGTTCGTTACTTTTTGAGCAAATAAGAGACAGGAGAAAAGTATACTGATAATGAAAAATAAAGCAGGCCTTCCGGATTTTAAAAATTGATTTACTGACATAAGAAAGTTGTTTTAGTTTATTAACCTATCCATTGGAGAAGCGAAGTTGACACAGGTATATGAAGTTGATCTTAAGAAGAGATAAACGAATAGTTATCGAAAAATGAATAGTTCAATAATTTTTTGCCTGGTAACATTTGAATAATATATACACCAGCAAGTATGTATTAATGATTACATCACATATTGATTACAATTTCTTAAATCATTCTTCGCATTCAGGTAATAACTCTTTACGTATTTTGTAAAACCTCTGTACACATTGAAAAAAAGAAATCTTGACGTTGCCGTCATTTCAGACCTGCACCTTGGCACCTATGGTTGCCATGCAAAAGAAATTGTCAATTACCTGCAAAGTATTTCGCCACGCCTTCTCGTTCTGAATGGAGATATAATTGATGGCTGGCAGTTCAGCAAACGTTATTTCCCTCCATCTCACCTCCAGGTAATAAAAGAGATCATGAATCTTCTTGATAATGGCACAAGAGTAGTATACATCACAGGCAATCATGATGAGATGCTTCGCCGCTACAGCGGCATTCAGCTAAGCAACTTTCAGCTGGTGGACAAACTGGTGGTAGAGATCAATGGAAAAATGACATGGGTATTCCACGGTGATGTATTTGACAATACCACCAAAGGCAGTGCAAAGATCATTGCCAAACTGGGAGGCTTTGGTTACGACTGGCTGATACTCTGCAATCGTTTCATCAACTGGTGGCTGAAAAAATTGGGTCGGCCAAAAATGAGTTTCAGCAAGAAAATAAAAAACAGTGTAAAGAAAGCCGTGAGCTGGATTGCAGATTTTGAACAAACTGCAGCAGAACTGGCCATCGAAAAAGGATACGATTATGTGATCTGCGGTCATATACACCAGCCGCAAAAGAAATTAATAGAAACAAAGAACGGGACGGTAATCTACTTAAATAGCGGTGACTGGATCGAGAACCTCACTTCTCTTGAGTTCACAAATAATGAATGGACTATCTATCAATATGATGAAAAAGAGTTTACAGGAGCGAATATTATACAAATGAATAAAAAGATACCTACGTTGAGTGTGATAACGGATGAGATCGGCCTATTTATTAATTCCCTTCATTAATAAATGCAAAATGAAAATACTCTACGCAGTTCAGGCTACCGGTAACGGGCATATCAGCAGGGCGATGACCTTACTCCCGTATTTGCAGGAATATGGAACGGTTGATATCTTTCTGAGCGGAGATAACAGTAATCTTCAACTTGATGCCCCGATTAAATACCGCAGCAAAGGCATCAGCCTTTACTATAATTGCAAGGGTGGGTTGGATTACTGGCAGATGATCAAAAAAATTCAACCATTGAGGGTAAAACAGGAGATCCGGGATCTGCCGGTAGAAAAATATGATCTTATCCTGAATGATTTCGATTACATCACATCAGCAGCCTGTGTCCGCAAAAAAATACCCTCTGTTCATTTTGGCCACCAGGCCAGCTTTCAGTCGCCACATACTCCCAGGCCCGATAAAAAAAGTATAACCGGAGAATACCTGCTGAAACAATACATAAAAGCAACATATCATGCAGGGCTTCATTTTGAATCCTACGACGATTTTATTTTTGGACCTGTTATAAAAAATGAAATACTGCAGGCAGAGCCATCAGACGGTAATCATATTACTGTTTACCTGCCATCTTACTGCGAACCACAACTTAAATCAATTTTTCAGGCTTTCCCCGGCATTCAGTTTGAAATTTTCTCAAGAGAAACAGATAGAATAAGACAAGAAGAAAATATCCGTTTTATACCCGTCAACAAAGGCATGTTCAATAAAAGCCTTATCACCTGTTCCGGAATAATCTGCGGCGCCGGTTTTGAAACTCCTGCGGAAGCGCTTCATCTTGGAAAAAAAATCCTCGCTATCCCCATCAGCGGCCAGTATGAACAGGAATCTAATGCCGCTGCCCTTACAAAACTGGGTATTACATGCCTGCCTGCAATCGATAAAAATTTTACTTCACATTTCGATAGCTGGATGGAAAGTTCGCCAGTTATTCGAAAAGACTATTCAGATAGTATTGCCAAATCACTTGAATATGTCTTTTCGCTCCCTGTAGCAGAGCAGAAAGATGAAGAAATACTTCTGAGAGAAATTTATTAAGCATAAGTCAGCCGCATAAAAAACCACCCTGTACAGAACGTACCAGGGTGGCAACTGCATGAGAATTTTCCACCGGCGATCCTTACTAACGCCATTTGTAACCGGACTAAGAACTGCTGTAAAATTCATTCATCATTATTACCGGGTTGTTACGAGCGCATTAATTAATAATTACTGATTAAAACAACGGATTAGGGGTAATTATTGAGAAATGAAAAATTTAATATTACCTTATTGTTAAGTTTTTGTAGCTTTATACAGAGCCTGTATGAAAACAAAGCTTTACATATTATCACTCCTGCTGGCTGCCTGCCTGGCCCCCGCCTCATCCGAAGCCCGGCAGACGGAAGCCTCTATCAATTTTGACTTTTATGGCGAACCGGTAAACCTCCCTTTTGAACAATCCTTATTTGTCGATTTTACTGCCTCATTGTCAGAAAAAACAGTTCAGGGTTTCTACCAAACCATGGTAACCAGAGATTATTCATCGCTTATAAAAGCATTGCAGCAATACAAAGAACAATACCGGCTGGATGACTGGCTCTACTACCAGCTGATCCGGAAAACGGCTCAGCATATAAGTCCTAAAGCCGCCAATTATCACCGCTACACATTGTATAAATGGTTTCTGCTCACTGGTTCAGGATATGATGCAATACTGAGTATAAAAGCAGACAGGATATTATTTTACGTACAAACAGATGAGAACATCTATAATATACCGGGCCGCCTGCGTAATGGCAAGCAGTATATATGCCTGAACTATCATGACTACGGAATCATCAATTTTGAAAAAGAGATATTTACAGAAGTAATCATACCTGTGCCCGGCGCTGTGAAAGGGTTTTCGTACAAAGTGACACATCTGCCCGATTTTAATAAAACAGATTACCAGGAAAAAGAGATCAGCTTCAACTATAACGAGCTGGATTATCATTTCAAACTCAGGCTGAACCCGCAGATAAAAACAATTTTTGCCAACTACCCGGTGGTTGATTATGAATCTTACTTTAATATTCCCCTCAGCAAAGAAACCTACAGCTCACTGATTCCCGACCTGAAAAAACATGTCAAAGGAATGAACCAAAAAAACGGCATCGATTTCCTGATGCGCTTCACCCGTTATGCATTTTTGTTTGAGCCTGACAGCAGGCAGTTTGGAAATGAAAAAAGACTGAGCCCTGAACAAACACTCCTGTATGAACAAAGTGATTGTGACGACAGGGCAGCCCTGTTCTTTTGCTTGGTAAAGGAGATCTATAATCTGCCGATGATAGTACTGGCCTTCCCGGAACATGTTACCATTGCGGTAAGGTTTGATAAACCGGTTGGCACACCTATCATCTATAATGGTGAAAAATATTCTGTTTGCGAACCCACTCCGCAGAAACAGGATTTAAAACTGGGACAATTAATACCTGGCTTGAACAAAAAGGTGTATGAAGTGGCTTATGCTTACACCCCACGCAACTGATCTCTCTCATTACTGACTTACAACAACAGGTTCTTTTGCCAGCCACTGTAATGTATCAAGCAATTCTTTTGCTTCGGAGTTCATACGGGTAAAATACTTTTCCCCGGTTTTAATAAAGGAAAATGTTCTGCACTCATCAGTACGGGAAAAATAAGTAACATACACCGCATCGCCTTTTCCATAGAAATATATCTTTCCCTGTGAGGTACAGGTATCCTTGCTCTTTATTACTTTGCCGTTCGCATCAGCAGCAATTACGGAAAGTGATTTTTTGTCTTTTAATTTCACCATATTAAAAAAGCGGGGATTACCCGGTGTATGGTAATACATGATCACAGCACTGTCGCAGCTGTTCATTTCTGACATCATGTTCTTTTTTGCATTATTCTTACATGCCACTGTAAGCAGTAAAATAGTTATGGTAAAAAGAAATAACCTGTTCATAAGTAACTTGTTTAGCATCTCAAATTTCAGTAAAAAAAACGTCCTGAAAATTCAGGACGTATTCAGTTATTCTGTATCTAAAGATTAATAGGCCTTGTTCTGCGGATCCCAGTTGGTCCAGGTAGCTGTCCAGTCTGTAGTTCCCATAGCGCCACGGTAAGTAGTAGCAGTAAAGAAAGCATTCATACCGGTAAAACTTGAACCGCTTAATGCAGGTGAGCCGGTCGCAGGTAAAAAATTAGGTGTGGTAGAGTAAAAAGGACTGGTTAACTGAGCTGCTGCTGATGTAGCCAGAGTAACACAACCTTCACTTTCAGCCTTTGCCTGGATCTGTGCTGCGGTAGCAATAGCAGTATTACCTGAGCGGTACACATTAGCAGTGGCATGAACCAGGTTATTCTTGAATTCTGAAATATTATTTACGTAATAATCATTAAGTGTGCCATCAGATTCCATGGAGAAGCCTGCATCAGGATGCCCGATCAGGATTGAGTTGCGAAGAATAAACTGTGTTCTTCTTCTCCAGCGGTTTGAATAATTATGATTGGCTGCTGTACCGGTCGCATCATTTGGTCCCACAAAAGTAAAATTGCTTAATTGTGGTTTTGTAACAGGAGTTGCGTTGGTTCCGCTACCATCATTGTCGCACTCAATACCGTTTCCGGCATCACCTGCATCAACAAAATCCGGTTTACGCATAGAAATACCGAACTGAATTTTTCCACTATACCCAAAGTCGAAATCAAAATCATCATCCGCTGTTGCAAAAGCGATAAGGTTCTTGGCATTTACGGTACCCCCAAAGAATTCAAATGCATCATCATTTCCAAAAGAAACCTGTACGTTCTCGATAATAGTGCCTGAACCAACACCACCACAGGTTAACCCATTTATTTCAGATCCGGGTTCTGCTGCAATACCTGCATACTCAATACGAACGAAACGCAGGATACCACTTTCGTCCAGCGGATCAATTCCGCCGTACTGGCGGCCTACACCACCTTCGATAGTTGGAGCCGGGTCAAGCGGACGATTGGTTGGCGCTTTACCTAATAAAATAATACCACCCCAATCACCGGGTGCTCTTGATCCAACAGCTTTTCCGCTGGTGAATACAATCGGGTTATCTTTTGTTCCGGAAGCAATCAGCTTGGCGCCCCTTTCAATGATCAGCGCACCCTTCTCTGTAATATCACTCTGAACAACACAACCAGCTTCAAAAGTAATAGTGGCACCTTCTGTTACATACACATATCCTTTCAACACCCACTTTCCCTTTGCATAAAACTTACTGGAGGAAATAACCCCTGTGATAACATTACTGGTAGGGTCGGGTGCAGGAGTAATTACCTCTCCTTCATCAAAATTCACCTTCACACAAGAGGGTGTACTGAAAAGCGCTATAAAAGCCAGTGCACCGAAAAGAATCTTCTTCATATAATTTTTGTTTTGTGTTTTTGTTTTAGTTATTTATTGTAGAGTTATTTTTTTCCAACATTGAAATCGTAGGTGAAACCAATTGAAATGGTTGAACCCGGTGTATAGGAGTAGAACAACCTGTCATTACCACCGCTGTATGCTTTCTTGCTGTCCACATTCTCATAGAAATAATAAGCGGGGTTCAGGATATCTGCCCAAGTAAGTTTCAATTCACCCCTGTCTTTGAATATTTTTTTGGCGATCTGCAGATCTACCTGGTCACGGGGTCTTTCATATATATCCGGGAAACCCAGGTCATTTATTCCAACCAGTGCCAGCCGCTGACCGATCCTGTTGTACAGCAACGAACCATTCCATCCGCCCTTCTTGCTGTTATACTGTAACCCCAAATTGGCCAGGTAAGGAGATTGCCCTTGTAAAGGACGGTTAGAAGTAGTAGCACTGCCGGTTCCGGAAGTAGAAGCAAGAGTAACCTTTGAATAGATATAAGTAAGATTGATAAAGGCGCTGAAATTCTCCAGTGATTTACTTAGGAAATCAAGATTTTTTCTTACTTCAAATTCAGCACCGATTGAGTAAGCCTTGTCAGCATTGGTATACTCATAGTTACGTCTGTCCAATACACTCGAAGGATTCAGTCGTAGTTCAATCGGGTCATCAAAGTTTTTGTAAAAGGCGCCGATAGTGATTGCTTCACCACCTTTGGGATAAAATTCATAACGAACATCCCCATTGAGAATGGAAGTTCTTTTCAGATCCGGATTTCCATTTACTGCATAGTTCACTTCGTAATCAAAGAAAGAGAAAGGTGCGATCTCTCTGAATTCCGGTCTGGCTACTGTGCGGCTGCCCGCTACCCGTATACTGTGTTTATTATTGGGAGAAAGTGTAAAGTTGAAAGAAGGAAGCACATCCCATTTTTCTGTATTTACTACTACTCTTTTAGCCGTCACATCTCTTGTAGTAAGAAACTGCTGGAAGTTTTCCACTCTTACACCCCATACCAGCCGTACTTGCTCTCCAAACTTATTATCGAACATGCCATACATACCGTTCAGTACAGACACACCAAAATATTTATCCTGGTTATTGGTAAAATCGAGGATCTTAAATCCATCCAGTGCTATATTTTCCTGGGCGAATATTTGGTTGTAAGGAAGTTGGTTCTTAGTTGCGTCAAACTGAGATACATTCGCCGGTTCATAGCGGAAAATGCGGCTGCGGAAATCACGGATACGGATTAAAGTTGACCCTCCGGCCTTGAATGTTTGCTTTTGTTTCTTGAAAACAAATGGAATGGTCAGGCTTCCTGTAGCGCCGTAGCTATAATCCTTCAGGTCACTGAAAAAGCGACGGGTGTCGTCATCGTTAAATTCAAAAGGATCATTGGTTCCTTTTCCACGGAAATAAGCCGAAGTGCGTAGATCTGGCTGTGACTTCCAGTTATAGGCAAAGTTGCCATTCCACATCAGTTTGATACCACTATTGGTCAGTTGGTGGTTGCCTTCAATTTGTCCGCTGTATAATGAACGCTGGTTTAGTACTGAAGAACGGAAATTGATATCCTGGATACGGTCATTACTAACACCACCACGGGTATAATAATTATCTTCAAACAGCTGGTTAAATAAATTCTTGAAAGAAATTTTATGTCTTCCCTTCACATAAGAAATATTGGCAAGAGCACCAACATTTACACTATATCTGTTCTGTTCATCAAATAACTGCACCAGTACATCTCCATCATCTTCATGTAATCTTCTTTCCACATCATATTTCAGCATACTGTTGCGATATTGAACAGATAGTATATTGCCCAATGTGCCGCCATTTTTAAATTTCTTGCTTGTTCCCCAGGTGAGACTGTAAGTTTGTGAAGGTAGAGCTGTAGTGGTTTTTTCGTTGTATACATCATTATTAAACAACTTGCTGTATTCAATCTGCTGCTGAATACCGGTAGTAGTACCCCCTAATGCCCTGTAAGCCTGTGCAGAAGTAGGAAAGCCTTTAGGCAATCCCCTTGTTCTGTCATCAAAACCGAGCCAGTCATTCGCATTCCTCTCATTGCTGATAAAATCCTGGAACACTGATTGAGTATTGAAGCCCCAGCTTACACCAACACTAAGCAGATCCCTGGTGGGTACATCCTTAGTATTTATTTGTATCAATCCGCCTGCGAACTCTCCCGGCAATTCTGGTGTGGCTGTTTTATTAATGATAATATTATCAATAAGTGTAGAAGGAATCACATCAAATGAAAATGCTTTTTTATCAGGCTCTGTACTTGGCAGCTGTGCATTGTTGATCAAAGCAGAATTATACCTGTCGCTTAAGCCACGGACAATAACAAATTTGTTATCCTGTATACTGGTACCACTTACTCTTTTCAAGACCTCCCCTGTATTTTTATCAGGCGTACGGCGGATAAAGTCTGCAGCCAGACCACTGGAAAGGGCTGTGTTACTTCTTTGAAAAGTCAGAAGGGCAGTCGTATTCTCTTGTCTTCTGGATGATGTTCTGATCGTCACCCCCTCAAGGCTTGACTTATCTTCCAAAACAATCTCCAGGTAATTATCCTGGTTAGCCGTTACATCTACATCAGTTATTTCTTTGGTCTGATAGCCGGTATTAGAAACAGTGATGGTATATTTTTTACCTGCCTCAAGTGTTACATAAAACTTTCCTTCCACATCAGCCTGTACTTGCTTTCCGGCACCGCTGATAACAATTGTAGCTCCCTGCAGTGGTTCATTTTTTTTGTTAACAACCTTACCCGAAAGTTTTATTGATTGGGCATGCAGAGATACAAAAGCAGTGAGCAACAATACACTTAACAATAATCGCAGCCTGAAATACATACATGGTTATTTGCGGCAAAGTTGTGTCCGCTACATTACTGGTATGTTACCCCCATGTTAACCAATTATGATGGGAATGTTACCGGAATGTTAAGTGCGGCTTTAGAACCGGAATTGAAGGCGGCAGGTCAGAATATTATCCTTCAGATCAGCAGAATAGCCAGTCATTTGGGTGGTTTCATTCTTCACAATATCATAATACAGGATGAGTTTGGTCTGGGGGTTTAGGTGATAAGAATAACCGATACCTAAAGTTGAAAATTTTATATCTGCTATGGTAAGGTTAGTACCTGGTTTGCCAATTTCCAGCTTGGATACTTTTATGTTTGGATCATACCAGTCATACTTTATCATCAGTTGGTGATCGGCAGTAATAATATTCTGCAAAAAGAGTAAGAATATCCCATCAAAATGCCGGACATAAGTGGGAACAGGGTTACCATTTGATGTTGGCAGAGTTCCCGGATTACTGGTGGAAACAGTCGTGCCTGGTTGAGTTCCAAACCAATACTCGGCTCTCCATTCACTTTCCCCCCATTTATGCCGAAACTTGCATTGAAAATCGGCGCCATAGTAATGCCGGGGTGAAGATCTTCCAAGATTTGACGCAGAGGAGTCTATAATAAATATATGATCTCCATTAGCGGCAATTCCGCTTTCGTATACGTACCTGGTTCCATTCTTCCATCCACCCCTCAGGTAAGACAACCCTCCTGACAACTCGATCTTTTGATTGGTAAAGGGCCGTACAAACATTCTTGAAATAAGATCTTTATGACTATCAAAATCTGTCGTACCGGATAATCCTTGCCCGTTAAAAAATCCAAGATCAAATTTAAATCGAGATCGCTGTCGCTTCGTTTCCTGTGGTTCATGTGATACCATTACCCCGATATCTCTTTCAGAGGGCATTAATATCTGAGACATTCTGCCTCTTTCCGGTGTTTCCCTGAATGCAGATGAAAGGTTGACTTCATATCCAAACGGGCGGGCAAACAACCCGGCTGTTAAAGAAAAAAGATTTCGCTTAGTTTCAAATAGCTTTAAAAACATATCCCGCACAATTACCCCTCTTTCAGTAGCATCTATCTGAAAGGAGAAAAGTGCCCGGGGATATTTTAATTTTGAAGGCATCACATAGTCGATCTTCACCCTTGCCCGGCGAAGCATAAACCGGCTGCTGGAGAATGCTGAAAAATTACCCCCTGTATATGAGGGAGCGCCGTCTGATTGGGCCCTTTGAAACTGCGGCTGGATATACCCGGTAATACGCAGATTTTCGAATCGCTTTATGACCGGCCTGACAGTATCCTTGATAAAGAAAGAAGAATCAATATCAGAAAGGTATCGCTGAGAATAACTGCTCAGAAAAAAGAAAAAGGCGAAAAGCGAAGATAACAGGTACTTTAACAGCAGTTGTTTTGCCGAAAACATGATATATGCTTAAAATTGCTGCAATATAAAGTCTTTGTTATTGAATTGTTACCCTAATTTTATTTATATATTAAGTTATTATTAATTCTTCCGACCCCCGCTACCCCCTCTTAACTACCCGGTATTTTCGCAAACCATCGTCATCCGGCATATAACCGGAACCGAAACTAAAATAAACACTATGGCCGGACTCAATTCTTTTCTGAAGATCTTCATGCCGAAGAACAAGGTATTTTATGAATTATTCGAAAAAGTAGCTGACAACGTATCCAAAATGGGCTCCCAGCTCAAAGATGTGGTAGCGGAACCTGATTTTGATAAAAGAGCTGCCCTGATCATACAGATCGAAGATCTGGAACATGCCAATGATGAACTGACCCACAACCTGTTCACTGAACTCGGCCGTAATTTCATTACCCCGTTTGACAGGGAAGACATTCACTACCTGGCCACTTCGCTGGATGATATTGCTGACTATATCTATGCTTCTGCCAAAAAGATCAATTTCTACCGGGTAAATCCTAATGATATGGGAATGCAGAAATTTTCTGAGTTAATTGAACAAAGCTGCCAGCAGGTAAAAATTGCGGTAACTGAACTGCGGGATATGAAAAATATGCGCAATATCACCGAGGCTTTGGTGAAAATAAACAGCATTGAAAACCAGGCAGACGATATTTTTGATATGAGTATTGAAAGACTGTTCGCTACGGAGCCAGATGCCAAAGAAGTAATCAAAAAAAGAGAAATATACCAGGTAATGGAGATTGTTACTGATAAATGTGAAGACGCCAGTAATGTGATAGAGTCAATAATCATCAAATACGCATAAGCACCAGCTATTACTCCATCATCTGACTAATATTTATGACACCTTTTCTCATAACCATCATAGCTCTAGCACTGATATTTGATTATATCAACGGCTTTCACGATGCGGCCAATTCTATTGCCACTGTAGTGTCTACCAAAGTACTTACTCCTTTCCAGGCAGTTTTGTGGGCTGCAGTATTTAATTCTATAGCCTTCTTTATCTTCAAAGACCATGGCGTTGCTGATACTGTTGCTAAAACAGTAAAGCCTGATCATATACTGGAAGGTAATATGATGGTCGTTATTTTTTCCGGCCTAATAGCAGCCATAGCCTGGAACCTGTTGACATGGTGGCTGGGCATTCCTTCTTCATCTTCACACACACTGATCGGCGGTTTTGCCGGCGCAGCTATTGCAGCAGGAGGATTTGAGGCAGTTAATTCATCTATCATTATCAGAACCGCCAGTTTTATTTTCCTGGCGCCCCTCATTGGTATGGTGATGGCCTTCATTATGTCTTTATGGTTCTTAAGCTCCTTTAAAAAAGGCTGGACATCAAAAATATTTTCCGTTTGTGTGATAATTTTCGTTATCATTTTTCTCGCTATTAGTCTTGAGTTTAATAAAGAGGTGCTGGCGAAAAAAACACATTATGAAAATTATATCAGCCAGGTCATTTTTTATTCGAAAAATTTCAAATGGATCCTGTTATCCTTCATTTTGCTCGTAATGGCTTCTTTTTCTCTTTACCTGAGCAATCTGAATGCACATAAAGCAAATCAGTGGTTTAAAAGGTTACAATTGATCTCATCAGCCGCATTCAGTATTGGGCACGGTGGTAATGATGCGCAAAAAGTAATGGGAATCATTACAGCTGCGTTAATAGCTGGCGGTACAATTACTGATTTCAAACAAATGCCTGACTGGGTACCTATTGCATGTTATGCTGCAATCGGGCTCGGCACCATGAGTGGTGGCTGGAAGATTGTAAAGACTATGGGCACCAAGATCACCAAAGTCACTCCTTTTGAGGGAGTAGCTGCAGAAACTGCCGGCGCATTGACCCTTTTCATTACTGAAGCCTTGAAGATTCCTGTAAGTACCACCCACACCATCACAGGTGCCATTATGGGAGTAGGTGCTACAAAGAGATTATCTGCCGTCAGATGGGGAGTAACGATCAACCTAATCTGGGCATGGGTACTTACTATTCCTATCAGTGCTTTGCTGGCAGCAGGAGTGTATCAGATTGCCAGGCTATTTTAATTTAATACCTGATTTTTCTAAAATAAATCCTGACTTTTGTCGGGATTTTTTATGGCTAAAATACTTGTAACAGGCGGCTGCGGTTATATCGGCTCACATACACTTGTTGACCTGATAGAAAACGGATATGATGTTATTTCCGTCGATAACAATTCCCGTTCAAACCCCAATATCCTGAAAGGGATTGAGCAGATAACAGGCAAAAAAGTAAAAAACTACAAAGTTGACCTTTGCAACTTTGATGATACGTTTGCCATTTTCCAGGAAAATGATGATATCACCGGTATTATTCACTTTGCTGCTTACAAGGCAGTTGGTGAATCCGTAGAAAACCCACTGCTGTATTTTGAAAATAATCTTACCTCTCTCATCAACCTGCTGAAATGTGTACAGGAGTTTCACATACCTCATTTTGTATTTTCTTCTTCCTGTACAGTATATGGTAATCCTGATCAGATACCGGTAACAGAAAGTACTCCGCCAAAACCGGCAGAATCGCCCTACGGTTATACCAAACAGATGAGTGAGCAGATTATTAATGAATTTGCCAAAAGCTCTGGTACACATCATATTCTGCTTCGTTATTTTAATCCTGCAGGAGCCCACCCTTCTGCTATTATCGGTGAAATGCCGGTTGGTAAGCCACAGAATCTTGTCCCGGCAATAACACAAACTGCTGTTGGAAGAATAGAGAAAATGTATGTTTATGGTAATGACTATTCTACAAGAGATGGTTCCTGTGTAAGGGATTTTATCCATGTTTGTGATCTTGCCAATGCCCATACTTTATCGCTGAAATACCTGGAAGAAGGAAGGAATAAAGGTTTATGTGAAGTGTTCAACCTGGGTACCGGAAATGGCGTAACAGTACTGGAAGCAATACATGCATTCGAAAAAGTAAGTGGCCTCAGTTTAAATTATGAAATTGGAGCAAGAAGGCCGGGTGATGTTATTGCAATTTATGCCAATAATGATCTGGCCAGGAAAGTGCTTGGATGGGAGCCTAAGTTCTCGCTGGAAGATATGATGTCAACTGCCTGGAAATGGGAACAACGACTGAAAGCTGATGAAACTGTATTCTCCAGCCAGGCAGGTGAATTGAATTGATTTGAGATACAGCATTCACCCCTAACCCTTACTTTTGCGACACTTAAATTTTAATAATGTCATTAAAGGATATTCAATCAACAGGAACTAAGGATACCCGTAGTGGTTTTGGCGACGGAATTGTAGCAGCAGCAAGAAAAAATTCAAATATTGTTGCATTAACAGCAGACCTGGCAGGATCCCTTAAGCTGAACCAGTTTATGAAAGAATTCCCGGAACGTTTTATCCAATGCGGCATTGCTGAAGCAAATATGATAGGTATCGCTGCGGGTTTGACGATTGGTGGCAAGATCCCCTATACTACCACTTTTGCTAATTTTTCTACCGGCCGTGTATACGACCAGATTCGCCAGTCTGTGGCATACAGTGATAAAAATGTAAAAATATGTGCTTCGCATGCTGGTCTTACATTGGGCGAAGACGGTGCCACTCACCAGATACTCGAAGATATAGGGTTGATGAAAATGCTGCCCGGCATGACAGTAATTGTTCCTTGCGATTATGCACAAACAAAGGCTGCGACCGAAGCTATTGCAGAATATGAAGGTCCGGTTTACCTCCGTTTTGGCCGGCCTGCATGGCCAATTTTTACTTCAGAAAGGCCTTTTGAAATTGGCAAAGCTCAATATTTCTCCGAAGGAACAGATGTTACCATTTTTGCCTGTGGCCACCTGGTATGGAATGCTATCCAGGCCGGCGCATTGTTAGAAGAGAAGGGGGTAAGTGTAGAGGTTATCAATATTCATACGATTAAACCTCTGGATGAAGAAGCCGTGATAAAATCCATTCGTAAAACAAAATGTGTAGTAACCGCGGAAGAACATAATATCATCGGCGGTCTTGGTGATGCTATAGCACAAGTAGCAGCAAAAAACTTCCCGGTTCCAATTGAATATATTGGTACAAAAGATACATTTGGAGAAAGTGGTACCCCGGTTCAATTGTTGAAAAAATACGGTCTGGATGTTCCGGATATAGTGGCTGCTGCCGTGAAAGTGATGAGCAGGAAAAATAATGGTTAACAGATTGTTTTAAAGTATTCGGGCAGGTTCTTTTAAAATTGAACCTGCTTTTTTATTTTTAATAACTGAAGTGGTTTAAACAAACCGCTTCTCCAATATTCTAAGCCACCCAAAGCCCGATAACTAATGTCATTAACCACTGCTTCTGATAGCGAATTACTGGTCCAGTTTCGCAACCCTGTTACGAAAGAAAAAGCCTATACAAGCCTTATTAAAAAATACCAGGAAAAACTTTACTGGCATATCCGACGGATGGTGGTTGAGCATGAAGATGCGAATGATGTGCTGCAGAACGTTCTGATCCGGGTCTGGAATGGGTTGGAAAATTTCAGGGAAGACAGCCAGTTGTACACCTGGCTGTACCGGATAGCCACTAATGAATGCCTGACCTACCTGGAGCAACAGAAGAAAAAGGCTTCCGTTAGCCTTAGTGACGTAGAAACCGGGCTGAGCAACCGGATAAAAGCTGACAAGCATTTCGATGCTAATAAATTAGAATGGAAATTACAATTAGCCATTCAACAACTTCCTGAAAAACAAAGAGTTGTGTTCGCCTTACGGTATTATGAGGAAATGCCCTACGAAGAAATGAGCCGGGTACTGGAAACCAGCGAAGGAGCTCTTAAAGCCAGCTATCATCATGCGGTTAAAAAAATTGAGGATTACATGCTGAATCATTAAACTTTGAGGACCGGAAAACGTCTGAATTAACGTAAAAATGACACAGAGAGACAACATATTACAAGAGCTAAGGGAATTGCAAAGCAAACTGGCTGAACATACCCCGGGGAATATTTATTCTGCTCCGACAGGATATTTTGACGGACTGGTTGAGGAGGTGCTTCGCAGAATCAGAGCTTTAGAGGCAGAAAATGCAGTGGATGAATTAGCCTATTTATCTCCTTTGCTCAGCAAGTTGTCTAAAGACATGCCTTATACTGTACCTGCCGGGTATTTTGAAGAAATAGAAACATCATTGATCTCTTCTGTTTCAACCGGTAGCCAGTCAGCAAAAGAAGAGTTAGAAACTCTTTCACCTTTACTCAGTGGCCTGAAAAAGGAAATGCCTTATTCAGTACCCGCCGGGTATTTTGAAAACCTGGGTGAAAAAAGAGCTTCCAATAAAACAAAAGTTGTATCACTCGGCAGTCGTAAATGGATTCGTTTTGCAGCTGCAGCCATAGTGACTGGTATAATTGTTACTACCGGATATTTTTTCTTGTACGGAGATAAGGTATCTGTAGATTCGGATTCATACAAATGGGTAAAGGTTAATACCAAAAAAGTAAGTACTGAAAAAATTGATGAGTTTATTCAATTAACACAGGAAGAGAAATCCGGACAAGGCACTATAGCTTCTGTAGAAAAAAACCAGGATATTAAAGAGCTGGTAAAAGATATTCCGGAAAATGAAATACAGAGCCTGCTAAATGATACAGAATTATTAGATGATACTGATACCAATATTGCTTCTGATGAAACCTTGATGAATTAATCAGAAAAAAATGAAAAAGATATTATTTATACTGAGTTTGTGTGTATTTGCCACTACCTCCATTCTGGCTCAGGACGAGGGTGACGAAAAGATTCGGGATAAAATGAGAGAGTATATCCAGCAAAGAATGCACCTTAACAAAGACGAAGCTGAGCGGTTTACTCCTGTTTTCCTCCGGTATTTTAAAGAATGGAGGACTACCCTAAGAGAAAACAGAACCCTTCCCAAACTTGACTTACAGCAAAAGATCATTGATCTTCGCCTTCGGTACCGAATTGAATTTAAAGAGATAGTTGGTGAAAGGAGGAGTAATGAGGTTTATGAGCACCAGGAAAAATTCATCAGAATACTGCAGGATGTTCAAAGAGAAAGGATGCAAAAACGTCAGGGTATCCGTGGCAGAATAAGGTCGTTGCCATTATAATTTTAAAATGGGTTGTTATCTGTATACGAAGCCGGTCTTAAGAACCGGCTTTTTTATTTGAACTCCCACACAGGATGCTTAACATCATGATAAAAGAGAAAAGTCCATTTTTCTTTTTCTCCTTTCTCCCACCATTGCTGCCTTAATTCCATTGCTTTTTTCCCATCAAAGTCATACTTGGCTACAAAGCGGTGCTTCATTTGTTGCAGCTGCGGCGCCTCATCACCGCCAAAAAAAATTGATTCATCATCCTCGGATATCCAGAAAACCTGGTGATACGGCGAGTGGGCTCCTGTCACTGCATATTTAATGTAATCATCTATCATTCCATTACCATTAAGTAAAACCACCTGCTCTGAATTTTTTAAACATTCTAACTCCTCTGTAATAAAAGAAGGGAACCCTTTTTCAAAAGCAAAAGCCAGCTCATCCCGCTGTACATAATAAGCAGCATTCGGAAATGATAGCCTTGCACCCAAGCCATCTCTTTCTATACCTACAGCACCGGCATGATCCTTATGCAGGTGTGTCATCAATACTTTTGTTATATCAGACGGGTTAATACCTGCATCCATCAGGTTTTGATGCAATTGTAAAATTCCGTTCTTTTCAAATCCCAGTCCTGTATCCAGCAATAAAATATCCTTTGAAGTAATAACGACAAAGGGCTGTATTTCCACCAGCAAGCTGCCGGCAGGTCTTTCCTTTAAACTATGTTCAGACTCATCGAAAGGAACAAAAAGCTTTGATTTATCAATAGTAAATGTGCCTTCAGAAAGGGGAATGATCTTCATACTACGAAATAACGATAATTGATTCAAATGGTTCTGTCATCGCAATACCATCTGCCGGTCAGCATCCAGCCGTATTAAAATAAAAAGCATGATAGTAAAAGTAAGAAGGGAGGTTCCGCCATAGCTGATAAAAGGAAGGGGAATACCGATCACCGGTGCAAGGCCGATTGTCATGGCAATATTTATTGCCATATGAAAGAAGAATACAGATGCTACTCCATATGCATAGCAACGGCTGAATACACTTCGCTGCCGTTCCGCAATCGTAACAATTCGTAATAACAAAATAAGATACAGGCCAAGCAAAATAATGCTCCCCAAAAAACCAAATCCCTCACCAACAGTACAAAAAATAAAATCAGTTCTTTGTTCCGGTACAAAATCATAACGGGTCTGCGTAGCATTCAGCAATCCTTTTCCAAAGAAACGTCCGCTTCCAATAGCAATCTTAGATTGTCTTACATTATAACTGCTTCCGCTTTCCTTTTTCTTTTTTGCATCCTCTGCACTTATCTCTTCTCCCTTTTCCAGGTAAGGGTTATCCTTCCCGAAAAGATCATAAATACGTTCTACCTGGTGTTTCTGCAGCACATTCTTAAAGATCATTGGTACTGCGAACCGCTGAATACCCACACATAAGGCCCATAGAAACAGTATTGTAACAAGTAAATCACGGCGTCGTTTGATCTGTCTTCTGAATAAATAAATAATAAATGCAGCGATAGCAGTAAGTATGATGGCCAGCGTATTGGGTTCTATTACTATTGTCGCTACTATAAGTGCAGCTATTGAAAACCCAATTATCAAAACAATAGAAGGCAGCCCTTCCCTGTACATCACTATAAAGAAAGAAAAATAAACAAGGGCCAGGCCTGTCTCACTCTGCATAATAGTAAGTGCAGCAGGAAACAAAGCGATTCCGGCTGCGATCAACTGAGATCTTGTTTTTGTGAAATCTGTTTCAGGCCTCGACAAATACTTGGCCAGTGCCAGCGCTACAAATATTTTACACAACTCTGCAGGTTGAAAGTTGAATGCGCCTAATTTAATGATAGACTCTGTTCCTTTAATGGGAGAATGAAAAGGAAAAACGAGCAATAACATTACAATGCCAACCGCATACAACAGGTTGGCCGTGGCAGCAAAAAACTTACTATCTGTCAACAGGATAAAAAAGCCAAGTAAGGCAGAGAAGCAAAAGAAATAAAACTGTTTACTGTAGTCGGTTTTAAAATTGATAAAACTCTGAATCACCGCATCACCTTCTTTGTACGTTGCAGCAAAAATGGCCGTAAGACCAATAGATACCAGCAACAGGTATATCCATACCAGGCTCCAGTCAATTCCTTTTGATATGGCAGGATTTGATTGCCTCATGCAGCAGCAGGGTTTGCCTGTTTATGATATATTTTTTCTTTCGGCATTATCGCTGCCATAGTTTCTTTTTTAGACCGCTCCGGCATCTTTCTCGCCGGAGGAGCAGATTTTTGCTCATTAACGGAAGCCGATAGTTTGAGGAATCTTTTGATAAGTGAACTATCCTTATAATCCCTATACCAGTTGTAAGCCCTTATAGAATCCTCCTTGTACTGAAGTCTCTTAAAATAAGCCGGCATCAGATTGGTATTAGCGATGCGTTCCAGGTCGGCTTTACTTTTTGTCATCAATGTATCGTTCAGGTACTTTTCAATCATGATACGGGAGATAGGGCCAGCCCAGGTAGCACCAAAACCTGCATTCTGTACAAACACAGCAATTGCAATTTTAGGGTTATACTTTGGCGCAAAACAAACAAACATGGAATTGTTTGGCAGTTTGATTCTTTTGCCATCAAGGATTGTATAGTTTTCTGCCGTCCCGGTTTTGGCACATACATCGATGTTTGGAATTTGCGCAACTCTTGCGGTACCAAATTTTACCACATCATTCATACCTTCTATTACAGCCGTGAAAGCAGTATCAGGAATATGAGTCAGTACATCATGCTTTACCCGAAACTTATTCATCAGTACGGTATCTTCTTCTGTCTCTCCATCTATTTTTTCTACAAAATGGGGAGTATAATAATAGCCCCTGTTGGCAACGATACACATTGCATTCGCCATTTGCAATGGAGTTGTCAGCATTTTATCCTGACCAATACCCAGGGTAAGATTAGTGCAGGAGGTCCAGTAATTTGCATTTTCTTTATTGTAAACAGATGTATCAGCTATGAATCCAGGGTTCTCATTTGGTAGATCAAGTCCCAATCTTACACCTAATCCAAACGTATTCATATACTCTCTCCATTTAAGGTAGCCACTTTTCACATTACCATACTTTGGATTATCAACTGTTAAGCGGTAAATATGGGCATAATAAGCATTGCAGGAATTGGCAATAGACAAACGAACATTGGCAGCATGCCCGCCGCCTGCATGGGTACAGGCAGGTTTTCCGTGTCCGCATAATGTGTACCTGCCTCCGCAAGGATAACCATAGGAAGGTGTGATCACTCCTTCATTCAATGCCACCAATGCACCAAGTGGTTTGAAAGTAGAACC
The DNA here is from genome assembly GCA_016786885.1 of Chitinophagaceae bacterium. Taxonomy (GTDB): domain Bacteria; phylum Bacteroidota; class Bacteroidia; order Chitinophagales; family Chitinophagaceae; genus JJ008. The sequence goes on along the minus strand of JAEUVO010000052.1, from coordinate 47,969 downwards.
AGGTTCATATCTTCCGCCAATTGCCCTGTTAAGCATAGGACCAGTAACATCTAGCACCATGCGGCTGTAATTCTTGCTACCCTCTGAACCTGTGAGGTCATTAGGGTTAAAATTGGGACCGGACACCATTGCCAGAATACCACCTGTCTTTGGGTCAATCGCAACCAATCCTCCCACTTTATTCGACATCAGTCTTTCTGCCAGCTGTTGCAATTCTACATCTATATAAGTTCGTAATCCACGACCAGCTACTGATGCTGTATCAAAAGCCCCGTTTTCGTAATGACCAACCAGCCTGTTTTTGTTGTCCTTGATCATGTACTGCACCCCCCGCTGTCCCATCAGCACTTTTTCATAATATGCTTCAAGGCCTGTTTTACCGATATAATCACCTTGCCGGTAAAAATCACCTGATTTCTCTATATCCTTTGTATCAGCTTCCCGGATATATCCTAAGATATGTGCTGCCGCATTAAAGGGATACGTTCGCAAAGGCCGCTCTACCAGGTTGAAGCCAGGGTATTTCCAGCTGTTCTCTTCAAATCGGGCCTGCAGTTCTTTTGTAAGTAATCCTTTAAAAACAGAGGGTCTTACCGCAGTATTTTTAAACCTGGCTTCCAGTATCCTTTTTTTGAATTCAGCAGTATCTATACCAATCAACCGGCAAAACTCCAGCGTATCAATTCCCTTTACTTCTGCCGGGGTGACCATCAGGTCATATATAATTGTATTGTTCAGGATAGCCTTGCCTTTTCTGTCAAAAATGATCCCCCGTTCGGGATAAACTACTTTGGCAAAAACAGCATTGTCCATAGCCAATTGCCTGTATTTACCTTCTATTACCTGCAGGTAAAATAACTGAGCAATAATTACCACAAAAGCAATAAGGAAAATAATGCGAATGATACGGCTTCTTGATTGGTTAAACACAGACATGGAACGCTACAAACAATGAAATATGAGGTGAGGAAAAAGAGTTTGTTAATCGATGTACAAAGTACGAATTACAAAAGCCTGTTTCCAAATCTATTTGAAAATAAAATTTGTTTTAAGAAAATTTTCTACCTGCGAAAAAGGATAAACTACTGTCAGGCCGTATTTGTCCTGAATTTCAGCTTACGGGGAAAAAGCAATTCCACGGTAATGATGAGCAACATACTGATACCTGTGGTAGCAATTACTTTAATGATAAAATCGAAGAAACTGCCAAAGCTTAGCCATTGCAGAAAGACCATATAGCCATGATGAAGCAGGGTAAGCACAAATACATATACAAGGTAAGGCGTCCACTGCATAGCCTTGGGCGACGGTTCCCTGTAGTTGAACTCGGTTGTATCTTTTGGAGTAAGGATACTGATCAAAAAAGGACGTACATAGGCGATCAGCAAGCAGGCAGCAGCATGTAGTCCCGGGGTCATTGTGAAATAATCCAGCACCAGGCCGGTAAAAAACCCGATAACAAGTAACCATTGGCGGGAAACAGAGAATGGGAGCCATAGAATAAAAAGAAAATACAAATAGGGAATGATAAAACGATGCAGATGCGGAACCTTGTTCAGCACATAAACCTGAACTAATATCATCACTGCAAACCGCAATATATTTCTTAAAAGATCACTCACTTCGGATTCTTTTTGGGGTCTTCAATTCTTTTTCTTGCCTCCTGGTTCAGCGCAATCTGCTCTGCATACTGAAGGTTCTCCACGACAAACACCTGTTGCAAGCTGTAAAACTTTGCTCCTGGTTTTACTTTTAGCACATAAAAGTTAGTACTCTTATCGGTTACCACTTCAGCTATTGTACCCACCATGTACCCGGGTGGAAAATTAAAGGAGTAAGTACTTGTAAGCACAGTATCGCCTGCCTTTATTTCTATACTTTTCGGAACTCCTTTAAGCGTTAGCAAACGGGGATCTTTCCCTTCCCATTCAATTGTACCAAAATCACCGCTTTTCTTTAAAGAGGCATTTACTTTTTGCTGTACATGCAGCAGGCTCATTACCTGGCAAAAGTTAGGGCTCACCCCAACAACTACTCCTACTGCGCTACCATCGGAGCTTAACACGGCCATATTATCTTTTATGCCATGATTGGAACCCCTGTTGAGTTGTATATAGTTCTTCTGGCTGCTGACAGTATTGTAAACAACAGTAGCCGGCCGGAAATAATACCTGCGGTAATGTCCCAGTGTATCAAACGGAATAGAATCCTGCACCAACTGAACACTTGTGTCTGCCCGCATATAATTTTTGGGCAACAAATTCAATAAGGAATCATTTATCTGGTGAACCCTTCGGTTTTCTTCCCGTAGCGTAAAGTAATCTTCTACTTTATTATACTGTGTATTTACCCTGCCGGTCACTTCGTTGGCGATGCCAAGAAACCTGGCCCGGTGAAATTTGTTGTAAGTATACAGAAACCATAATGATACTACCTGCAGGATGAGGAAGCTAAAAAAGGTTTTGTAGCGAAGAATGAAGAGAAATACGTTTCTCATAGAATTCTGAAGTCAGATGCCGGAAGCCGGGTTAATCGAACCGGTCCCAGGCTTCCGTTTATCTCATCACAAATGGATACCTGTCGTAGTTCTTAAGTGCTATACCGGTTCCTCTAACTACACTCTTGAGGGGGTCATCTGCTACATGTACCGGTAACTTGATCTTGTTGCTCAAACGCTTATCCAATCCGCGGAGCAAAGCACCACCGCCAGTTATGTACAAGCCGCGACGGTAAATATCGGCTGCCAGTTCTGGTGGGGTCTGTTCCAATGCTTTCAGGATAGCCTCTTCAATTTTGAAAATGCTCTTGTCCAATGCTTCGGCTATTTCCTGGTAGCTAACCATGATCTGCTTGGGAATACCGGTCACCAGGTCACGGCCATTTACAGCAAAATCATCCGGTGGATTATCAATCTCCTTCATAGCGGCTCCTACCTGTATTTTGATCTGCTCGGCCGTACGTTCTCCTATTAACAAGCTGTGATAACGGCGCAATGCTTCCATAATATCAGCAGTAAATTCATCCCCTGCTATACGAATAGACTGGTCGCAAACAATTCCTGCCAGTGCAATAACGGTGATACCGGTCGTTCCGCCGCCTATGTCAATGATCATATTGCCTACAGGCTCTTCCACGTCAATACCGATACCCAGCGCAGCCGCCATAGGCTCATGGATCAGGTACACTTCCTTGGCGCCAGCCTGTTCAGCACTGTCACGAACAGCCCTTTTCTCTACTTCTGTAATGGAAGAAGGGATGCATATCATCATTCTCCAGCTTGGGGGAAAAAGCGGTTTTTTGGGATAAACCAGTTTGATCAGCTCACGGATCATAAGCTCAGCAGCATTGAAATCGGCTATCACACCATCTTTCAGCGGACGGACAGTACGGATGCTCTCGTGGGTTTTCTCATGCATCATTAACGCCTTCTTACCTACTGCCAGCACCTCTTTCGGATTATTACGGTTGAGGGCTACAATACTCGGCTCGTTCACTACTACTTCGTCGTTATGTATTATGAGGGTGTTAGCGGTACCCAGATCAATGGCTATTTCTTGTGTAAACCAGTTAAAAAGTCCCATGTATTTATATCGGATTTTACCTGTCTTACGGCAGACAGGTTGTGGGCAAAGGTGAAGGAAATAATTTGAATTTGCAAAGGGAAACCCTTGTCAGGCAAGGTTTTTTTTTGATTTGTCCATTTTGAGAAATCACAGTTAAAAACAAATTCGGGGTTGTGGATACAGCAATTTTTGCGTAAACCAATTACCCGCCACAAATATTGCCCGGTATGACATGTCCATAGTTTTAAATACAAAAAGTTTTTTCTTTTACCTTCATTACATGCAGGTCATCACCAGAACAGTTTTGGTTTTATCACTGGTCAGCTTATTTGCAGATATAGCAAGTGAAATGTTATATCCTGTGATCCCTGTTTATTTAAAAGAAATTGGTTTTAGTGTACTACTGATAGGAATATTAGAAGGAGTAGTAAATTTTACTGCAGGCATCAGTAAAGGTTATTTTGGAAAATTAAGTGATGAAAAAGGCCTTCGTTTGCCATTTGTAAAGCTGGGATATTTTTTGGGGGCTATCTCAAAACCATTGATGGCAACATTTGCATATCCCTTATGGATATTTTTTGTAAGAACCGTTGATCGTTTAGGCAAAGGGCTTCGCACCGCAGCAAGAGATGCATTGTTGTCACAGGAAGCAACAAAAGAAACAAAGGCAAGAGTATTTGGCTTTCATCGTGGTATGGATACCATAGGAGCTGCTATCGGTCCTGTTATTGCTTTATTATTCTTGTTTTTTTATCCAGGTTCATACACCACTCTTTTTTACATAGCATTTATTCCGGGAATGATTTCTGTCTTGCTGATCTTTTTACTCAAGGAAAAAAGAAATCCAGTTTCTACTTTAGGCAAAGGAAATTTTTTCTCCTTTTTCAGCTATTGGAAAATTGCTTCCCCTGAATTTAAAAAGGTGGTTCCCGGCTTATTGTTATTTGCATTGTTTAACAGCTCAGATATTTTTTTATTACTCGTTACCAGGGAAACTATTGGCGATAAAGTCATCACCCTTTGGCAAACCGATTTCAATGCCGATACAATTACTATTGCTGCTTATATTTTTTACAATCTTGTTTACGCCGCCACATCTTACCCAATGGGTATATTAGCAGACCGGCTGGGATTCAAAAGAATAATCATCCTTGGGCTTATATTGTTTACTATTGTATATGGTGGCTTTGCATTCAAACCTTCCATACTTTTTATTTTTATCCTGTTTTCTGTATATGGTATTTATGCAGCAGCCACAGAAGGAGTTATCAAGGCATGGATAACTAACCTTTCCCATCATCAGAATACAGCTACAGCAATCGGATTTTATACTTCGGGAGAAAGCATATGCTCATTGTTTGCAAGTATTATAGCTGGCGCCTTATGGACTGGTATTGGAAGCTCTTTCACATTCATTCTTCCGGCAATCATTTCCCTGATTGTTGTCCTCTATTTTTCACTGATAATCAAAGTCAAATAGTTTTTCCTCAGTTTTTTTGTTACAGCTTTGCTTTCTGGCACAGTAATGGCACACAGGATGCTGAAGTAAATTTTTCCACTAAAATTAGTGTGATGAGAAAGATCTGTATTACCAGCCTGGCCATTTTAGCATTTTCATTTTTACAAGCTCAAAGCAAAAGCACTAACAGTTCTTCATATACAACTGCATTGGGAGTAAAAGTATGGGACGGCGGAGGCATTTCTTTAAAGCATTTTGTCAATGGCAATAATGCCCTTGAAGGAATTGGTTATTTCTGGAGACAGGGATTTCGTCTTACCGGTTTGTATGAAATACATGGGCCTATCAGTGGGGCATCAGGTCTGCAATGGTATATTGGTCCGGGTGCACATATCGGCTTTTACAACACAAGAAATGGCGATGGCAGTTTTATAGGACTTGATGGTGTACTTGGATTGGATTATAAATTCAACGGGGCTCCTATTAACATGTCGATTGACTGGCAACCTTCTTTTGAATTTGGCGACAACCGTGGCTTTGTTGGTAGTTGGGGAGGATTAGGAATCCGCTATACTTTTTAGCTTTTATTACCACACATACAGGGAAAACGGGCCGCAATTCTTTGCGGCCTTTTAAGTTTAGTGACCGAATCCAAGCTTTGCTTCTACTGTTGCATTTAATGATGGTAATTTTCGTCGCTCTATTAAAAAACTATTTAACTGCGCTATTTCACGAAAAATGTAATGTTTATCAGCAGCAGCTTTCAGATAATCTTTTCCGGTACTTCCGCCGGTACCTATTCTTGTACCTATCATCCGGTGTACCATATTTACATGGCGGTAGCGCCATGAACTTAATTGTTCATCAATCTCTAACAGGCAATTGAGTAACTGGAACGGCAATTGCAGCAGAGGATACCCCCGGTACAACATAATAAATAATGCCGCTCTGCAGGCAGCAGATGACAATGAACGTCCAGCCGCTTTATCATTATTGCTGAATACCTCTTCAAAAGCAGCTATATTGTTTTGTTCTGCTTCTGCCAGGCTTGACTGGTAGCTTTTCTTATAATTACTCCAGAATGAATCATCAGCTCCTTCTTTTAAAAAGGGCATTCTTTCCAGCCAGCTGTTCAGTAATTGAAGTAATGATTTACTTCCCTCAGCATTCTTTATAATCGCAACATGCTCATTTCTCAACTGAGATGTATAATATTCCTTGCCATGCCGGTGTTCAAATTTCAATCCCAATTTTGCTTCCAGTTCTTTAAACTGCCAGCTTTGAAACCCTGATGCCGGTCTCAGCATATCACGGAAATCAAGAAAATCCATCGGTGTCATGGTTTCCATTATATCAATCTGGTGAACCAGCACTCTTAAAATAGTTATACAGCGATTGAGCCGGTGAACAATAGTTTGCAGTTCAGGAGAATTATCATTTACAGCAGGTTTGCTGAGTATGGCAGCAACAGAATCCACTTCGTGGTGCAGTTGTTTAAACCAGAGTTCGTATGCCTGGTGAATGACGATAAAAAGCATCTCATCATGTGCCGGCAGGTTATGACGGATGCTTTCGAGATCCTGCGCATTCAAAATCTTATCAAGCTGCAAATAATCGTGGTAATGGACTTCCATATGACAATGTTCGAAAGAAAAACTGAAAAATCGTTAAATAATCAACAGGATCAAGGTGCTGTCTTACTCGAATTCAAAACCGATATCGCTTCTGTATGTCATATCCTTAAAAGAAATCTTTTGCATTTCTTCCTTTGATATTTCCACTGCATCAAAAACAGAACGACCATACGAGGTAATACAGAAAACTCTACCCCCCGAAGTAATTATTTTTCCATTCTTCTCTGTTGTACCCATGTGAAAAAGCATACTGTCTTCCGGGTTAACATCATCAATCCCCGTTATTTCATATCCTTTTTGATATTCTCCGGGATACCCGCCGCTTACAGCAACTATAGTACACGCAGTTCTTGTATCTGTATCAATTTTTACTTTATCCAATTCCTGTTTTGCTACAGCATCCAGTAAGTCAACTAAATCATTTTTTAGTCTTGGTATAACCACTTCAGTCTCCGGATCACCCATACGGCAGTTGTACTCGATCATATAGGGTTCATCACCAACGATCATAAAACCAAAGAAAATGAAGCCTCTGTATTCCAATCCTTCTTTCCTTAATCCATCTACCGTCGGTCGTATCACTTTATCTTCAATCTTCTTAAGTAATGAAGCATCAACAAATGGTACCGGGCTGACGGCGCCCATACCACCTGTATTAGGGCCCGTATCACCTTCTCCTACTCTTTTATAGTCCTTCGCCTCAGGCAGCATTACATAGTTTTTCCCGTCTGTTAATACAAATACTGATATTTCAATACCGGTTAAGAACTGTTCTACCACTACCTTTTTACCTGCCTCTCCAAACTTGGCCCTTTGAATCATCAATTCAAATTCAGCGATAGCTTCAATATGATTTTCGCATATAACAACTCCTTTGCCAGCTGCCAGTCCATCTGCTTTTAAGACGATCGGTAATGGATGTGTTTTCAGGTACTCAACTCCTTCTACATAATTATCCAGTGTAAACTCACGGTATGTTGCAGTAGGGATATTATGCCTCATCATAAAGGCTTTGGCAAAGGCCTTGCTGCCTTCCAGTTGTGCACCTGCTTTGCCAGGGCCGATCACATCAAGATTTTTTAATGCCGCACTGCTGATCAAAAAATCAGTTACTCCTTTTACCAATGGTTCCTCCGGGCCAACAACAACCATATCTATCTTTTCATCAATACAGGCTTTTCTGATAGAATCAAAATCAGTGATACCAATATTGAGATTAGTACCAAATTTTGAGGTACCGGCATTGCCGGGAGCAATAAATAAGCTCTCACAACGGGGGCTTTGGGATAATTTCCACGCAAGGGCATTTTCCCTTCCGCCAGAGCCTAACAATAAAATTCGCATGGGTTATTATGGTTGGATTTTAGCGATTTGCGAATATCGGGTACGTTCGCTAAAGATAGCCCGAAAAAATTTCCGGGTGGGTAAATTTCTGTATTTTGGTCACTTCTAAATAACTACGGACTCTGATTTTGTAAACTAAAAAAAGCTTTATGAGCCAAGCACAAGACGTATTGCCTGCACAACCCGCTCATCCGGGTCGACATCCAAAAGCACTCTTTGTTCTGTTTTTTACTGAAATGTGGGAACGCTTTGCTTACTATTTGATGGTAGGCATTCTTCTTATATACATGACAGATTCCACGACCGGAGGAAAAGGGTTCTCCGGCAGAATAGGAGCTGATATAGTAGGTAGTTTTATTGCACTGGTCTACCTGACCCCATTTATCGGCGGCTTAATTGCCGACAGGTACCTGGGATATATCAAATCTATTTTCCTGGGAGGTTCATTAATGGCAGCCGGATACCTGGGACTTTCAATACCCGGAGATACAGCCATGTTTATATCTCTGGCATTAATCATTGTTGGTAATGGATTTTTTAAACCAAATATTTCTACACTTCTCGGAAATATTTATAACCGTGATGATTTGAAACCTCTGAAAGATAATGCTTACAACATTTTTTACATGGGTATTAATATTGGGGCCTTTATATGCAATTTCGTGGCCGCCTGGTTAAGAAATGCTTATGGATGGGGGTATGCTTTTGCTGCTGCAGGTGTAGGTTTAATTATTGGCCTGATCATTCTTGCTCTTTCTGTAAAAAACAAGGATATAAAACAAGCCGATGTAAAAAAACCGGTACAGGCTGAAGATATGCCACTGTCAAAAATATTTTCGACTGTTTTCCTTCCCGCAATAATTGCCGCTGTAATTGGTTGGTTTGTTCCAAAAGAAATTTTGGGTTCACCAATTATGGGTACGCAAGCTAATGATGCATTTATTTTTGCATGCTTACCAATTATCGCTTTTTATATTTCATTATGGGTTAGAGCCAAAGGGCAGGATAAAAAAGGTATTGGCGCCTTGTTATTCATTTTTGCCATTGCAATTGCTTTCTGGACAATCTATAATCAAAACGCCACGGGTCTTACTTTATGGGCAGAAAAACACACCGACAGGGTAGCTTCTGCATCAACTGCAAAGATTACAGGGGCAATATTCCCATTACAAAAAGTAACTGATACACCCCGTCTTGTAAATAAATTAGATCAGTACATGGTGGAAGTAAAAGACGACAGTGGAAAAGTAATACAGGAGATGGGACCAGACCCTTATTTTGTCAACGTTCCAAAAGAACAATGGCCCGGAGGTAAGGATGTTAAACTGACCAACACTGAATTATTTCAATCGATCAATCCGTTATTCATTGTCTTGTTAACACTATTCTTTGTTCCTTTCTTTAGTTTTTTAAGAAGCAAAGGGAAAGAACCTACCACTATGTCAAAGTTTGGAATGGCATTATTTATTTCCGGATTATCAGCATTAGTAATGGTTTTTGCTATCATGTCGGTTCCCTCTATTTACACACATAAAGCTTCTGCGATATGGCTATGGCTGACTTATTTCATATTCACTATTAGTGAAATATTCCTCAGCCCAATGGGATTATCATTGGTTTCTAAATTAGCTCCGGCACGACTTACCGCTCTTATGATGGGCGGTTGGTTCCTGTCAACTTCGATCGGGGGAAAAGTGGCTGGTGTAATGACAAGTTTCTGGGATGATTTTACCGATAAGAAAATGTTCTTCCTGATATTGGTTGCAGCTGCTTTTATTGGCGGTATATTAATCTATTCAAGAATTAAATCACTCAACCAGATTGTTAGAGATAAGACGGGTGCCGATTAACAATACTAAACTTGCTCATACAAAGGTGGCTCCGAGGCCGCCTTTTTTGTTTGCCCTAACCTTTCATTCATTATCTTTCCTTACTAAAAGAATTTGCTATGTGGAAGAAACACCCGAAAGCCCTGCCCTTTCTTTTCTTTTCCGAAATGTGGGAACGGTTCGGTTATTACCTGATGATCGGCATTTTTACCTTGTACCTAAAAGATTCAGTGGATGGCTTTAATATGGATGAAAAAGATTCTGCCAGTTTGTATGGCACTTTCATTGCATTGGTTTTTTTTACCCCATTCCTGGGAGGGCTGATCGCTGATCGTTATCTGGGTTACCGTCGTTCTATTATACTCGGCGGTCTTTTGATGGGTGCCGGCTACTGTACCATGGGTATACACAATGAAATGATGCTGTATGTGTCTATGGCGCTGGTGATAATCGGCAATGGTTTCTTTAAACCCAATATCTCTACCTTACTGGGCAATGTATATTCCACTCCGCAGCATATTCATCAAAAAGATGAAGGTTATAACATCTTTTACATGGGTATTAATGTCGGTGCTTTTATCTGTAATTTTTTTGGCGCTGCTTTATACACCATGATAGGTTGGGGTGCTGCTTTCGCAGCTGCCGGCGTAGGCATGTTTATAGGCGTTATCACTTTTATCGCCGGTACCAAACATTATAAGGAATATGATGTAAGAAAACCCTTAAAACCCGGTGATATGCCGCTCTGGCAGATACTGGCTCTCGTCATACTTCCATCTATCCTATTTGGAGTGATCGGCTGGTTCATTAAGGGTAACGATGGTTATATTTTTGATTCTAATTCTACCGATGCATTTATTTTTGCCTGTATCCCGGTATTGGTTTTTTATACTGTCTTATTGATCAGGAGCAGCAAAGATGAAAGACCGGCGATGGGTGCCATGCTCTCTATTTTCGCCGTGGTGATTTTATTCTGGGCTATTTTCAAACAAAATGGTTCAGCACTGAACACATGGGCCAGCCGATACACAGACAGAGAAGTAAGCGGGGTTGTTGGCAATGGATTACATGCGTTGAAACAGACAGACAAACCAGCCAACACTACTTATAAACTGGATTCAGTTACCAAACTGGATAATCAGTTCAGAAAAATAAGAGAAAACGGAAAGGAAGTAAAAGAATTAGGATATCCTTCTTATTTTAAGAATGTAGCTCCTGAAAAATTACCCAAAGAAGGTGAAACAGTCAAAGCCTGGTTACCGAGCCTCAGCCAATCTATCAACCCGTTCTGGGTAATCGTATTAACACCCTTAGTTGTTGCATTCTTCACCTGGTTACGAAGAAAGGGTAAAGAACCTTCCACTCCCACAAAGATTGCTTTTGGATTATTAATATCGGCTTTATCTGTACTCGTAATGGTAGCTGCTGTAAAAGCAGGTAATAACGGAACAGAAAAAGTAAGTGTTTGGTGGCTCATCGGAAGTTATGGAGTCATCACCATCGGTGAATTATTCTTAAGCCCGATGGGCTTATCATTGGTTTCCAAACTAAGCCCGGTTCGCATCACTTCTTTAATGATGGGCGGATGGTTCTTATCCACATCCATCGGCAATAAACTCAGCGGTATATTGGCCAGTAAATGGGATGAATATGATGATAAAACAAGTTACTTCTGGCTCAACTTTATACTGCTGGGCGCTGCAGCATTATTTTTATTCTTATTACTTAAGTGGCTTAATAAAGTAATGAAAGAAAAAGGAGTCAATTAATATTGACTCTGCTCACAAAAAAAGGTGATGAAAGTATTCGTCACCTTTTTTCATATCTTCCCTGTAATAAAAACCCAACTGCATGGCTGATCAACAAACCAGTTTCAAGCCCTTTGTTTCTCCTGAAACAAAAATGGCTGAGTTTACCCTTAAGTCCATTCTCACCGGGGCCGCATTCGGAATCATATTTGGCGCTTCAACAGTCTACCTCGCATTAAAAGCAGGACTTACTGTTTCAGCTTCTATCCCGATTGCTGTACTGGCCATCACATTAGGCCGGAAATTTTTAAAGACCACCATTCTTGAGAATAACATTATACAAACTACCGGTTCTGCCGGTGAAAGCATTGCAGCAGGTGTTGTATTTACGCTACCTGGCTTTTTATTTTTAAGTGAAGCAGGCAGTGCTAACTTCTTTAATTATTTCACCATATTGATACTGGCCATCTTCGGTGGAGTTCTTGGAACATTGATGATGATACCTCTCCGTCGTTCATTGATCGTACAGGAGCACAAAACACTTCCTTATCCTGAAGGAACCGCCTGTGCCTCTGTATTAAAAGCCGGGGAAAAGGGCGGTGATTTTGCCAAAACAGCTTTTATGGGGTTAGGTTTTGCATTTGCTTATGCCATATTACAAAAGATATTTCATGTAATAGCTGAAGCACCGGCGTTCATGACCAAACAAACAGAAAGATTCTTCCCTTCTGCAAAAGTCAGTGGAGAGATAACTCCCGAATACATGGGGGTTGGTTATATCATAGGACCAAAGATTGCAGGTGTGCTGGTAGCAGGTGGTGTATTAAGCTGGTTTGTTTTCACTCCCCTATTGGCAAGTTTGCTTAATGATAACGGCGCTATCATTGCTGCACAACTGGCAAAACTTGGCTACCTGAAAGATGTAAACGCTGCAGGCGGACCGGGAGGATGGAATCCGGCTACACAAGGTTTTGATGACTGGTCAACAGCTATCTACAGAGCCTATATCCGCCAGATCGGTGCCGGCGCTGTAGCAGCAGGAGGTTTCATTACGTTAATAAAAACAATTCCAACAATTATTTCCTCTTTCAAAGGAAGTATTGGTTCGCTGAAAAAAGGAAGCGGTATAGAAGCAGACACTGTAGTACCCCGTACAGAAAGAGATCTTTCCATGAAAGTGGTCGGCATAGGCAGCCTTATTCTGCTATTAGTGATTGCATTATTGCCCAATACACTTATACCCGGCAGTAATATAGGCAGTAAGTTGTTATTAGGGTTCCTGGTAATTATATTCGGAGCTTTTTTCGTTACAGTATCATCCAGGATCGTGGGATTGATCGGGTCGTCTAATAATCCAATATCAGGTATGACCATTGCAACGCTAATGGGTACCTGTCTTATTTTTATTGCTGTACGATGGACAGGGCATGTATATGAACCAATGGCATTGGTTGTTGGCGGTATGATCTGTATTGCCGCCGCTAATGCAGGTGCCACATCACAGGATTTAAAAACAGGTTATCTCGTAGGAGCCACACCAAAATACCAGCAGATAGCTTTGTTTGTTGGTGCCATTGTTTCTTCTCTGGCAATTGGCGCTACTATAAAAATTCTTGACCAACCTACTGCTGAAATGGTATCACAAGGTATCAACCATGCTATTGGAACCGATAAATATCCGGCACCGCAGGGAACGCTAATGGCCACATTGATAAAAGGTATTTTGTCTTTTAACCTGGACTGGCAATTTGTACTGGTAGGTGTTTTTATTGCGATCGTAATGGAACTTTGCGGTATCAAAGCGTTAAGTTTTGCTATTGGTATCTATCTGCCTTTATCCACCACACTACCTATATTTATCGGTGGTGCCATAAGAGGTATAGTAGAGTGGAGACAGAAAAAGAAAAATATACAAGTATCTCCGGAGGAGGAAGACCTTGGCAAAGGAAATCTCTTTGCCACCGGGTTAGTTGCTGGTGGAGCTTTGGCTGGTGTTTTAGTGGCAATTCTTTCTTCTATTGATAGTGTCAACGCAAAACTTGGAAAAGTGAATGCTGAACATGAATTATCCAAACCATCCTTTTTAGGAGGAGAAGGATATAAATGGCTGGGGGTTGCTTTCTTTGCATTGATGGGATTTGTTTTATATCGCATAGCCACCGGTAAAAAGAAAACATTATAAGGTTAATCATATCAACAGAAAGCCCACTCAAATGAGTGGGCTTTCTAATTTCCGGGCACGGATTGGTATTTATCAAATAAAACTCATGTACTCATACTGCTTTAACAAAATCGCTTTGTCATCAGCATTCAGCCATTTTTTCAACATCGTGGCATACACATTCTTAAAATCGACGTTGTATTTCAGATCACCTTCATTCAGGTCACTGAGGTCAGGTAATGGATTCAGCACACCTTTTTGCTTTAGTCCGCCACTGACAAGGAACATATTGTTAGCTGTACCATGATCTGTACCATTGCTGGCATTCTGGTTCACCCTTCTGCCAAACTCAGAGAAAGTGAACAACATGACATCTTCAAAGCGGTGCTGCTGTTTCAGGTCTTTTACAAAAGCTTTCACCGCATCATTCATTTCAGTAAACAAGCGTTGCTGCTGTGCATCCTGGTTGATATGTGTATCAAAGCTTCCCAATGATACATAATATACTTTCGTATTGATCTCTGAGTAGATTAATGAAGCAATTGTCTTCAGGCTGTTTCCCAGTTCTGTCTTAGGATATTCCGCATTGGTCGGGTGCATCCGGCTTTGCTGAAAAATATAATCAGCACTCGACAATGTTTCCGCCATTGTTTTATATAAATAATCCACCGGCTGCTCTCCTGCTTCATCCTTATGATTTTTCATCACATCCCGGAAGAATTTTTCATTGGCGGTTCCGTACAATCTCCGGGGATCCTTTACTGCGATTCCCTTAATATCTTCTCCTTTTAATGCTAAACTGAGTACATCATCCAGTTCTATCGCTTGTGTTGGTTTATCACAACCATTACATTGTGCATCCAGATAACGGCCCACCCATCCATTTGTCCAGTACTCATGACTCTGGCTGGCGGTATGCCAAATATCCATACTGCGGAAGTGTGATCTGTCCGGGTTAGGATAGCCTACATTATTTAAAATAGCGAGGCTGCCATCATCATATAATTCTTTAAACCCTGTCAAAGCCGGATGAAGCCCTGCTTCATCTGTCACTGACAATGCTTTATCTTTTGCAATGCCCAGTTTTGGTCTTGCTTTGTAATAAAGATCGTTCCTGAAAGGAATTACAGTGTTCAGTCCATCATTTCCTCCACTCAATTGAAGGATCACTATCACTTTATTTCCCGGCAACACCATACTTTTCCCTTCAAATGCCTTCAGGAATTTTGGCACCATCAGCGACGCTGTGGCCAATGAACCGATCTGAATGAATTCTTTACGTTTGATATGCATATTTAAACCTTTGTGCAGAACCCATAATGCAAAACGTTTGAATAGCGTTAGGCATTAAGCATTTTGCGTTTAACATAACTGGTATTCCGGCGTACTCATTATCTGCAGGGTAGCTGTTTTAACGAAGTTCTCCCTTCCTGTTTGGTCAGCGTATTGCTTGATGATATCCATGCTTACCCGGCTTTTTGTTTGCAGTAGAATTTTTGAAATCGTTTCTGCCAGGTTTTCTCTTGGCACACTTTCATAATGTTTTACATAATGTTGCCAGTCCACATTGGCATTGATCTGCTGACGGCGCATTCCGGCATAAGCTGCTCCTGACTGCTGGCCACCGGGCTTTTTATTTCCTTTGGCCTGCATATTGCCATCCTTCATACCCATCATGGTATCATCATCATCTTTGGCTTTCACATTCATTTCATCCACATCATTGATCAGTTTAGGTATCCGCATCCGCATCATTAAAGAAGAGCTGTCTATCCAGTTCTTTCCACCGGGCCATCCGGCAACATTTGGCGGGTAAAATAATAATTGACCGAGTACTCTTTGCAGGAGCATTAATGCTTCTTCATTTTCCAGTTTCATAGGCAGCATGCGCTGAATTCCTACTAAAAGCTCCACCGGTGATTTTATTTGTGCCCCGATATTTTTTTCATCGTAAAACCAATCACTGGTAAAAATATCCTCCATCAGTTTGCTGATATCATACTCATTTTTGTAGAACCTGTCTGCCAGCCAGTTTATTTTATCAGTATCCGCTTTTTCATTTACAAAGAACTTGTATATCTTCTGTGTAATATATTTTGCAGTTTGCTTTTCTTCCAATAAAATATCAAGCACTTCA
Source organism: Chitinophagaceae bacterium (assembly GCA_016786885.1). GTDB lineage: Bacteria > Bacteroidota > Bacteroidia > Chitinophagales > Chitinophagaceae > JJ008. The sequence continues at coordinate 32,094 of JAEUVO010000052.1, read as the reverse complement.
CCTCCGTCAAAATTTCCCGTTCTTCCTAATACTGTTTTACTGCCAAAATCATGTTGAAACCGGCGGAACTGATACTCGCCTTTTAGATTGGCTCCCCAGCCGGTAAATGCCCTCGCCGCTTCCTTCACATCATTTTCAGTATAGTTTCCTCTTCCCAGTGTAAACAACTCCATCACTTCCCGTGCAAAATTTTCATTGGGATGGTCTTTCCGGTTTTGCTGGTTATTTAAGAAATTCAGCATGGCTGCAGATTTTGAAACCTCTCTTAACATCGTTCCAAAATTTCCCAGTGCATTTCTTCGTATAACATCCAATAATCCCTGCTGATAAAACACATTCAGGTTGCGGCAGGCAAAATGTCCATGCCAGAAAAAAGCCATTTTTTCCCTCAGTTGAGATGCGGTACCCACCATCTCATGCATCCAGTACATATTAAGGTTACGTACACCTTCCCGGTTCTTTTGCTGTACTTTTTTTCTTTCATCCGCATCCAGTTCCTTTTTTTGCTGACGACCCACTTCTTCAATACCCATCATCAACCCTTTCAGGTAATCATCTGCCACATCGATATAATCCGGTTTTTTTTCAGAAGCTTTTACAAGGGCTTTAAAGAATTGTTTGGGAGTATATTTTGAGAGGTCGTCTAATTGCTCAACGGCGGGGCCGAACCCGGCCCTCCACATCAGGTGCTGGTTCTTCAACTGGTTAGTCAACGACATGTTTCTATAATTTAAGTTTCAGACTATTATGAAGGTAGCAAGTTTAAAAAGGATGCAAGTTTATCTTACAAGAAACGCTAAAAAGGAGAGCTTATTTTTTACTTTTGAATGAACATCAAAAAATATATGCAAATCAGGGCCTTTAAATACTTGTCTCCCTTGGTTATATATATAGGGGCCTGGCATTCTTTCAGTGTTACAGGATGGCAGATATGGATGCCGTTGGTTTGGGCATGGATTATTATACCGGTTACTGAATTGTTTATAAAACCAAGCCCGGTAAACATGAGTACTGCCGAAGAAGAACTTGCCAAAAAGGACAAAACATATGACCTCTTACTTTACCTTATTGTCATTCTGCAATACAGTCTGCTGGTAAAATTCCTGGTAGTAATGTCATCAAATGATCTCACCGCATTCGATATCCTGGGTCGCATTTGGGTAATGGGTTTACTATGTGGCACTTTTGGGATTAATGTTGGCCACGAATTAGGACACCGGGTCAATAAGTTTGAACAGACATTGGCAAAGGCATTATTACTTACATCGCTTTACATGCATTTTTTTACTGAACATAATAAAGGGCATCACAAAAGAGTGGCTACCCCGGAAGATCCCAGCAGTGCCCGGTATGGTGAAATGGTTTATACTTTTTATTTCCGCTCTATCATTTTCAGTTATCTAAGTGCCTGGCATATTGCCAATCATGAAAGGAGGAAAATTGGGAAACCGGTTTTTTCCTTAGAAAATGAAATGATAATGTTTCATATTATCCAGGCAGGATTCCTTGCCATTATCTTTTTTATTTTCGGATGGCTGGTTACTTTATATTTTTTATCAGCTGCCTTAATCGGCATCTTATTATTAGAAACAGTAAACTATATAGAACATTATGGCTTGCAACGCAAAAGTATTGGAGATGGCAAGTATGAAAGAGCAATGCCGGTACATAGCTGGAACAGCGATCATATTATTGGAAGATTAATGCTGTTCGAACTGAGTCGCCATTCTGATCATCACTATATGGCCAGCAGGAAATACCAGGTACTTAGACATCATGATAACTCTCCGCAAATGCCAACCGGTTACCCGGGAATGATGCTGTTATCATTGCTTCCCCCGCTTTGGTTTTATATTATGAATAAGAAAATTAAGACCCTTGCACATTAGATCTATCTGTCTGCATTAGCATTTATGAATGCGGTAAGATGTACAGCCTGTTCTGTATTAATTCTGCTACGGGGTATCATGGATGCCAGGATAGTTTCCCATCGCTTAGTGGTGTATTGTAATGGATCCGGCACCCCATGGCATCGTCCGCAGCGGGCCATGAATATCTGCCTGCCTGCGGCTGTATCTGCAACAATTGTCTCCATAACAAGCACAGGTTTTTGGGATGGCGCATCCTTCCTTTCTGTGATAACAGGTATAGTCTTTCGTTGACAAGCAAATAATGCGGATAAAAAAAATATAAGAGCAATTTTATACATCATGATTATAAAGTAAAGAATAAACACATCGTAGTTTTACCGGTTCGGCTAAATCAGACACTATGTTGCAATAAAAGTTTACTGCCCGTTACAGATATCATAAAAATTTCTGATAAATTACTAAGTCATTTTTTTTCATACACTAAAACAATTAATCATTTATGAAGAAATCACTTGTATTGCTTGCAGGAGGTATCCTTTTTGTAATGGGTTGTAACAAATCTGTTTCTAATGAAGAAGGTTTACCTGAACAGGACGCAGTGGCTACAGAGCGCCATTGTGCTGCAGATGAAGTTTTAAAGGAACAAATAAAAGCTGATCCCTCTCTGCGTCAACGGATGGATGCCATTGAAGAATTTACTAAGCGGGTAGCTGCTAACCCAGAGCAATTTCGCCTTGTTAATGGAATAATTGAAATTCCTGTCGTATTTAATGTTTTGTACAGAACTACTGCACAAAACGTTGCACTAACACAGTTACAATCACAGATCGATGTATTAAATGAGGATTTTGCAGCTACTAATGCTGATTATAATCTTACCTCTACTTACAACAGTGTTAAAGCCGGAAATATTGGCGTACGGTTTGTTCTGGACCAGGTAAAAAGAAGGTCTACAACCAAAACAAGCTGGAGCACCAACGATGCAATGAAGAAAAGTGCTCAGGGTATTGTACCTACCAGCCCAACCACAAAACTCAATATCTGGGTTTGCAATATGGGCGGTGGAATATTAGGATATGCTCAATTCCCAGGTGGTAACTCTGCCACTGACGGTGTTGTATTAGATGATAATGCAACCGGCAGAACAGGAACAGCCGCAGCACCTTTCAACAAAGGAAGAACAGCCACACATGAAGTGGGCCATTGGATGAATCTTCGTCATATCTGGGGAGATGCTACCTGTGGCAATGACCAGGTGGGTGATACACCAACTCACAATACAGCTAACTACGGATGTCCTGCAGCCGGTCACAAAAGTACCTGCTCCGGAACACCTGTTGAAATGACCATGAATTATATGGACTACACTGATGATGCCTGTATGTATATGTTCAGCATTGGCCAAAAATCAAGAATGCTGGCCGTATTTGCAACCGGCGGGCCACGCAACAGTTTTGCACAACCATAATAGTGAATCGTTCTCATGATATAAAAAATGTCCCATGATAGGGGCATTTTTTATATTCACACATGAACTACTTAATTTAATATTCCTGTTCCAAAATAAGAATGCAATACGGGTGGCAACTTTATTCCTTCTGCTGTTTGATTATTCTCCAATAAAGAAGCAACGATCCTTGGCAAAGCCAGTGAACTTCCATTGAGTGAATGCAACAATTGCATTTTTCCATTCTCATCTTTGAAACGAATTTTCATGCGGTTGGTCTGATAAGCCTCGAAGTTAGAAACAGAACTTACTTCCAGCCATTTTTCTTGTGCTGCACTGTAGACTTCAAAATCATAAGTAAGTGCAGAAGTAAAACTCATGTCACCGCCGCAAAGAGCAAGGATACGATATGGTAACTCAAGGCTTTGTAATAATTTTTCTACATGATTCACCATATCCTGGTGCACCTCATAACTTGTTGCCGGATGTACTAACTGAACAATTTCCACTTTGTCAAACTGGTGTACACGGTTCAAACCCCTTACATCTGCCCCGAAACTACCCGCTTCTCTCCTGAAACAAGGAGAATATGCTGTCATTTTCAAAGGCAGATCAGCTTCCTTTACAATTTCGTTCCGGTAAATATTGGTCACAGGTACCTCAGAAGTAGGAATCATATAAAACCCATCCGCCGGCATATGATACATCTGCCCTTCTTTATCGGGCAGTTGACCTGTTCCATATGCTGTTGCTTCATTTACCATCAGTGGTGGCAGGTATTCGGTGTAACCAGCAGCTGTATTAAAATCCAGAAAATACTGTATCAATGCCCGTTGCAGTTTTGCCCCTTTGCCTTTATATAGCGGAAAGCCACTGCCTGTTATTTTAGCCCCGGTTTCAAAATCAACAATATCATATTTTTTGATCAGCTCCCAATGAGGTAAAGAGCCTGCTGCCAGGGTTGGTTTACTTCCACCTTCTCTTAGCACTACATTATCAGCCGGGGTTTTACCGGCAGGTACTTTATCAGAAGGAAGGTTTGGTAATTTCACCAGTTCATCCTGTAATTGTTTTTCTATTTCGCCTAATTTTTCAGAGATAGGTTGTAACATTGATTTCAATGCAGCCACTTCCTGTTTTTTTGTTTCTGCCTCCTCTTTCTGCCCTTTGCCCATTAATGCACCAATCTCTTTCGATGTGCTATTCACCCTGGCCTGGTTATTATCAAACTCCATTTGCAATTTCTTCCTCTGGTCATCTAATGATAGAATCGTATCCACCAATGACAAGTCAGGGAAATATTTAATGGCGAGTCTTTCTTTTACGGCTTCCGGGTTTTGACGAAGCACCTGTAACTGCAACATTGTAAATCAATTTTGGCGCAAAGATAACCGCAGATCGCAATGATTACATCTATTTGTTATATCCGTGTTTCCGCCGGATGGAAATACCAGTATTTGCCATTTATATTTGCGGAATGTTAGCGAACGATGACTTACAGCAACGCTGGTGGAACCTGGAAGCCAAACTGGCGGAACGATTTGGTAAAAAACCTGATATGGAAACCATTTTGTTTCTTATTGGTGTCCAGGAATTAGGTGATATTAAAGAAAAATTTACCAAAGAACAAAAGCAAGACCTGATGCATATTGCCGTTTGCAGCCTTCTTTCACAAAGTGGTTACTATGAACTGGAAAGAGTAGATGAAGATGGCTGGCCGCATTTTAAACAACTCAGGCCAATGCCGGACATGAGCATGCCAGAGCAGGAAAGTTTTCTGAAAGACCATATCCTTCTTTATTTTGAGCAAAACAATTTTGATGAATAATCAATACGTATGAAAAAACTGGTAATAATAACAGCAATATTGCTGAGCCTGCCCGCTCTTTCACAAACAGACAGCACTATAACAAGAAAAGACAGAAAGAAAGATGTACTACTGCAAACCAGTTATGGTGACATCATAGTTAGATTATCTGACTCCACTCCTTTGCACAGGGACAACTTTATAAAACTGACCAAGGTTGGGTTTTATGACAGTGTGCTCTTTCACCGGGTTATAAAAAGTTTTATGATACAAGCCGGAGACCCTGACAGTAAAACGGCTCCTGCTGGTAAGCTGCTTGGAAGTGGGGGACCCGGGTACAGAATACCAGCCGAGTTCAGACAATCATTATTTCATAAGAAAGGAGTAATTGCCGCCGCAAGGGATAATAACCCTGAGAAAGCCAGCAGTGCCAGCCAGTTTTACATTACACAAGGAAAAGTGCACACCGATGGAAGTTTGGATACTATTGAAACTGACAGATTGAAAAGAAAAATACCTGCCTCGCAAAGAGAAGTGTATAAAACAATTGGTGGTGTTCCGCACCTTGATCAGAATTATACAGTATTCGGAGAGGTAGTTAAAGGAATAGAAGTAGTTGATAAAATTGCATCGGTACAAACCAGTAAAGGACCTGACCGGGACAGGCCGGTTGAAAATGTCGTAATTATAAAAGCGAAACTAATTAAGCGAAAAAGATACAAAGACTGATAACTAAAAACTCCCTGCATGCAGGGAGTTTTTAGTTATCTATAAGTTTAAATTACTGATTACCCATTCCACCCTGCTGACCACCTCCTTCAGCTCTTTTCTTTTCATCCTCAAGTGCAGATTTACGCTGGCGGGCTGCTTTTACCTGGCTGTTACCAAAACGATAGCTAAAATTCAGTTTGAACTGCGGCATTTCGCCTCCACCATTAAAGCTGCTGTAAGCGCCGGCAAAATCTGTATACCCTCCCCATCTCATCGTTTGCAACACATCACTCACCGCTATTTTAACATTACCCTTTCCTTTGAATATCACTTTTTGTACTCCAACATCCACACTACCCATAGCTTCTGACCTGATCAGCCCCTGCCATACTGAGGGAGAAATATATAAGCCACTTACCTCACCGGTCCATCCTTTACCAAGGTTAAAACTGTTCTGCATAAAGTAGGTAAGTGAGAAAACTGACTGGTCAACTTTCCTGTCACCGCCGCCAAAGTCTGCTACATAATGTGAGTAGTTTGTATTCAATGATGCAAAGAAGCTATACCATTTATACTGGAAAGGATAGCTGATATTCAGAGCAAACACATCCTGGGTAGCAAGATTTCTTTTGGTCAAAAATCCTTTTGTTTTATCAACCGTATCAGGTATCTGCGCAAAAATATCTTTTACATGGCTATAGGTAAACTTTGTTGTCAGCCTGTATTTATAGATATGAGTAATATCAAAGCTATTGGTGTATTGTGGTCTCAGTAGAGTATTTCCTTTCATAAAAGTATACTCATTCAGTTTGAACTCAAACGGATTCAAATCCTGGTAAGCCGGGCGGTCTATACGACGGCTGTATGAGATCGTCCACTGCTTCATGGGATTTTTATTGAATGTAATTGCTGCACTGGGGAACACATCGGTATAATCTCTTTTAAAAGTAGAGTCATATGGTATCATAGAGGAATTCACTTGCCTGAACCCTGTTGAAGTACCTTTTGAATGAGTATTCTCCGCCCTCAAACCAAACTGAATCATTACTCCTTTTTTAAATTGCTTATTGTAGTTTACATACAAGGCATTGATATTCTCTTTGTATTTAAACCGGTTACTTTTTAAAGTATCCAGCACTTTACCAGATGTAAATACATCATACCGTTGAAAATCGTTATCCGTATTTACAATACCAATTTTTCCTCCTATCCCCAATCTTCCCCCTTTATAGTTTTGTTCATAATCCGTTTTAAAGGAAAAAATATCTATATCTGTCGGGGCTATCATATTATATATTGCCCTGCTGATCTCGGTAACACCATCAGGCTGGTAATAATAATTAGGCTGAAACTGGTTTGACCTGATCTTAAAGAAACCATAATCAGCATCAATATTCAACTCTGTACCTCCGGTAACTGCATACCTGTAATTTAAGTTTGTATTCAGGTTGTCCCTCTTCATATCATTGCTGTTCGTAGCTTTCAAAATACGATCTGTCTGACCAGTAGGTATATAAATAAATTTCATCGGACCTGCAGTATTGAACTCGTTATCAGCAATGTTTCCGTTTACCACAGCTCCTAATGTGCTTTTGTTATTGATAAAATAGTCAATCCCTGCTTTAAACCCATGTGTATTGTTAAGAAATCTCATGCGGTTCTGCTGGGAAAACAAAGTATCAAATTGTTCCCTGTCAGAATTCATCTCCATCAGGTATTTACCGTTATTGTAATTGTAATTACCAAATACGTTAACACTTTTATTACGATGGTTAAGACTCAACCCTCCATTATACTTTGGATAAGTACCCTGAACGTAGCCTAGATTAACTGACCCGTTAGTACCAAATGATTTATTCTTCTTCAACTTAATATTAATAATACCTGCATTACCCGCAGCCTCATACTTGGCTGATGGGTTTGTAATGATCTCGATCGCTTCAATTTGTGCTGACTGAAGACTTTTTAAATAGTTTGACAGATCAGAGCCTGACAAAGGAGAAGGTTTGCCATCAATATATATCTGTACACCATTCTTACCTGCAAGACTTATGTTATCATCTTTGTCTACCATTACACTGGGGCTCTTGCGCAATAATTCTAACGCATCATTTCCTACAGCATTAATAGTACCTTCTACATTCAAAATTGTTTTATCCGCCCTTACTTCAATTATGGGTTTTTTAGCTGTCACGGTTACATCCTTCAAATCTCCTTTGCTCCTTGCGATAGTAAGCTCAGGAAGATTAACTGCTCCTGAACCAGATAATTCAAATACCTGGGAATAAACAGGAACATAACCAACATATGATGCACTTACAAGATAATTTCCCGGCTGGCCAGTACTAACTGAAAACAGGCCATTCTCGCCAGTAACAACAAGCTTAACCACTGATGAATCCTTAGCCTTTAAAAGGGAAATTGTTGCTTTTGCAAGTCCTTTGCCCTGCTGATCTTTCACCACACCAGTTACTTGCTGGGCTATAGCCAGGTTGGCTAAGACTAAGAAAAACACAGAAAACGATACTAACTTTCTCATATTCAATACACTTTTTTGATTAGGAAAACAAAGGTAGCCCTGTGTCACAGGTTTGTAAAAGTGTTTCCCGACCAGTGGTGTAAAACCTGCCATGAACGGCGTAAAAATTCCGGCGAAATAAAAAACAGGTAATTGATCCCTCAGTTTGATTTTCACAGTTTTCCCTTAGGTTTGCAGCCTGTCTGCCGGCAAAGGCAGGCTCTAAATCAATGAGTATGAATTTCCCAGCTAATCTCCGCTACACAAAAGATCATGAATGGATAAGTCTTGAAGGTGATGTTGCTACTATTGGTATTACTGACTATGCCCAACGGGAATTGGGTGATATAGTTTATGTGGAAGTAGATACAATTGGTAAAAAACTCGAAGCAGGTGAAGTTTTCGGCACCGTAGAGGCGGTGAAGACCGTGTCTGATCTTTTTCTTCCTGTAAGCGGCACAATAACAGAACTCAATTCTGCCCTTGGCAATGCCCCAGAACTGGTGAACAATGATCCTTATGGGGAAGGCTGGATGGTAAAGATGACGGTTAGCAATCCTGCTGATGTAGAAGCCCTTATGGATGCCGCAGCCTATGAAGCTGTTGTTGGCTAAATCCGAAAATCATCTTGCCCCGTAAGTAAACAGGATGCAATAATTTTTGTAATCATTGTATCTTAACCAATTACTTGAACCTAAACACTACATACAGCGAACAGGAGCTGGTGTTTTTGTTGCAACAACGCAATGAAAAAGCTTTCAGCTATTTGTACGATAACTATTCCGGTGCTCTTTATGGCATTGTGAATGCAGTTGTGACAGATAGAGAGACAGCTAATGATGTATTGCAAAATGTTTTTGTGAATATCTGGCGCAAAATAGAGTCATATGATCCATCAAAAGGAAGGCTCTTTACCTGGATGCTGAATATTGCCCGTAATGCGGCCATTGACGAGGTGAGATCAAAGGGGCATAACAATTCCCTGAAGAATGTGGCGCTGCCTGAAAATAATGAAATTGCAGGTGCTGTAACCGGGCCTGCGATGGATGATGTTGGCCTGAGAAAAGTATTAGGAAAACTAAAAGGCGAATTAAGGATATTGGTAGATATGTCGTATTTCCAGGGATTTACCCATGAAGAAATTTCCAAAGCACTGGATATTCCACTGGGAACAGTAAAAACCAGGATTCGAAGTGCTTTGATACAGCTAAGAACAATGATTCAGTAATAAAGTGAACATACAGAAATACATATCAAGCGGAATAGTAGAGAGCTATGTTCTCGGACTTGCTTCAGATGAGGAAAGAAGGGAGTTTGAAAAAGCATGCGAACAATATTCCGAAGTGCTGCAGGCAAGAATTGCTTTTGAAACAGTATTGGAAAAGCAAGCGATGGAGAATGCTATTGCCCCGCCAGCCGATCTGAAGGCAAAAATATTTGACCAGATAAGTGAACCCGGAAGAGTGATACCAATGCAGACTGTGCCAGTAAGAAAAATAAGTTGGTTAAAATATGCTGTGGCGGCCTGTGTGATATTGCTCGCCGGCAGTCTCTATATGAATATTACTTTGTCTAATGAAAACAGGAAGTTAAAAGGAAATTATGATCTTACACTTGCTGAACTGGATGAAGTGAAAAAGGATATCAGGATTTTACAGGAGAATCCGAATGTGAAAATGGCTTCCATGAAGGGAATGGAAGTTTCTCCTGCATCATATGCTACCGTTTATTGGGATACTGCATCTCATGATGTTTATCTGCTGGCCAATAATCTCCCGGTTCCCGCTTCTGACAAACAATACCAGCTGTGGGCCTTATTAGATGGTCAGCCTATTGACCTGGGAATGCTTGATTATAATCTAAAACAAAAGAAACTGCTGGTAAGAATGAAAAATGCCCGGAATGCCCATGCTTTTGCCATCACTCTTGAAAAGAAAGACCGTCCGAATCCTTCAGTGCCAGGCGGCGATATGTATGTAATGGGGGGCCTTTAAAGAATATCACTTTTTTATTTCAATCTGACAGACTTCGTTTTTCGTATCTGACAAAGTATTAAACCTTTGCTATAGTCGTTTTGGTTCTATAGTTGGTTAAAACAAGGGGGCTTCTTTCGAGGCTCCCTTTTATTTATTTGTCAGCAATTCTTCGCTTAATATTGCCGAAATAATTACACCGTGAAACTGGCTTATTTACCTCTTATTGGCTGGCTACTTATCAGTACCTATCTCCTGACCATGCCTGGCGACGAATTGCCCTCTGAAGACTGGTTTAGCGATATTTCGCTTGATCTATGGATTCATGCAGGAATGTTCCTGGGTATGGTTGTTTTGTGGTGCTGGGCCTTGTTTAAGACAAAACGAAATAAGGCACCCCTGCTAAAAAACTTTGTATGGATAACATTGGCCTGTCTTGTATACGGTATTACTATGGAATTTATCCAGCTTTATTTTATTGTTAACCGGAATTTCTCCTACAGCGATATAAGTGCTGACTGTGTCGGATGCCTGGGTGGCTTTCTTTTCAGCAGGAAAAGGTTTATAAAAAAATAGACCCCTGTGGAAACAGGGGTCGCAACCAAAACTAACTGCTTATGAGAAAATTGACTGCTTTTATAATAAGATTTGTAATAGTATAACGCAAATTTACTGCCGATAGTATAAACCTTGCTGTTAATGAAACTTTAAAAGAGCTTCTTCAGTAATTCCACTCATCTTCCTCTTAGTAAAACCTCCTTCAACCATGATAACCATACGATGCAGAGGTTGAACATTTTGCATAAACCCAACAACAAGTGTTAGTATTTATCCAGGCTCTTTGTAATCAAAAAACTGACAATCAACTGACAAAGATCTATAGGTATAAGACGCAATGATTCATACTTACTTTCGAAAATTCATGCCAAAATTTCGCTAATCAGAAAATAAAAAAGCCATCCCTCAAAAAAGGATGGCCTACCTGATTCTTTTAAGTTTACTTCGATAAAAAACCTTTAATCATATCCATTAATCCACCACCGCCGCCGCTTTGGTTATTATTTTGAAAGCTATCCTGAGCTTTTCGGGTAAAACTTCCGATAAGATCCTGTAAGTCAAATCCACCGCTACTGTTTCCGCTATTATTACTTCCTCTTCCGGCAAACTGATCAAGAATATCCTGCAACTGTGATCCACCACCATTTCCGCCGCCAGTAAGAGAGCCTATAAGGCTATCCAATGTAAAACTGGTATTCTGTGGATTGTTAGTTTCTGTAATCATACCATTCAACACATTAGGAATAAGATTATTAGCCACACTACTGGCAGAAGATGGGTTCATTTTGTATTTGCTCACCAGCTTGCTTATAAAATAACCCACCATCATCGTTACCATCGGGTTTTTCAACAAGCCCCCAATACCACTGCTGCCGCCTGAAGTATTACCTCCTCCTTTAAAAAGATCAAGAATGTTTTGAAGACCGCCACCAGCTAATACATTTTGAAATCCACTGGTTATTGTTTTGGTTGCATCAGCCAGCACTTCCTGGTTTTGCTCATTGGGAATTTCAGGGTTCTCCACCACTGTTTCTTTTCCATAGTTTTTTACAATGTCTAATAATTGATCTAACATAATTACTCGTTTTAGAAAATTAAGGATGTATTTAGGTTAATGGTTACAGGAAAAGTAGGTATTAAAGTATTTATCCTGAAATTATTTTTATATAACCCACCTCAAAAAAGGCAAGCTGCCTTATCAGCCCGATTAAACCAGTGACAAAAGAAATACTGCTTAATTCTGCTTTGTCAGCTTTTCTGAATTTTCGGCAAACTGGAGCGCTTCGATAAGTTCCTGTACATCTCCGTTCAATACAGCATCGAGATTATAGAGAGTAAGGCCGATACGATGGTCCGTTACCCGACCCTGGGGAAAATTATATGTTCTGATTTTGGCGCTGCGGTCGCCTGTACTTACCAAACTCTTACGGTGACGGGCAATTTCATCCTCCTGCTTTCTCACCTGCTCTTCATACAATTTTGTTCTGAGCATTTGCATAGCCTTTTCCCGGTTGCCCAATTGTGATCTTTCAGTTTGGCAGACCACTACCGTTCCTGTGGGGATGTGTGTAAGCATTACTTTGGTCTCTACTTTGTTTACGTTTTGACCACCAGCACCGCCACTTCTGGCTGTTTCCATTTTCACATCGGCAGGATTTAATTCAAAATCCACTTCTTCTGCTTCCGGCATCACTGCTACTGTTGCTGCTGAAGTGTGTACCCGCCCAGAAGCTTCTGTATCAGGTACCCTTTGTACCCGGTGCACACCACTTTCAAACTTCAAAGTTCCGTAAACATCATCACCGGTTACTTCTAACTGTACCTCTTTATACCCACCAACAGTCCCTTCATTTTCACTCAGCACAGCCGTTTTCCATCCACGTCTTTCGCAGTAACGCATATACATTCTAAGGAGATCGCCTGCAAACAAACTGGCCTCATCACCGCCTGTGCCTGCCCGGATCTCCAAAATTGCATTCTTTTCATCCTGCGGATCTTTGGGTATCAGTAGTTGGCGGATATAGGCTTCTTTCTCCACTTTCTTTTCTTCGAGAGCTGGCGCCTCCATCTTAGCCAGTTCCCTCATTTCCTCATCCCCGCCATCCAGCGCCTCCTTATAAAAATCAATATCCTCGAGTATCTTTTTGTAGTCATTATAAGCCACAACAATCTTTTCCAGGCTGCGGTATTCTTTGCTGGTCTCGGTAAATTTTTTATTATTCCCTACAATCTCCGGGTTGGTAAGCGCTACTCCCAGCTGATCAAATCTTGCTTTTATGGCCTCTAATCTGTCTAACATAGTATTATTCTCAGGGCGGCAAAATTAGTGATTTGGTTTTTGAGTGCTGAAATTTGAATTTTGAGTATGGGCTATCGCAAATTCAAGGCAGACAAGTTATTTGACGGATACAAATTCCGGGAAGAAAAAGTGCTTGTCACGGATGAAAACGGCAGGATAGAAGCTATAATAGCTGTAGAAGATGCAGGCGAAGATGTACAACAATTTGAAGGAATCATTACTCCTGGGTTGATCAATTGTCACTGCCACCTGGAACTAAGTCACCTGAAAAATGTGATTCCACCACATACCGGGCTTATAGAATTTCTTTGTTCCGTTGTTACCAAAAGAGAGACCTCCCCAACCCCCTCCGAAGGAGGGGCTTACGAAGACCCCGTGCAGAACAAAATGCAGGCTATAACCGAAGCTGAAAAAGAAATGTATGATAGTGGCATTGTAGCTGTAGGAGATATCGGAAATACAGCAGATACAGTTGAAGTAAAAAAGAAAAGCAATATCCGCTGGCAGAATTTTGTGGAAGTGCTCGGCTTTACCGATGAAAAAGCGGAAGAGAATATCAGTTACTACAAAAAGATTGCTGCCTCACTTGAGGAAAAACTTCAAACATCGAACCTCAAACATCGAACATCCCTTGTGCCTCATGCACCTTACAGCATTTCGCCAAAGACCTTTCAACTAATTAACCAGTTAACTGCCGGCCAAATAATCTCCATCCATAACCAGGAACATCCGGCTGAAGATGAGTTGTACAAAACAGGCGGAGGAGAATACCTGCGGTTCTTTAAAATTTTTGGAATGAGTAAGTCTCCTTTCCCCGTAACAGGCAAAAGCAGCATCAGGTCAGTACTTCCTTATTTTAATAACGGGCAAACTATATTATTAATTCATAACACATTCATGCCCGAAGAAGATAGTATATGGGCCAATGAGTATGCAGCTGCCAATGGATTGAAGCTGGTATATTGTCTCTGTATTAATGCTAACCTGTATATAGAAAATAAAGTGCCGCCGGTTGACCTGCTGATGAAACACAACTGCCATATTGTTCTCGGCACCGACAGCTACAGCAGCAACTGGCAGCTGAGTATTGCCAAAGAAATGGAAACCATTCGCCAACATTTTCCACATATACCGGAAGAAACAATTCTGCAGTGGGCTACCAGCAGCGGCGCAAAGGCATTGGAATGGGAAGATGAATTAGGTAGTTTTGATTTAAAAAGAAAATCAGGAGTTACCTTATTTAGCAACGATTTTTCATCTTCAAGGAAGCTATCCTAATACCTCCCTCAACACCGGCAAGCTCTTCATTGTTCCAAAATCCTGAACATGCAATGTATAGTAAGTTTCAAACTGGTGCAGCAGTTGCCTTCGAAAATCATGATTCAGCTTTATGTCCTCCAGTTCTTCCGGCTGCATCACTTTAAGTAATTGCGAGGTAATGGCTGCCTGTTTTTCTTCTAAAAAATAAGGGTGATGGGGATGTTCCTGGACAAAACTTCCTTCCTGTAAGTCGAGATATCGGTTTTCTTCGTTGAAATTATCAGCAATCCTGAACCCGAAATGCACCGGCAGGTGTAAGGCAAAAAATAAAGGAAGATTGGCCATTACTGTTCCTTTACTTTTATCCAAATGCAAAAAACAATCCTCTGCAAAATGAAAAAGGTCAGGATTGTTTTCCGGCTGCTTCAGGCATTTGGTCAGCAATTCCACCATAAACAATGCCACTGAATTTTTGGGCACATCGGATAAAATATGCTGATAAATAACCGCCCACTTAAATTCTTTGATTCGGTTCAGTTGTTTCAGCTCATTGTGATACACTACCAGGTCAAGTATGGCTGTTGGTTGAAAAAGATTCGCCTTTCCTGTTCCTTTCTTGGAAGAAGCCCTTACCCCATTTACGAGGTAAGACTGTACGCCGAACAATTCAGTAAATATGGTAACGATGATACTCGTCTCCCCATACTTCACTGTTTTTAAAACAATGCCTTTTGTTTTATATAATTTATCCGTCAATTTATTTTTGAATAAAGAAAATTTTTGTTGCTGTTCTTTCTTTTCGCCCATCATCACTCACCAATACTAAATACACCCCGCTTGATATCTTTTGTCCCCTATAATTTCTGCCATCCCACACTGCTTGTCCTCCCAATGCCCTGGTTTGATATACCAGCTTGCCATCCAGCTCAGTAATTTTTACAATCGCATTATTTACCAATCCCCTGATGGCAATGGTGCCGGTAAATCCCGGCGGTACGGGATTGGGGAATACCAGTACATTCTCATTTGTTTCAGCTCCTTCTGTAGCGGTACTTCTAAAAGAGCAAATACCTTTCAATGTAGCGAAATACACTTCGCCGGTTTTTCCATCAATGGCTATTTTCTTTACATCATTACTCAGTAACGGACTGTTTGTTTCGGTAAACTGGTAAATAACTTTTTCACCTGTTGCACTAACCAGGAACACTCCATTCCTGGTGGCTATCCATTTTCTGTCTGCACCATCCACTGCCATACTTTTTACTTCCTGCCCTTTGAATAAATAACCTGCAAAGTTGCCATTGGGTACTATTGGCCACACCGCATCGCAGACCGGCGCACTGAAAGCCTGTTCGGGACATTGTATCACTCCAACTCCGTCGGTTGTACCCACCCAGATAAACCCATTTTTATCTTTTGCTATACAAGTCACTTCACTATTGGGCAGGTTGCCATTGCCGCTGCCGCTGAAATATTTTCTCCATCTGTCATCACCAGTGTTATCAATGGAGGTTCCATGATCAAAACAAATCAACCCATTGCCCAACGGGGCTACGATCCATTTATAGTTATTATCGTCAATTACTATTTGTGACACCGCATTTTCAAATAATGAAAAAGGCAAAGAGAAGTTTTTCCAGCTGCCATCATTTTTTAAGACCCTGAGTGGTTGAGGAGATCCGAAATTGGAAATCCACAAATTGTTCTCCCTGTCAAAAACTAACCCGGCAACACGATAACTACCCGGATCACCAACAGTATTCCCGATAAAATTTTGCTTATAAATTTCAAATGAAGGACCCAGCTTCACATGCAGCAATCCACCTCCGTAAGATCCTGCCCATATTGTTTCATCTCTTTTATCAACAGCAATCGTGACATAATCCAGCAGTGAGTCAATATTGCTGTACCGGTAACGATTAATATTTGTCCATGTTCCTTCCCCGAAACTGTAAATCCCATCACTATTGTATTGATAATTCCATGCATCATTCACAGAACCAGCCGTAGCATAGAAGACGTTATTATAAACCAGCATTTCGCCACTTGCAACACCCTGTGGTGAATTCAAACTGTACTGTTCATAAGATAAAGTAGAACCAAAATGAGATAAACAGGCAAACTGGTCCGCAACCCATGGATCATTTTTATATAAAATTGCTTTCCGGGGGAAAGAAACAGCGCCAACATTAGCTAATGTTCTGAAAATAGTTCCATCGGCATTCAGTATTACTACCCGGCTGGTTCCATTGGGTTGTCTTTCGCACAATTGAATTTTATTCTCTGTCGTATTAGTGCTTACAACAGGCCACCCGTCTGTATAAAACAACGACCAACTGGTGCCGTTCTGTATAAATAAAGAATCATTTTTCTGCAGAATAATTTTGTTGTCAACAGTCATTATGTTTTTATAAGGCCCGGCTGATAATCCGTTTGTCCCACTAATGATCTGCCAGCTTGTATAGTCAGCCAGGTTAACTGCATTCATCGCTGCTTTTTTCAATCCCTCTTCTGTAGCTGCATAAAAGAAAGCTCCATCACTAGTAAATCCATTTACTTTGACCTGGTTGCCACCATTACCAATAAACCAGGTGTCCTTCACTTCATACCGTTCACCATCAATCACAATTACCCCAAGGCCGGTGGACAAATAATAATTTTTATTCAGCGGATAAATATTGTAGATGTTTTTATCGCCAATAATATTATCCCTTTTAATATCCGGGATATTATAAATATCGTTCCGGTAAATAATATCGATATTACTATTGCTATAAGCAATAAACAGCTGATTGCTTATTTCATCAAATTTGATAGCACTGAGTCCTGTTTCGCTCAATCCTGTTACCCGACTGTATCTTTCTATGAGATTGTCGTTTATTTCTACAGAAAATAAACTGTAAGGAGTGGCACAATAGACTTTATCTTCCCCGGCTGTTACATCAATTGCACTATTATAAGGTAAATGCTCCCGCCATTGCCCGATTGGCGGGGATGGATCTTGTGCCTTTGCAAGCAACCAGCCCATGCAGCATAGTATTATCAAACAATATCTCACTCATCAAAAGTATCACAAAGAGTCATGTTCCTATTGGGCTTTTTTGCCTTTCTTTGCAACCTCATTATTTCCCATTTCGCTTATGTGGTACCGGCTCGGACAGTTCATCCTCAAATATCGTTTACCGTTACTAATCATTCTTGCGGTGCTCACTGGTTTTATGAGCTATTATGCAAGCAAAGTGCAGTTGAGTTACGACTTTACGAGGGCAATCCCATTGAACAATCCGAAATACAAGGCATACCAGGAGTTTCGGAAAAAATTCGGCGAAGATGGTAATCTCCTCGTTATAGGCATACAAACAGATAAATTATTCGAAGAAAAAACATTCAATGCCTATTACGAATTACAGAGAAATTTTAAAAAAATAAAAGGAGTTGATGATATCATTTCTATACCAACTGCTGTTAACCTGGTAAAGATTCCGGAAACTGAAAAACTGAAAGCGGAACTCATTTTTCCTGATAAGACGCTTACACAGGCAGAAATAGACAGTGCATCAGGAATTTTCCTTAACCTTCCTTTTTATGAAGGCCTGCTGTATAATCCCGGGTCAAAAGCATGGTTGATGGGCTTACGGATCAACAAAGACCTGATGGCGACCAAAGCAAGGGTTGGTGTAGTTGCTGCCATTAGCAAACAGGCAGATGATTTTGGCAAAGCAAATAATCTTACTGTTTATAAAAGCGGACTTCCTCTTATACGGACTGAAGTAGCTGTTATGATTGCTGATGAAATGAAATTCTTTCTGCTGGCTTCGGTCATTCTTTCAGCCCTGATCTTGTTATTGTTCTTCCGTTCCTTTAGTGTCATGTTGCTTTCCCTGGTAGTAGTAGCGATTGGTGTTGTATGGAGCATGGGGACCATTCACCTGCTGGGATATAAGATCAGCCTGTTAACAGCTTTAATTCCTCCTTTGGTAGTGGTAATCGGAATTCCGAACTGCATTTACTTCTTCAACAAATTCCATGTTGCCTGGAATGAAACAGGAAACAAAAAAGGGTCGTTGGTAGCAATGGTTGACAAAATGGGAGTTGTCACTCTTTTTTGTAATGTGGCTGCAGCAATTGGTTTTGCCGTATTTGCACTGACTCAAAGCCAGATATTGAAAGAATTTGGATTAGTAGCCGGCATCAATATAATGGCCCTCTTTTTTATTTCCCTGGTGTTAATTCCGGCGATTCTAAGTTACTTACCGGCTCCAAAATCGAGACATACAAAATACCTTGACAATCCCCGCCTCAACAGGTGGCTTGACCGGTTAGAAAGATGGTCGCTGAACCATCGAAAACTTATTTATATAGTAACAAGTGTTATCGTTGCCGTTTCTGTAGCTGGCATTTTTCAATTAAAAAGCGAAGGTTTCATTGTAGACGACCTGCCTAAATCTGACAAGATTTACACGGATCTGAAATTCTTTGAGGCAAATTTCAAAGGGGTAATGCCATTGGAAATAGTGGTGGATACAAAAAAGAAACAAGGAGTGACCCGTAACCTGAATAATCTCGAACGAATCGATTCGTTGTCGCTATACCTGGCCTCAATTCCAGATATAGCCCGGCCATTGAGTATTGCAGAGGGGTTGAAATTTGCCAAACAGGCTTTTTTTGACGGCGACAAACTGAATTACTCTATGCCTTCAAGTTATGATCTGCCGGCATTATCCCAATATCTCAGCTTCAAAGGCGATTCGTCGGGCAATAAAAATTCATTGGCAAAATTGGTCAGTACATTCATGGACAGTGCCAAACAGCAGGCCCGCATCAGTGTAAGTATGGCAGATATTGGCAGCCACCGTCTTCCGGGCTTGCTGGACAGTATTTCTGAGAGGGCAAACCAGCTTTTTGATAAAGAAAAGTTTGATGTGCAGCTGACAGGCACCAGTGTTACCTTTTTGGAGGGTAGCAGGTTTATTATCAATGGCTTAAAAGAGAGTATTTTCTGGGCTTTTTTGCTTATCGCCCTGTGTATGCTTTACCTTTTTCGATCCGGAAGGATACTGATTTGCTCATTAATACCCAACATCATACCGCTGCTGATTACTGCCGGTGTAATGGGCTGGGTGGGAGTACCACTTAAACCGTCTACGGTGCTAGTTTTCAGCGTTGCATTAGGAATTGCTATTGATGTGACCATACGTTTCCTGGTGAATTATAAACAAGAACTTCCTGTATATAAATACGATATGAAGCAAACGGTTATTGAGACTATTCACAGTACGGGTATCAGCATTATTTATACCTCGATGGTTCTTATTGCCGGTTTTGTCATTTTCTATTTTAGTGAGTTTGGAGGTACAAAAGCCCTGGGTTGGCTGACCTCCCTCACCCTTATTACTGCCACTTTTACCAACCTGGTATTACTGCCTGCCATTCTTATTTCATTTGTAAGGGTAAAGAAATAGGCCTTTTCAGTAATTTTATTAAGGCTTTTGTGAATTAAACCGGCCATCAAGTGCAGCAATTGGTTCTGGCTAATTGTCAAAGATTTGACGGGTATTTGCAACAAGGGTTAAGGACAAATCAACTAACAGGCTATTATCTCAAAAAGTCAGCGATTTTTTGAGTTTTTCACTCAAGGTTCTTTAATTTCAAGCCCCCTTAAGAGAGGGCTTGGATTTCATTTATATACTAAAACTAAAATGCACATGAGAAAACTGTATCTACTCCTTTTGGGAGTTGTGTTCTTTGCCACTCAGGCGATTGCGCAACGGACCATCACCGGTACGGTTACCGATGAAAAAGGTAATCCGGTAGCCAATGCTTCAGTTATGGTCAGAGGAACAACTGTCGGCACAACGACTAAAGCTGATGGTACTTATTCGCTTGTTGTTCCTGCCAATGCGAGAGCTATTATTTACTCCTCGGTAGACATGATTACCCAGGAAATCAACATTGGTTCACAAACTACAATAAGTGTTACGCTGAAAAGCGATGATAAAATCATGCAGGAAGTTGTGGTTGTGGGTTATGGAACACAGCAAAGAAGACAGGCTACTGCTTCTATCAGTAAGATCAGTCCTGACAATATCGCTCCATTGGTGAGCCCCAGTATCGACAAGCAATTAGGTGGACGTTCAGCTGGTGTGTTGGTTACTAACCCCAGTGGTCTTGTGAATGAACCTCCCCGTATCAGGATCAGAGGTGTTAACTCAATTAGTGGTGGCCGTGGTCCACTTATCGTATTAGACGGGGTGCCCACTTTTAGTGGCGGGTTTGCAGGATTTACCAATGATAACCTGCTGGCAAATATTAATCCTGCCGATATTGAGTCAGTAGATGTGCTGAAAGATGGAAGTGCTACAGCGATTTACGGTTCCCAAGCGTCCAATGGAGTTATCATGATCACCACCAAGAAAGGTAGAGCAGGCAGACAAAATTTCAACTATAGTGCCGTATTTGGCTTTTCAAAACCAATGAACAGGTTTGATTTGTTGAATGCACAGGAGTTTGTCACCATTGCTAATGCAAAATTGAGTGCAGCCAGCCTGGCCAATGGTGCCTTTATGAACTCAGAAAATACAGATACAGACTGGCAGGATGTAGTTTTCAGACCAACATCCAGTGCAAGTACCCATAACCTGTCTCTTGATGGCGGTAATGACAGAACAACCTATTTCCTTTCTTTCAACTATCGTTACCAGGAAGGATTGGTAAAAACCAACACTACGGAAAACTATAATATCAGGGCCAATATTGAGCATAAAGTGAATAAATGGCTGAAGGTGATGAACTATATTACTTTATCGAGAGCTTTTGATAAAGACCAGAATAACGGTGGTAATGCTTTATCAGGAAGTGTGGCTGCTTCCCTAAGAGCCTTGCCAAATGTTAGAGTGTTTAATCCAAGCCTCCCACAGTTTGATTTTTACAATGTAACTCCTGACGGAGCCGCTCTTGGCTCTGATGCTAATACACGTCTTATCGAAAACAACTATGTAAATATTGGATACGTATTGGCAAAAAATAAGTTCCGCTCCAAAAAGCATCGGGTGATCAACACATTTGCTCTTGAAATAAAACCTACCAGTTGGCTAACCAATACTGTAAAATTTGGTATTGACTACATTACACTGGATGAATTTTTCAGGCAAGATGCTAAACATGGTGATGGCCGTAGTGTATTAGGAAGAGTTAGCAACCAGGCGGCGAATACCATGCGTTGGACTGGACAGGAATATATTACTGCTAACAAAACATTTGGAAAGCATGCAGTTACTGCCACTGTGGGTATAGAAGCTCAGAAACAAGAAAATAACAGTTTCTCTGCTTCCGGAACGAATGTTGCCGATGCCTTTTTCCAGCAGCAAAATGTTATCAGTGGAAGTTATGTAACCCAGCTTTCTGGTGGTAGCTATTCTCAGGGGCCTGGTATGTTCTCTTATTTCGGTCGTGTGAATTATGATTATAAAGGAAGGTATTTCTTACAGGCCAGTTTCAGAAGAGATGGTTTGTCAAGATTTGCAAAGGATAACAGGTTTGGAACCTTCCCGGGTGGGTCAATAGGCTGGAGAGTGTCACAGGAAGATTTCTGGTCTGCTGCAGGTTTGGATAAAGTAGTTTCTGATTTTAAAGTAAGGGCTTCCTGGGCAAAAGTTGGTAATGCTAATATCACAGGTGGTCCATTCCCATTCTTAAATCTTTATGGCCTGAGGCCTTATGGTGCCATCAGCGGTATTGCAGCATCACAATCAGGTAATACAAATCTCTTATGGGAAACGAATGAAAAAATCGATATTGGATTCGACCTCTCATTCTGGAAAGACAGGATAACTCTTGTTTTTGATTACTTTAAGAACAAAAATAATGGACTTGTTTTCGGCGTACCTCAGCCGCCATCACTTGGTGTGCCGGGCAACGAGATATATGAGAATATAGGCAATATGGAAAATAAGGGCATTGAAGTCGCCCTTAATATTGCCGTTGTTAAAAAGAAAGATTTTACAATTGATCTCGGCTTTAACTATACCAGTCAAAAGAATAAAGTTCTCAGCCTTCCAAATGGTAATGACATAGTAATATCAAACGGAACCGGAAACTATAACGTCCATCGTGTTGGACAACCAATAAATGCTCTATATGGGTACCAGTTTGTAGGTGTTAACTCAACTAATGGCAACCCGGTTTACAGAAAGGCAGACGGCACCTTATTGATGGGTAACATCACTAACTCTTCTTATTTTGCTATCACAGACCTTAACAGCTCCACTGTTGGTGCTGCGGGAAGTTTGGCCGGTACAGACAGGATGATCTTAGGTAGCGCCTTACCAACTTATTTTGGCGGGATCACCAACACCATACGTTATAAGCAATTCACTATGGATATGCTGTTCAGGTTCTCAGGTGGTAATAAGATCATGAACATAACCAGGCAGGAATCTTTGATGAACCAGGGCTTTATGAATAACGGAAAGGAAATTCTTCAAAGATGGACAAAACCAGGTGATGTGACCAATGTGCCAAGACTATGGTACAACCGTGATAATTTCACCAACCTCAACCAGCAGGCTTTAACAAGATTTATTGAAGATGGAGATTTCATAAAAATGGATAACCTTAGTATTAGTTATGATGTAGCTCCTGCTTTGTTAGGCAGTCTTTTCAAATCTTCTGTTAAGTCGTTCCGTTTCTTTATCCAGGGACAGAACCTGTTTGTGATCACTGATTATACCGGAATCGACCCTGACAATATAGATGAAAGAGGATTGGATTATAATACTATTCCTCCTGCAAGAACTATATCATTCGGTATTAATATTGGTTTCTAATTAATAACCAAAAATTGAAAAAAATGAAAATCAGAATAGTATCAACAATATTAATTGCAGGGGCCTTATCGCTGAGCTCCTGTCAGAAAAAAGTTCTCGATCTGCAGTCGTTCTCCCAACAATCAGACGAGTCAGCTTTTTCTACAGCTGATGCCTGCCAGTTATCTATGTATGGCGTATATGATGCCTGCCAGTCAGGTTTCTACCTCGGAGGTGCAGTTCGTGGCTATCCTTTCGGAGCTGCTAATATAGAACAGGGCGATATGCGTGGAGAAGACATGCTTAACCAGGCAGCCTTCTTTCAGATAACATATGAGGCAACCTATAATAATGCCTCTCCCAATAACCAGTATATGTTTGAAACGGTCTATGCAATGGTTAATAAAGCTAACCTGACCATAGAAGGTGTGCAGGGTGCTGGTTCAAAAGGAATAATTACAGCCGCAAGAGCTCTGGAATATGAAGCAGAATGCCGTTTCCTCCGTGCTATGGGACATCATGAGATGCTGATCCATTTATCAAAACCTTATGCAGATGGTGCCGGCAGCCAAATGGGAATAATATATAGGGATTTTGCTGTGAAAGATGCTGCAACCGCTGCCCAGGCAAAAGCTATTAAAAGGGGAACTATTAAAGTTTCTGATACATATGCAAAAATCCTTGCAGACCTTGATTTTGCAGAAACAAATCTTCCCGCTACAGCTGTTGTTAACACCTCAGGTACTGCAATAAAAACATACAGGGCCAGTAAAGCGGCTGCTATTGCACTTAAAATGCGGGTAAAAATGCACAAAGGTGATTGGGCCGGTGTAATTACTGAAGGAAATAAGCTGGTTCCGGCTGCTGCTCCTTTTGTTAGTACTATCGGTGGTTGGACACTAAATGCCGCAGTCGATGGTGCTTTTGCTAACAATACTACCAACGAGAGTATATTCTCAATTAAAAACGATGCAACAGATAACCCTGGCGTTAATGGTGCATTAGCACAAATGCTTGGAGACCCATCTTTAGGAGCAAGAGGGCTGGTAAGGGTTAGCCCTGTGATCTGGAGCGATCCTCAGTGGCTTTGCTCAGACCTGCGTCGCACAGCTTTATACCGCACAGCAGGATCTCCGGTGAATGCTGTATATACTGTTAAATACAGAGACTATGCAAATTCTTCTGATGCCGCTCCTCAGCTAAGATATGCAGAGGTATTATTAACTTTAGCAGAGGCAGAGGCAAGACAGGCGGCAGGTACATCTGTATCCACTAGAGGTGTGGCTTTGCTGAATGCAGTCAGAAACAGGGCTGTGACCGCACCGGCTGATCAGTTTACAGTAGCAAGCTTTGCTAATAAGAATGCTCTTATCAGTGCTATCCTGAAAGAAAGAAGAATTGAATTCCTCGCAGAAGGAAGACGCTTTGGCGATATTCATCGTCTTGCATTGGATCCTGATTTTGCACCTATCGCTGGTGGTGGTATCCCAGGCAAAGTTGGTTCTGGTGGTGCAACAGCTGCTATGTTCAATTGTGCTGGTGCTACTTTTACCAGGTCAGTACCTGCATTAGCATATTCTAACTTCAGGTTCCTGTGGCCTGTACCACTTACAGAAACACAACAGAATACAAATTATGACCAGAATCCTGGTTATTAATCTGATCTGAAATTAATTAATAAAAAAGACCCTTCAATTGAAGGGTCTTTTTTATTATCAGTATTGCTCTTACCGGATCAGCAGAACTGTTCCTTTCCTGATAACAGCATTACCCTCATAATTTTTAGCTTTCACCATCCATGTATAAACTCCTGTATCCTGCAACACACCTTTTACTTTTCCATCCCAACCTTTATTAATATCCGTGGTTGAAAAAATCATTTGTCCCCACCTGTTATATATACTCAATCGGGCAAAGCCCATCCCAACAGGAAAAAAATTAAGTATATCATTTATTCCATCATTATTTGGTGTAAAAGCGGTTGCCACATAAATATCCGGCCCTTTCATATACCTGAACTTTACAGTATCTCTGTCAAAACAACCGGTTTCATTATTTACTTCGAGTATATACTCTATATCCCTGTCTGCCCTTACTTCAGGATGACGAATAAACGGATCACTCAAACCAAAAGAAGGCGACCAGATATAATTGACTCCGCTGGCTGTGCTGTTTCCCTGCATCTGGTATACTTGGCCAAACGGTAAAATCCTGTCGGGCCCTGCATCTGCATAAACATTCTCGTAAATAAGAATGTCCTTCACAAGAGAATCTTTACACCAAAGGTCAGTTTGTACTACTAAACGGACAGCCAGCGGATATGGCATAGTACCAGATACAGCATGAGTGTATGTTACTGATGGTGTATTGCCAATAGTAGTGTTGTTATTTAATATATGCCATGTCCAGTTTTGTGCAACAGCTCCAGCCGTTGAAGTCGTTCTGTCAACAAAAGTCAGTGGATGCCCGGCACAGGTTTGTCCATTCCAATCAAAGTCAACCTGTAAGCCGTCGGGATAGATTTTAGCAGTTGTAAAAACAGAATCTTTACATCCTCCTGAAGGATTAGTAGCTAACAGCTTAACCTGAAATGTACCATTCTGTGGATACAGGTATATAGGCTGCATATCATTTGATGTATCGGAATTAATAACTGGCACACCAAAGTCCCAATGATATAAGTTTGTGGCATTATTACTTTGAAAAAAGGTAGCAATATTGTCATCGCAATTAATGATCTCAGGTGGTTTCTTTATTTCACAGGTAGCAATATTGACCTGGTAATCTTTTCTGCTTTTATTGATCAGTACCCCATTTCTGTACTCTTCAATAATTAGCGCCATTGCAAAAAATCCTTCTATGCCAGGGGTTCCGCTTAATACACCTTCTTCATTTATTGTGATGGTGCTTCCCATAGGGCTATTACTACTATAACCCGTTTTAAAAAAAAGAGAAAAGAAATTTGTAGTAGCAGCATTTACCTTCATCAACGAGCTGGTGGGCTTTATTACCAATGAGTCTCCATCTGCATCAAAAAACCGGAACTGGTAGGTGAAAGGCTTTCCTTTACAAGCATACACGATTGAATCATTAACCGATACGGGATTACTATTCTGCATTATACTATCATGAGAAGGAATATATGTCACATAAGTAAGTGCCTGCCCCGGAACAGGTATTGTATTTACATACTCTGCCCCTCCATTACCAGCATCGCTAACTAGGTTTGTTAACCCATTACGGCAACAACCAGTATAATAAAATGTATATCCCTCGGGGCTAAACGGTAACCCGATCTGTGTAGTATAGGTTAATAGCTCAATACAGTGTGGGGGGTCATTAATAACACAATAATCTTTGTAAGAATAAGGTAAGTAAGTAATAACAGGGCTATTCAGAGTAATTTCCCGGTAGATGATAGGGTGTATGTTTCTGGTAAGATCTGTTGAGTTAATCAATCGTATAATTGGGTCATCCAGATCGGCAGGATTGAAACACTCCCGGTAAATCTTAAAAGTAAGTTCGTAGGTAAACTCGTTGCCGCTTCGGTTAATAAACCGATAACTGATCTCACCACCCATGAACTGCCCTCCCCAAACTGAAATTTGGGTAAAGAGAAAAAGGGTTAAAAAAATATGCCGAACCGGGTGAAAAAATCGCATCTATAAATTTACGATATATAGAATTCCGGCTCCAGAAATATGACAATTGATTTTAATTCAGTACCTCTCCCAGCTTAGCTTCCAACGCTGGCCCACGAAGTGATTCTGCGATAATCTTACCTCCCGGGTCCACCAATACATTATAGGGGATGCCTTCTATACTATACAACTGAACAACAGGGCTACTCCAGAACATGAGATCACTCACCTGGGTCCATGTCAGGTTATCCTTCATTACGGCCTTCATCCACTCATCTTTCTGACCCGGTCTGTCAAGTGATACTCCTAATATGGTAAAATTTTTGTCTTTATACTTATTAAAAGCTTTTACTACGGTTGGGTTTTCCTCACGGCAAGGCTTGCACCAGCTTGCCCAAAAATCAACCAACACATATTTCCCCCTGAAAGAACTTAGTTTAATTTCTTTACCATTCGGATCAGGTAAACTTATTTCCGGTGCCGTCTGTCCTACCAAACCTTTCATTTTATTGGCCTGTGCTTCCAGCATAGATTTTATCGAAGCCACTCCCTGATGGGTTGGATGCTTAGAAGCCAGGTCATTTACCAGTTTTGATACTTCATCATTGGCAAACGGCTGAAGACCGAGACCCTGGTTATTAGCTGTACTTTGATAGTAACCAAGCATGAGCATTGACAATGCAGGATTATTGCTCTTCTTTAGTGCTTCGGATGTTAAGGTTCTTAATTCTCCTGCAACAATTGCAGTATTTAATTCCAGTTTCCTGAAAACACTATCCGGAGCTTGTATGCGGTTGAGGCTATCTGCCTGCCGGGCATTAAAGAAAATGGCCTGGAGTTTTGTATTAAAGCCTACCATAAAGTCTTTTAACTGCTGACTGCTTGCCGATCCTTTTACTTCATACTTTTCTACAAACTGGTTATTTTCCTTGTTGAATGTTGCATCAAGTGTTATACTGGAAACATCGTTGATCACAGCGGCTACCGGATACACACTCTGGTCAAGCCGGAGATTATACACTCTTGCTTCACTGGCAACAGTTTTCAAGGCATATTTTCCATCTTTACCAATTACAGCGGAGTCTATCACTACAGCCTGCATTGTTGCCATCGGTATCTCTTCGAGATAGATCAACTTGGCCGTATTGTTAATAATTGTACCCTTTACTTCAAATTTCTTTACAGAAGATTTATTCTTACAAGAGATCAATGCAGCCATTACCAGTAATAGGAAGAACGCTTTTTTCATTTTTATTTTTTTAATCTGTCTAATAACAATTCGTTAGTAAGTTTAGGATCAGCTTTACCTTTTGTTTGTTTCATTACCTCACCAACAAATAGGGAAAGCAATCCTTTTTTCCCTTTTTTATATTCATTCACCTTATCTGAAAACCTTGCAAGTACCCCGTCCACCACCGGACCAAGTGCAGAAGCATCAGATTGCTGCATTAAATTCTCTTCTGTAGCAATCTGCTCCGGATCTTTTTGAGGAAACTGCAATAAGATCGAAAACAACTTTGATGAAGCTGCAGTAAAACTAAGCTTACCATCATCGATCAGTTTAATTATGGCGGCTATTTTTTTTGCCGGTATAGGAAATTCTCCTGCTTCCTTATTATTTTCATTAAGCCACGATCGTACCGGCCCAAGCATCCAGTTAGCTGCCGATTTATAATTTACTGTATGCTGAATTATTGATTCAAAAAAATCTGCTGTTTCCTTTTCTTCTGTTAATACAGCAGCGTCATATGCTGAAAGATTCATTTCTGACACATATTTCCTTATCCTTTCCTCCTGTAAAACAGGAATAGACCGGCGGATCCTGTCAATGTACTCATCCTGCAAATGAAAAGGGGTCAGATCCGGTTCAGCGAAATAACGGTAATCATCGGCATCCTCTTTATCACGGATAGAAAAAGTAGTGCCTGTATTTGCATCAAAACTTCTTGTTTGCTGGATGATGGTCCCTCCGGATTCAAGGATATCAATTAGCCTTTTTGCTTCTGCATCAATAGCTCTTTTCACATTTCTGATCGAGTTCAGGTTTTTAACCTCCACCCTGGTTCCGAGTTGCAATTCACCTTTCTTACGAACTGAGATATTGGCATCGCAACGCAAGCTGCCTTCTTCCATATTCCCGTCACATATTTCAAGATAACGGACCAGTTTGCGAACTTCTGTTAAATAAGCAAATGCCTCGTCGCTGTTACGGATATCAGGTTCTGTAACAATTTCAATTAACGGGGTACCGGCCCTGTTATAATCAATACAGGTATTGATTTCATCTATATCATGCAGACTCTTTCCTGCATCTTCTTCCATGTGAATGCGGTTCAACCTGATCTGCTTTTCTCCCTCTGCTGTCTTTACCTTAACAGTTCCTCCTTTGCAAATAGGTGTAGTATGTTGAGAAACCTGGTATCCCTTAGGAAGGTCGGGATAGAAATAGTTTTTACGGGCAAAGTAATTTTTCTTCTCAATTTCACAACGGCAGGCTAAGCCCATTTTAATGGCAAATTCAATAGCTGTTTTATTCATCTTTGGCAATGTACCAGGATGGCCTAATGTAACGGGGCTAACATGAGTATTAGGAGAAGCTCCATAGGCAATACTATCACCACAGAAAAGTTTGCTTTTAGTAAGCAACTGGGCATGCACTTCAAGCCCTACCACTATTTCATATGTATCATATTTCTCCATTACAGGAGGGCAAAAATAACCCATTTGGGGCAGTACAAAGGGTTAAAAAAACAAAGCCCTGAACCTACGGAACAGGGCTTTAGTTACCACACACCAAAACAAATCGTTTACAGGTCTGCAGTCTTTATTTTTCTTGGCATTTTTACTTCTATGTTCTGCGTTTTCCCATCACGCAATAATTTGATCATTATTGATGCTTTTTCTTTGCTTTCCCTGATAACTTTTACCATATCATCAGTTCCTTTAATGGCCTTTCCATCCACTTCAGTTATCATATCTTCTTCTTTGATACCAGCTTTGGCAGCATTGCTTTCATCATCTACTTCTATTACTTTCACGCCTTTGCCATCATCTGTATCCTGAACTGATAAGCCAAGCTTTGGGCTTCCGCCTGACCATGCCCAATTTTGTGTAAATGGTTCTCTTACACCGGGAATCTCCCGGAGTTTTGGAGCAAGATGGCCTAAGTTCATATCTCCCAGATCGAGTTTGAATTGCCCGGGTGCAGTACTACCAAAAGCTCCCATTCCTTTCCATTTAGTCAGTTCAACTGTAGCCTTTTGCTCTTTTTTGTCTCTTAACCAGGTAACGGTCACTTTATCTCCGGGTTTATGCGCAGTAATAGCATCAGACAGGTTATCCGGAGTTTCAATTTTCTTATCATCTATCTTAATGATAATATCGCCTTCTTTTAAGCCAATTTTTTCAGCAGCACTTTCCTTTGTAATATCAGTCACCTTTGCGCCGTTTTCATCTTTTTCAGTAGATACTCCAAGCATAGCCCTGTTCATGTCCATATTAAAATAGCGGACATTATCGTTATCATTAAAGTTCCAGGCACCACCCTGGGTACTGCGGGGAAAAGCAAAAGCCTCCATATCCCTTACCTTATTCACCCTTACTTTAACATTGTTATCCTTCAGTTCATCAATGGGCTTACCGTTAACGGTAACCTTATCACCATTGATCTCCACAACAACTTTCTCATCCTTTTCACCACTACGGGTAATAATTATTTGCTGCACATCTTTTTTTACCTTCTCCTTCTCTTTTTCTTTTTCATCTTTTTGAGCCAGCAGTGCTGCAGGAGACAGCAAGGCCAAAGCAACAACCAGGGCAGATGATTTTATCCATGTCAAACGCATAAAAAGTAGTTTAGTTAATTAATTTATCTACGTTAATCTTCGTACATCAAATATAAAGACATTTTTTGAAATACGAAATGTTTCGGAAATGTTAAAAGCTTTTATTTTTTGCCGGCGTTTTTATGCGGAATCTTTGATGGTTTACATGATGAGTGGATTCAGTGCCTCATAGGTTTTTGCCGGATGGTCATCCACCATATCTTCCCCGATATATGTCATGCCGCATTTTTCCAATACTTTTAATGAGGCAATATTGCCGGGCATTGCCCTGCCTACGATCCGTTTAAGACCTAGTTTTTCAAAGCCATATTTAATACAGGCAAAGGCGGCTTCCGTGGCATAGCCTTTCCCCCATGTTGACTTTAAAAACCGGTATCCCAGGTCAATCTCATTTCTCTCAGGTCTGCTTTTCAATCCACACCAGCCAATGAATTCAAGAGCCTGCTTTGTATGCACCGCCCACCTGCCATGATTATACAATACATACTGTGGCAGAATTACCTGCTCCAATACCTGTTGGGCATGAACAATATCAGTGATCGGGTCGCCTGTAAAACGGGTAACATCAGGTTCTCTGTTTAACTCATAGATAAGCCGGGCATCCTCCGTTGTAAATGTGCGGAGCAACAATCTCTCTGTTTCCAGTATAACGTTCATAGTCAAACGATAACAGTATTTTTACTAACCACAAAGTGGTATTGTAAAGTCAGAATAAAGACGGATTTTTGGTTATATCTGTTTGTTAAGTATTGTTTATGGAGTATGTCATCTCAGGGACAATCATACTGATTTGTCTCGGTGTAATAATATGGGGGCTCAGGATCTATAAAGAAAACAGGGAACTGGAAAAACAACACAAGAAGTATAAAGATGATGATGATTTCCCGTTTCGCCGCTGACCCCTATAAAAGTTTTTTTACCTCTTCAATTACCTGTTGCAATTTTCCGGCATCCTGGCCACCTGCTGTTGCCAGAGTTTTCTGCCCACCACCACCACCCTTTATCAGCGGAGCAATTTGTTCCTTAATGATTTTTCCGGCATCCAGGTTTTTAGCCATAACTACGGTTTCTGAAATACCCACTGCAACAAATGGTTTTCCTCCAATATTGGCACATAATACAGCCACATGATCCCTTAAATGATTTTTCAGGTCAAAGCAAAGTTTTTTCAATGCATCTGCATTACTCACTTCCACTATATCACCAATAAAATTTACTCTGTTGATGATCTCGTCCTTTTGCAAAAGCTCATTCCTTATCCCCACTAATTGGCGGGCTTCCAGCGAATCTACATGTTTTTTGAGCTCGGCATTTTCGGTCTGCAGGTTCTCAATGGCTTTTTGAATATCTTTTGGGTTTT
>JAEUVO010000038.1 GCA_016786885.1 Chitinophagaceae bacterium | reverse complement strand
AGCACAAAAGTTCAGGACCGTTTTACCGCCTACAATTATTTCAGCTCCCTGGGGACTTTCAATAATTCGTTCTGTTTTATACAGACCAGAGGCTTTTATCTCTTCCACCTCTTTAGCAATGCGTTGCACCAAATTTTCGTTCATGCGGCTTGATTTATGGGCAAATATAAGAATTGGGTCTGTTGAGTGTCTTATAGAACAACTTCACATGAATATGCGATTGCCAGCCGGAAAAAGAAATTTTAGGTTTGCGGTAACATTTTGAAAATTACTTTCGTCAAATAGCCTAAACCAACACCATGAAGCGGAAAAACTATCTTTTATTCAGCCTGCTGACTGTCTTTCTTACGGCAGCCCTGGTTATCCTGAGTTCTTCCTCTTCAACTGAGAAGACCCCCAAACAGGCTGTTCCAACTTGCTGTAAAAAAACAAAAGTGAACTGCACTGAGACCAAAAAAGAGATCCCCGCAGACCTTATGCTGGAAAGTCTTTCCCGACAGTTTATCAGCATCTCCTCTTTTTAAATATTGATTTTCAAACGATAAGAGGCGACCGGTTAGGCATTTCCCGAAAGTTTTGTCAATTACTGTAACATTTTGTTCCCTAAACCGTATTATTTAACAGCGGGTACATTGATTAGCTTTGCCTGCACTATCGGCTGTTTATGACTGAACGAGAATACAATGAATGTGTGAATACGTATGCAGACAATGTGTACCGCTTCATCCTGAAAAATCTTCGCCATGAAGAAGATGCCCGGGATGTGGTGCAGACTGCCTTTGAAAAAATGTGGCGCAACCGGGATGAGGTGGATGCGCAGAAAAGCAAATCCTATCTCTTTACGGTAGCATATCACCAGATGATCGATCACATTCGAAAAGTAAAACGGATACAACTGAGGGAAGAGTTCAGTGCAGAAGCAAGAGTGGAGAACCGCCCGGCCAATAACCTGAAGAAGGTACTGGACGAAGCTCTCAACAGGCTGAGCGAAACGCAGAGGTCGCTGGTTTTACTGAAAGACTATGAAGGATACAGTTATGAAGAAATAGGCAAGATCATGAACCTGAACCCCAGCCAGGTAAAAGTGTACCTGCACCGGGCAAGAGTTCAGCTGAAAGAATATTTAGTGAAAATGGAAAACGTAATCTGATCAATGAGCATTAACCGTCATAATTACGAAGAGTATTTTATCCTGTATATGGATAATGAGCTGGGCAGTAAGGAACGCCGCATGGTGGAAGAATTTGTGCAGCTTCACCCCGACCTGAAAGAAGAACTGGAGATTTTACAACAATTCAAATTAACTCCCGATACCAATATTGTTTTTGCAGGCAAAAATGAACTATTGAAAGGGGAAGAAGCATCTTCTGTTACCCTTTCTAATTATGAAGAATGGCTAATACTGTATACCGATAATGAACTGGATGCTGAACAAAAAGCAGCTGTTGAGCAATTTGCTGCAAAAAATCCCGCTGTTCAAAAAGAACTGACTTTGCTGTTGCAAACCCGTCTGCAACCTGAAAGTGTTGTATTTACCAATAAAGAATCTTTATACAGAAGAGAAGAGAAAGTACGGGCACTCCCCATCCGCTGGTGGAGAGCTGCAGCAGCCGTATTGCTTATAGGATCAGGCATCACTACAGCTATTGTTTTAAACAGTAAGAAGTCACCAGGCACTTCCATTGAAGTGGCCGGAGCTACCAATGAAAAACAAAAAACTACACCTGTTAAAACTGTTCAGCCAAAGAACAATGCAGTTGTTGTTACAGAAGTTCAGGATGAACCTGCTACCAATCTTTCAATAAAAAACAGGCAACAGGATAGTAATGCTCCTGCTTACAAACAGGCAAATAATTCTGTGGCAGTAACGGAAAATAATACTGTTATTAAAAATGATGTTCCGGAAAAAAATAATGCCCCGTTAGTTGCGGATAACAGCCCGTCTAACAATCTTCCAAAGCCGGAGAATAATCCTTATATAAATAATAAAGCCGTTGACGCTGCTATTGCAAAAACGGATATCCCGGAAATAAATAATAAAACAACTTCCTTAACAGATCGTATTGTAACATCTCCATCTGCTCAACCGTCAGACTACAGAACTGCTTCAGTAAATGAATCAGATCTAAACCAGGGTGATGGCAAGAAAAACAAACTCCGTGGTCTTTTCCGGAAAGTAACACGGACCTTTGAAAAAAGAACTAATATTGACCCGACCGACGATGATGACCGGTTATTGGTAGGCGGGTTAGCCATCAGGCTGAAATAACCTAATTACAAATTTTTAAAAAGAAAGAATATGAAAAGGATTTTTACCCTATGTGCAGCGCTATGTATTGCCGCTATCAGTTTTTCCCAGACAGACACTACTGCTAATCCCAACCCGGCTCCGCAGGATGACACCATCCGTATCGGTGGCATGGTTATTATCCGTAAGGCCGGCAGTAAAGACAAAGAAGTAATTCGTGACCGGGAATATAAAATGCGGAACCGCCGTGGCGATAAACCCTCCAACCTGAGCACCAACTGGTGGATACTTGATCTTGGTTTTTCTAATTACGTTGATAATTCCAATTACACCACAGCTGCATTAAGTGGTTTTGTAGCACCAGGCATTGGTGAAGACCAGTTGAAGCTGAGGGCCGGTAAGTCAAGAAATGTAAACCTCTGGTTCTTTATGCAGCGATTGAACATTGCTAAACATGTGCTGAACCTGAAGTATGGTATGGGACTGGAACTGAATAATTATCATTTTGAAACGGATAATATTGTTTTCGCTAAGAACCCCACTAATATTTCGCTGGGTGGCACTGATTTCAAAAAAGTAAAGCTGGCAGCCGACTACCTTACGGTACCCATGATGCTGAACATCAATTTCACACCTAAAAGAAAAAATGGTTTTAGTATCAGTGGTGGTGTAAGCGCCGGGTATTTATATTCTGCCCGTTACAAAACAAAGGATGATGGTGATGTGGAAAAAGTGAAAAGTGATTTTGACCTGGAACGTTTTAAACTATCCTATATCGGGGAATTATCACTCGGGCCTGTAAAACTTTACGGCAGCTATGCCATGAAGAATATGTGGGAAAAAGGGTTGGATATGACTCCGTATACGCTGGGTTTCCGGTTTAGCAACTGGTAAATAAACAGTTTCTCATATTCATACATGAAGCCGGTCCTGTTTTCAGGACTGGTTTTTTTATTGTGAAAGGAAAGATTACAGAGAAAAAATCCCCGTATCTTTTCTAAACAGTCCGTTAAATCATATCCACACCTAATAATAAAAATTTATGGCATTACGTTTGAGTGATTGGACGGACACTTTTACGAATAACGCCATGAATAAATGCGGCTCCCACCTTAGCCGCAGATTAGATCTGGCCTTACCGAAAACACTACATGGACATGAAAAACTTCTTTATTCTTACTACTGTTTTTTTAGGGAGTAGTTTGCTGGCATCGGATATCAACTCAAAAGCGAGGGTGAAGATCAATAAGCGTTTTGACGGCACTACTCCTTCCAAAGGTCCTGTAGGCAGTATTTCCATCATTATTGATAAATCAGATTACGAATTGAATGTGTATGATGATAAGGGCTGGTATGCCACCTACCCCGTAGTGTTTGGCAACAGCAGTCTTGCAGATAAAAAAATGGAAGGCGATAAGAACACACCAGAGGGAACTTTTCGTATAACCAGCAAACGGGTACATGAAAAATGGAGCCGCTTTTTAGCTATTGATTATCCCACCGCCGCTGACAGGGAAAAATTCAATCAGCGGAAACAAAGAGGTGAGATACCCGCTAGTGCCCGCATTGGTGGCGGCATTGGCATTCACGGCACATGGCCACACGAAGATTTTGTAATAGACCGGTATAAGAACTGGACCCTTGGCTGCATCTCTATGAAAAATGAAGATGTAAAAGAATTATATGGATTTACGGATTCCGGCACCACCGTTACCATCAGAAAATAAATACAATACCTGTTATTGGCCGTTGAGGAATTTTCCCACTTCTGTTTGCCATTTCACAGGATCATGTTGCAGCAACGATTCATGACCCGCATTTTCATACCCTACCAGTTTCTTTCGATTGGAAAAGATAGAAGCGTACACTTCATCAATTTCCTTTTTTAACACATAACTGTCTTTTGCTCCATATTGTACCAGCACGGGACAGTTTATTGCTTTTGCGTACCGCTTTGTCCGATGCCTATATCCATTAAATCCCCTTTCTATCCCTATCCAGCCGGTAACTAAAAAAGCAAAAGGTTGTTGCGGAAACCCCAGCACTCTTGCTCTTGCTTTCAGGTGAGATTGCAGTGAAGAAAAAGGAAGTTCAAGTATCACTCCTGCTGGTTGCATAGGATAGTCATGTAATGCTTTGGCAATAACAACGGCACCCATGGATATACCCCATAAAAAAATTCTTCTTTCTCCTTTTGCTTTTATATAGTCATACGCCAGTTTAACTTCTTCGGTTTCTCTGACTCCCATGGTGGTAGTGGCACCATCACTGTTTCCATGTGCCCGCAAGTCGATCAGCATAATATTATATCCCTGGTAACGGAATTCATTGGCCTCAGCCAATAGTTGGCCCTTGTTAGACATTACTCCATGAAAAAGCAATACTGTTCCTTTAGCTACAGAATCAGTCCGGGCATACCATGCTTTTATTGAAATTCCATTAGCTGTATTTAAATCTACCGTATCGTATACAAATGCCGGTTGCTCCGTAAGCTGTGACTTAGACAGCTTAGGTCCGGTAAAGAGTTTCCATGTTTTAGTAAAAATATTTCCGGAAGGAGAACTATTGTAAAGTGAGGGAGTGTTATAAAAATGAGTGAGCCGATACGCATAAAAAGCAGCACTGATATTGATCAGTATAAACTGAACAAGGATAACCCAAAGAATCCAACGAAGCAAAGAAGGCAATTTTCGCCTGGTCTTTTTTTCTCCCATAAGATATTATTCAACCACACCGTGGCTATCGCCAAAAGTAATTTTTACAATGGATACAAGCTACTATTTGGCAGTTTTTTCTGACTAACCTGTGAATAATATTCTTTTTATAAAAAATCAGGGATGCTGTTTTGTTCTTTTCTTTGCACTGCTTTTGCCTCACTAACGAACCCGAAAAACCTTTTAAAGCAGCCCATCCGTGCTG
>JAEUVO010000072.1 GCA_016786885.1 Chitinophagaceae bacterium | reverse complement strand
CTTATGCCACATATGAAATTCATTTTTGCATTGACCACAGTCTTGTTTACAATAAACAGCTTTGCGCAAGACACAACCGGGAAAAATAGTATTGATACAAACTATGTAGTTGTTCACAAAGATCCCCGGGTCGACCTGCTGATAAAAAAGCAGGCCCAGATCAATGAGGAAACCAGCCGGGCAGGCCGAAGAACAGATAAAGGTTTCCGCCTGATGATCATCAGTACCAACAACAGGGAAGAAGCTATTGCGGCCAAAACAAAAGTGTATACCTATTTCCCTGAACTGAAAGCTTATCTATGGCATCAATCGCCCTATTATAAAGTTAAAGCCGGCAATTTTAAAGACCGCAAAGATGCCGAAGCCTACCAGAAAAGATTGAATGTATATTTCCCAAAAGGGGTTTTTATTATGAAAGATGTTATCGAAGTAAAACCAACAAAACCGGGAGAAGAAGATTTTTCCCTCTGACCGGGTACTAAAACTTAGTGTAACAAACCATTCTTCTTAACAGAATGGTTTGTTTATTTTTGCCCCATGCATTCAACAATCAAGGCTTTAGCCAAAAAATATGCGCCTGAATTTATTGAAATAAGGCATCATCTTCATGCACATCCCGAATTAAGCTACCAGGAATATGAGACCTCAAAGTTTGTTCAAAACAAATTAAAAGAATTTGGGATTCCGTTCGAAGTAAAAGCAACAACTGGTGTGGTAGGTTTGATAAAAGGTAAAAACCCTGCCAAGAGGATTATTGCATTAAGAGCAGACATGGATGCTCTCCCTATCAAAGAAGAAAATGATGTACCCTATAAATCGAAAAATGAAGGTGTGATGCATGCCTGCGGACACGATGTGCATACCACCTGTCTTTTAGGTGCTGCCAAAATATTACAGGAATTAAAAGATGAATGGGAAGGAACAGTAAAGCTCATCTTCCAGCCCGGGGAAGAAAAAAATCCCGGTGGCGCTTCCTTAATGATCAAAGATGGAGTATTGGAAAACCCGAAACCGCAAGGAATACTGGCGCTGCATGTGCATACCATGATGGAAGTTGGCAAATTAAGTTTCAGAGGCGGACAGGTAATGGCCAGTGCTGATGAGATCTATATTACCGTGAAAGGCAAGGGAGGCCATGCGGCTTCTCCGCATTTAACTGTTGATCCTATCCTTATCAGTTCGCATTTGATCATTGCGCTGCAACAACTCATCAGCAGAAATAATAACCCCTTTAACCCATCTGTTCTTTCTATTACTTCATTTAATGGAGGAAATACCACTAACGTTATTCCTAATGAAGTAAAATTGATGGGTACTTTCCGGGCAATGGATGAGGTATGGCGTTTTAAAGCTCATGATCTGATAAAAAAACTCTGTACTGAACTGGTCAGCTCAATGGGTGGTACAGTTGATCTTCATATTGACGTTGGTTATCCCTCTGTTTTAAATAATGAGCAGCTCACGGCAACTGCTATGGGAAAAGCAAGCGAATATCTTGGCGCAGACAATGTAAGTGAAACTGAGTTACGAATGGGTGCAGAAGATTTTGGTTATTATGCTCAACAAATACCGGCTTGTTTTTATCGTCTTGGTACCATGAATGCTGCTAAAGGAATTACTGCCGGTGTACACACTCCTGTTTTTAATATTGATGAGAATGCCATTGAAATTGGAATGGGAATGATGGCATTGATGGGGAGTTCAGTTCACCTATAATCGTTTCACAAATTTTCCTCAGATTCTCCCGAAATATTATTCCGTACATTGCAAACCCGTTTTGAGGATATGTGCAGTTGATGAACATTAAAATTGAACCATGCAAAACGACCTCCGTAAGCAACAGGCCCTCGAGTACCATGCTAAAGGCAGGCCTGGAAAAATAGAAGTAATTCCAACAAAAGAAGCCAAAACTCAACGTGACCTATCACTAGCCTATTCCCCCGGTGTGGCGGCACCTTGTCTTGAAATCGCTGCCAATATTGAAAATGTATATAAATACACGGCGAAAGGAAATTTGGTAGCCGTAATCAGCAATGGTACGGCGGTGCTTGGATTAGGCGATATCGGGCCTGAAGCCGGCAAGCCGGTAATGGAAGGAAAAGGTGTATTATTTAAAATCTTTGCAGATATCGATGTATTTGATATTGAGATCAATGAAAAAGACCCGCAGAAATTTGTAGAGATCGTCAAATCACTGGAGCCCACTTTTGGTGGCATCAACCTGGAAGATATAAAAGCTCCCGAATGCTTTTATATTGAAAAAAGACTCAAGGCAGAGATGAATATTCCGGTAATGCATGACGACCAGCATGGCACAGCTATCATCAGCGCAGCTGCTTTGCTGAATGCCTGTGAAATACAGAAAAAGAAAATTGAAAAAGCAAAATTCGTAGTGAATGGAGCAGGTGCTGCCGCAGTGGCCTGTATGAAATTATATATTGCCTTGGGCGCCAAAAAAGAAAATTTCAGGGTGTTTGACAGTAAGGGCTTAATTCATGAAAGCCGTACAGACCTGGATGAATTAAAAAAGGAATTTATAGCAACTGGCAAAAATGTATCGCTTACAGAAGGATTGAAAGATGCTGATGTGTTTATTGGCCTTAGTAAAGGCGGAGTATTGAATGGAGAAATGATTAAAAGCATGGCAAAGAATCCTATTGTATTTGCTATGGCCAACCCTGATCCTGAAATTAGTTGGGAAGAAGCCACCGGGGCAAGAAAAGATATCATCATGGCTACCGGGCGCAGTGATTATCCCAACCAGGTAAATAATGTATTGGGTTTCCCTTATATTTTTCGTGGCGCATTAGATGTAAGAGCCAAACATATTAATGAAGCCATGAAACTGGCTGCAGTAAAGGCTCTTGCCGAGCTTGCCAAAACACCTGTACCAGATATTGTTAACATGGCTTACAATGAAACCAATATCAGCTTTGGAGAGCACTATATTATTCCAAAACCGCTTGATCCAAGATTGTTAGCCACTGTGGCTCCGGCTGTTGCCAAAGCAGCAATGGAAAGTGGCGAAGCACAATACCCAATCACAAACTGGGATACATATATTAATGATCTGAACAAGCGACTGGGATTAGACAACCAGGTGATGAGAGCTATTGGCAATAAGGCCCGTCGTGATCCAAAGCGTATTGTATTTGCTGAAGCTGATAACGTAAAAATTCTTAAGTCAGCCCAGATCATCTTCGATGAAGGTATCGGCTACCCCATATTGCTGGGAGATGAGAATAAAATAAAAATGATCGCAGAAGCAAATGGTATTGATATTGATGATCTGCCCATATTTGATCCGCGGAGTGATGCATTAGAAGAAAAAAGAAATCACTATGCTGACATCTTCTTTGCTAAAAGAGGCCGAAAGGGATTCAATGCGTATGAAGCAAAGAAGGTAATGAAAGACCGCAACTATTATGGCTGTATGATGGTGGAATGTGGTGATGCTGATGCCATGATCTCTGGTTTATCAAAAAATTATCCTGATACTATACGTCCGGCTATTCAAACGATTGGCACTGAAGATGGGGTAACGAAAATTGCTGGTATGTATATGATGCTTACCAAAAAAGGCCCTTTATTCCTTGCAGACACTACGGTTAATTTTAACCCAACAGCAGAAGAACTGGCAGAGATCACTTTACTGGCAGCGAGAGAAGTTCGGCATTTTAATATCATCCCACGCATAGCCATGCTTAGCTACTCAACTTTTGGCAGCAGTGATTCTCCCGAAGCAAGGCTGGTTGCGGAAGCAAGAAAGATTGTAAAAGAACGAATGCCTTCCTTGCTGGTAGATGGCGAAATGCAGGCCAGCGTAGCATTCAATAAAGAATTGATGAAAGAAAATTATCCTTTTAGTGAATTGGCCGACAAAGATGTTAATACGCTTATTTTCCCCAACCTGGCAGCTGGCAATATCGCCTATAACCTGATGAAGGAACTGGAAACAGCCGATGCTGTTGGCCCGATCCTTTTGGGTTTAAAAAAGCCGGTTCATATTCTTCAATTAGGCAGTTCTGTAAGAAGTATCATTAACATGGCCCTTATCGCCGTCGTAGATGCACAGATTAAAAGCAAAACGCCGACCGAAGAAATTGTAAAAAAGTCCCGCTGGTGGAAACGCTTTCGTAAAGAAAGCAAACCTTTCTAGATAATTTCCGCTTAAAGAACAGAAAAGCCAATA
Source organism: Chitinophagaceae bacterium (assembly GCA_016786885.1). Taxonomy (GTDB): domain Bacteria; phylum Bacteroidota; class Bacteroidia; order Chitinophagales; family Chitinophagaceae; genus JJ008. Next base: position 19,471 of record JAEUVO010000072.1, on the reverse strand, counting down.
GCCCAGCTACTGGCTTTTCTGTTTTCATCCTGTATCTTAGCAAATAATATGACCATTTTCAATGACATAGGCCAGTACCTTTTGATGATTAAGGGAATGTTCACTAAACCCGAAAATCATAAGATGTACTGGAAGGAATTTATTCACCAGTGTACTGAGATCGGATTTGGTTCATTAGGTATTGTAGCCATTATTTCAGTCTTTATCGGGGCTGTTTCTACGATACAAACCGCTTACCAGCTGGTCAGCCCGCTGATACCGCCATCTACTATTGCACAAATCGTAAGAGATACTGTAATTCTCGAGTTTGCCCCTACCCTGGTTTGTATTGTACTGGCTGGTGTAGCTGGCAGCCGCATTGCCAGTGAGTTGGGTAATATGAGAGTAAGTGAGCAGATCGATGCCCTGGAGATAATGGGTGTGAATACCAAAACATACCTGATACTTCCAAAAATAGCTGCCGCATTATTGATGATCCCGTTACTGGTTGTTATTGCAATGGCATTGGGTATTTGGGGAGGCCGGTTGGCGGGCACTATGTCTGGTATCATCTCAGGAAATATTTATGACAAAGGTCTACTTGAATTCTTTGTACCTTATAATGTGATTTTCGCATTAACCAAAGCCTATGTTTTCTCCTTTATCATTTCCAGTGTACCGGCTTTTTATGGTTACTATGTTAAAGGAGGAGCACTGGAGATAGGCAGGGCCAGTACAAAAGCCGTGGTGGTTAGTTGTATACTTATATTATTTGCAGACTATATCCTTTCAGCATTACTCCTGTAACTTATAAAATGATTGAAGTAAAGAATATAAAGAAAAGTTTTGACGGTAAAGTGGTCATCGAGGATGTAAGTGCTGTGATGAAAGCAGGTCAGTGTAATCTCATCATTGGTTCCAGCGGCAGCGGTAAAACTGTTTTACAAAAGTGTATAGTAGGATTGTTTGAACCCGATTATGGGGAAGTATTATATAGCGGGCAGAATTTTACAGAAATGAAGGGAGAACAGAAAACTGAGATCAGGAAAGAGATCGGTATGCTTTTCCAGGGATCTGCCTTATTTGACAGCCTGAATGTGGAAGAGAATATTATGTTTCCCCTCAGCATGTTTACCAATGATCCGCATAAGAAAAAACTGGACCGGGTGAATGAAGTATTAGCAAGAGTAAATTTGCCTGGTGTAAACAAAAAATATCCTGCTGAGTTAAGTGGGGGAATGAAAAAAAGAGTAGCTCTTGCCAGAGCGATTGTATTGAATCCAAAATATCTTTTTTGTGATGAGCCAAACTCAGGTCTTGATCCTCAAACTTCACTGGTTATTGACAAACTGATCAAAGAAATAACACTGGAATTCAATATGACCACTGTGGTAAACACCCATGACATGAATAGTGTAATGGAGATCGGGGATTATATTTTATACATGTACAAAGGGAAAAAAGAATGGGAAGGCTCAAAGAAAGAAATCATTTTCAGTAAAAACCAGCTCTTGAACGAATTCATATTCGCTTCGGAATTCCTACAGGACGCTAAGGATATGAGGATGCTTGAAGAGACAGGCAAGATCCCCAACCATCGCAATATGGACTTGATGCTTGATAAAGACACCCCTCCTATTGAGGATACGTCTGAAGGAGAATAAAGCATCGTTTTTGAAGCTTCAAATACCTTACTTTTGCCCAACTTTTAAGTTTATCATATGAGCATTCTTATTAATAAAAATTCTAAGATCCTGGTACAGGGATTTACCGGCACAGAGGGTACTTTTCATGCTACACAAATGATTGAATACGGAACGAATGTAGTGGGCGGTGTTACTCCCGGAAAAGGAGGCAGTACACACCTTGAAAGACCAGTATTCAATACCGTAGTCGATTGTGTAAAATTCACCGGAGCAGATGTAAGTATCATTTTTGTTCCCCCTGCTTTTGCGGCTGATGCCATTATGGAAGCGGCTGATGCAGGTATAAAATTAGTAGTGTGCATTACTGAAGGAATACCTGTGCAGGATATGGTAAAAGTGAAGAATTACCTGCAGGGCAAATCAGCAAGACTGGTTGGACCAAATTGCCCCGGTGTTATTACTGCCGGTGAATGTAAAGTAGGTATCATGCCCGGTTTTGTTTTCATTCCCGGCAAAATCGGTATTGTTTCAAAATCCGGAACCCTTACTTATGAAGCTGCCGATCAGGTAGCAAAAGCCGGATTAGGCATTTCTACGGCCGTGGGAATTGGCGGTGACCCTATCATCGGAACTACAACCAAAGAAGCAGTTGAATTATTTATGAATGATCCTGCTACAGACGCAATAGTAATGATCGGTGAGATTGGTGGTGGTATGGAAGCAGAAGCAGCTAACTGGATCAAAGCGAATGGCAATAAAAAACCTGTTGTAGGGTTTATTGCCGGCCAAACAGCTCCTCCCGGCCGTCGTATGGGGCATGCCGGTGCTATTGTTGGCGGCGCTGATGATACAGCCGCTGCAAAAATGAAGATCATGGCAGAATGCGGCATACATGTAGTGAGCAGCCCCGCTGATATTGGGAAAAAAATGGCTGAAGTGTTGAAGAAGTAATTAATAATTAATAAATAGAAGATAAATTTAGAAGCCCTCTGCGTACTGCAGAGGGCTTCATATTTCAAGGATTTTCCTGCTTCATTGCTCACTCCACTATCCTACCTGCTGTTACGGATAAAACGGGCCAGTTCATCTTTACTGCTGCTAAAGGTCAGCACTTCGTTTACCAGGAAATAACTTTGTTTATCCACTGTCTTTGCATATGCATATTTAGCTATTTCCAGCCTGTTATTCTCAAAAGTGAATAATAACATGAGCTCTTTTACTTGTTGGGTAGTAAAGTTACTTTTATCGATTATTACTTTTACCGAAGTGAGCCTGTTTGCTTCAAACCATTCTTTGCGAAGAGATTCTTTCAGTGTCTCAAACTCACGGCCACTCATCACATTACCGTATCCGCCATTCCAGCCACCGTTGTCATTATCATAGTACTCATCTTCGTCCTGGTACCAGTCATCATTACGGTCAATACGGCGCTCATCCAGCAATACTTTTCCAAAACGGTTAACCGTAATGTCAAGATGAAATCCTCTTTTCAGGTACACCGAGTTACTATAAACCACTTCCTCTCTTTTACCAAAGCCAAATCCTTTTCCTTTTTTATCGCGGAAAATTTTGACCTGGTGATACCCGTCAGCAAGGTAACTGAGAGTAATACTGTTGTTCTTCATGCGGAATTTTCTTCCATCCACTTCGATCTTCAATTCCGAACTGGTGGAGAAAGAAGAGATACTGAGGCGGCTTCCATCAAAGGCGAGCAGCGAAAGAGAAAACAGTGAAGAAAATAAAAGTGTAAAAATTTTTTTCATGACTTAAAATTTAAAAGTTATAAAACTTGTTCACGACATCAGTATTTCCAAAGCCATGCCACCGTGCCAAAAAATCGTTCAACGAAATGTTAAAGCAAAAAATATAGGGGCCCGTTATTGTGCGGAAATATGCAGGAATGCAGGCCAGTAAAGAGATTGCTGCTGCTGTTTTTTAGCGGCCATGGAGAGAGAAATGCTGGAAAATATTTCATTTTTCCATTTGGTACAGGCACCAGGCAGGTAAAATTATGAATTATGATGAGCTAAAGCATCTTATACCCGCAACAGATTAATTACCTTGTATAAAATTTTGAAGCATGAAAATGCAACTCCTAAAAAACCTTCTCCTAACCGTTAGCTTATTCAGTCTATTCACCATGAATGCCAGCAGTCAGCAACCGATAAAGAATTATGAAAAAGAGTGGAAAAAAGTGGAAGGCTTTGTTCAGAAAGGACTCCCCAAATCAGCTTTATCTGAAGTAAAGAAAATATATGCCCTGGCAAAAAAAGAGAAACAGGATGCTCATGTCATCAAATCACTGGTGTTCATGACCGGTCTTCAATCAGAAAACCGGGAAGACAATGAAGTTTTTTCTATTGCAGAGATAGAAAAGGAAATCAACGTTAGTAAAGAGCCTGTAGCCTCCCTGCTAAAAAGTTTGCTGGCAGAAATGTACTGGAATTATTACCAGCAACACCGCTGGCAGTTGTATGACAGAACAAAAACTGCAAAATTCAGCAAAACAGATATTGCTACCTGGGATGCTGAAGATTTTCATACCAGAATCGGGAAACTATACCTGCAATCTGTTAGGGAGGAAAAGATATTACAGCAAACAAAATTGCAATCCTACGATGCTATCATTATAAAAGGGAATGTCCGTCACCTGCGGCCCACCCTGTATGATCTGCTGGTTCACCGGGCATTGGATTATTTTGAAAACGATGAAAGAGATATAAAGAAGCCGGCTTATGCTTTTGAAATAGACCAGGCCAGCGTTTTTGACCCTGCTGTTGATTTTGTTACAAAAAAGTTCCCGACAAAAGACTCCTCTTCTTTACAGCATAAGGCTTTGTTGCTTTATCAGAAGCTGATTTCCTTTCACCTGAAAGATACTAAACCAGATGCCCTGATCGATGCAGACATTAAACGCATTGAGTTTGTAAAAGACAAATCAACACATCCCGCCAAAGATGAATTGTACTTTAATGCTATTAATCATATTGCACATCAATACGAAAATGTTCCTGCTGCGTCACAGGCATGGTACCTGGTGGCTCAATACTATAATGAAAAAGCCGATAGTTACAAACCGCATGGAGATACTACTCACCGTTTCAACCGTATCAAAACAAAAGAAATTTGTGAAAGAATTCTGCAGCAAAAAGACTCTTCAGAGGGAAAGTTCAATGCCTATAACCTGCTGAACAGTATTACCGGCCAGTCATTACAATTCACTGTAGAAAAAGTTAATATACCGGGGCAGGCTTTCAGGTCACTGGTGAACTATAAGAACATCAGTACCCTTCATCTGCGAATTATTAAAGCTGATGAAAAATTAAAAGAACTAATGATGAACCAGTATGATGAAAAATACTGGCCTTCTATCATTGCTGCCCCTTCATTGAAAAACTGGCAACAACCCCTGCCTGTTACCAATGATCTGCAGGAGCATAGTGTGGAAATCAAAATCGATGGCCTTCCCTCCGGAGAATATGTATTAGTAGCATCAAATGATAGGGATCTAAAAGGAAAAGGCACCATCATCGGGGCCCGGTTTCTTTATGTATCCGGCATCAGCTATGTAAATAATGGCAATGATTATTTTGTATTAAACCGGGATAACGGGCAACCACTTGCTAAAGCTGCAGTACAGGTATGGGAGCAGAAATATGATTATAAACAATCAAAATACACTAAAGAAAAAGGAAAAACTTATACCACTGATGCCAATGGCCTCTTTACACTAAATGTGCCCAAAAGAGATAATAACAATTATGGCAACTATTCATACCTGCTGGATATTAAATATGAAACCGACAGGCTCTTTATGAATGAATTAATGTATGATTATTATTACTACAACAACCAGCCAGAAGAACCTAAGCCGGTCACCAATATCTACCTGTTTACCGACAGGGCTATTTACAGGCCCGGCCAGGCAGTTTACTTCAAAGGCATTGTACTGGCAAGAACACAGGCTGAGAAAAAAGCAGGTGTAATTTCCGATTACTCAGCCACAGTAGTACTCCGTGATGCAAATTACAAAGACGTTGATAGTATTAAATTAAAAACAAACGAATTTGGCTCATTCAGCGGCAAGTTCCAACTACCACAAAGTGGATTAAATGGCCAGTTCAGCATTTATACCAAAAAAGACGGGGGTAGTGCCGGTTTTAAGGTTGAAGAATATAAACGACCGAAATTCTACGTAGACTACGAGCCAATAAAGGGCACATATAAAGTAAATGATAAAATAAAAGTAACCGGTATTGCCAAAGCCTATGCCGGAAATAATATTGATGGCGCTACAGTAAAATACAGGGTTGTCAGGGAGCCAAGATTTATTTACTCCTGGTTATTCCGCCGTTGGTGGCAGCCACCATCAGAAGAAATGGAAATTGCACACGGTGAGGCCAAAACAGACAAGGATGGAAAATTCATTGTAGAATTCACAGCTATTCCTGACCTGAAGATTGAAAAGAAATTTGAACCGGTATTTGATTATACAGTGTATGCTGATGTAACGGATATAAATGGCGAAACAAGAAGTGGTGAAAAATCAGTATCCGTTAGCTATAAATCGTTGATACTCGTTTCAACTATTCCCGCAACATTGCCTGCTGATAGTTTGAAAGCATTGTCTATCCGTACGGAGAATATGAATGGTGAATTTGAACCAGCCATAGTGAAAGTATCTGTCAGTAAATTAAAAGAAGAAAAAAGGCTGATCCGTGACCGCTACTGGAACAGGCCCGATCAGTTTGTAATGACAAAAGATGAATACATAAAAAACTTCCCTTATGATGAATATGATGATGAAAGCGATTTTAAGAGTTGGGAAAAGGGAGCGGAGGTTTTCAGCAAAGCAGACTCGACAAGAGTAAATGGGGAATGGCAAGTAGCAAGTGGGAAATTCACTCCTGGTTTTTATGTAATTGAAATGGTAACTAAGGATAAGAACGGTGAGGCAGTAAAGGATGTAAAATATATTGAGCTGTTTGATGAAAAAAGTAACCAGCTGAACCGGCCGGATTATTTGTGGACCGGAACCATGAAAACGGTAGCGGAGCCCGGCGAAACAGCCAAAGTAGAAATTGGTACTGCTGTTGATAATGTATTCCTGGTGCAGCAACTTAACTATACTAGAAATACCAAGCTTCCTGCTACGGAGTATTCCTTCTCAAAATTTTCGAATGAGAAAAGAATGGTCTCGTTCGCAGTTACCGAAACCGACCGCGGTGGTTATGGGGTCAGCTGGATGTTTGTAAAGCATAACAGGTTTTACCAGTTAAGCCAGACGATCAGTGTACCATGGACCAATAAAGATCTAAGTATTGAATATGCTACCTACCGGGATAAAACACTACCCGGCAGCGAAGAAAAGTGGAAGATAAAAATTACTGGTTACAAAAATGAAAAAGCCGCAGCTGAAATGCTGGCTGCCATGTATGATGCGTCATTAGATCAGTTTGTTTCGCATTATTGGAATAAACCTGCTATATGGCCTTGCTGCTATGGCGGCTTTAGCTGGAATGGTTCTCAGAATTTCGTCCAGGTACAATCTACTCAGCGGTATATTGAAGAACAGCCGGAAAAATATGTTGATAAACGATACGATTACCTGTTTAACGAAGCAGGAAGATATTTTGGAGGCGATTTCATTGGCGGTAATGCCAGGATGATGAAAATGGCTGCTCCATCGGTAACTGTAGCAGACAGGGAGGCGATGGAACCGGGTGTATTTAAAGCTCAGGCAGGTGTGCCGGCTGAAGAAAAAAGTAAGGAAGGATATAGACAGGCTGGTGAAATACTTGTTATAGGAGAAATTGTAAAAAAGAAAACCACTGAGCAAGATCCTTCTGTCAAAATCCGTAAAAACTTCAACGAGACCGCTTTCTTCTTTCCTGACCTGAAAACAGACAGCACAGGTGCCATTGAATTTTCCTTCACCATGCCCGAAGCATTGACGAAATGGAAATTCATGGCATTGGCGCATACTAAGGAAGCCGCTTTTGGCAGCAGCACCAAAGAAATAGTAACGCAGAAAGAGCTGATGGTGCAGCCCAATGCCCCAAGATTTTTACGGGAAGGGGATAAAATGGAATTCAGTTCCAAGATCGTTAACCTCACCGATAAAGAACTTACAGGCACAGCTGAACTACAGTTATTTGATGCCACTACCAACCAGCCGGTGGATGGCTGGTTCCGTAATGCATTTCCTAACCAGTACTTCACTGTGGCTGCACGACAAAGTGAAGCAGTGAAATTCCCCATCGAAGTGCCCTACTTGTTTAACAAGGCGTTGGTATGGAGAATAGTTGCCAAAGCCGGCAATTACAGTGATGGTGAAGAAAACGCCATGCCTGTTCTTACCAACAGGATGCTCGTCACTGAAACAATGCCATTACCTATGCGTGGCAGTGGAACAAAGAATTTTACTTTTGAAAAATTACTGAACAGTGGTAGCAGTGAAACATTGCAACACCATGCACTGACAGTTGAATACACATCCAATCCTGCCTGGTATGCTGTGCAGGCACTGCCCTACCTGATGGAGTATCCATATGACTGTGCGGAACAAACATGGAACCGGTATTATGCCAATTCCTTAGCCAGTTATATTGCTAATTCGTCACCAAAGATAAAACAGGTTTTTGAGCAATGGAAAATAAAAGATACTGCAGCATTAATGAGTAACCTGGAAAAGAACCAGGAACTGAAAGCCGTATTGCGGGAAGAAACACCCTGGGTGCTGCAGGCAAAGAACGAAGCCGAACAAAAAAGGAATATTGCTCTGTTATTTGATATGATGAGGATGAGCGAACAACTGAATACTTCATATGAAAAGCTGAAACAAATGCAAAGCAGTAATGGCGGCTTTGTATGGTTTACCGGCGGACCGGATGACCGTTACATTACACAATACATTGTTACAGGAATCGGTCATTTGAAAAAACTAAAAGGGATTGCAGCCGGGCAGGAGACTAAACTGAAAGCCATTCTTTCAACTGCTATTCCTTACTTAGATAAGAAGATAAAGGAGGATTATGATGAACTGGTAAAATATAAAACCGACCTGAAAAAATATACTCCGGGCTATACTACTATTCAATACCTGTATATGCGAAGCTTCTTTCCTGAGTATGAAATAGCCAAAGCATCACAAACCGCTTATACTTATTTCCGAGGCAGAATGCAGCAAACATGGGTTGGACAAAGTAAATATATGCAGGGAATGGCGGCACTGGCGCTGAACAGAACCGCTGATACAAAAACCCCGGTGGCCATTCTGAAATCATTGAAAGAAACATCTATTACAAACGAAGAACTGGGCATGTACTGGAAAGATCAGCGCTATGGCTGGTTCTGGTACGAAATGCCAATAGAAACTCACTCATTACTGATTGAAACATTCCAGGAAGTGGGAAAGGATACTAAAACAGTGGATGACCTGAAAACGTGGTTACTAAAGAATAAACAAACCAATAACTGGAAAACCACAAAAGCAACCGCTGAAGCCTGTTATGCATTGCTGTTACAAGGCACCGGATGGTTAAGTAATGAACCAGTGGTAACTATTAAACTAGGAAACACCACTATTTCCCCTTCTTTGGACAAAGCTGAAGCGGGGACGGGTTATTTTAAAAAACTAATAGAGGGGCAAAAAGTAGCACCTGAAATGGGAAATATTTCAGTAACTGTGGGCTCCCTTTCGACCAATCAACCAGTTAACCAATCAACCGTTAGCTGGGGTGGCATATACTGGCAATATTTCGAAGACCTTGACAAGATAACTACAGCTTCTACCCCACTAAAGCTGACGAAGAAACTGTTTGTAGAAAAGAATACCGATAGAGGGCCAGTGATAACACCGGTAAATGACGGCGATGCAATCAAAGTAGGTGACAAAATAAAAGTAAGAGTGGAGTTGCGGGCAGACCGTGATATGGAATATGTGCATATGAAAGACATGCGGGCATCAGCCCTGGAGCCGGTGAATGTTTTGAGCCAGTACAAATGGCAGGGAGGATTAGGTTATTATGAAAGCACCAAAGATGCGAGTACCAATTTCTTTTTTAGTTACCTGCGAAAAGGAACGTATGTATTTGAATATACATTGTTTGCTACCCATTCAGGCAATTTCAGCAATGGTATCACCACTATTCAATGTATGTATGCTCCTGAATTCAGCAGCCACTCAGAAGGTGTGAGAATTAATATTGAATAATTTTGAACAGTCCCGGAAAATACCGGGACTGTTTTATGTCTATTACCAACTTGCAAAACATGATCACTCTTATAATTGCCAGGCATGGGGAAACAATAGAGAACGGGTTGAATATATGCCAGGGGCAAACGCATGGCACTTTATCAAAAACAGGAGAAAAAGAAAATGAATTGCTGGGGATTCAGTTACGAAAATTTCCTTTTACTACTATTTATTCCAGCCCATTAGCAAGGGCGCTGCAAACAGCCGGGGCCATTCAGCAGCACAACCTGGGCTCAATTATTATCACCGATGAGCGGCTTATGGAAAGACATCTCGGTGTATTGCAGGGAAAAACATATCCAACTCCCTATCTCGAATCTGATCTGTACGAAGAGATGGAAACGGTGGAATCAATGGCCGAAAGAATGAACAATTTTTTGTCGCATATAAAACAAAAGCATCCGGGTGAAACCATTGTACTGGTAAGCCACGGATACATAATAAAAGTATTGCTCTCCCTTTTGAACAATTTACCACTCCGGGATTTTCATAAAGTAAACCTGATGAATAACTCCGGTTTTACAGAAGTAGTTGTTGAATAAATCCCCGGCAAAAGCCAATTATTAATTCATTTACTTTTGCGCCATGAATGTTGACTACTTAATTGTTGGTCAGGGCATCTCCGGAACATGGTTGAGTTATTACCTGCAAAAAGAAGGAAAATCATTTGTTGTTATTGACAACAATAAACCAAACGCTTCTTCCCGCCTGGCTGCCGGAATTATTAACCCGGTTACTGGCCGGCGCCATGTGGAAGTATGGCTGGCAGACGAAATACTTCCTTTTGCATGGAATGCTTATAATCAATTAGGCAACGAGCTGGGCATACAGGCCATCTCCCAAAAAAATGTCATCGATTTTTTTCCAAGCCCGCAGATGAAACTGAGTTTTCTGAAACGGATTGAGGAAAAGGGGAATTATGTATATGATTACCCGGATCAAAGCCATTTTACTTCTTTCTTTAACTATGATTTTGGCTGCGGTGAAGTAAGGCCTGTCTATACGGCTCATCTCGAAACAATTGTCCCTGCATGGAGAGAAAAACTGAAATCAAGCTCTGCTTTGATTGAAGAACAGTTTGAAATAGATAATCTTGTTATTAATAACAATACTATTCATTACAAAGGCATCACTGCCGAAAAAATAATTTTCTGCGATGGTTATGGTTGTGGAGAAAATCCCTATTTCAGATTATTGCCTTTTGCACCAAATAAAGGAGAATTGCTTATTGCCGAAATTCCCGATTTGCCCAATAATTATATTTATAAAAAGGGGATGATACTGGCTCCGCTTGCTACACCCGGTCAATGGTGGGTCGGTTCTAACTATCATTGGGAATTTGATAACGACCAGCCAACAACAGAATTCAGGGAAAAGACAGAGCAACTACTTAGAGACTGGTTGAAAATACATTTTACTATTACCTCACATCAATGTGGTATCCGTCCTGCTACTTTGGAAAGAAGGCCTTTTGTTGGTTTTCATCCGCTTCACCCAACCATTGGTATTTTAAATGGCATGGGAACCAAGGGCAGTTCCCTCGCCCCATTTTTTGCAGTGCACCTGATTAATCATTTATTGAAAAACGAGCCGCTTCATCCGGAAGCTGATGTTAAACGTTTCAGCCGGATACTTTCCCGTAACATTTCTTAACTTCCTGCCATTAATAAAATGGCGATGAAAATTTTATGGTGAACCTGCCTGACGGCAGGCAGGTAACATGTGGCAAAAAAATAAAAATTCACACATGAAAGAATCCAACGAATTAATTTATAGCATTCCCTCCAGTTACCGCCGGATGGAAAATATGCATATCGTCTTCTGGCTGGTAAAAGATATCAGCTGGTGTATGATCTGGCGGGAACTCGGCCTGGCCATGTTCATCCCGACGCTTACCATTTCAATTATCATTGCATGGCGAACCCGTCATATTAAAGCAGAGCTTGCACATAACCTGGCTATCACTTTTTGGATCTGCGCTAATGGTTACTGGATGATCAGCGAGTTCTTTCATTTTGATGAGATCATTGTCTGGAATGAATTCACAGGCAAGCACCTTGCTTTAATTCCATTTTTTACAGGTGCTTTGATATTGTTATACTACTATGCGGTACAACGTCCACGGGATATTAAAAGAAACCAGGCTGTTACAATGTAAAACTGGTTTACAACAAATCAGGGTCAACCACTTTATACTCCAGAAGAGGGTCTTGGTTTAGTAGTTCACTAATCTCCTGGTACAAAACCGGTAATCTTTCTTTAAAAACAACCGGGTTCTCAAAAAAAGTTTCAACTGATACAGCCCAAAACTCATCAAAATTAGTAGTTGCATAATCATCGAGAAGATGACTGGCTCCCTTTCGCATAGCTCTGAAAATGGGGCGTCCTTCATCGCAAAAAGACCTCAGCCTTTCTTTAAAATTCCTGTCATGAACATCTTCTAATCCCAGGTAGGCATCAAACTGCAGAGCATGTGCCATTTCATGCAGACCCACATTTTCAGAATCTGAATAGTCACTGTATCCTGCCAGAAAATGGCTCCATGAAATATAGATACCACTCCTGCTTACATGTCCGTAATACGTTTCCTGGTCAGCCTTCCTTTCATACTCTTTCCTAATGATATGAATAACGGGGTAATGATCCAGCATATAATTTCTCAACCCGAATGTAAGCTGTACTGCCGCCCCGGCTATCAGCACAGGAATATGCTCAGCAGGTTCCATATAATGAAATCTGAACTGTTTTTCACTGACAAAATGAAGTGTCCGTTCCAGGAACCGATGCTTTGCCTCTTCCGGTAATGATTTGTAATATGGATTAAAAGAAAGAAGCCAATTATGATACGTTGTGCCATCGGCGGTATACAGCTTTTTAATTTTTGTACTGAGTCTTCTTTTTCGAATAAACCCGTGAAAGATCTCTGCCCCTTTGTTAATCATAACAAAGAATACCCCCATAAGAAGCATAAAAAAAACTCCAGCAGCTGATAGCCCGCCTTCTTTATTTTCAGACTTTGTCATCTCGTCACCAGTCCAATAAGTCTGTACTACCGAATCGATATAAGGATCCCCTGTTGGAGGAGGTGGTCCTGTTTGTCCGGGTATATAAGTAGTATCAGGTGGTGGCATATACACTCAAACTCGATGTCAAGCGAAAATAACAGTATTTAAAAGCATCGCAAAACACCCGGAAATAAGCTCTCTGAGCTATCTTTGCGCCTCAGAAAAGGATAAAAAATGTACAGAACTCACACTTGTGGCGAATTAAGAATTGAGCAAAAAGGAAAAGAAATAACCCTTGCCGGATGGGTACAAACCGTCAGGAAATTCGGTGCCATCACCTTTGTGGATATCCGTGACCGCTACGGTATAACTCAATTATTATTTGGCGAAGAACTGAATAAACAACTGGAAGAGAATCCACTTGGCCGTGAGTTTGTTTTGCAAGCAACCGGAACCGTGAATGAAAGAAGCAATAAAAACCCAAATATCCCAACGGGTGATATTGAAATACTGGTTAGTTCGTTTAAAATTTTAAATAAATCAGCCGTACCTCCCTTCACCATACAGGATGATACTGATGGCGGTGATGACCTGCGGATGAAATACCGCTTTCTTGATCTGAGAAGAAACGCTGTAAAGAAAAATCTTGAACTACGCTATGCGGTAAACCGGGCTGCAAGAAATTATTTGCATCAGCAAAATTTCATGGATATAGAAACGCCGTTCCTTATCAAATCAACACCTGAAGGCGCCAGGGATTTCGTAGTCCCGTCAAGAATGAATCCCGGTCAATTTTATGCACTGCCGCAATCACCTCAAACATTCAAACAATTATTAATGGTAAGTGGTTACGACCGCTACTACCAGGTAGTAAAATGTTTCAGGGATGAAGATCTCCGTGCTGACCGTCAGCCGGAATTTACCCAGATAGACTGTGAGATGGCATTTGTGGAGCAGGAAGATATTTTGAATATGTTTGAAGGTATGATCAAATCCATCTTCAAAGAAGTAAAAGGAATTGATTACACAGAAACAGTGCAACGGATGACATGGGAAGATGCCATGTGGAATTATGGCAACGATAAGCCGGACATCCGCTTCGATATGAAACTGCTGAATCTGAAAAAGCCTGCCACCGTTTATACAGATAAAAAAGACTTTGCTGACTTAGTAAACGGCGCTGATTTCAAAGTGTTCGATGAAGCAGAGACTGTACTAGCCATTGCTGTTCCCGGTTGCAGTGAATACAGCCGTAAACAAACGGATGAATTAACCGAATGGGTAAAACGTCCACAGGTAGGAATGAAGGGACTTGTGTTTATCAAAGTAAATACGGACGGAACATATAAAAGCAGTGTAGATAAATTTTACAGCGAAGAGAGATTGAAAACCATTGCTGAAGCAGCTAATGCAAAAGCCGGCGATTTGGTACTGATTCTTGCAGGAGCAGAAGAAAGAACAAGAAAAGCTATCAGCGACCTGAGGATGGAAATGGCCAACCGCTTAGGTCTGAGAAAAGACACTGAATTCAAATTGCTTTGGGTGCTCGACTTCCCGCTATTTGAATATGATGAGGAAGGAAATCGATGGGTAGCCCGTCATCATCCATTCACTTCACCCAAGCCTGCACAGATAGAAACGATGATCAATAACAACCCGCTGATTGAAAATGCAGAGGAATATTTGAAACATCCTTATGCAAATATCAAAGCCAATGCATATGATATGGTACTGAACGGTAATGAAATTGGAGGTGGCTCTATCCGTATTTTCCAGCGGGAGTTACAGGAAAAAATGTTTGCAGCTCTCGGTATGGACAAAGAAGAACAACTGCACAAATTTGGTTTTTTACTCGGCGCTTTTGAGTATGGTGCTCCGCCGCATGGTGGTATTGCCTTTGGCTTCGACAGGCTTTGTGCTATCCTTGGTGGCAGCGAAAGTATCCGTGACTTTATTGCATTCCCAAAGAATAATTCAGGAAGAGATGTGATGCTGGATGCACCGGCTACTATTGATGAAAAGCAGTTTGAGGAGTTGCAGATAAAGTTGAATCTGAAAGCATAGCTACCGATTTACACTGATTTTAGAATCCGGGCTAAAGCCCATCAAAACATTAATCAATTGCCCTGTCCTTAAGGGCAGGGCAATTGATTTAAATTCAAAATGGCTTTAGCCAAAAGATGTATCAGGAATTGAGTAGTTGCTTTAATATTTGTACTGCCTTCTCCGCATCCGGCAACATCGCTTGTTCCAATCTCATGTTCATTGGTACAGCAGGAAGGTTCAATGCACCCAGTACTTCTACAGGAGCATCCAGATTTTTAAAACATTGTTTGGAAATTCGTCCTGCCAATGCTTCTGCAAATGAATTGTTCTGCTGCTCTTCTGTCAATATCAAACATTTACCGTGTGCTTTTACCCTTTCAAATATCAATTCTTCATCCAATGGGTATAAGGTTCGCAAGTCAATTACTTCAATTTGCTGATTAAATTTCTTTCCTGCTGCTTTGGCCCAATACACTCCCATACCATAGGTAATGACCAGACAACTCTCGCCATTAGCCATCGCTGCATCGGATGCTTTAATAACAATACTTGCTTTGCCAAGTGGAATGATGTAGTCTCTTGAAGGCTCAATGGTTTTAGCTTCATCTGTACCCGGTACTTTACTCCAGTAAAGTCCTTTATGTTCCAGGATTACTACAGGGTTCCCATCATAAAAAGCTGCTTTCATCAGGCCTTTCATATCTGCCGCATTCGATGGATACACAACTTTAATTCCCTTGATTGAAAGTAGGGTTGTTTCCACACTACCACTATGATATGGACCTCCGCCTCCGTATGCCCCAATGGGTACCCGCAACACCATTGATATAGGGAATTTTCCGCAAGTCAGGTAGCAACTCTTTGATATCTCTGTCACCAGCTGATTAAATCCCGGGTAGATATAATCGGCAAATTGTACCTCCACTACTGGTTTAATGCCTATCGCATTCAGTCCAACTGTAGAACCAACAATAAAAGCCTCCTGTATGGCAGTATTAAAAACCCGGTGTTCGCCAAACTGCTCAGCCAGTGTAGCGGCTTCACGAAATACACCGCCCAGTCGTTTACCTACATCCTGACCGTATAAAATCATTTCAGGATTATCCTCCATCAGTTCCCTGATCGCATATAAAGCGGCATCAACCATCAGTACTTTTTCTGCATTAGCCGGGCTACGTTCCCCTTTTTCCTCTTTTACCGAGGTAGGCACAAAAACATATTGCTCAACAGATGCCGGATCAGGTTCTGGTGCTGCTATGGCCATTTTAAAATCAGCATCTATCCTTTCAGCTGCTTCTTTCTCTATGTGCAGTAATTCCGTTTCTGTTACTCCTCTTTCAATTAATTTTTTTCTTAACTGCGGAACCGGATCATTTTTTTCATGCTTTTCCCAATCTACCTGGCTGCGGTAAAAATCTTTTCGTACACCGCTTGTATGATGGCCAAGTAATGGCGTTTCAGCATGCACCAGGCAAGGTTTCCTTTCTCTTCTTACAAACTCACAAACTTCTTTCATTACTTTATAAGAAGCTTCAAAGTCACTTCCATCAACCTGCACCCTGTTCATTCCCTTAAAGCCTGCAACATATTCATAGGCATTCATAGATCTTGCTTCGCCGGCAGATACACTGATACCCCAGTTATTATCCTGTACTAAGTAAATAATAGGTAGTTGCTTTAGTACGGCAAATTGCATAGCTTCACTTACTTCTCCTTCGGTTACACTGGCATCACCCATTGAACAAATAACAATTGGCAGTTCTCCATTTTTTCCTTTCTTCAGTCGACCAGGGTTTGATTTTTCCCAAAACCTGATACCTTGTGCGATCCCTGTTGTGGGAATAGCCTGCATACCGGTAGCGCTGCTTTGATGAATGATCACCGGTTTATCGTCTCCTTTAAAGTTGGGATGAGAATAATACTCACGGCCGCCAGTAAAAATATCGTCTGCCTTTGCCAGTAATTGAAGCATTTGCTGGTAGGGAGTGAATCCAAGTCCCTGTAACATACTTTCATCCCTGTAGTAGGGACTTACAAAATCCTGCGACTGCAATTGAAAAGCCGTTGCCAGTTGTATCGCCTCATGCCCCCTTGACGTGGAATGAACATACTTGCAAACAGAACGATTAGCCTCATAGGTTTCAGCCATCACTTTTACCTGGCTCATATAGCGGTAGGCCCGTAATAATATCTTTGTATCAATCATTAAAAGCAAACATTAGCAAGTAACAAAAATAAGGGAAAGCGTATCCCTGTAAAAGAAAAGCCATTCGTTTTTGGCGAATGGCCTTTGGGTTGCAGTTGGTTTTGGTTTTCCTCTTGGAAATAGAATATTCTTAGTCAGATTTTATTTTACTTCAAGTGTAAACATACTGTCATCCTCAATAAATCCCTCGAGCTCATCCCCCACCACCACTTCTCCCACTCCTGCAGGAGTTCCCGTAAAAATAATATCGCCAATATTCACAGAAAAGTAGTTTGAGATATAGGAAACGATCTTATCAAAGTTGTGGATCATACTGGCCGAGTTACCCTGTTGCATCAATTCCTTATTCTTATACAAGCAGAAATTAATGTCCTTCTTGTTCTTGATATTTGCCAGCGGAACCCATTTGCCAATTACAGCAGAATTATCCCAGGCTTTGGCCTTTTCCCATGGTAGTCCTTTTTCCTTTAATTCATTCTGAATATCACGGGCCGTAAAATCTATCCCCGCTGTAATGGCATCGTAATACTTATTTGCAAATTTTTCCTGGATATATTTTCCATTTTTGCTGATACGTAATACCAGTTCGCATTCATAGTGAAGCTCGTTGGTAAATTCAGGGTAATAGAAAGGTGTATGAGGTTGCAGTAAAGCGCTTTTGGGTTTCATGAAAATAACGGGTTCATCCGGTACTTCATTACCCAGTTCTTTTGCATGTGCAACATAATTACGTCCAACACAGAAAATTTTCATAACAGGAAGTCACATTTTAATAAATACATCGGATACTTTACCATAGGGCTGTTATCCCATATATTCAGTGGCAATCAATATGTATATTGGATTTCCCCGGATATTTAATAAACCAATCAGACGCCATCCGGGGAGAGAGTCAGGAGTGCTAAAATAGGTAATCCATCTGATTTCTCATAAAGAAAACTCTTTATTATTTACCTGGTTCATAGCTGTGGTAAGACCTTGTGTGGCAAATATTTCAATCACTTCTACAGCCTTTTCAATCTTTTGTTTAACCAGTGGCTCCTCCTCCTTTTTCCACTTACCTAACACAAAATCTGATTGGTGTCCCTTTGGATAGTCATTGCCTATGCCAAACCTTAATTTGGGATATTCTTTGGTTCCCAATACTTCCTGCAGGCTTTTCAGGCCATTGTGACCAGCATCACTTCCGGATGGTTTTACCCGTATTTTGCTCAATGGCAATGCCAGGTCATCTACAATTACAAGCAGGTTAGCAAGGGTTATTTTCTCCTTATCCATCCAGTATTTCACAGCTTTGCCGCTTAGGTTCATATAAGTGGTAGGACAGATACAGACAAAGGATTTCCCCTTCCATTTAATATCTGCTACGTAAGCCAGCCTGTCAACACGGAAGGCGGCACCATGTTTTTGCACAAAGGCATTCACCACATCAAAACCGATATTATGCCTTGTGTGGGCATATTCGTCACCAATATTTCCGAGACCAACAATAAGAAATTTCATACAATTATTTACACAGGCCAAATATCGGATTTACTCAATGAAAAACCCGTCCCGATTGCAATCGGGACGGGTTTGAATATTCTTACAGAAAAAGATTACTTCTTTGCTTTCGCGGCAGGAGCGGCGGCTGCTGCAGGTGCAGCAGCAGCGGCAGGTGCAGCAGCGCCGGCAGCAGGTGTCGCAGCTTCTTCCTGCTTTAATTGCCTTGTCAATACAACAGAAGCAATTGGAATACGGGGAGAGTTAAGGATCTCATAATGCTCTTCCTTGACATCTTCCACCCTGATGTTACCATTCAGCTCAAGATTATCAATTGACACTTCGATTTGCTCTTTCAGGTATTTCGGGTAAGTCTTTACTTTAAGGGATTTCATTTTTGTGATCAGTTTGCCGCCATCCTTTACTCCTATTGAAGTACCAACGAATTTTAAAGGAATTTCTGCAACCACTTTTTTATCATCTACCAGTTCCAGCAGATCTACGTGAATCAGTTTGTCGTCTACTTTGTCAAACTGCAGATCCTTCATGATGGTTCTGTAAGTCTTGCCATCCAGTTTTACTTCTGCAACCTGGAAACTTGGTGTGTACACTAAATTTTTGAAAGCTGCAGCAGGAGCATAAAAGCTGATCTCCTGTGAGCCGCCATAAATTACACCGGGCACCAGTTCCTGAGAGCGGAGTTCTCGGGTGGCGCTTTTGCCGAATCCGGTCCTCAGACTACCTTCGATTGTAATTGATTTCATGTTTATTGTTGTTTTATTGTTTACTTATCTCTTCTCTGTGAATGAATGAACAGGCTTGTTATACTCTTGTTCTCATATGCATTTCG
>JAEUVO010000005.1 GCA_016786885.1 Chitinophagaceae bacterium | reverse complement strand
CCTTTGCTGCGATTAGTGAATTTGTCGGTAACAATCTTTGCAGATGCTACTTCGCCATGTGAAGCGAAAAGGTTAGATAAATCCTGATCTTTCAGGTTCCAACTGAGGTTTCCTACGTAAATGTTCATTTTGAGAGGTTTTTAAAAAATAAAAGTGTCAACAGTAAACAGTACCCAATGAACATTCTACGGTTTTTCGAATCGTTCAGGACTTGTGAAACTGAAAGAGCACCAAAAGCAAGACAAAATAACGGATTTTTTCCTTAGATATTACCAAATTATTCTCTGTTTGGTACATTGAATGTTAAAATCATTGATTTTTAACAATTTAGCGGAAGGGTGCCCCAAAAAAAAGTCCCCCATTTCGGGAGACTTTTCAAAAAATATAAGCTACTTATTCTGCTACTACTTCAAACTCAACTTCTGTTGATTTACCATTACCAAAATCAATAGTTGCTTTGTAAGTACCCAGTTCCTTTGCATCTTCAGGAATACTGATCTTTTTACGATCAATATCATAACCCTTTTGCTCACGGATGGCACGGCTTAATTGAAGAGATGTTATGCTACCAAAGATCTTACCACTTGTGCCTGTTTTTGCACCCAATTTGATAGGAGCTTCATTCAGTTTTGCAATTACGCTATTGACTTCGGCCAGCATTTTTTCTTCTTTCTTACGCACCTGTTTCATTCTTTCTTCCAGCTGCTTTTTATTGCTGGGATTATTCTCAACAGCCAGTTGACGGGGTAATAAGTAATTACGGGCATATCCATTTTTTACTTTTACAACCTCGTTCACACCACCGAGATTATCTACATCTTGAATTAATATTACTTCCATTGTTTTCTTTTTGTTCACCAACCCAGTCGTTTTTACAAATTGACTGTCTTTCCCATTAATCGGGAAGTTAGGGTGAGGTTATTTTAAAAGATCTGTTACGTAAGGCAATAATGCCATCTGACGGGCTTTTTTCACTGCATCAGAAACTTTGCGCTGGTATTTCAGGCTGTTTCCTGAGAGACGGCGGGGCAATAATTTCCCTTGCTCGTTCAGAAACTTTTTCAGGAACTCTACATCTTTATAATCGATGTAACGAATGCCATACTTTTTGAAGCGGCAGAACTTCTTAACTCTTTTGTCGCTTTTAATGGCGGTCAGGTATTTAATTTCATTTTTTGCCATGATATTAAGCCTCCACTGCTTTTTCGGTTCCTGTTTTTACACCACTTCTCTTTTTGGCATTGTACTCGACGGCGTATTTATCGAGTTTAGTGCATAGGTGACGGAGAACACTCTCGTCACGCAGAAGCTGAATCTTCAGCTTCTCATTGAAATCAGATTCTGCTGTGTACTCCATTACCCAATAAAGACCAGTGGTCTTTTTCTGGATCGGGTAAGCAAGTGATTTCAATCCCCAGGGGTTTTCAGCTACAATGGATCCACCTGCATCGGTTACAAGCTTTGCATATTTTTTTTGCTCAGCTTTAAATTCATCATCGCTCAAAACAGGGGTAAAAATCACCATCAATTCGTAATTGTTCATTTACCTGTTTTTTAATTTAAAAATTCGATTTATCCCATTGGACATTGACCATTCGATCAAAGAATCTGCGAATACAGATTTGGGGCGGCAAAGATAGGAGTTTATAGCGATAAAGAAAGCTTTCTTTTGAATGCATTTTTTTGCATCGATTAGACAATAAACAGAGGCTAATAAATTGATTATTAGGGAATTTATCTTAAAACCCTTTTTTCCCGTCTTTAACCTCCTTTAAAAAGATCAGGTAGGTAGGGAAATGATCACTATAACCACCCCGGTATGTATTACCATCCCAGGTACGCATAGGATACCCTTTGTACCGGCCTTTATTTTCTACCAGGTACTCTTTATTAAAAATATGTTGCTGGTAAAAGAAGAAACCATTTTGATCTTTATTAAGCCAGGCATGAGAGATCAGGATCTGGTCAAAAAGCCCCCAGGCATCCTGGTAAGCAAGTGTACCGATTCCCTTTTTATATAGATCCATCCAGGGATTATATATCCCGCCGGTTCTTACATCTCTTTCTTTGCCTTTTGCTTTTATGATACCCTCTACACTTTCGTTGTTAGGGTCATCATTCAGGTCTCCCATTACTACTACTTTGGCATTGGGTTCCAGCCTGGCAATAGAGTCCATATGATTCCTGCAAACCTGTGCTGCAGCGTTTCTTGCCGGGGCACTTCTTGCCTCTCCTCCGCTTCGGCTGGGCCAGTGATTAACATAAATATGAATCGTTTCACCGCCCAACTTGCCTTTTACCCATAATATGTCACGGGTAAAGTAAGCATCTTTTGAACCTCCGGGAAGTTGGACAAACAATTTATCACTTGCTTCGACGGTAAAGTATTTAGGATTATATAGCAGTCCTACATCCACCCCGCGGATGTCCCTGGAATCATAATGAACAATTTTATAATTCCGTTTAGCAACAAGTGGTTGTTTCACCAGGTCATTTAAAACAGTATCATTTTCTACCTCAGCCACACCTAAAATGGCCGGGCCGTCTGTATTTATTTCTGTTCCGATCTGGGAAATAACTGTTGCCAGCTTCCCTAACTTATCAAAATAGATAGCAGTATTGTAATTTCTGACCCCTTTGGGTAAAAATTCTTCATCATTAGTGAGGGTGTTGTCAACCGTATCATAGAGATTTTCAAGGTTATAAAAGGCAATGATGGCTGCTTTATAATCCTTTTTTTGAGCAATCACCGCAGTCCCTGAGACCGAAAGAAGTATAATTACTATTATTCTTTTCATAAAATAAAAACAGGACGCAAACATACTGAAACAAAAGACGCTGGCAAGCTGTAAAAAGAGGCAAAGCATTAATAAAATATTATGTGTCTATCTTTTTTAGAATAGAAGGTGCATCCTCATTAATTTTGCACTCTTGTTTAAAAAAATAATCATGCTTAAAACCAAACTGCTACTGCTGCTATTGTGTGCCGGATTGGTAACCATGGCGCAGGTTGATTCCACTGCCAAAAAAGACACAGCTATCATTGATGATGTAAAAGACGGAGTATTAGATAATATTCCTACTGTATCATTGGATGAGAACGATTTAGGTGATGGGGGTAATCAAAACATCTCATCCCTTCTCACAGCGGGCAGAGATCCTTTTTATTCTGCTGCTTCATTTAATTTCAGTGCCGTCCGTTTTCGTATTCGCGGATATGATAACGATCTCTTCAGCACTTTCATGAATGGTATTCCAATGGATAACCTTGACAATGGATTTACGCCGTTTGGGTTGTGGGGAGGATTAAATGATGTAATGCGTAACAGGGATATTTCCTGGGGGCTTCGCTATAATAGTTTCACATTTGGTGATATTGGAGGGAACACAAATATTGATTCCCGTGCCAGCAGGCAGAGGGCACAAACAAGTATTGGATATGCCGCAGCCAACAGAAATTATAATAACAGGATAATGATCACCCATTCAACCGGCTTAAGCAAAAATGGGTGGGCATTTACATTAAGCGGTAGTCGCCGTTGGGCAGAGGAAGGATATGTTCCGGGAACCTATTATAACAGCTGGGGTTATTTTGCCGCTGTTGACAAGCGCATTGGCCAAAATCATTTGCTTTCTTTTGCAGCATTTGGTGCGCCAACTGAAAATGGCCGCCAGGGCGCAGCAGTACAGGAGATGCTTGATTTGGCGGGTACTAATTATTACAATCCCAATTGGGGTTATCAGAACGGGAAGAAGCGTAATGCCAGTGTTGGCAAAACACACCAGCCAGTTGCGATACTTACTCATGATTTCCGGATCAATAATAATACTACTCTTACAACTGCAGTTGGATATTCATTTGGCGACCGCAGTGTAACAGCACTTGACTGGTATAATGCAGCTGATCCAAGGCCGGATTATTACAGGTATTTACCAAGCTATACATCTACCTGGGCCAGTACCACTGATCCTGTTCAGGGTCAAATGTTATATGACCTGATGAAGAGTGATATTAATTACCGCCAGATTAACTGGCAACGATTATATGATGTGAACAGGGCAAGTTTTGCCACAATTAATGATGCCAACGGAATACCGGGTAACTCAGTAAGTGGTCTCCGGTCCCGCTATATTATCGAAGAAAGAATCATTAATACAAAAAGGTTTAATGCCAACTCAGTTATCAATACAAAATTTGGAGACCATATTGATTTTACTGCCGGTGCTTCTTACCAGCAACAAAACAACCATTACTTTAAGAAAGTAGATGACCTTTTGGGAGGGCAGTTCTATGTGAATGTAAACCAGTTTGCTGAAAGAGATTTTCCGGTAGATAATTCAGCCAACCAGTTTGACCTGGATAACCCAAACAGGATACTTTACAAAGGAGACAAATTTGGTTACGATTACAATATCAATATTTCCCGTGCTTCTGCATGGGCCCAGGGTGTTTTCAAATTCAGTAAGGTTGATTTCTTTCTGGCAGGTTCTGTTTCACTTACCGAATTTTACAGAGAGGGAAATACAAGAAATGGTCTTTTCCCCGATAATTCAAAAGGAAAGGGCACAGTAAACGAGTTTACTAACTATGCCGGAAAAGGAGGAATTACATACAAAATCGATGGTCGTAATTATATTTTCGCCAATGGCTCTTACCAGACAAGAGCGCCTTATTTTGAAAATGTATATATCTCACCCCGTACAAGAAACAGCCAGCAGGATATTGTAACTAGTGAAACTATCCAGACTGTTGAAGCAGGATATATCATGAATGCACCCAAATTTAAAATAAGACTTGGAGGTTATTATACCCGTTTCGAGGATGGTATGGATGTAATGTCTTTCTATCATGATACTTACCAGAATTTTGTAAACTATGCTATCAATGGCATTGACAAACTTCATTTTGGTGGAGAATTTGGTATAGAGGCTAAAGTAACACCAACAATCACTGTCAACGCAGCTGCTGCAATAGGCCGTTATTATTACGACAGCAAGCAGAATGCAGTCATCACTGTAGATAACAGCGCATCTATACTTGGCAAACAGGTTGTATATGCTGAGAATTTCAGAGTTCCATCCACGCCAATGGAGGCTTATAGTTTGGGTGCCACTTACCGGTCACCTAAATTTTGGTTTATCAGTTTAACAGGCAATTACTTTGATCAGTCATATCTTAGTATGAATCCTCTTCGCCGTACCTGGGATGCTTTGCAGTATGTGGCTCCAAAGAGTGATGCATACAATGAGATATTTAACCAGACAAAGTTTGACAGACAATACACTCTTGATTTCTTTGGCGGCTATTCCTGGAAATTGCCTAAGGATTTTGAGATTGATAAAAAGCCAACCTTCCTGGTATTTAACCTGGGTGTTAATAACATTTTAAACAATAAGGATATTGTTACAGGCGGATTTGAGCAACTGCGATACGATGCGCAAACAGCTGCTTCTGATCCTGTTAGTGTAGGGAAATTTCCTTCTAAGTTCTACTATGCTTACGGGTTGAACTTTTTTGCCAGTATGACGCTAAGGTTTTAATTCTTGATTAATAGTATAAAAAAAATTATATGCGATTTAGTAAGATAAAACAATTCACTACTGCACTTTTTGTTTTGTTCATGACAAATGTGCTGTTTGTTTCTTGTGACAAAGAGCCTGTTGGGCCTACAGGGCCGGATCCGCTGGGCCCGGGGGATTATATGACATTTTCTGCTTTCAGGGCACTATACCCGGGCAGCGGTGAGTATGTGATCCCCACTGGTACCAAACGTATAAGGGGACAGGTAATCTCTAATAATACAAATGAAGCCAACAGTGTGTACCGTTTGCAGGACGAAAGTGGCGCTGGTATTTATCTTTTTACCCTATCTGGCTCAGATGTTTACCCTATGGGTTCTATACTGGAAATAGATGCTACTGGCGGTGGGAAGCTAATCTTATATAATGGGGACCTAGAGCTGATGAGTGTGCCAAAGGCCAATATTGCAAGGGTGAGTGGCTCTATAAATATCACACCGCGGGTTGCAACTATTGCAGATATTATTATCAATAGGAATACATGGGCTTCTTCCTTGGTAAAGATCAATAATGTGACTTCTATTACCCAGGCTTCATCAAATTCAACTGGTGTGACTTACAATGTTACTGACGCCTCCGGTACTTTATCAATGTTTATAAGGAACACGTCGGGTATCACAGTTAATACAAGCGGAACTTCTGTTACAGGATATGTTTCTATATATAATACAACAACACAGGTTGGTATTCGTACCGCTGCAGATATTCAATAAACTAATACTCAGAAACGCTGAAAAATATTTTTATGCAAATGAACAGAAAACATAATCAGATAAGCATGGCAGGAATAATCCTGGTTACCGGCTTATTTATTATATCCTGCGAAAGAAAATTTACAGATCCACCACCATTGGGTGAACCGGATGTGGTGGCCAATATCAGTATCAAGGATATAAAAACCCGTTATACATCGGGGGCGCCGGTGGCTATCACTGATGATGCGATCATCGAAGGTGTGGTTTCCTGTGATGATAAAAGCGGTAACTATTACCAGCAAATAGCCATTCAGGATTCAACTGGAGGTGTATTGCTCCGTCTCGGAAGTTTTAACCTGTATAACTATTACCCGGTTGGCCGTAAGGTGTATGTAAAATTGAAAGGTTTATACCTTGGTCAGTACAATGGTACCTTGCAATTTGGTGGTGGGATTGACTCTGCTTATATCAGCCAGGGTGGGGTTACATTGCTTGCTGCTAATCTGATCGATAAACACATTATTAAAGGCGCACTTAATCAGCCATTGGTTCCTAAAGTGGTTACAGTATCTCAGCTTACCACCAACCTGCAGGACAGGTATGTGAGCACATTGATTAAGTTGGTGGGATATGAGTTTGCCTCTTCTGAGAGGTCAAAAAATTATGCTGATGACGCCCAGTCAGGTAACAGGATTATACAGGATTGTTCTAACCTGACAGCAAACAGGATAACCCTGCGTACCAGCAACTATTGCAATTTTGCTACCTTACCAGTTGCACAGGGAAATGGTGAGATCATCGCTGTTTATTCTTTCTTTGGATCGACCAAGCAACTTACTATAAGAGATACAACTGATGTACGGTTTACTAATCCCCGTTGCCCTACCGCCAGCGGTGATGGCCAAATAAGTCTGACTACATCTCCGCTTACATTTAGTTTTGATAACCTCGGTACAGCCGGATTGCCAACAGGAGTATATGTAAAAGAAAATGCCTCGAATTCCTATATCGGTAATGAAGGCTTTGTTTACCAGGCGAATTTTAACAACGGTACGGCATGGAACCAGACCTCTGCCGGGTTTAAGAATTTTGCATCAGCCACAGGTCTTACGTCCACTGCATCAACAGCTGTGCAAGCAGCTGCTACCAACAGGGCTCTTGGCTACAGGCAAACCGGAACATTTGGTGACCCTGGTGCTGCCTTTGCTTTCTTGCTGGCGAATACAACCGGGAAAACAAACCTGCAACTGGAGTTTAAACTGCAATCATTAGATGCACCGGCTACGTTAAACCGTACCACTACCTGGCAGGTAGATTATGCAACGGGTTTAAATCCCGCTTTCTTCTCTACAGTTGCCACCAGCCCGGCAACTATTACTACTACGAACGGTATTTTTTTAAATAATACAGTAACTGTAAACTTTGGAACCCTGCTGAATAATATTAACCAGCCGGTATGGATTCGTATTGTTACACTAACAGGTACGTCAGGTGGCGGCAACAGGCCATCTACAGGTGTTGATGATGTCAAATTCAGCTGGAACTGATAAGAAGAAATAATAAAGACTCAAATGATTAATTATATGAAAAAAATATTTTTAGCAGCTCTTTTAACTGTTTTGATTGGTAATGTAAAAGGGCAGTTATTGACAGAGAACTTTAGTTATACAGCAGGACAAACAATTACAGCCAATGGGTGGACAGCGCATTCAGGAGCAGGAACAAACGCTATAACAGTTACTTCACCCGGACTTACATACACTGGTCATCCGGGATCTGGAGTTGGAAATGCTGTAACGATGACAACTTCTGGCGAAGACGATAACCGTGCATTTGCATCTACAAATAGCGGTAGTGTTTATTTTTCTTTTTTGGTTAACCTGAGTGCGGCACAAACTGCCGGAGATTATTTTATTGGCTTGTTTCAGAGTAGTTCAATTTTCCCGGTTAGGATATATGCAAGATCAAACGGGGCTGGAGGATTTACTTATGGTGTTGGTAAAGGAAGTTCTACAGCGGTATATGAGGCTACAGCAAGAAGTTTTGGTACTACTTATCTTATAGTCGCTAAGTATACCTTTAATACAGGTAGTACTACTGATGATGTTGTTGATTTATGGGTGGATCCAGCATTGGGCGGGGTTGAAACACCGGCCACAATTGCTAATGTAACGGGCACAAGTACTGATGCCACCTCAATTGCTGCCGTATACTTAAGGCAGGGAACTGCTGCAAATGCGCCAACACAACAAGTGGATGCGATACTGGCAGGTACTACCTGGGCAGAAGTAACTCCTGGTGCAGCTACTCCAGCTTTATCAGTCACAGCCTTACCTGCATTCGGAAACGTTTGTATCAATACTTCTGCCGGTCCTAATTCCTTTACTATTACCGGTTCAAATCTTACTACTGCAGATGTTACAGTAGCTGCTTTGGCTGGATATACATATTCAACAACAGCCGGGGGTACTTATACAACGACATTAAATATCACACAACCCGGAGGTGCACTTAATCAACAGGTATTTGTGCGATTTGATCCACTTGCTGTTCAATCATATAATGGCAATATTGCTGTAGCCGGAGGTGGGGTGACAGTTCCGGTTAATGCAGCAGCATCCGGGGCCGGCGTGAACACCATTCCTTCACTGACTACAGGAACTGCTACTGCCATAACACAAGTATCTGCCACATTAGCTGGTACTATAACTGCCAATGGCTGCACACCCGTTACTGTTTATGGTATTGAGTATAGTACTGTTATTGGATTCCCCAATGGTTCGGGAACACAGGTTGCTTCCACGAATATTGCCGGTGGAAATTATACTTCAGATGTTACAGGTCTTGCATCAGGTACTACTTACTATTACAAAGCGTATGCAACGAACGGAGGTGGTACAGGTTATGGAACTGAGCAGTCGTTTACAACTGCTACACCCAACCCTACAATTTCTACCACACCACTTACTGCATTTGGTAATATTTGTATCAATACAACTGCAGGTCCTAATTCATTTACAATATCTGGTGCTAACCTGACCACTGCTGATGTAACAGTAGGTCCATTGGCTGGATTTACATATTCAACAACAGCCGGAGGTACTTATACGGCGACTTTAACCCTTACACAACCCGGCGGAACATACTTACAGGAAATATTTACCAGGTTTACTCCCACAGTTGTGCAATCATATAATGGAGATATAGCTGTGGGTGGAGGAGGTGTTGCTGCACCTGTGAATGTATCTGCATCAGGTGCTGGTGTAAATACTGCACCATCTGTTACTACAGGTTCTACCAGTGCTATTACCACCACTACAGCAACACTTGCCGGATCTGTTACCGCTTCAGGATGTACTGCTGTTTCAGCATATGGTATTGAGTATAGTACAATCAATGGCTTTGCAAATGGAACTGGTACACAGGTTGCTTCCACCAATATTTCAGGAGGCAATTTTACTTCTGGATTGAGTGGCCTTACTGCAAGTACTACTTATTATTATAAAGCCTATGCTACGAATAGTGGTGGAACAACTTATGGGGTACAGCAATCGTTCACTACAGCAGCCCCGCCGCCACCGGCTATTACTGTCACCGGTTTAAATCCTTTTGGAAGTATTTGTATCAATACTACAGCAGGACCTGAATCTTTTACTATCAATGGAGTGAATTTGACGGCGCCAAATATCAACGTTGGCCCACTGGCAGGATATAGTTTTGATACTATTGCAACAGGACCTTATTCAGCATCATTGAGTATTCCGCATCCGTTGGGAACATTCAGTAAAACTGTTTATGTAAAATTCAACCCAACACTGGTTCAATCATATAATGGCAATATACCAGTTACAGGCGGGGGAACTACTGCTGCGACCAATGTGGCAGCAGTAGGTAGTGGAGTTAACACACTTGCTACTGTAATTACGGGTGCAGCAAGTAACCTTACAACACAATCAGGAAC
Source organism: Chitinophagaceae bacterium (assembly GCA_016786885.1). Lineage (GTDB taxonomy): Bacteria > Bacteroidota > Bacteroidia > Chitinophagales > Chitinophagaceae > JJ008. The sequence goes on along the minus strand of JAEUVO010000005.1, from coordinate 4,857 downwards.
ACTTGCCGGTTCTGTTTCCAGCAATGGTTGTTCCAATGTAACAGTTTATGGTATTGAATACAGTAGTATAAGCGGATTTACAAATGGTAGCGGAACACAAGTAGTTTCTTCAAATATTGCCGGAGGTAATTTCTCAGTATCATTATCTGGCCTTGTACAAGGAGCAACATACTATTACAAAGCATATGCTATTAATAATGGCGGTACTTCCTATGGTCTTCAGCAATCGTTTACTGTATTATCCATTAAAGATGGATTCAGGTTATATCCAAATCCTGTTGACAGGGGGGCTGATATCAGAATTACCATGACTGGTATAACGCCGGGTTATTATGGTCTTCTGTTATTCAATAGTGAGGGACAACTGGTGTACCAGCGAAATATGAATATACAAGCAAGCTTTATTAATCAGACATTTACTGTTCCGGCCACTTTGCAAAAAGGTGTATACAAGGCTAATCTTACAAATCATCTTGAAATAATCGGAACAATTACAATTCTCGTACAATAATCAGTCACAGTAAGAAATTATTTAAAAGCCCCGTTATATTAACGGGGCTTTTAAATAGAATAGCTTTCGTTTTATAAGTGTGATAGTTTAATTACTGTCCTGTATTGTTTTGTTTCCAGTTGCAGGAAATAAATTCCCCTGGAAATATTTTGGAAAGTGGGCTGTATTGTTGAGCCGGCTGTCATCATGCCCACTGATTGCGAACTGATCACCTGTCCTTGTATGTTTATCAATCTAAGCTTAAGATTGGTTACAGCTTTTGTAGCAGTCAGCGTTATGGTTTGAGAAAAAGGATTGGGTGAAACTTTTATGCCAAATTCTGTTGGGTTCACTACTGGAAGACCGGTAATGATACCGGCAAGACTGAATTTTGAAAAAACAGGATAATGATCTGAGGTATTATGAGCTGTAACATAATCAGGTACAACAGTTGTTACATCCGTTCTTATTTGTGCAGAGTTGAGTACATAATAGGCAGTAACTTCATTGGAAATCGCATGATTATCTATAACATTGGGAAAGTTGATCATGCTTGTTTGACCAGCTTGCCCCAGTGGCAGGGTGATAGATTTGTAATGATCGGCATCTGTAGAGTCTGCAACAATTGGTTGATATGATGTTTGTGGTCCTGAGCCAGTAGATATTGTTTGTACTAGTGCATCGTTATAATCTCCTATGATAAGAACATTAGCTGTAGAAAAAGAGGCATCGAGAGTATCTTTTAACTCCTGTGCTCCGGCCAACCGCCTGTTATAGTCTGAAGCAGTAGATCCTGCTTTGCCATGTACCAGAATAAAATTGACAGTTTTAGTGATACCGTTAATGGTAACATCTGCTCTCATCAGGAAGGGAAGCCTGCCATTTGCCCAGTTAAAAATAGCAGTTGAACTGTTGAGCATCATGCCCCGGGTGGTTATATTGCTGAAAATATCTTTTTTATATACAAAAGCAAGTTTTTGACTTTGCCTCCACCCATTGGTACCAATGGGACCATCTGTGCTATAGGGAGCTATTATATATTCAAAGTTAGTACCTAAAGAATCTCTGAGTTTTCGAAGATGTATAGTATCCACTATCTCTACAAGGCCGTATATATCAGCATCGAAGTAGCGCATTATTTTTTTTGCATTGGCTTCTTGCAGATCTTTATCCGATGGACCACTGTTAAAAGGAGCACCGAAAAATTCAAGATTCCAGCTCACCACATCGAGTGTACTGGTGCTGCTTTGCGCCTTTGATTCAGCTACTATCACAGAAAAAATCACAAAAAACAAAAGGGGTAATTTTTTTTTCATAATCCTGGTTTCAACGGCAAATGTATGATAGAAAAACAAGGCAACACAACTGCCGGCAATGAAAGAAACGTTATGGCTGAGCAGGCCGGAAGTCTATTACCCTTAACTGAAGAGATTTGGTATCATTCCATTCATTTTCATCTATGGTAAATACAATATCAACCGGTTGTTGTTGTTCCAGGAGATGAAATTTTCCGGCCATGCCAAAACCAATACCGGTCATCGTAACATTTTTTTCACGAAGTGAAAACCGTATATGCTCTTCTTTGACAATTTTCGAATATCCGCTATTGACTACATTTCTTGTCATAAAAACAGGACGCAGATTTTCAGGACCGTATGGTTCCATTTGGGAAATGATATCATAAAATGATTGCCGGATGTCTTTAAATGATATTTCTGCATCTATAATAATTTCAGGAACCAGTAATTCCGGTTGAATAGTTGATGATACAACCTCTTCAAATTTTTCACGGAAAGCATCCACCTGTTCCAGCTCTAATGTCATTCCTGCTGCGGCAAAATGCCCTCCATAGCCCAGAAGGTGTTCTCTGCAGGCATGTATAGCTTCATACAAGTTAAACCCAGGAACACTTCTTGCACTTCCTGCAGCGTACTCTCCTGATTGGGTAAGAACAATAGTTGGTCTGTAATAATGCTCAATTAATCTTGATGCAACAATACCAACCACTCCTTTATGCCAGTGAGGCTGAAAAACTACGGTGGACTTTCTGTCTATCCACTCTTTATTTTCCTGAATTAATGACAATGCTTCTTCTGTAATACTTTTATCTGCTTCTTTCCGGTCTGTATTATCACTGTGTAATTGTTCTGCATAATGTAAAGCTTCGTCTTCTGTTTTTGCTACAAACATTTCTACAGCTTTCCGGGCATCATCCATTCTTCCAGCCGCATTAACCCTTGGTGCAATCATAAAGACAAGATTTGTAATATGCAGCTCCTTTACCAGGCCACTGAGTTTTGCCAAGGCGCTAATGCCGTAATTCGGATTTTTATTAGCCTTTATTAAACCATGAAATGCCAGGATCCTGTTTTCGCCGGTCATCGGTACAATGTCAGCTGCAATAGCAGTTGTAAGAAGATCAAGATATTCAAAGGCCGCATTTTCCGGCAAGTTCATTTGTTCAGCAAGTGCACACATTAGTTTAAATCCGACACCACATCCGCATAATTCCTTGTAAGGATAACTACAGTCTTTTTGCTTGGGGTTTAATATAGCAATTGCAGGGGGAAGTATTTCGTCAGGAAGGTGATGGTCGCATACAATAAACTCAATACCTTCTTCTTTAGCATAGGAAATCAGTTCGGCAGATTTTATACCACAGTCAAGCGAAATAATTAAAGTAAACCCGTTTTCTTTTGCAAAATCAATTCCTGCTTTACTCACACCATAACCCTCACGATAGCGATGAGGGATATAAAAATCAAGATTAGAATGTATCATTTTAAGGAATTGATACATACTGGCCACGGCTGTAGTGCCATCTACATCATAATCGCCAAATACTAGGATTTTTTCATTGTTATTAAAAGCCGTTATTATTCTTTGAACAGCTTTGTCCATGTCTTTCATTAACCAGGGACTATGCAAGGCCGTTAGTGACGGCCGGAAAAAATCTTTTGCCTTATCAAAGGTTTCTATTCCTCTTTGTACTAAAATTTTACAGATAACAGCATTAATCTTTAATGATTGCTGCAACGTATCTGTTTTTAATTTATCAGCAGTCAGTATGTTCCATCTTTTTTGCATGGACAGTTAAGATAGGCAGTTTTAGCTGTGTAAGGGAGATTAGTATTTACGATCTGTTACAAACAGAACCATATCTTCAAGGCCCTGTCTTACTTCGCCGGAAGGAAACTGATGCAAAATGGCAAGAGCTTCCTTTTTGAAATCGTTCATTTTATCTGTTGCATAAGCAATACCTCCTGTTTCCACCACTTTATCGATTACCCATTTCACTTTCGCTTTATCGTTATTGTTATTCTTTACGATGTAAATTATTTTTCTCCTGGTTACAGAGTCGGTATTATTTAGTGTATAAATCAGGGGCAGCGTTAATTTTTTTTCTTTGATGTCATTACCAGTTGGTTTACCTACATTTTCACTGGCATAATCAAAAAGATCATCTTTGATTTGGAACGCCATGCCGGTAGTTTCGCCAAAAAGTCTCATTTTTTCAGTAGTTGCTTCATTCTGGCTGGAAGCCCATGCACCAGCCGCACAGGCCGAGGCCAATAAAGAGGCCGTTTTATTCCGGATAATCTCGTAATAAATCTCTTCTTTGAGATTCAGGCTACGGGCTTTTTCAAGCTGAAGCAGTTCCCCCTCACTCATTTTGCGAACAGCGTCTGAAAGAATATGAAGCACACGGTAGTCGTTATTATCAAGCGAAAGCAAGAGCCCTTTTGCCAGTAAATAATCACCGATAAGCACATTTGCTTTGGCTTTCCAAAGAGCATAAGTAGAGAAAAAACCTCTTCTTTCCATTGAATCGTCTACAACGTCGTCATGCACAAGTGTCGCAGTATGAAGTAGTTCTACAAGTGACGCTGCCCTATAAGCAGGTTCGTTAATATCGCCACATAGTTTAGCAGAAAGCAAAACAAACATGGGTCTTAGCTGTTTCCCTTTTCTTTTTACAACATACCTCATAATACGGTCTAACAGGGGAGCCTGGCTGCGAACAGCACCTTTGAAATGCGTTTCAAAGACTTTTAATTCATTTTTTATTAATTCTGTGGGTAGTTGCATTGCCTAAATCGGGGCAATTTACGGGCAAAAAAATAATTGTTTGCTAATGCATCAAAATACTATCAAAAATTGACTAAGTAATTGAAAAATAAAGGGCAAAAGGGCAAATAATTCATTTAAAAATTTGGTAATTAGTGCTCAATTTCTATTTTTGCGTATTATTTAGGACATTGTTCACAAATCTTAATCCTTAGTTATGGCAAGCAAAAAGTATTTATTCCTGGCAGTCACATTCTGTCTGCTGGCGTCTTATGGTTTCGCTCAAAGGGTAGGAGCCA
>JAEUVO010000019.1 GCA_016786885.1 Chitinophagaceae bacterium | reverse complement strand
AGGTACAAGGCTTCTTCGGCAGCAGTATCTCCAGCGCCTACAATGGCCACTTCCTTACCTTTAAAAAAGAACCCATCACAAACGGCACAAGCACTTACACCAAAGCCATTAAGCCTTTGTTCACTTTCCAATCCCAGCCATTTGGCAGAAGCTCCGGTAGATATGATTACGGAATTGGCTTCGATCCATTTTTCTTCGTCAATCTGCACTTTATGAGTTGGCCCTGAAAAATCAACTTTTGTTGCCAATCCGTACCTGATATCTGTGCCCATACGAGCAGCTTGTTTTTCAAAGTTTACCATCATATCCGGTCCCTGGATACCGTCAGGATAACCGGGATAGTTCTCTACCTCGGTAGTTATAGTTAACTGGCCGCCGGGCTGTATGCCCTGGTATAAAACAGGATTTAATCCTGCCCTGCTTGCATAAATCGCTGCTGTATATCCTGCCGGGCCCGAACCAATGATCAGGCAATGTACTTTCTCCGTTATTTCCATGCTATCGATGTTTTATAAGAATGGGCAAATTTAGCGGTAAAATATAATACTTAAGGTAACATAGATGACTATGAAAGAAGAAGCGGAGATAGCTATCACCTAAGGCAGTTTCTATTGGGGAATGATAATGGTGCGGTATTGAGAGGCATAGCCTCCAAAATAGCCAAGTCCGCCTCCTTTGATATTGCTGATCACTTTTGTAGGAGATGAAAAAGGGTTACCCACACTTGCATAAGTAAATTCCATAGTTCTCCAAAAATCATAGGTAGCCTTATCAATATTGCTGAGTTTCAATGTTACGGTATCACCTTTGTCAAAAAAGGAGTACCCTTCAGGTACAGAGCCATTTCTTACTATCCCCCTTTCCACCTGAACTTCGTAGCTGGTGCCGTCAATGATCTGGTCATCGTAGACAGAGTTGAGCCCGGGATAAAATATCTCGCTGTTTCGTTTTGTGAAATACCTGACATAATCACCAAAACCGGGGCGATCGTATGCCCGTACCATTATCGCCACTTTCTCAGCAGGATTCCCGGCCGGAGCCGGTTTCCAAAATACAGAGTCTATCCGCCTGGTAGTATCGGGAATACGGGTTACTGCGGAGTATTCTTTTCCTTCTGAAATGATACGTAGCGAATATTGCCCATTGATTTCGCCCAGGAAGGATGTACCGGGACTGGCAGGGTCAATTGAATAATAATAAAAAAAATATCCCCCACCTACCGGTACAGAATATTCTTTCAGCTTGTGTGTTAAAGTACCGTTCGAGACATAAACCTCCGCATTGCGTACAAAGTTGTTAGCCAATGTACCCTGATCAATATTAGAAAAATAACCCAGACTCTTAGAAAGGTAAATGATTGGTGGCTGATCGTTCTCAATGGTGGCTTCAACGACAAGTTTAGGTGTTACATCCTCCAACTCAAATTCCACAGCTTTTTCGCAGGAGGAAAAAGCAATAATCATCAAACATTGAAAGAGAATTACACGCATTTTCATTTTCAACAAAATTAAACTCTGAAACGGTAAAATGGTTGACTAAAAGATAAAAAAAACTCCGGTTTTTTATGACCGGAGTTTCTATTACTAACCCATCGTAATAAAGTGATTAGCCTAAATAGGCTTTCAGCGCACTGCTGTAGCGGGCTTTTTGCAAACGCTTAATGGCTCTTTCTTTGATCTGACGGATACGCTCCTTTGTAAGGTCGTATTTCTGCCCGATCTGTTCGATGGTTACTCCATTTTCACCATCCAGGCCAAAATAGGCGTTCACAATCTCCGCTTCTCTTGGAGACAATGATTTCAGTACACGCCTGATCTCATTTCTTAATGAATCCTTCATCACATCATCATCGGTATCATCACCACCTTCCAGCAGATCGCCCATGGCTACATCTTCAGCTTCATGCACAGGTGCATCAAGGGAAGTATGACGGGTATTGCTTTGGAAAATGTTGTTGATCTCTGTTTCACTCATTTCCAGCAGTTCTGCTAACTCCTCTGTAGATGGCTCTCTTTCATGTTCCTGTTCGAAAGCCATATAAGCTTTGTTAGCCTTGTTATAAGTGCCAATTTTGTTTTGAGGCAAGCGGACTAATCTGCCCTGCTCTGCCAACGCCTGTAGTATCGATTGGCGAATCCACCACACAGCGTAAGAAATGAATTTGAAACCTTTGGTTTCGTCAAAGCGTTGCGCCGCTTTGATCAAGCCGAGGTTACCCTCGTTAATTAAGTCACTAAGTGACAAACCCTGATGTTGATACTGCTTTGCTACCGATACCACGAAACGTAAGTTGGCCTGAACCAGCTTATCAAGGGCTCGCTGAGAGTCAACAGGATTTCTGTTAAACATCTTAATGCGCTGGGCCAGAGTGGTCTCTTCTTCCGGCGTGATCATTGAGATTTTGGAGATTTCCTGTAAGTACTTTTCTACTGCTTGCGAATCCCTGTTGGTGATCTGGGTAGCAATTTTGAGCTGCCGCATAACTAAAATGGTTTAAATATCAACGTAAAATGACAGTCTTTGTTTGCAGAATGTTGCAAACGGATAGTTAATTGCAAAATTTGAATTTACCGTCCGGGACTATCTGCAAAAATACCTAATAATCACCGTATCTCATAGTGAATCAGCAGAAAAATTACCGATTGGGATGGTTTCAATCGATTCCGGTTAACAGAATGTGTAAAACTCAGTCCGGCTAAGGATTTTGCCTTAGTTAAGTAGACCGACTTGCCAGAAGTCCTAGGATTTGGAGATCTTCTGCTGACTTTTTGCACCCCTTGACAGGAAAATCCAGAGAAAAAGACCAGATAAGAACAAAATTGAAGAAATAACCTCAGCCTGGGTAACAGTCAGGCCCATGAAATTCATCGTGGTGTTGACCCTGATTTTTTCTATAAAAAAACGTTCCAGCCCATTGAGCATCAGGTAAAGGGCAAAAATGGTTCCCGGAACCTTGAGTTTACGCCTGAGTGACCAAAGTACGAGGAAGAGGATAAAACAAACGACAATCTCATAAAAAGGTGTTGGATAAACGCCTACTTCCAATTGGTTGCAAAACTTTGTATCTGTGCAGCCGGGAATCTTTTCCCCGACTTCGTTTACATTGTGGGGATAGCGGTACGACCACATCCAGTCTGGCATCCAGGAAAATGGCTTGGGGCTGGTATTGGCAATACCCCAGTCTCCGTCTCCGGATACCTGGCAGCCAATTCTGCCCATTGAATAGGCCAGCATCATTGTCGGTGCAAGTGCGTCGTTTAAATGCCAGAAACCTATTTTATGTTTCCTGGCATACCACCAAATGGCCAACGCAGCACAAATAAGGCCCCCGTAGAAAGTAAGGCCTTTTGCCGAAAAAATATGGTCGGAAGGATGTTTTAAAAAATCGGACCAATTTTCAAAAATATCGAACAGTTTCGCACCCAGAAGGCCAAAAACCAATGCTAAAATAGTGATTTCTCCTACCCTGTCATGTGGCCAGATTCTTACCGTTCTTTTTTCGGGCTTGTCAAGCTTTTGCTTGTTTTTTTCCCACCATTTTAACCCGGCAAATAATAGCCCCAGGCCAATTCCCGCCGGCCAGCTGCCTAAAGAGGAAAAAATAAATGCCTGCGGATCTTCTGTCGCCGAACTGTCCATTATAAACAGAGCAACTATTTTATAGCCAAGCAGAAACCCAAGCAGAAAATTCAAACCAAGATCCAGAAAAGTCGCCGGTTGCCCTACCATTACCTGCATTTCTGTGGGCTGAAAGAGGCCCTGTTTACTTTTCCGGCGCAGTTCATTGGCCAAAACGATGGCAGACACTATAAAGGCTATAGCTACAAAAAAACCAAAAGAGTTTACGAACCGTAAAAAGGGTAATTCTATTCCAAAAAGATCCTTAAAGGCGTAATATAGATTGGGATACATGTAGTTGATTAATAAGGCGAATATACTAAAGAATGGTATGAGCTGTTAGCTGCAGTTAGCAGTTTTGCCCTAAAATAAAAAGTTTCGAACTGAAAGGCTCGAAACTTCTGGCTTATACCTATGTTTTTTCTTAGTTACAATGCTGTTCAAAAGCACTTATCAGGTTCTGGGCAATTACCTGCGCCGGGCGACCCTCGATCTGGTGCCTCTCAATAAAATGCACCAACTGCCCATTTTTAAATAAGGCAATAGCTGGTGAGGATGGAGGATAGGGAAGCAAATGCTGTCGCAGCATTTTTATAGCTTCTATATCAAATCCTGCAAAACTGGTAGCCAGGAAATCGGGCTTCTTTTCGGTGTTGGCCACAGCCATCAATACACCAGGTCTTGCAGTACCGGCAGAGCAACCACAAACAGAATTAATCATGACAAGAGTAGTCCCCTCTTTTGCCAATTGAGCTTCTACTTCGGCTGGAGTAAGCATTTCAGAAAAACCATTCTCGGTTAACTCTTCCTTCATCGGAATTACTATTTCTTCAGGATACATAAGTTTCTTTTTTTATTGAAAATCAAAATTAAAGAAAATGTTTGCTATTAAATGCCCGGACAAACTCTAAGGAAATTCTGACAGCAGAAATTCCTCATTTCGGAAATTTTGTCTACCCTATAATATGCTTTCTGTCAAGAATGGCAGCTGAAAATCCCTGTAAGGTCATCGGTACGGCTTTTGAAAACTTGATAAGGGATCAAAAAATTTAAACCTCTAAAACTAAATAGACATGACAAACGTAAAATTCAACAGAAAGCCATTTGAAGGAACATTCAATACCCTGGTCGATGACCTTTTTTCTGAACTACCCGGGTTCTTTAAAGGAGATTTTAACAATTTTGAACGAAAAGGATTCGTACCGGTAAACGTCAAAGAAACAGAAAAGAGTTATTTACTTGAAGTAATTGCTCCAGGCTTTGACAAGACTGATTTCAAAGTGAACCTCGACAGCAACCTGTTGACAATATCTGCCGATAAGAAAACAGAAGTGAAAGAGGATACACAGAAGGATATACGCAGAGAATACAACTTCAAAGCTTTTAAGAGATCTTTCACATTAGATGAAAAAATTGATGCAACGAATATTGAAGCTTCTTACATCAATGGTATACTGACATTAAACCTTCCTAAAAAGGAAACTGTCAAAGCTTCAGCAACAGAGATTGTAATTAAATAAAAATATTCGACGATTTTCTCATAAGCAGTTGGTTTTGGTTTACACCCTCCCGTTTCTACGGGAGGGTTATTTTTTTAGTGCTTTGTCAAAAAAACTAGTCATTATTGAAAATGGCCTAATCCGTTTTACAACCTTGCTTTCTCCGGGTATCAATTAAATATTGGATTTTCCATTCCCCGTTAAAACGAACCAATTGAAATGAATTAACCCCGCAGTGGCTGAAGTTTCCTTTATAGTAAAAATTATAAGGAGTCCAGGCTATGGCAAGTGGCCCGTCAATTTTGATCGTTTCAAAAAATATACGCTCATCTGCATTACCGGGTTGCTCCTTACTGATAAAGTCAATAAAAGCAGCTGGCTTCTCATTTACCACTATTAGCTTTCCTTCCCTGCTTCTGGAGATAGTTTGAAGTACCATGCTATCAGCAAAACACTTTTTTAATAATTCAGGGTCTGCATTTTTCATCCCTGTAAAAAGGGAATTGATAACTGCTTTCACGGAGTCCTCAGCAGTTTGGGATTTTGCGCTTTTTCCACAAGTCAGTATTGTTAATAGTATGAAAAAGTATTTCATGTAAAATGATTTTAAGATTTTATGGCAAATGAATTGGGATATCAGTACGTTATGATGATATCCCCTTAAAAATAAAATCTAAGTTCATGCAAACAGCCAGAATATTACAAGCGGTCGTTTTGATGATGATAGTGGCAATGGCAGCCAGTTGTGCTGCCAGTAAAGAATATACGAGCAAGCTGTTTGCCCCCCGAACGCCGTCACTGACCGACAGCCAACTGTTATCGGTACAACCTCTGCGCTTTCTTGAAATGGACAGTGCAGTCAATAACCAGGAGAATTGGGTAACCACAGATATCATAATGGGACGGGATACGGCAAGCAATACAATTGCACTTGACAATCTCGCCAAAACATTTCCGGCCAATCCGGCATTAATAAGCACAATCCCCAAAAAAGATACGGTAGCAGCAGCTAAGATAGAAAAGAAGCAGATCGAAACGGAAACTGCCCCAGTGGCCAAAGCCGCAAACCCCGGGGAAGTAAGAACTAAACGAAGCAGGGAAAAATAACCATACTCATAAAGCCACTAAAACAAACTCTTTTATTTCTAAACCCACGATCAGCATCAATGAAAGTACCTCAGAATTATTACCTGACCTCTATAGCGGTGTTGATTTTGGGGTTCAACAGATCTGACCTATTTATTAACTAAAAACAAAACAGATGAAACGAACATCTATTCTGTCTGTAATTGCAGTTTTAACACTGGCGATTACTTTTACCAGTTGTAAACCCAGCCGGGTTTGGGCCACCAAAGAAAAACAGCCCAAGACGTACAATGAGCCGGAAACCTACCGGAGACCGGAGCCTCCCCCGCCACCCCGATACGCCAGTTATGTATCACTTATCATTACCCCTACGCCAGGTTTTGTGATGAAACAAAATCCTAATGGAAGATTTTATCATCGTAACCAACAGGGATACCTGTACTGGAAAGGTTACGACAACAGGTTTTACCTGGACAGGTCCCAACTGAACCGGGTAAGCTATAATAAATGGGAGTACAGTGAGTGGAAAAGATATAGCCGTGCCAGTAATTAATAAAATGCAGGCATCAAAAAAGGCCCCCGGAATTTCGGGGGCCTTTTAAATATAAGATGAAGGAATCAGAATTATTTATAGCCAAGTATCTTCAGCATACTTTGAGCTGTTTGTTGTTTAGCATAGACCCAATCAACCAATTTTCCATTACGGTCATAACCCACAATAATGTGCTTGGGTGAAGGTATCATACAGTGCTTTATGCCCCCATATCCGCTGATCTGGTCCTGGTATGCACCCGTATGAAAAAAACCTACATAAAGCGGTTCTTTATCGCCATTTACTTTGGGCAGGAACACTTCATTAATATGTTCTTCCGAATCATAGTAATCGTGACTATCGCAGGTAATGCCTCCAAGCACCACCCGTTGGTAATCCGAGTCCCATTTATTTACCGGCAGCATCAGGAATTTCTCCCCTATTCCCCAGGTATCGGGCAATGTTGTGATAAAGGAAGAATCGATCATGTACCATGTCTCCCGGTCATTCTGTACCTTTTCAGCTATCACACTATAAATATGTGCCATGCTTTCGCCCACAGTATAACTTCCAAATTCAGTAAAAATATGTGGCATGGGCACCTTGGCTTTCTTACAAGCCACTTTGATATTCCTGACGATCTCATTGATCATAAACTGGTAGTCATACTCAAACCCTAAGGAATGTTTGATTGGGAAGCCGCCTCCAATATTGATCGAATCCAGTTCAGGGCAAATTTTCTTTAACTGGCAATACAAGTTTATCACCTTATTCAACTCACTCCAATAATAGATATCATCCTTGATCCCTTTGTTAAGGAAAATATGCAGCATCTTCAGTTGAAACTTACTTTCATACCCCTCTATACGGTCCACATAAAACTCAAGTATGTCTTTTGCCCTGATACCCAATCTTGATGTATAAAACGGGAAATTGGGCTCTTCTTCCGCTGCTACCCTGATACCGAGTTTAAAGGGCACCTTTACCGATTGAGCATAGTCCTTCAACTCGTCTTTATTGTCCAAAATGGGGATTACATTATGAAAACCGGTATTAAGCAGATTTGCGATACGCCTGGTGTACGTTTTTTGTTTGAACCCATTGCAAATAATATGAATATCCTTGGTTATTTTCTTTTTGGCATAAAGCTTTTTGATGATCTCAATATCGTAGGCATAGGATGTTTCCAGGTGAATTTCGCTTTTCAGGGCTTCTTCGACAACAAAACTGAAATGGGAACTTTTTGTACAATAACAATAAAAATATTTCCCCTCGTATTTATGCTTTTTGAAAGCATTGGCAAACATTGTTTTCGCCTTTTTTATCTGCATTCCTATCTTGGGCAGATAGGTCAGCTTCATAGGTGTTCCGTATTTAGCTATCAGAGCTTTCAGATCCAGCCCATTGAACCAGAGGTTACCCTCATCTACTTCAATGCCGTCTTGTGGAAAATTAAATGTTTGCTTAACGAGATCATGGTAAGAGTTAGTCATTTCAGCGTAAATGGGTTAGGCCAGTAATTAGTTAACGCCACAAAAGTAGACGATTGAATAAATTAAGGGGAAAAAATTTCGGGAAGGAAATTTCTATCTTTCAGCCATGAAACTCCCCGGAAACATTACTGCGCTCCTGGCCTGCATGGGTATAATTTTGGTGACCTTTATTGCTGTCAGCGTTTTCGATATTGTTTTGGCAGTTTTGAACCCCCGATTCTATTCTGTTGCTGCATTTATTGTCACCTTTGGCGTGGGAGGTATTTTCGCAGGCACTATTGCTTATACCAATTGCATCAGTTTGTTTGAGGTTAAAAATGAAAAAGCCCGCTGGACATTGATCGGGTTCATCATTCTAATCGGTATGCTGTTCCTTTTCCCTCTTTCAAAATTGGAGGGTGGAGAATATGGTCCTGCATTTAAAGCATTCGGCATCACACTCGCAGCTTCCTCTTTATTATTTGCAAAAGGCAAACCAGAGTAGAAAGGAAAATCATTCCCCGAGCCAGCCACCTTACCTCACCAGGGCTTCATCATTTTGCTGCTTTGGCCCTAATAAAAACATAGCATATACTCTTAATTGCGAAAAAAACAGCAATGTGATGCAGGTTTTACGCTACTACTTTATAAAGGGTTTGTGATATTTATATTGATATTTTTTATCATTAACCAAAACCTTAAAGTATGAAAAAGTCATTGATGCTACTCATCATTCCGGCATTACTGCTTCCTTTTTTTACCACAGCACAGTTCATGAAAGACTACCGGCCCACGGGAAGCCCGCTAGTATCCAGTACCGTAAACCTGGTATCAGTTGTGGAAGCTACTGCGGCGGCGGCAGGAAGCAGCCGTGCTATTAACACCATTCAGGAAAGCGCAGCGGTAGTTTCCAACGATGTGTGGGTACATAGTGTAGATGCGGTAGGTAATGTAACCTTCAGCCGCCGCTATGGCCTAACAGGAACAGATGAAACCGCTGCCGCACTTACTCGTTGTCCCAATGGAGACTTTATCTATGCAGCCACAACAAACACAGCGGGCATACAGTCTTCCTGGTTATTCCGCAGAGGGATCATCAACTGGTCATTCAGGTATTTCGCACCCGGAAACAAGGTAAAATCCTATTGTATAAAAAAAACCAATGAGGTAACAGAAAACTATATTGTTGCCGCCACTATCAATTCAGACCGCACCCTGTTAATATTTAAGATCAATGCAGGTGGCGGACTGGTATGGAACAGGCAATACACTGATCCGGCAGCCCCCACAGGATTAACAGATATTCCTAAATCGATGATCATAAACAGGGATACAGTAATAATTGCCGGCAACCGTACTTCAATTAATACGGCAGGCGCTACGTTAAGGGATCTTTTTGTTATTGGCATCAACCAGGCTACAAGTGCCATTACTCACCCCTACCGGGTCATTGATAACTCCGGCCGGGATGACAGAGATCCATTTATCAATTTCGGGCTGTCGGCAGAATATGTTTTAACCTATCAGTGTGTCGTCAGTATCGGAGGGGTGAATACAGGCCGCATTGCCTTTACCCGGTTAAATTCATTTCTGGCACCTGTTACCGGTACTAC
>JAEUVO010000090.1 GCA_016786885.1 Chitinophagaceae bacterium | reverse complement strand
GATTGCAGGCAGTTGGTTGATAAATTACATGAAATTGATAAAATTATTACGAAAATAATATCGACAAGTAAGGCTGGATAATTGCCGAATTGCCGAATTGACAAATTGATTAATTATGGAGCAATATTCAATGAATCTTACGCTAAAAGTCTGGAGGCAGAAGAATGGATCTGAGAGAGGGAGTTTTGAAACCTACCCTGTTAAGAATATCTCATCTGAAATGTCATTCCTGGAAATGATAGATGTGCTGAATGAAGAACTTATCCGTGATGGCAAAGACCCTATCGCCTTTGACCATGATTGCCGTGAAGGTATTTGCGGTATGTGTTCTATGTATATCAATGGTCGTCCGCATGGCCCATGGCAAAATAATACGGTTTGCCAGTTGCATATGAGAGCCTATAAAGATGGCGATACTATTGTGATAGAACCATGGAGGGCAAATGCATTTCCGGTTATCAAAGACCTTATGGTTGACCGTTCATCTTTTGACCGTATTATCCAGGCGGGCGGATATATTTCTGTCAACACGGGAAGCCCTGTAGATGCTAATGCTATTCCTGTTGAAAAAGATATGGCGGATGCAGCTTTTGCGGCGGCAGCTTGTATTGGTTGTGGAGCCTGTGTGGCTGCCTGTAAGAATTCTTCAGCCATGTTGTTCTTGTCTGCTAAAGTAACCCACCTTGCATTATTGCCACAGGGTCATCCTGAAAGAAAAACAAGGGCTATGAACATGGTGGCACAAATGGACAAAGAAGGCTTTGGTGCTTGTACTAACACTGGTGCTTGTGAGGCAGTTTGCCCCAAAGGTATTTCTATTGAAAATATAGCCCGCTTGAACAGGGAGTATATGATGGCGGGGTTGGCCAGCGACAAATAAGCTGTTTTAAACTAGTTATTAGCCCTTTATCACAAAGGGCTTTTTTGTTTTCAGCGGCTATTCGTACATTCAGACTCAATAATAAATTTTTATGAATACAAAAACCTTTTTAATGGCAGCATCTGTAGTAACGATGGCTGTATCCTGTAAAAATAATGATACTGTGAGAAAAGAACCTGTTAAATGGCCCGAAGGAGTAACTGCTCCTGTGGCCGAAAAGAAAAATAAAGAATTGACGGCGCATGGTGATACCCGTATTGATGAGTATTACTGGATGAATGATTACTTTAAGAAAGGACCTGACAGTACTAAAGTAGTGGATTACCTGAAAGCTGAGAATGCGTACCTGGATACTATGATGTCTGGTACCAAAAAATTCCAGGAAGAATTGTTTGCGGAAATGAAAGGTCGCATCAAGGAAAAAGATGAATCAGTACCTGTGCTGAACAACGGTTATTATTATTATTCCCGTACAGAAGAAGGGAAGCAGTATTACAAGTATTGCCGCAAAAAAGGAAGCCTGGATGCGCCAGAAGAGGTTTTACTGGATGCCGATAAAATGGCAGAAGGTGCAGGCTATTTCTCTGCAACAGGATTCAGTGTAAGTCCGGATAATAAGTTAATGGCTTATGGCGTCGATAAATTATCACGCCGTCAGTATACTATTTATGTTAAGAACCTGGAAACAGGAGAGTTGTTAAAAGATGAAATAAAAGGCACAGGGGGCAATGCGGTTTGGGCAGCTGATAACAAAACGCTTTTCTACACTTCCAACAACCAGGTCACTTTGCTTTCAGAAAAGATCAGGAAACACAAACTGGGTACAGATGCCGCAACTGATGTGACAGTTTATGAAGAAAAAGATCCTTCGAACTATATTGGTGTTTACAAAACAAAGTCAAGGGATTATATTGTGATTTATTCCAGTGCTACTTTGTCAAGTGAGTATCGGATATTAAAAGCCAGTGATCCGGATGCCCCTTTCAGCATATTTCAACCAAGGATAAAAGATGTGTTGTATGGGATCGATCATTGGGGAGATAAATTCCTCATCCGCACCAACCTGGAGGCTAAAAATTTCCGGTTGATGGAGACTCCGGTTGATAAAACAACCCGGGAGAACTGGAAGGAAGTAATTGCACACAGAGCAGATGTTTTGCTGGAAGATATCGATGTGTTCAAAGGTCATTGGGTGATCACTGAAAGAAAGGAAGGCCTGTTGCAAATGCGTATCAGGGAAATTACTTCTGGCAAAGAGCATTATCTTGACTTTGGCGAACCGGCTTATGCGGCCTATGTTGGTGCAAACCCCGAGTTTAATACAACAAACCTGCGGTACAATTATACTTCCCTTACTACTCCCAACTCAGTTTTTGATTATGATATGAATGCAAAAAACAAAAAGCTGATGAAAGAACAGGAAGTAGTAGGTGCTTTTAATAAGGCTGATTATGTGACCGAAAGGGTGTATGCAACCGCAAAAGATGGTGCTAAGGTTCCTGTTTCGATAGTATATAAAAAAGGTACTAAGAAAGATGGATCAGCGCCTTTGCTTTTATATGCTTATGGCTCCTACGGAGCAAGTATGGATGCAAGCTTTAGCAGCAATCGTCTAAGCTTACTGAATCGCGGCTTTGTGTATGCAATTGCTCATGTCCGTGGTGGCCAGGAAATGGGACGGCAGTGGTATGAGGATGGTAAATTGATGAAGAAAAAAAATACATTCACTGATTTCATTGATTGTGGTGAATTTCTGATCAAAGAAAAATATACTTCAAAAGACCACTTGTATGCAATGGGCGGCAGTGCCGGTGGATTGCTGATGGGAGCAATAGTCAATATGGCGCCGGACCTTTGGAATGGAGTAGTGGCACAGGTGCCATTTGTGGATGTGATCACTACCATGTCAGATCCAACTATCCCGTTGACTACAAATGAATATGATGAATGGGGAAACCCGGCCGATAAGGATGCTTATTTCTATATGAAATCATATTCTCCATATGATAATTTGGAAAAGAAGAATTATCCAAATATGCTGGTGACAACCGGGTTGCACGACAGCCAGGTACAATATTTTGAACCGGCTAAGTGGGTAGCAAGGTTGAGGGTCATGAAAACCGATAAAAACCTGCTTTTACTTAAAACAAATATGGAAGCAGGGCATGGCGGTGCATCTGGCCGGTTTGATTATTTAAAAGAGATCGCCATGGAATATGCATTTTTCATGGCACTGGAAGGGATAACCAGCTAAAAGACCATTGCAGCTCTTACTGAACCTGACCATATTGGATCACTCCTGGTTTCCTTCATCATGATTAAACCCGGAGTGATTGCTATTTTATCGGAGACATAATAATTGCACTGCAGAGAAACTCCTGCATTGAATTGTGTGTTGCTATTGTATATACCTGCTGCGGGACCTGCGGTCAGGCATATATTTACTTTCTCGTCTGCATTATACATTGCACCTGCATATATATGTAAAAAAATATAAGCCGGATATTGATAAGAACCTGTTCCGATTGTTTCCTTTTTGCCAAAGTAATATGCAATGCCACTGTTAGCGGTAAATCCAATTTTTTTTGCAGGCAGGGTTGTTAGTCGTCCAAAACGATTCTTGCTCCAGGCATACACAGTATTAAAACCTCCGAAGTGAGTGTTAGAAAAATCTCCTAACGGAATAGTAATTCCTGCCGCAATTAAATTTCTTTTTCCGCATGGAGTTAACTTTTTTTCAGGACCTGATTGTGAGAAGCAAAATGAAGCAGAAAGTAAAAGTAGAAATAACGGGAAACTCTTTTTCATAATAAGGGTGTGATTACAGGCTGGCATATTACCTGATCAATACAAAAGTACCTTTTCTTTCTATAGTTTCACCCGACTTGCCGGTTGCTTTGATAAACCAAACATAAACACCAGCTTGCTGAAGCATACTATTTACTTTTCCATTCCATCCTGCATTACGCTGGCTGGTTGAGAACACCTGTTGTCCCCAGCGACTATAAATGCTGAATTCTTTAAGTATTACTTGTCCATGATAAAAAGGCTTGAGTATATCGTTTTTCCCGTCATCATTAGGTGTAAATCCTGTTGGAACATAGATATCATTATATTGCAAAACGGTGATCTTTACTGAATCTTCTCCTTTGCAGCCCTCTCCGTTGCTGGCGGTAACTTTATAAACAATGTCTTCCAGTGGGGTGGCAACAGGGTTTCTTATACTGTTATTATTTAGCCAGGTACCTGGTGACCATTGGAAAGTATCAGCAGGCTCATTGGTCGATAAGAAAACGGGTTGACCAACAGTTATCGTTTGATCTGGTGGTGCAGTAACTGTAAAATTTTTCACTTCAACCTGCTTAATCAATGAATCATCAATGCAAGCAGCACCTGTTAGTAATTTCAGTTTTACGGAATAAAGACCTTCCTGGTTATATATATGAACCGGATTCGAAACTGTTGAAATGTTCCCATCACCAAAATCCCATAGATATTGTCCACCACCACTTTGATTGATAAAACTTTTGTTCACAAACCTTACATATCCTGAATCACATCTTATTACGTAATCAAATGCGGCATCAACTATTGCTCCACTTGGTTTAATGATCCTTGTACTTTTTATTTTTCCGCATGTAATGGAAGAGGATATTTTTAAGGTCACAGTATAAGCCCTGCTTGCAGGAGAAAATGTATGAACTGGATTTTGAAGAGTGGAAGTATTTCCATCACCAAAATCCCATTGCCAGGTAATAGTGCCCGGCATACCGGTTATAGCACTAAACTGTACAATCCCTGCGCAACTGTCAAGAATGGTATAGCTAAAACTATTATTAGCATCAAAAGCAGCATCATTTATGCAGGAGGGAGAACCAAGTTTAGCTGACCAGGGAGATATATCAACCTGGTTATGCTGATAATCACAATTTGCTCCCTTTATATCCGGATAATTAATGGCACCTAATGATTGCTGAGGACGGAAAACATAAATCTTTTCATCTGGCGCCAGTTGAAGAGAAAATACAGGTGAAGGGGTATGTAAAGAAACTGTTGAGGCACTTATGGCGGCGGCAGTAGGCAAGGTTGCTTCCAACTGATCGATCTTTCCGTCATAAGTGCGGGTCAGGTATAAAAATTTTGAATTGGGTGAATATTCACAGGATATATACATTGCATCATCAAAGGCTATTGATCTGCCATTGGATATTTGCCCTGTGATATTATTAAAGTCAAATAATTGCACAAAGTTAGGATGCACTTCACCCGGGTCATACAAAGGCAAATGTGTCTGGCATAACTGTTTGCCGTCCGGGCTTACTTTCATGTAGCCGGTATTAGTTACAACATGTTGATTTAATACCACCCCGGCCTGGGAAACTACTTCAGGAGTTTGCAATCCTGTACATGTTAAAAGCCAGGAACGGAATATGTCTGAATCCTTGTCATTGGTTATCACCCACACATCAATCCCATTAGCATGACGGGCAGCAGTAAGCCGCTCAGTTCCGGAGGGAGATAGCAATGCATTTTTCACAATTACCTCCCCGTTACCGTTATCTCTTTTTATATTCACAACAGAATAGTTATATCCATTTCTATAATTATTTTCGATTGCATCTGCGGTAAAGATGTAATAGATGCTATCATTTCCAGGCTGGGGAATTATAATAGCCGATTGGCAGGATGATATATTACCCTTTAAATCATCGCCATTAAGCATTACCCGGTGCAGCCGGTTATAAACCGTAACTCCATTTGTATAGAACAATAATTTACCGGTAGAATCAGAGATCGAAGAAGAGCCTTCATCAGCGATCATCATTCCATCCTGCAGGGAGGAGGTCAGCGGCTGTTGGGTCATGGGATTTGTAAAGCTGATTCCTGCCCGCTGCCCAAAATACCAGTTATTGTTTTGCTGCGCCTGCAAAATGGAAGAGGCGCACAGGAAAACAAAGAGTATTGCTGCAGTTTTTATCAATTGAGAGGGTATTTCAACGTAGTTAGGAGGCTTTACTCTTCAAAATTGCTGCTTTTTGAGCGGAATTAACAGCATGGGATAACTTTCACACAATAAAACCATCGAATTTTGCGATTTTAGCTAAACTCACTGCTATTGAAGCAATTATACAAGATATTTCTTGCTTTTTTACTCACATTGACTTCTCTCTGGGGCAGTGCACAAATTCCTGTTCCCGATAATCCTGCTTCTAATTTGCGAAGAAAGATATTCAGGGTTGAATCGGATAGCATCAAAATTGATACCATCAGCATTGTACCCAACACTTTTTCCATAAATAATATACAAGCGGAAGATTACAAGCTTGATTATGTAAATGCAATCTTGTATTGGAAAAAAAAGCCAGCAATTGAGACGGTAACAGTTGTTTACCGGGTCTTCCCATTTAAGTTGAACCCGGTAGCACAACGAATGAACTATGATAGTGTAATGAATAATTTCTATCAGAAACCATTTGAGTTTAACAACGGACTTACCGGTAGTCAAAGAGGAGTATTTAATTTTGGCAACCTGAAAGCCGAAGGAAGCCTTGGGAGGCAAATAGGTTTTGGTAACAGCCAGGATGCAGTAGTAAATTCAACACTTAATCTTCAGTTAAGCGGTATGCTGGGAGATAGTATTGAAATACAGGCTGCTATTACAGACAACAATATCCCAATACAACCAGATGGCACCACACAGCAATTGAATGAATTTGACCAGGTTTATCTTCAATTCAAAAAGAAAGGATGGCAATTGAATCTTGGAGATATAGATATCCGGCAAAATCAAAGCTATTTCCTGAATTTTTATAAGAGATTACAGGGGATTTCATTTCAAACAGAGAACCGCCTTTCCAAAACCATTAATTCAAAAACATTAGTGAGCGGTTCTATTGCTAAAGGAAAATTCAACCGGCAAATTCTGGAACCGTTAGAAGGGAACCAGGGGCCATACAGGCTCCGGGGGCCTAACAATGAATTATTTTTTGTAGTTCTCGCCAATACAGAGAGAGTATTTTATGATGGGCAACTGTTGCAAAGGGGAGAAGACCAGGATTATGTGATCAACTATAATTCAGCAGAAATAACATTTACACCGAGGAGAATGATCACTAAGGACAGCCGTATACAGGTTGAATTTGAATATGCGGAGAGAAATTACCTGAACACCAACCTGTACCTGTCGCAGGAATTCGAAATAAATCAGAAATTAAAGATCAGGCTGGGAGCTTTCAATAATAATGATGCAAGAAACTCCCAGATAAACCAGGTACTGGATACCAGGCAAAAGCAATTCCTGGCAGATATTGGCGATAGTACACAGAATGCTTTTTATCCTACGGCCGTGATAGATTCTTTTGCGGCGGATAAAATCCTGTATGAGAAAATATATATCGGGCTTGATTCATTCTACCAATATTCCACCGATCCTCAGACGGCAAAATATAATTTGTCTTTTGTAGATGTAAAGCAGGGTAATGGTAATTATATCCCGGATTTTAATGGTGCGAATGGGAAAGTATACAAATATGTGGCACCAATTGCTGGTGTGAAACAAGGTCAGTATGAACCGGTACAAATACTGGTAGCTCCTAAACGGCAACAGATCGTAAATCTTGGTATTGAATATGCAATTGATAAGAATACTTTGGTGAAAACTGAAATTGCAACCAGTAACAATGATGTAAATACATTCTCATCAAAAAACAATGGAGACGACAGGGGCTGGGCAGCAAAAGTTCAATTGTCTAATACAAAGATGCTTCGCCCGGCGAAAAAACTGGAATTAAATACAGCTGTGGATTATGAATATGTGCAGAGCAGGTTCAAACCGCTGGAAAGATTACGTAATGTAGAGTTTACAAGAGATTGGGGACTTGTTTTGCAGCCCATACCCCTGGCTGTAAATGAAAATATTTTCAAGATCAATGCTGGTTTGAAGGATAAGAATAATCACCAGGTATCATACCAGTTTATTAATTATAACCGCAGTGATAATTACAAGGGATTTCAGAATTCAATTAACCATAGCGCCGGCTGGAAAGGATGGAGATTCAGTAATCAGTTTGTGATCACCAATTTCAACCTGTTGAATGATAAGGGTAGCTTTTTAAGACCTTCTGTTGACATCAGCAAGCAATTCAAAAAAATGAATGACTGGCGGTTGGGAGTAAATTATTCTTTAGAAAAGAACTCTCCACGACATAAGAACAACGATACACTGATCCCCA
>JAEUVO010000086.1 GCA_016786885.1 Chitinophagaceae bacterium | reverse complement strand
AACCTTTTTCACGGAACATTGCAGCGGCCTTGATCAATATCAGACCTTTCTTGGAAGCTTTTTTTCGTTGTGCCTTCGCCATACTCAAAGATAATGAACCGTGATATTAAGAAAATTATGAGAATAATCAGTCATTTCCTGCTTTTCCGGTTGGTTTGTTATTACCAGGTTCGTTTGCTGGTTTTAAAGGGATAGGGGGGTGTAAAGCTTCAACCTTTTCATTTTTTGCGGGTATGATCAGTTCATTACTCAGGTCAGGTTTAATTTGTTTGGCTGCTTTCACATCATTCTGTGAGTCAAAAAAAGTCCAAAAAAGTCCGCCATCCCAGGATTGACCAACAAGGTATAATATAGTTGTAATTCTTTTACCATCCCACTCAATGACCGACTGAAGTTCAATGACCGACTGAAAATCATTACCTGATTTAATTACTTGTAATACTTTTCCCGGATCATATATCTTCCATGCGGCAGCTGGAATTGGTCCAAAGGCACGGGCAATATAATTAATGAATTCAGAGCGGCCTCCCATTGTGCCAATGATCGATGGATTGGTATATCGGGAAAATAGATCCCAGTTTCTGCCTTTAAAACCTGTAGCAAGACTATCCGCACAAGCCTTAATATTCTTTTTGACAAAGCTGGTGTCAAACTGGGCTTTCAAACCAGTTTGAAAAAAAAGTATCACCAATAGAAAGACAAGCTTCTTAATAATCCCGGAACTGACCATTTGTCAAAGTTATTAAAACAGCAGTTATTGCTTTTTTCAGGTATGCAAAATTCATGTAGGTTTGCACGCCGCATTGGCATTTTGTAATAACAATACTAGTTTCTATGTCTTTAATTACGGTCGGAACAATGGCTTTTGATGCTATTGAAACCCCTTTTGGTAAAATTTCGAAGATTGTAGGAGGTTCAGCCACTTATGTGGCATATGCAGCCAGCAATTTTGTGAAACCGGTTCAACAGATATCTATTATAGGAAACGATTTTCCGCAGGAAGAGCTGGATGAACTCAGGAGCAGGGGAGTGCATCTTGATGGAGTGGAGATCGTGCCGGATAAAAAATCATTTTTCTGGAGCGGACGTTATCACGAAGACATGAACAGCCGGGATACATTAGCAACCGATCTGAATGTACTGGCTGATTTTGATCCTAAAGTGCCCGATAGTTACCAGGGCGCTGAGTTCCTGATGCTGGGCAACCTGGCACCGAAGATTCAGCTGAATGTGATACAGGAAATGAAAAAGAGGCCCAAGCTCATTGCAATGGATACAATGAACTTCTGGATGGAGTCGGCAATGGCAGAATTAAAAATTGTGCTGAAGTATGTAGATATGCTGATTGTGAATGACGCAGAAGCAAGGCAATTAACTGGATTATTTTCATTGGTGAAAGCGGCTAAAAGTATTATGCAAATGGGGCCGAAATATGTGATCATCAAGAAAGGTGAACACGGCGCTTTATTATTCCAGGATGACGAAGTGTTTTATGCTCCGGCATTGCCATTAGAGGATGTATTTGACCCCACAGGAGCCGGGGATACTTTTGCTGGTGGTTTCATTGGTCATTTGGCAAAAACAGGTGATATATCTTTTGATAACATGAAACGGGCTATTATTGTTGGTTCTGCTATGGCAAGTTTTTGTGTGGAAAAATTCGGTCCTACGAGACTGAAAGAGATCAACCAGGAAGATATTAATAACAGGATACAACAATTTAAGGACCTGGTGAGTTTTGATATTGAATTAGTGTAACTCCCGAATTTATACGATGTATAACCAAAAGCTGCTTTTATCTAAAGCGGCTTTTTTAATTTATTTTCCTTGCCAGCACTACCGCAGTCTTAAATTTTTCTTTCTTTCCCTGCAGGTTGAATATCTCAGTAAACAGAATATAAGTACCTACAGGTAGTTTGAGGCCTTTGTCGTCCAGTCCATCCCAGTTCCAGTAGCCCTCTAATCCCAATGTGCCGTTGCGGACCAGATTTCTAACTGGTCTACCCGAAGCATCGAAGATGGTTATGTTGGCAATATAACCCAGCTCAGTTACTTTATATTGAATGGTAGCAATATCATCCCGGCCATCATTATCAGGTGAAAAAACTTTTGGGGTTACTGCAATCACGGCGTTAATACTGCTGAGCAATTTATACTGTGAATTTTTGTATGTGGGTGTTCCATATCCTGATGTGGAGGCGGCGCTGGTCCAGTTGGCAGCATCTTGTGATATCCCTGCAGGATCAATCCTTTCTAACGCTACTCCTTCGGCATTATCAATAAGTTTAAAATGCCAGTCGTCTTTATACTTCACTTCGTCTATTACATTTCCCTGGAAGTTTAATGTTATCACTGTTCCTTCATCATCCGGAAAAGAGGGTGGTGATGAAATGAGTAATACATGATCCGGGTTCTTCACCAGGTATTGCAGCGAAAGATTATCGGCATTTTCTGTTTCTACTATATAATCTCCCGGGAAAATATACAATGGTACACTGCTCAATGCTTTAATGGAGCTGACAGCACCACTGCTGTTGCGGTTAGCGATATATAGTTTGGAGGCATCAAATATTTTGGTGCTGTTGTTATAAAATTCCACATAATCAAAAGCATTGCTTCGGGGGTTAAAAAGAATTTCATTGATTATAAATTCCCCTGTTGCTGCATCTTCAGGCAAGCCCACTCTTACTTTGTTGGCATTACCAATGATATTGCCTTTGCAATCTTTTATGTTGTTTGCTGTGATATTGTAAACCATGTTAGCTTGTAAAGGAGCAGCTGTTTTTAGCTGTACCTGGTTAAATAAAGGTGCAATAGAAGCGGCACTTATCAGCGTCTGGCCTCCATCAACGGAATAGCTGCTGACTGTTGCCCCGGACAAACTATCTACCGGCTCGTCGTATACGAGTATGATGGTTACATTATCTGTTGTGTATGCTCTTTTTAATTGTGGCGCTGTTGCATCAGTATTAGCAGCATCAACCGAATTTCTTTTGCCAGGAGTGCCGCCAGCAGCATTAACACCTGCTTTCCAGTTGCTGATACCGGCACAAGGATTTTTGGTATCGATCATCTCTAATGTCCAGCCGCCTTCTTTTTTTAAGTCATTCTGATACCAGCCTGATGTATATGCAATGGCATGAATGATAGTACCATTGGCTGCTTTAATGAATAACTGATCTCCATCATTATCCAAAGACGGGAAACTGGTAACTGAAATAGTTGTTCCAAAAGCTGACATGGCAGCTACAGCACTACCTGTACAAACAATGACAAAACTATCTGGTTGTAAAATGAAATTTGGCATCGGTCCGCTTTGGCCAGTTGCATCCCCGATACGCCAGTTCTGTAAATTGACGGGTGAAGAAGTGGTATTCTTTAATTCAATCCATTCACTATTTGGCAAAGCTACCTGAGGTGAAGGATCGGCCATTATTTCATCTATTATCACATCATACCTGTTTTGTGCAGGCAAACAAACAGGTGTAAGTAAAAAGAAAAGTAAAAGGGATAAGGTTGATTTCATTGTGTACAAGTTAAATAATCATTTCAAAATTGTAATACTTGAAATTTATGAGCGATTTTTTTGGCTGGAACTTGTTGCCCGCCTATTTTTGCACCGCAATGATTACAATGAAACATACAAAACGCATTAAGAAACATTCCTGAGGGAAGGTTTGCAGCGTTATGTGTGTAGCGGCATAAAAGTTTAGCAGGCCTTCCATTCGGAGGGCCTTATTTTTTGCGAAAAAATTTTCATTAACAATTAAACCCTTCTGCCGGCTGGCGGAAGACAAGGAGGATAAAATGAAAGTTGCAGTAGTAGGTGCCACAGGATTAGTAGGTACCAAAATGTTACAAGTATTGGCAGAAAGAAACTTCCCGGTTACAGAATTAGTGCCGGTTGCATCTGAAAGATCAGTGGGCAAGGAAGTGGAGTTTAAGGGTAATAAGTATAAGGTAGTGAGTATGACGGATGGAATTGCTGCTAAGCCTGCTGTAGCTATTTTTTCTGCGGGAGGTAGTACATCGCTGGAATGGGCACCAAAATTTGCAGCGGCAGGAATTACTGTGATTGATAACTCATCTGCCTGGAGAATGGATCCTTCCAAACCATTAGTTGTTCCCGAGATCAATGCAGATATTCTTACGGCAAATGATAAGATCATTGCAAATCCTAACTGTTCAACTATTCAAATGGTAGTGGCCTTAAATCCACTGCATAAAAAATATGGTATTAAAAGAATTGTGGTGAGTACGTACCAGAGTGTGACCGGAACGGGAGTGAAAGCGGTTGAACAGTTAAGAGGAGAAAGAGTGAAAGAAGTGAAAGGGGAGAATGCTGATTATCCAATGGCTTATAAATACCCGATTGATCTTAATGTGATCCCGCAGATAGATGTGTTCCTTGACAACGGCTACACTAAAGAGGAAATGAAAATGGTAAAAGAAACCTGTAAGATCATGCGGGACGATTCGATTCGTGTTACTGCCACTACTGTCCGTATCCCGGTAATGGGCGGACACAGCGAAGCAGTGAATGTAGAGTTTGAAAAGGATTTCGAATTAAGCGAGGTGAGGTCGTTGTTGCAATCCGCTCCTGGTGTAGTAGTAGTGGATGATACAGCCATGCAACAATACCCCATGCCTAAAGATGCACATGAAAAAGATGAAGTGTTTGTTGGCAGATTAAGAAGAGATGAAAGCCAGCCAAATACTTTGAACATGTGGGTGGTGTCTGATAATCTCAGGAAGGGGGCTGCAACCAATGCCGTGCAAATAGCTGAATATTTACATGCTAAAGGATTACTCGGTTAAAGACTGATTAATAAAATTTATTACCGGTTGCAGCGCTTCTAATGCTGCAACCGTTTTTTTTACCAGATCTTTTGATGTAAGGGCAGTATCCTTTAATGATGTCATTGCCACAAAGCTTTTCAGCTTCAGATACTCGGCGGCAGGATTATCAGTTTCATACCCTTTGGGTAAACGGGTTAGTACATATTCAGCGTCACGGGAAAGATCAGTGTATACAGATTTGAACTTTTTGGAACTGATAATTTTCTTAAATGCTGCAAAATTGTAATCAATTTCCTGCCTCACTTTATTTAACTCAAGAGGCATTGGCATCCATAAACCACCGCCTGTGAAGCTTTGGCCGGGCTCACAATGGAAATAATAGCCTGCAAACAAAGATTTTTTACCTCCCCTGTTTATATAAGCCCCCATATTCGTTTTATAAGGAGATTTATCTTTTGAGAAGCGAACATCACGGTTGATGCGAAACATACAATCTTTGGCTACCAATGATTTTACAGACGGGTCTTTTTTGGCAAGCTGGTCAATAACCTTCTGAATAAACTGGCTGAAATCTGTTTTGGCCTTTTCATATTCTTTCCGGTTGTTATCAAACCAGGGTTTATTGTTATTCTTCTTGAGGTCTTTCAGGAATTTAATTGTGGAAAGGCTTAGCATTTTTTTGCGTTTTTGCTAAGATAATGCAGATAAGCAATACTGTGCCCAACTATAAACTATGAACTAATAACTATAAACTTTTTATATCCTTCCCCAGTTCTCACCGCTTTTGATCCGGTACATTGTCATTTCACTAACATTATACTTTTGTGCCAATTGCTTAATAGTAATACTCCGGTTCTTACTGTTGAGAATAGTTTTGATCTTTTTCACCTGCGTGGCAGTAAGTTTAAGTCCCTCCGTTTTATTAGCCTGCTTCTCCTTATAAGCGATTTTAGCAGGACTATATTGCTGATGAGCCATCATTTGATCTAAGGTGGCCCAGCGAAGATTCTTAATATTATTATCAAGTTTGTTGTGATTTTGATGTATCACATATTTATAGCGGGGTGAAGCTTTCTTCAAAAAGATCTTTGCCATTTCACGATGGATATACAAGGTGCCCTTGTTGTTAGGCCGGTGCAGGTTCAATGTTCTGTACCCGGTCGTTAATGAACCACTTAGTGTTTTGCCATCATTCAATATGTCTTTTTTATAACTAGCGATGCGTCCAAAACTGGATACAGCATAGCGATTGCGTAATTGCCTCCATCCGGAAAAAATAAGTGGCTTCCAGACTTCACCGGCTAATTTTTTTATCATAACATTAAATTTTAGCCAGGGACAGGTTGCAGTTAATAACGTTGGTACGTGGAGGTTATCAGAGCAGTTTGTATTGTTACTAAGTTAAACTAATTAACGGCAAGGGCAATATTATTTTTTACCAACCAGTTGCAGAAATTCATCTTCGGAAATGATCTTCACCGTATTAATTTTTTTAGCTTTTTCCAGCTTACTGCCTGCATCTTCACCTACCACAAGATAGTTGAGCTTAGCGCTTACGCCACTTAATATCTGCCCTCCGTTTTCTTCTGCCATTGCTTCTGCCTCACTTCGCTTTAGTGTTGGTAAGGTGCCTGTAAACAAAAAGGTTTGACCAGTGAGGTTACCGCCTTTGGTTAATTCTTTCTTTTCATTTTTTAGTTGAAGCCCCAGTTTTTCGAGTTCTTCCAGCATTTTAATATTGCCCTTATTACTAAAAAAATGGTGAATACTTCCTGCTACTTTGGGTCCTACATCCTCCAGGTTTTGTAATTCCTCAAGAGAATATTTTTTGAAGTCAAGCAAATGATTTACTGCCTGTGCCAGTGTTTTAGCGGTTGTTTCACCGATGAATCGTATACCTAGTGCATAAATCAAACGGTGAAGCGGTTGTTTTTTGGAAATGCTGATGGCAGTTTGCAGGTTGTCAATTGATTTTTGTCCGAAACCTTCCATACTACTGATGCTGTTAAAATCGAGAGTATAGATACCGGGAATATCTTTTAAAAAACCGAGCTCATAAAACTTACGGACATTGGCATCTCCAAAACCACGAATGTCCATAGCATCCTTGCTTACAAAATGAATGATTCGTTCCACTACTTGTGCCGGGCATTCAATATTGATACAGCGCCAAACGGCCTCTTCTTCTTCTTTGAACAACTTACTGTTGCATACAGGGCAAATTTTTGGGAAATGGATTTTCTTTTCATGCCCGGTTCTTACATCGGCCAGCGATTTTACGATCTGGGGAATCACATCTCCTGCCCTTTCTATAAGTACAGCATCGCCAATCCGCAGATCCTTTTCCTTTATATAATCCTCGTTATGGATAGAAATACTGCTGACGGTTACACCGCCTACAGCAACAGGCTCCAGTTTTGCTACTGGTGTCACGGCACCCGTTCTTCCTACCTGAAATTCAACGTTGAGTAATTTACTGGTAGCTTGTCTTGCTTTAAACTTAAACGCTATGGCCCAGCGGGGGTGATGGGATGTCATTCCCATTTTTTCCTGTAAGGCAATATCATTTACCTTGATCACCATACCATCGATCTCATATGGCAGATTATCTCTTGTAATCTCAAATTGCTCACAATATTTTATCACAGCATCTATGCCCTTAAATATTTTCTTTTCTTTCTCAGGGCTGCGGAATCCAAGATCCCATAACAGTTTTAATGAACCGGAATGTGTGGTTAACTCAACCGGGATTTTTTTTCCTTTAAGGAGAGAATAGTAACTGATATGGTAAACAAATGCTTCAAGATTTCTTTTGGCCACCTCAGCAGGGTCTTTGAGGCGTAATGTTCCTGCGGCCGCATTTCGGGGATTGGCCAATGGAGGAATGCCTTGTTCCATCAAACCCTCATTGTATTTCATGAAGTTGCTTTTATTGATCAGCACCTCACCTCTTATCTCAACTTGTTGAACTCCGAAATCAGAGAATTTTGCTGATAATGGAAGGGAGCGGATCTGTTTAATATTGATTGTTACCTGGTCTCCTTCCACTCCATCGCCCCTTGTAGCGCCACGACTTAACAAGTCGTTTTCATAGATCAGTGAAATACTGCCACCATCGAATTTTGGTTCTACACAGTATTCTATCTTATCAAGGCTGGTCAATTCTCTTGCCTTTCTGTCGAAATCAATAAGGTCATCGGCATTATATGAGTTATTCAATGACAGCATTGGTACAAGATGCTGTACTGTCGGAAAATCTTTGGTCAATCCTTTTGCCACTCGCTGAGTAGGAGAATCAGCCGTTATTAAAGCAGGGTTGTCATTTTCAATTTTTTCCAACTCTTTGTAAAGCTGATCATATTCAAAATCCGAGATCAGGGGGTCATTTAATATATAGTACCTGTATTCATGAAATCGTAATACATCTTTGAGTAGCCAGGCATCTTTGTCTTTAATTGATGCAGAGGATTTTTTTTTAATCAACTCATTTGTAAGCTTTTGTAATTCTTTTGTAGTGTCTTTTGAATACATGATGCTAATAGTTGCCGGTAAAGTTAGCGCCTCGCCCAATAATTACGCTACCCGGCACAAGTGTATCTTCAAAAATTAATGTGTCGTAAGTACATATTTATTATCTTCGAAGACGGTTTTTTAAACAAGATGTTATTTCTCCCTTGTTTGATCTGATTTTAAAGTTGCAAAAACGAGCTTGCTATGATAAGAATCTTTACACTGCTTTTCAGCATTGCATCTACAGCATTTACAGCAGGAGCACAATTACTAACCTGGACACCTGATTTCGCAAAGGATAATGATAATATTACCATTACCATGGATGCTTCAAAAGGCAACCAGGGATTATTTAACTATGCAACTCCTGGTGATGTGTACGTACATATCGGGTTAATAACAAGTGCGAGTACCAGTACAACAGACTGGCGATATTCCAAGTTTACATGGGCTACCACAACAGCAGCAGCACAGGCAACCTCACTGGGAGGTAATAAATGGAGCTTTACTGTTACTAATATCAGAGCCTTTTTCAATGCACCTGCCGGAGTACCCTCCGGTGAAGTCATCCAAAAAATTGCGATCCTGTTTCGCAATGGTGCCGGCACTGTTGTTCAGCGTAATGCGGATGCAAGCGATATGTTCATACCAATATATGACAACACTATAGCAACCCGGTTTACTGCACCATTGTTCCAGCCAACATATAACCGCATACCTGAACCTATAACTAAACAGGTGGGAGATAATATTCAACTTACAGCTGTAGCCAATAAAACTTCTACGATGAAGTTGTTTCTGAACGGAACAGAGATTCAAACTGCCAGCGGCGTAACAACGATCTCTGCAAATCCTGCATTAACTACAACAGGTAACCAAACGGTCAGGGTAGATGCTATAGATGGAGCAACTACAAAATCAGAAAGCTTCCAGTTTTTTGTGTCAAGTGCGCCAACAATATTACCATTACCACCGGGTGTAAGAGATGGTATCAATTATGAAGCAGGAAATACTTCAGCCGTCCTTGTGCTGTATGCACCGGGTAAAAACCGGGTTTCTGTTATTGGAGAGTTTCCGGGAAGTAATTGGTCAGAACAAACCAATTATGTAATGAACAAAACTCCTGATGGTAATTATTGGTGGCTTCGCATCAGTGGGTTAACACCGGGTACAGAGTATGCCTTTCAATACCTGGTAGACGGAACATTAAAAGTTGGTGAGCCTTATGCAGAGAAGATACTAGATCGAGATAATGACCAATTTATAACAGCCAGTACCTACCCCGGATTGAGAGCTTATCCAACAGGTTTTACTACTGGAAACGTAAGTATCCTGCAAACTAATGCACCGGCATATAACTGGACCATTACCAACTTCCCAAGGCCTGATAAAAGAAATCTTGTTATTTATGAAATGCTGGTACGAGACTTTATTGAAGCACATGACTGGAAGACTATACGGGATACACTGAACTATTTTCAGAAGATGGGTATCAATGCTATTGAAATAATGCCTTTTAATGAGTTTGATGGTAATGAAAGCTGGGGCTACAATCCTTCTTATTTCCTGGCGCCTGATAAATACTATGGTCCTAAAAATTCCCTGAAAGAATTTATCGATAGCTGTCATAGAAGAGGAATATCTGTGATCATGGATATAGCATTGAATCATACAACAGGAGCTAATCCACTGGCGGCATTATACTGGAACAGCAGTACCAATCAGCCGGCGGCAAACAATCCATGGCTGAATGTATCTGCAACGCACCCTTACAATGTTTTCAACGATTTTAATCATGAAAGTTTGGCTACCCGCTATTTCTCAAGCCGGGTAATAGAGTATTGGTTGCAGGAATACAAGATCGACGGATTTCGTTTTGACCTGTCAAAAGGATTTACACAGAATACACAATGCGGGGGAAGCACCTCAAACGAAGCATGTATATCAGAATATCATGCAGACAGGGTGGCGATCTGGAAGAGATATTACGATACCTGCCAGTTAAAAGCACCCGGCAGTTATGTAATCCTGGAACATTTTGCGGCTAATTCAGAAGAAATCGAGCTTTCAAACTATGGCATGCTCCTTTGGGGCAATGTCAATTATAATTTCTCAGAAGCATCGATGGGATGGGTGGCAAACTCCAACTTTGATTCTTACCTGCATACAGCCAGGGGCTGGGCCAATCCTCACCTGGTTAGTTATATGGAAAGCCATGATGAAGAAAGGCTGATGTATAAGAACCTGCAATTTGGCAATAGCACAAATGCTTCGCATAATGTAAGAGATCTTAATACAGCATTAAAACGTATTGAGCTTTGTGCAGGTTTCTTTTTATCTGCACCCGGCCCTAAAATGATCTGGCAGTTTGGAGAACTCGGATATGATTTCTCGATCAATCGTTGTACAGATGGGACTATCAGTAATGATTGCCGCCTAAGTAATAAACCAATCCGCTGGGATTATCTTACTGTTGTGCAGCGCAAACGTCTGTATGATATCTTTTCCAGTTTGAATAAACTGCGGTTTCACCCATGGTATAAAGATGTATTTATTGCGAATAATATAAATCTGACCCGGAGCCTAAGTGGAGCTTTTAAAACACTGACCATTCGGAGTGCCACCGACTCATCTATGTTATGCGTAGTGGGTAATTTTGATGTGAATGCACAATCAGGCAATTTCACTTTCCCGGCCGGTGGTACCTGGTATGATTACCTGAATGGAAATACATTCACTGCAACCGGGTCAGCACAAAATATGACCTTGCAGCCAGGTGAATTTCATGTGTACCTGAACAGAAACCTGACCAATGCTGTGGTTACTTCTACCGGGGGCACTAATAGTTCCAATAATCAGCTTTCTGCAAAGGTATTTCCTAACCCCGCTGCAGCGACATCAGTATTGGAGATAGATGTACCGCAAACGGGTAAGGTATATGTTGATTTATTTAATGGAGCCGGTCAAAAAATACAGGTTATTACGGCAGAAATGTATACAAAAGGGAAGCATCGCATACCACTAAACGATAAAATCAATAATTTGCCCGCCGGAATTTATTTGTTGAGCATACAAGCTGCCAATAAAACAACACAGATAAAATTGGTTATCCAATAATTTCAAATGCCATTACAATGACGGAAAAAGCCTTACAACAACTGAAGACGGCGGAGATTGAGAAAATAAGTCACCTTGATTATTTCAATATAGGTATCACGGTTGACTGTGTTATTTTGGGATATGATGAAAAAGAGTTAAAAGTATTGTTGATTAAATCTGATATGCAGGAATTCTCAGGATTATATTCCCTGCTTGGCGATTTTATAAAACCAGACGAGGACCTTGAGACTGCTTCTTACCGGATATTAAAAGAAAGAACCGGCCTTGATGATGTCTATCTTGAGCAGGTGCACACATTTGGTGGACTAAAAAGACACCCTTCAGGCCGGGTAATAACGATTGCTTATTATTCACTGATCGATATCAGAAACCACAAGCTTCAATTAAGCCATAATGAACTGCACTGGCATCCTGTTACAGAGATAAGAAAGCTTGCGTTTGACCATAAACTGATTCTTGATACCTGCCTTGGCAGGCTTCGGGAACAGGTAATGGAGCATCCGGTAATATTTAATCTGCTGCCTGAAAAATTTTCACTCCGGGAATTGCAGGAATTGTATGAAGCTATCCTGGGAGTGGAACTTGATCGTAGAAATTTCAGGAAAAAAATATCTATCAAGGACTGGTTGGTAGATATAGATGAAATGGAAAATAATGTGCCTCACCGGCCAGGAAGATTATATACACTTAAAAAGCAGTATAAAACAAAAGGATCTGGTACAAAAGTTCTGGCACTTCACTGATCAAAGAGTGATTTTTATAAAGATCCTCCCTGCACATACCGGGCAGGCAAAATGATTGACTTAACCGGTGTTTTATTTTCCATGTTTTCAAGCATACGCTTTATTGCCAGCTTACCCAGTTCATAGCCATTTGTCTCGATATAGGTTATTTCAGGCTTAAAAAGTCCCGGGATAAAACCATTGCTGATCGCAAGCACTGATATGTCAGCAGGAATAGACAATGCTGACTGATTAATGCTTTTCATTGCACCAATCAACAGTTCATCACTCATACAGAAAATATGTTCTGGCCTTGACTTTTTACTGATAGCCTCCGTTACTACTTTTTGTGCTGCACTGCTGCTGAGGCAATAGTGGATATCAACTTTTATAGTTGCTTTCTCTTTTTTGAAGACTTTCAGGAACGCATCTCTTCTTTTCTTAGTAATTGACAGTTCAGGATTGCCGAACAAAGCCATTACTTTTTTCTTCTTATACTTAATAATTGTATTGGCGGCTATCGTAGCTGCTTCATCATCTGCCATACAGATAGTATCAAATAGTTTGTTTCCCGGTACCTTGTCGAAAAAAATTACGGGGATACCACTTTCCTGGAACTTTGTATAGAGCTGGTCGGAGTGACTATCGGGTACAAGGGATATAAAAACCCCATCCACCCGGCTCAGTTTACAAATTTTTAAATTTTCAGATTCCTGTAAAGGATCGTCAGCTGATTGCAGAATAATCAATGAATAGCCGTTTTTACGGGCATCTTCCTCGACAGCGGCAATAAAGGAATCGTAAAATAAGTTGGAGATAGCAGGAACTATCAATCCAAATACTTTGCTTTTGTTTGTGCGAAGGTTAACTGCATAAGCATTCGGCTCATATTCCATTAATAAGGCCAGTTCTTTTACTTTTCTCTTTGTATTTTCAGAAATGTCGGGGTGATTCTTTAAAGCCCTTGAGACAGTAGAAATACTGAGGTTAAGTTGAACGGAAATCTTTTTTAAAGTGGCTTGGGTTCCCATAACTCAAAATAACGGATTAAAACTATAACTAATTTATCCACCGCAAACATTTGCGGAAATGTTTTCGGTCTTGCAGGCCAGGGGAAAAAGTCCAACAAGTGTTTTTAGTACACATAATTAACTATAAATTTATTCTGTCTTTAGTGATTTTGCTTTGTTTTCTATTACAGTGCAGCGAACAGAACGGTGAGAGTGCCTGTATTAGATATTAAAAAACAAGGCATGCCACTACAGGCCAGCCGAAACAAAGACCTTGTCCCACCGATAGGCATTAGTGTTCTGAGAAGAGCACTGTATAAAACTGGATTAACACATCGATTATAATTTAAAAAAACGATTGCTTATGTCTGCAAAAACTCTGCTTTCTGCTATCCTTTGCTTCGTACTTGCGATTTCCGTGCAGGTTGCTGCTGCGCAGGACAAGACCATTACAGGTAAAGTGACTGATTCAAAAGATGGCTCACCGGTTGTGGGAGCCTCTGTTCAGCCTAAGGGCACAAGAACAGGAACATCTACCCGTGCTGACGGGTCATTTAGTATTAATGTCGGACCCAATGTAACCATCCTCGTTATTTCCTCAGTAGGTTATGAAACCCAGGAGGTTTCTATTGATGGAAGATCCTCTGTTGAGGTTTCCTTTGTAGCTACAGCGGGATCTAACCTGAACGAGGTGATAGTTACCGGTTATGGTACTGCCAGGAAGAAGGATCTTACCGGAGCTGTACAATCAGTAAAGGCCAAAGACTTTAATAAAGGGGTCGTAACTTCTCCTGATCAATTGATTCAGGGTAAGGTTGCTGGTTTGCAGGTTACTAATAACAGCGGTCAGCCGGGCGGTGCTGCTACGATTCGTATCAGGGGAGCCAGTTCTGTCAGAGCCGGTAATGGTCCTTTGTTTGTTGTAGACGGGGTGCCTTTAGAAGGTGGTTCTGGTCGTCCTGGTATCGGGCTTCCTAATATTGGCGACAGCCCCGGTGGTAACCCGCTTGCATTTATTAACCCGGCAGATATTGCCAGCATCGATGTATTAAAAGATGCATCTGCTGCTGCTATTTACGGATCAAGGGGAGCAAATGGTGTTATCCTTATTACAACCAAAAAAGGATCAGGTGGTGATCCTCAAATAGATGTTGGATATTCCATTGGTTCGGCCAGTATTTTGAAGCAGTTAGATGTATTAAATGGTGATGAATACCGTGCAGCATTAACAAAATATGGATTGACAGGCGGTAATTATGGTTCCAATGTTAATGCAATGGATGAAATATTAAGAACAGGGGTTACACACAACCTAAACTTGTCATTAAGTGGTGGGAATCAGAATGCGAGATACAGATTTTCTGCAAGTGCTTTAGGGGAAAATGGAATTATTGAAGAATCGAGATTGACTAAATACACAATTGGGTTTACGGGTAATTTCAAATTCCTTGATTCTAAAAAATTAGGATTAGATGTTTCAATTAACACTGCGCAGGTAAATGAAGATGTAGTGCCTATTACCAGGGATGCAGGATTTGAAGGAAACCTTATTGGTCAGGCATTGATGTGGAATCCAACGCATGATTTAATAAAGTCGGATGGTACCTACTGGATTCAGCCACAATTTGGCGCCAGCTCTATTAACCCGCTTTGGTTTTTGAAAATGTATGATGATCGGGTAAACACTTCAACTATTTATGGAAGCTTGTCTCCTTATTACAAATTTACCAGCGACCTGGAATATCGTTTTCTTTATTCCATCAATCAAAGTGATGGTAACAGGAAAACAATGGTTGGAAGGCAGATGTTGAACATTGACAGGTATAAAGACAGGGGATTTGCTGCTGTAGGCACTAATCGGGTGAGAACACAGCAGTTTACCCATACTTTAAGCTATAATAAGAACATTACTTCTGCCCTGAGTTTAAATGCAGTCCTGGGGTATGAGTATATGAAATTTGAATTCAAGAGCAGTTCAATTTCGGCCCAAGATTTTGATGATATTGGAGTTCCTTATTATAATATGCTTGGATTTTCATCACAATCTTCCCGTTCGATCAGTAATTATGAAGCACCTACTAATGAATTACAATCTTATTTTGGAAGGGCTGCTTTCAGTTATAATAGTAAATATTTGCTGACCATGACGATGAGGGCCGATGGTTCAACCAAATTTGGTGAAAACAACAAGTATGGCTATTTCCCATCGTTTTCTGCTGGCTGGAATATCAGTAATGAGAATTTCATGAAAAGCGTAAGGGTTGTACAGAATCTTAAGCTTAGAGTTGGATGGGGACAAACCGGTAACCAGGAATTTCCTGCCGGTGCAGCACAGGATAGATATGCAGTAGTTGGGATTGGAGCTACAGAAAGGGTGAATGTTGCAAATAAGGATTTAAAATGGGAAACCTCTACTACTTTTAATGCTGGTTTAGATTTTGCTTTGCTTAATAATCGTGTTAATCTTTCTGTCGATTACTTTAACAAAGAGACTGATGATGTATTATTTGAAGTTGATTTTGCTCAACCAGGTCCTCCATCAAGTGCAAAACAATGGAAGAATTATCCAGCAGTTATTAATAATAAAGGAGTAGAAGTAACATTAAACTCTACTATCCTTAATAAAGGGGATATGATCTGGAATTTTGGCATCAATGCTGCCTGGTTGAAGAATCAGATTGATGGGTTAAATGGTTCGTATAACACAGGTGCAATATCAGGTCAGGGTAGTACTGGGGCCTTTGTTCAGAAATTGGCTTCTGGTTATCCTTTGAATGTTTATTACCTGCGTCATTTTGAAGGGATAGATAAAACAACAGGACAAAGTATATATACCGAAGATGGTAATGTGTCATATTATGGTGAAGATCCAAATCCGAATATGTTATTGGGTATCAGTACGGACTTTTCGTATAAGAAATTCAGTTTAGGTATAAATATGAATGGAGCATTCGGGCATTATATATACAACAATACGGCTACTTCTGTTGTTCCCATTACTAACCTTGGAACAAGAAATGTGGTAAGTACTATAATAAATAGTGAAATAAAGGAAGATCTGTCTAATCCGATTTCTACTTCAGACAGGTACCTGGAAAAAGGAAATTATCTGAAATTGGCAAACGCCACACTTTCGTATAATTTGGGTAAGTTCGTAAAATTTATAAGAAGCTCAAGTATTTCTCTTACCGGACAGAATCTGTTTATATTAACTGACTTTTCAGGTTTTGATCCTGAAGTAAACGTTGATAAGAATATAGGCGGTATCCCTTCTAATGGAATTGAATATATACCTTATCCAACAGCCAGAAGATTTATATTCAGTATAAATTTTGGGTTCTAAAATGATTTGCAAATTGAATAAATTAAGCAATATGAAATACACAAAAATAATCTTAATTTTTACTTGCTTTGTTATGCTTGCATCCTGTACAAAGCTGGATGAAAAACTAAGGAGCGAAGCAGCTTTTGATCCATCAGGCGGTAGCGGGGGTGTCGTAAACCCGACTTCTTTATTGAGAGGCGCATATCGTTCTATTGAAAATCTCTACAATAACCAGGAAAGGCTTTTTGCATCATTTGAGCATACAACTGATGAGTCTGTAGGGCCAACAAGAGGCGGAGACTGGGATGATAACGGAGTCTGGCGAGTTTACAGCAATCACAAATGGAGCGATGAACATGCGTATTTAACAGCAACTTACCGCCAACTGGCACAGTCTCAGTTTGCTGCTACAACTGTTCTGGATGTAACTTCTGCAACACCTCAGCAAAAAGCAGAGGCAACATTTTTAAGATCTTTAGCTATGTGGTATGCACTGGACGGCTGGGATCAGGTTCCTTTCCGTCCAACAACTCTAGGTGATTTAACTAATGAATTACCTGAAGTTAAAAAAGGAACAGCATGTGCTGATTTCTTAATAACCGAGCTGAATGCTGCCATTCCAAACTTACCAGAGTCTGGTATGGGTATTGCAAATAAAAATGCCGCAAGAGCTCTTTTGATGAAGATATATTTAAACAAAGGGGTATATGCAAACAGGGCTGCTCCAACTTTTGCTGCTGCAGACATGACCCAGGTAGTAACTCTGGCAGATCAGATTATTAATAGTCCGGCTGGATATACATTTACACCAAACTACTTTGACAACTTCGCTCCTAATAATGATGTTATTGGCAGCGAGTTGATCTATACTCAAAGAAATGATAATGGGCTGGGTATAGGCGGAAATGGTGCCATGTTCATGGATTTTCAGGGATTGCACTATAATATGAACCCAAGTGGTTGGAACGGTTTTGCAACATTGGGTGATTTCTATGATAAGTTTGATGCTGCAGATAAAAGAAGAGGTGGCCCAGGTGCAACACCAGGACCTCCTGCTGCGGGACAACCTGGATATTATCCCGGTTTAACAAATGTAACCGGATTATGGGCTGGCTTTTTATTCGGCCAACAATATAATCAAAGTGGTGTTGCGCTGCTGGATAGAAAAGGTAATCCTCTTTCTTTCACAAAGGCCGTTGCATTAAAAGAAACAGGTAATAACCTGGAAATAACAGGTATTCGTGTTATGAAATATGTACCGGATCTGGTACATCAATTTCCCTGGGATAATGATTTTGTTATTTTCCGTTTATCTGATGTTTTATTGATGAAGGCAGAAGCCATTTTGCGTGGTGCTACAGGTACTGTAGCTGGTCCTTATGGTTCTACTGCTCAAGCTATTGTTGATTATATCAGAACTCTTCCAAGTCGAAATGCAGGACCTTTGCCAAGTTTGACTTTAGATAAATTATTAGATGAAAGAGGCCGTGAACTTTACTGGGAATTATGGAGAAGAAACGATATGATTCGTTTTGGAAAGTTTCTGGCTGCAAGAGAATTAAAACCTTTAGTTAGTGGGAATGAGCGTTTGCTGTTCCCAGTACCTAATGAACAATTGATTATTAATCCTAATCTAACCCAGAACCCGGGTTATTAAGAGTGTTTTTCGAGCAAGCAGTTAGCGATTTTAGCAATTAAAAAAAGCCATTTTCTAATGGCTTTTTTCTTTTCATACTAC
Organism: Chitinophagaceae bacterium; assembly: GCA_016786885.1. Lineage (GTDB taxonomy): Bacteria > Bacteroidota > Bacteroidia > Chitinophagales > Chitinophagaceae > JJ008. The sequence continues at coordinate 72,052 of JAEUVO010000086.1, read as the reverse complement.
TTACCTGAAATAACAAACGGGTATGAATTTTACTGGAACAAATGCAATAGATTTGATGATTATCGTTAACAAAAACAAATGAGAGCTGAGTCAAAGATTGTGTTGCCCTTCCTGTTTTTTGTTTTTCTTTTGTTTACTGGTTGTGGTAAACAACAAAAGGAAAAACCTCTTTTTTCATTGCAGGAAAAAACGGGTATCGAATTTGTCAACACTATTCAAAATTCTCCCGACTTCAATATTTTCAGTTACCGTAATTTTTATAATGGAGGAGGTGTAGCCATAGGTGATATTAATAATGACGGGTTAGCGGATATTTTCTTTACTGCTAATATGGGCGCTAATAAACTCTATTTGAATAAAGGCGGCTGGCAGTTTGATGATATATCTGTAAAGGCAGGCTTTGTTGATAAGAAAGACTGGAGCACCGGGGTGGTTTTTGTTGATATAAATCACGATGGCTGGCTGGATATTTTTGTCTGCAATGCCGGGTATGTTGATGGAAAAAAACCAAAATGCCAACTCTTCATTAATAATAAAGATCTTACGTTTAGTGATAAAGCAGCAGAGTACGGATTAACAAATGAAGGTGGATATACAACCCATGCAGCCTTTTTTGATTATGATGCAGATGGAGACCTCGATTGTTTTATTATCAATAACAGTTTTATTCCTGTTAATACACTTAACTATGCCAATAAAAGGGGATTGAGAGCTCCCGATTGGCCCGTGGCCGAATTCTTAAAGGGCGGAGGAGATTACCTGCTCAGGAATGATAATGGAAAATTTACAGATGTAAGTAAAGAAGCGGGAATTTATGGGAGCCTGATTAGTTTCGGGTTAGGGGTAACCGTAGGTGATGTGAATGGTGACCATTACCCGGATATATATGTGTCTAATGACTTTTTTGAAAGAGACTATTTATATATCAATCAAAAAGACGGCACTTTTAAGGACGAGATAGAAGAATGGACCCAACATCTTAGTCATTCATCAATGGGAGCAGATATGGCCGACATAAATAATGATGGCTATCCTGATATTTTTACAACAGATATGTTGCCAGATGATGACTATAGGCTTAAGACGACTACTTCATTTGATAATATCGATGTACAACGTTTAAAAGAAAAATCAGGCTTTTATTACCAATACACTCAAAATACACTGCAGATTAATAACCAGAACGGAAAGTTTATGGAAACTGGTTTCTATAGCGGAGTGGCCGCATCTGACTGGAGCTGGGGAGGATTGATCTTTGATGCAGATAACGATGGATTGTCTGATATTTTTGTTTGCAATGGCATTTATAATGATGTTACCAACCAGGATTTCATTGACTTTTTTGCGAATGATGTGATACAGAAAATGGTAACAACCGGTAAAAGGGACCAGTTTGATGAAATAGTAGCTAAAATGCCTTCTACGCCTATTCCTAATAAATTTTATCACAATAAAGGCAATATTCAATTTGAAGATAAGGCGGCTTCTGTGGGATTGGGACAACCTTCTTTTTCAAATGGTTCTGCTTATGGCGACCTTGATAATGATGGCGACCTTGATCTTGTCGTAAACAATGTAAATGAAAAATCCTTTATTTATAAAAATCAAAGCAGAGAGCAGATTGCAAATAATTATATTGGAATCAGATTGAAGGGTAATGGAAAAAATACTTTTGCTGTAGGCGCTGTCATAAAGTTATTTCAGGGTACTCAGATTTTAAGCCGTGAATTGATACCCTCAAGAGGGTTCGAGTCTTCCGTTGATTATAAACAAATTATTGGTCTGGGAAAAGGCGCTGTTGATTCAATGACAATTTGCTGGCCTGACAAAACAATTTCAAAATTTATAAAACCGGAAATAAATAAAGTTCATGAAATCGCTTATGCGCAACAATCAGTAAGCAATGGGCCTGATGTCAAAATACCGGATGTTTTATTTTCTATTGAATCAAACCTTGTTTTTGATAAGCACAAGGAAGACGAGTATATAGATTTTTATACAGAGAGAAATATTCCGCTGATGCTTTCAAGAGAGGGGCCACATGCTGACACTGCAGATGTTAATAGAGATGGTTTAGCGGATGTTTTTATAGGAGGTGCCGCTAATCAGCCGGGGCAATTATACCTGCAATCGGCTTCCGGCTTTAAAAAAATTGCAATACAAGCTTTTGAAAAGGACAAGGAGTATGAGGATGTAGCTGTATTATTTTTTGACGCAGATGGTGATGGCGACAAAGATCTTTTTGTGGGTTCAGGTGGAAATATGCAACCTGCCGGAAGTTCTTTGTTGCAACACCGCTTATATATAAATGACGGTAAAGAGAATTTTGAATTATCTGCTAAAGCTTTTCCAGATTATACAATGAATGCTGCTGTTGCCAAAGCTGCTGATATTGATAATGATGGTGATCTTGATGTATTTGTAGGCAGCAGAAGTGTCCCCCAAAACTACGGAGTAGTGCCAGAAAGTTATTTATATACCAATAATGGGAAAGGGCAATTCACGGTTGCAGAGAAAATGAAACCTGGAATGATAACCGACGCCGTATTTGCTGATATAGAGGGAGATGACATGAAGGAGCTAGTTGTTGTGGGGGAATGGATGGAGCCAAAAACGTTTTCATTCTCAAATGGGAAGCCTGTTGAAATAAAAACGTCACTTTCAGAAATGAAAGGATGGTGGCAATCCATTGCAGTTACTGATATTGACGGGGACAACTTAAACGACCTGGTGCTGGGTAATATTGGCGAAAATTGTTATTTACAGCCGTCGGCAGTTAACCCGGTTAAATTATGGATCAATGATTTTGACGGCAATGGTACACCTGACAAAATTGTTACTCGAACAGTTGATAAAAGGGATGTTCCGGTATTTATGAAAAGGGATTTAACAGATCAGATGCCCGGATTAAAAAAGCAAAATTTGAAATTCGAAGAGTATGCCAAAAGATCTGTTCAGGAGCTGTTTTCAGATGCATTAATACAAAAAGCCTCTGTCTATAATTTTAATTACAATGCAAGTTGTTTGGCAATCAATAAAGGCAAAGGAAATTTCGAAATAAAAAAATTGCCCCCATTTACTCAGCTATCAAGTACCAATGCAATATTGATAACTGATATTAATAATGACGGGAAAAAGGATCTTGTCGTGGGAGGAAATCTTTTTCACTTTCAACCACAGTTCTCCAGATTGGATGCAAGTTATGGGCATGTTTTAATAAATAAAGGTAAGGCTGAGTGGGAATTGGTAATGCCCAAAAAGTCCGGAATTGAAGTAAGAGGGCAAGTAAAAAGTATTATAGGTTTTCAATCAAAAGGAAAAAAGCAGGTACTGTTTCTTCAAAATGATGCCCCCCCTGTTTTGTATAAATTAAATTAGTAAAACTTTATTCAAGTTGGTTATTGTGAAAAAGCAGAATTGGAATTACTGGATTGGCATTTGTGTGCTTTTTCTGACTGCTTGTACCAACAGTAAAAAAAAGAACGTTCCTGTATTGTTTGAAGTTCTCGATAATACAAAAACAGGGCTTGATTTCAGTAACCGCCTTACCGCCAGTCCGAATTTCAATATGCTCAAGTATATGTATTTCTACAATGGAGCTGGTGTAGGGGCGGGTGATTTCAATAATGACGGAAAGATTGATTTGTTTTTTGCTTCGAATCAATCACAGAATAAAATTTACCTCAATAAAGGTGATTTACAGTTTACGGATATAACAACAGCTGCAAAGATCCCTGATGATGGAGGTTGGTCTACCGGGGTATCAGTAGCAGATGTGAATGATGATGGGCTGTTGGATATTTATGTTTGCAGGGTGGGTAACTTTGAATCATTGCACAGTAAGAACCAGTTATTAATTTGTAGGGGGATCAGTGAAGCGGGAATCCCATATTACCTGGATGAAGCCCAAAAGTACGGAGTTGATTTTTCCGGCTTCAGTACACAAGCCGCTTTTTTTGATTTTGATCTTGATGGCGACCTTGATATGTATTTGCTCAATCATTCCCTGCGGTATAACAGCACATTTGCGCCAAGAAATACCTTTAAAGGAACTATAGATTCTCTTTCAGGTGACAGGTTGTTCAGAAATGATGGAGATTATTTCACGGATATATCAAAAACGGCAGGAATTAATCAGACGATGATCGGCTATGGACTGGGTATAGCGATTTCAGATATTAATCTCGATGGCTACCCTGACATTTATATCGGGAATGATTTTCATGAGAATGATTATCTCTATATCAACAATAAAAAAGGAGGATTTGATGACTTGCTGGATAGTAGCATTATGCATACCAGCCAGTTTTCTATGGGAGTTGATGTAGCTGATATAACTAATGATGGGTACCCGGAAATTATATCGGCAGATATGCTCCCGTCTGATCCGGTTATTCTAAAAAGTTCATTAGGGGTGGATGAGTATAATACTTTTTTAACCAAGATCAGGAATGGTTACAATTTTCAGTATGCGAGAAATGCATTGCAGCTTAACAGGAGAAATGGGTTATTCAGTGAAATAGGATTTTATGCTGGTGTTTACGCAACCGACTGGTCATGGTCAACTCTTTGGGCAGATTTTGATAACGATGGCTTAAAGGATCTGTTTGTTTCTAATGGAATTCCCAAAAGACTTAATGATATTGACTATATCAACTATATATCAAACGAAGAAGTACAATCGAAAATTCAGAGCAATAAAATTGGCGAGAGAGAAATGAATCTTATCGATAAGTTTCCACAGATTAAAATACCCAATCGTTTTTTCAGGAACAAAGGAAATGCTTTGTTTGAAGATATAGGAGAAATGATTCCAGGTAACAAGAACACTTATTCAAATGGCGCAGTTTATGCTGATCTTGATAATGATGGGGATATAGATATAGTTGTAAATAATATTGACGAGCCAGCCTTGGTTTATCAAAACAGGACTAATGACGGTAAGGTAAAACCTGCGATCCAGGTAATGCTGAAAGGGCCAGCCGGGAATAATAAAGCGGTGGGAGCTAAGTTGTATATATTTTCAGGGACTTCTGTTATGAGCTATGAAAAATTCCCGGTAAGGGGCTTTCAATCCAGTATGGAAGTACCTATGCAGGTAAGTACTGGCAATGGAAAAGAGGATTCTGCTTTCTTGGTATGGCCGGATAACACAGTTCAAAAAATTAATCTGAACAGTGATTCGCTGCAGCAGAAATTTGATTATACGAAAGGGTTGCCGGCATTTGACTACTCCTTAGTTCGTGATTTTTTAACTAGCCAATCAGAAAAAATTTATGATATAACTGCTCAAACTAATCTCTCTTTTATGCATAAGGAGAATACATTTATAGAGTTTGACAGAGAACCGCTACTGCCTTTTATGATTTCAACTGAAGGCCCCGCTCTTGCGATAGGAGATATTAATAGGGATGGGTTGGATGATTTTTTTGTTGGGTCATCCAAGTGGGAGAAAAGCGCCGTGTTTAAACAACTGCCTGACGGTACATTTAAAAAATTAGCACAACCGGCTATTGATGCTGACAGTACATATGAAGATGTAGATGCTTGCTGGACAGATGTCAATAATGATTCATTTCCTGACCTTGTGGTGGCAAGTGGAGGAAATGAATTTTATGGTCAAAGCGATTACCTAAAGCCCAGGATTTATATAAATAACGGGAAAGGCATTTTGAAAAAAAAGGAAGACGCATTTTCAAATGTATTGTTGACTGCGTCTAAAGTAGTGGCGAACGATTTTAACAAAGACGGTTTTATTGATCTGTTTATCGGCGGACGATCAGTTGCCTGGGAATATGGAACCATACCCGATTCTTACTTATTACAAAATGATGGTACTGGAAAATTCATTGATGTTACTGATATACTATCACCGGGTTTGAAAAAAACCGGCTTTATTAAAGATGCGAGCTGGATAGATCTTAATAAGGATGGAAGGGAAGATCTGGTGCTGGCGCTGGAATGGGATGGAATTTATGTCTATCTTAATAGTAGGAACTCGTTTTCAAAAAAACATATTACCTCGCTAAAAGGCTGGTGGAATTTTATTTTGCCATGTGATGTGGATAATGATGGTGATATAGATTTTATTGCCGGGAACCAAGGTTTGAATAGCCAGCTAAAGGCGAGTGAGGATCAGCCTGTGCGGATGTATTTTTATGATTTTGATGGCAACGGCAAAAAAGAACAGGTATTAACTTATTATCTGGATAATAAAGAGCTCCCTTTTACTAATAAATCGGATCTGGAGAAGCAGCTGCCGGTAATGAAAAAGAAATATCTGTACGCTAAAGATTTTGCTAATGCCTCATTAAAAGAAATATTTGGGGCGGATAAACTAAAAAAAGCCGATTTGTTTTCGGCAAACTATTTTTCAAATGCTGTTTTGATCAATGACGGTAAGATGAATTTTGAAGTACAGCCTTTGCCGTGGGAGGCACAGCTGACTTCCTATAAAACGGCAGCTATATTGGATATTAATAAAGACAATTTGCCAGATATCATCCTGGGGGGTAATTATTATTCAAATAATATTCAGTTGGGAAGATATGATGCCGATTTTGGTTCTGTATTAATTAACAGGGGAAAGGGAAATTTCAGATATGAAGAACTGAATGGAATTAAGATCAAAGGAGAAATAAGGCATTTACAAAAAATCCGGTTAGTAACAAGAACCGATGCTTTTTTGGTAGCAAAAAATAATGACAGCCTTAGAGTGATCAGTACTACTCAGTAATAAACTAAAGTATGGGATAATACACTTTCATTTGCACAACCTGGTCATCTGCAAAATCATACCCGTCACTGATAAATTTTTGATAGGGTATCCCCATGGTGGCTAAATAATGGTCGTTTATAAATTTTTCTAAAGCATCAAATACTTTGTTTGATGCCCCAAAAGTTCCTTGGTAAGTAGCTTCTAATAATTTTTTTTCAAAAGGCATCCTTTTGATTTCAAGAGCTGCATCTTTAGGTACCTCAATTTCACGGGTAATACCAATACTGGCAAATAAAGTAATACTATCCCCGGTTTTTAGTGAATAAAAGATACGGTTACCATTATAGCCTAAATTGTTTTTATCAGCATACGTTATTAAGTTTTCAAAAATGGACTTCATCCCTTGTCTTTTGTCAGCCAGGAGGACAGTTTTTCTTTCAAAAAGAAATAATGTATCAACCACTTTCACGGGCTTTATCTCGTAACCATATACTCTTTTTGAATCTTCAATGTATTCACGGAAATTATTAAAACTGGTTAGTGCGTTTTTTGTAAGATCATCCTGGCTAAACCATTTTTTAAAATAACTGCTTTTGTAGATAATGGAAAGAGAGGTTATACTATTTTTTGATGTGTCGGGTAAGGCAGAAATAATAAATTGTTTTTCTTTTTTATTATTGGAATAAACCAGCAGAGAGCTATACAGAGATTGATTTTTAATTTGAACCTGGTATTCACCACTAATTATTTTATTATTGGAAGAATCAAAAGAAGCAGGCCCCCCGGTATCAAAAGGGGTAAACCATTTTTGAAGATTTTCAGGGTTTTTGAACTGTTCAGTAACAGTTAATATGGGTAATGGAAGATGAATGGTTTTTTGAAATTCATTCTGGAAGAAAAGTATATAAAACAAAAAGAATAAACTCAATAGCAAAATAATACCTGTAAAAATCTTTCTTTTCATTTATGATCGGTTTTATTGCTGCAAAATATAGAATTGAGGGAATTCGAGAGGAAAATTTTAATCCATTGACACCTGTTAAATGCGCCCCTTTTTCCCAACAACAAACGTTTGCAAAAGCATAGAGCTGACCTGTTAATTGATAGTTGCTACCTTGTTTTTTGTATTTTACTTGTTCAAACGATTGCTTATGTCTCTCTCTAAGCCAAGGTTAAATTTCTGGCAGATTATTAATATGAATGTCGGTTTTTTTGGCATTCAATACAGCTTTGGTTTACAACAAAGTGCTGTTAATCCAATATATGATTTTTTGGGAGCAAAGCCGGAGGAAATACCCATATTAAATCTTGCTGGCCCGCTTACCGGGTTGATAATACAACCAATTATCGGAGCCCTTAGCGATAAAACCTGGCACTCTCGTTTTGGAAGAAGAAAACCTTATTTCTTTATCGGAGCTGTTCTTTGCAGCCTTGCCTTGTTCTTGTTCCCTTACAGCTCTGAGTTGTGGATGGCAGTGGGGTTGTTATGGATATTGGATGTGGGTAACAATACAGCTATGGAACCGTACAGGGCATTTATAGCAGATAAATTGGATACCAGCCAGCAACCAACAGGTTTCCAGGCTCAAAGTTTTTTTACCGGGTTTGGGCAAACCCTTGCCAATGTGTCACTTTTTATTTTTCCTGCAATTATTTTGGGATATACAGGAAAAATTCCCAACTGGGTTTTTGCATCATTTTTCATTGGTGCTGTTTGCTCTATTGGATCGGTATGGTGGAGCATCCGAACTACTCCGGAAATCCCCCCTTCTGAAGAAGAAATAGCCGTTATCAGAAAAAGAAATGAGGGAATGCCACATCCTGCATTACAGTTCTTTTTTTCAATTATTACAACGGTAATCGCTTACCTGGTTCTCGCTGTTTTACTGATACCTTCCATTCTTACTGGTGGCCGGATTATCAGGGATGTAATAAAATACACAAAGGAGCATCAGTCACTAAAAATAATTTTTGCACAGAATATTGAAATAGTAGAAGCTATTTCTGTTATGCCAAAGGTGATGTGGCAACTGGCATTAGTTTATCTCTTCCAGTGGTATGCACTATTTTGCTACTGGCAAAACAGTTCCAAGAGCATTGCTTTATCCATATATAACACTACTCCTGAAAATAAAGAGATGTATGAGAAGGCAGTAAGCCTTGCCGGGCTGGTAAATGCCTGGTACAATGTTGTTACTTTTCTTACCGCTTTTGGATTGGTATGGTTTGCAAAAAAGTACAGCGCTAAATGGGTTCATTTTACATGCCTGGCCCTGGCTGGTATCGGGTTTATAATCTTTCCGCATATTGAGAACAAAACATTTTTGTTCTTTGCCATCACCGGTTTTGGCATTGGCTGGGCCAGTATGATGGGTATCCCGTACCTGATGGTAGTGAACCAAATTCCCAAAGAACGTTATGGTGTTTATATGGGTATTATCAACATGATGATCGTTATACCCATGTTTCTTCAAACTATAACCTTTGGCTATATCCTCAAACATTTTTTAAACAACAACCCTGGAAATGCAATTCTGTTCGCTGGTGTATTGCTGCTGATTGCCGCACTCTTCACCACCCTGTTAAAAACGAAAAGGCCGGCAGGGGATATTATATTACCGGCGCCATCACCAGGCCATTAAACCGACATATAAATGAAACCTACTATTAAAATATTTTTCTTTGTTTTCAGCACTATTATTTTTTTTTCATGCAAAACAAAGAATAAACCGGCCCGGGCTGATGCTGGCACTGAACGCAAATGGTGGAAAGAAGCAACCGTTTACCAGATTTATCCCCGCAGCTTCCAGGACAGCGATGGAGATGGGGTTGGTGATTTGAAAGGTATTATTTCAAGGTTGGATTATATTAAGAGCCTCGGTATTGACGCAGTTTGGCTAAACCCGGTATATGAATCGCCTAATAAGGACAATGGTTACGACATAAGCGATTATCAAAACATCATGAAACAGTTTGGCAATATGGATGATTTTGATAAGCTGCTAAAAGGCTTTCATGATCGTGGTATAAAAGTGATGATGGATATGGTGCTAAATCATTGCAGTGATCAGCACAAATGGTTTCAGGAAGCAAAAAAATCAAGAAACAGCGAGTACTATAACTATTTTCATTGGTGGCCTGCAGAAAAGGGTGAACCGCCATATCGCTGGAGTATTTTTGATGAAAAAGCATATGGTTGGGAGTTTAATAAGGCAACTAATTCATATTATCTACACTATTTCGCCGATTTTCAGCCTGACCTGAATTGGGAGAATCCACAACTGCGCCAGGATATCTATAAAATGATGCGTTATTGGTGTGACAAAGGCGTAGATGGCTTTCGTATGGATGCACTGGCTTTTATTTCAAAAGACACTACCTGGCCTCCCTTGCCAAAAGAGTATAATGGTAACTGGGGCCTTTATTATGCCAGCGGCCCTTACCTGCATGATTATATCCAGGAAATGAACAGGGAAGTACTTAGCAAATATAATCTTGCCACTGTTGCGGAAGCCATGGGTGATATACCGAGGGTAAAAATGTTTGTGGATGAGGACAGAAAAGAATTAAATATGGCTTACAATTTTGAAGCGATTGATTTTGGATACCTCCCCGGTGAATATAAAATGCCTGATCCGAATGGGTATGATTTTGTAAAATGGAAATCTATCTATGCTAAATGGGATAGTGCCTTTGTTGAAAAAGGCTGGGGAACTATGTATCTGGCTAATCATGATCAGCCCCGTATGCTTACCCGTTGGGGGAATGATACACCGGAGTTCAGAGATTATTCTTCTAAACTGCTCACTACTTTTATTTTAAGTATGAGGGCTACTCCCTTTTATTATTTTGGTGATGAAATAGGAATGAATAACATCAAGTTTGAAAAAGTAGAACAGTATAATGATGTAGAGTTGCTTACTAACTATGAGCAGGTGAAAGCAAAAGGCGGCGACTTAAAACGTTTCCTGGAAGGAATGAAAATATCCAGCCGGGATAATGGCCGTACACCCATGCAATGGGATACAACCACAAATGCTGGTTTTGGTAATGGCAAATCCTGGTTACCGGTTAATGGAAATTACAAAACGATCAATGTTGCAGCGCAGGAAAAAGATGAAAATAGTTGTCTCAATTACTTTCGAAAAATGATAAGACTAAGGAAAGATAATGACGTATTGGTTTATGGTAAGTATACTTTACTTGATAAAACAAATCCTGATGTATTTGCCTATACAAGGGAGCTAAATGGTAAAAAACTGCTGGTATTACTGAATTTCAGGGGGAAAATAACTTCTGTAAATACCGGTATTGATGTAGGCAATGGGGAAATACTTATTAATAATTACTCAACACCTTCTGCTGGTGGTACTCTGAAACCATACGAAGCGATAATATATCAATTGTAAAAGCTAATGAATAGAAAAATAATTCTTTGGTCAATTGCCGTAGGCCTTGGCGGTTTGCTTTTTGGCTTAGATGTGGCGGTGATCTCCGGTGCTGAAAAGGCCATACAGCAGTTGTGGCAACTGAGTGAGTGGGAGCATGGTACCGCCATTGCTATGGCTTTATACGGCACTGCTTTTGGTGCTGCCTTTGGCAATGTTCCGGCAAACAGGATTGGCCGTAAAAAAACATTACTGTGGATCGGGATACTATTCTTTGTTTCATCAGTTGGTGCGGCATTGTCTCCGGAAGTATACTCATTTATGTTTTTTAGGTTTATAAGTGGTTTGAGCATTGGGGCATCTTCAGTTGTAGCACCGGTCTATATTTCCGAAATAGCTCCGGCCAGGTATAGGGGCCGTTTGGTGATCTCATTTCAGTTAAATGTAGTAAGTGGTATACTAATAGCATATTTATCCAACTACCTGCTGCAGGGAGTTGGCGGGGTTAACGACTGGCGGTGGATGCTTGGTATAGTAGCTGTGCCATCTTTACTTTTCTCTTTGTTTATGCTGGCAGTGCCTGAAACTCCAAGATGGTTATTGCTGCATAAAAACGATGAAGCACATGCAAGAGAAGTATTATCTATTACTGAAGATGATGTGGACAAAACGATCAATGAAATAAAAGCTGGCACATCGGAAACAAAAGAACCTTTATTTAATAAAAAATTTTACAAGCCCTTGTTACTGGCTTTTTTGCTGGCTACTTTCAATCAGTTATCAGGAATCAATGCTATTATTTATTTTGCTCCAAGGGTATTTGAGATGGCAGGTATTGGTAAAGACGCTGCTTTCTTAAGTACTGCTGGTATTGGTGTGGTGAACCTGGCTTTTACCATTATAGGCTGGTCACTGATTGACAGGTTTGGAAGACGAACACTGATGTTTATCGGTTCAATCGGATATATAGTTTCTCTTGGATTAATTGCCGTTTCTTTCAATAGTGGAGCTACACAGTTCATTACATACTATGTTTTTTTATTTATTGCTGCACATGCTATTGGCCAGGGCGCAGTCATCTGGGTTTTCATCTCGGAAATATTTCCCAATTCGGTCAGGGCCGCAGGTACTTCTTTTGGATGTTTAACTCATTGGGCCTGGGCGGCAGTTGTTGCTCAAACATTCCCTTTCTTTGCTACGAATGTCGGTGGCAGTTATATATTTGGTTTTTTCTGTTTGATGATGGTACTGCAGTTACTATTTGTATGGAAAATGATGCCGGAAACAAAAGGAATTGCACTGGAGGATATGGATAAAACAACTGTATTGCATATATGAATAAGGTACTTTGTATTGGAGAAGCCCTGATTGACATGATCTGCACAGATAAAGGGAGCACATTGAGTGATGGAGAGAATTTTCTGAAGAAACCAGGCGGTGCACCAACTAATGTAGCCGCCGCTATTGCCGCCTTAGGCGGGAAAGTTGATCTTGCCGCAAAGGTAGGAACTGACCCCTTTGGTAAATACCTGATCAATGTAATGAAAGATTTTGGCGTAGGAACATCCTATATGTTGCAGGATACTGCCCATTTTACCACCTTCGCATTTGTATCTCTAATGGACAATGGTGAAAGGGATTTTTATTTTAACCGTGGTGCTGATGGCCAGTTAAGCGAGGCAGATATTGAAGGCATCGATTTAAATGGCGTTTCCATCATTCACTTCGGTTCAGCTACAGGCTTTCTGCCCGGTCCTTTACAGCAAGCTTACAAAAAACTTTTAAAGGAGGCCATGGTGAGGAATATTTATATCAGCTTTGATCCCAATTACCGTCACCTGCTGTTCCGGAATAATACACAATCATTCATTGATCAAAGCAATTATTTTTTAGAACGTTGTCATTTTTTTAAAGTCAGCGATGAGGAAGCAATGCTGTTGACAGGAGAATCCACATTGACGGCTGCCGTGAGTGTATTGTTGCAAAAAACAAAATCAACTTTCGCCATTACGCTGGGCAAAGAAGGTACAATGCTGGGAATGAATGGCACTAAGGTGATTATACCCAGCATACCAGTGAACCCTGTTGATACCACTGGCGCAGGAGATGCATTTGTTGGAGCTGTATTATATCAGTTGTCCTCCAAATCAATAGACCAGATTAACTTACTTACAGATGATCACTGGAAACATATTATCCAAAATGCCAATAAAGCAGGGGCAAGAACCTGTGAGTATATGGGAGCAATGGAAGCATTCAAACACCTGAGTAACGATATTTTTAATTAAAAGATCAGATGTATAATTACGGGTTACACCAGCAGATCAACCGGGCAATACAGGATGCCGGCATGGATATCAGTGAAAAGGATAATTTATTCTATACCCGGTTCATGGCAAATGCAGCAGCGATTTTTGATCTGTATATGCAGTTGTATGAGCATCATCCAAAAGCAGAAAAGAACTTTAGCCAACTTGTACAAACAATAATAAAAGGGTATAAAAAAAGACCTGAACCGCTTAAGCAACGGGATATTGTAAAAAGTGAAACGACCCATTGGTTTTTAAGTAACCAGATCACAGGAATGAGTTTATATGTAGATAGGTTTTGCGGTGACCTGAAGAAGTTAATTAATAAACTTGATTATTTTGAAAAACTTGGAGTAAACTTTCTGCACCTGATGCCACTCTTTGAAAGCCCGGCTGGTGAAAGTGATGGGGGATATGCAGTATCGGATTTCAGAAAGGTGGACAGCAGGTTTGGTACATTAAATGATCTGAAGATATTGCAGCAGGAAATGCAGCAACGAAATATGTACCTGATGCTTGATATTGTACTCAATCATACATCTCAAAGGCATGAGTGGGCACAAAATGCCCGGCAAGGAGAAAAGAAATATCAGGATTATTATTATTTCTATAATGACAGGAGCCTGCCCGATCAATATGATCAGACCATGCCCGAAATATTTCCTGAAAGTGCACCCGGAAACTTTACATATATCGAAGAATGCAAGAAATGGGTGATGACTGTCTTTCATAATTATCAGTGGGATCTTAATTACAAAAACCCGCAGGTACTGGCAGAGATGGTAGATACTATTTTCTTTTATGCTAACCTGGGGGTAGATGTACTTCGTATTGATGCCCCGGCTTTTATCTGGAAACAATTAGGTACAACTTGTCAAAATTTACTCCAGGCGCATACACTATTGCGATTGATAAAACAATGTGTGGAAGTGACTGCTCCGGGAATGGCTTTGTTAGGTGAAGCAATAGTTGCTCCAAAAGAAATTTTAAATTATTTCGGTACAGGAAATTATACAGCCAGGGAATGTGATTTTGCTTATAATGCCACGCATATGGCACTGCAATGGGATATGCTGGCCACAGGTGATACGAAAGTAATGCTGGCCGCACAGCATGAGCTATTAAAAAAGCCGTTTGGGACTTCATGGATCACTTACACAAGGTGCCATGATGATATTGGCCTGGGATATGATGATTATATGATTCAGCAAGCCGGGTACAATGCATATGAGCATCGTAAATTTTTGAAAGATTATTATTCGGGCAATCATAATGATTCTCCGGCAACCGGTGCCTTATTTTCCAGTAATCCTAAAACAGGGGATGCAAGAATTAGTGGTTCACTTGCATCTCTTTGTGGATTGGAAAAAGCAATGGAGAGAAATGACAATCATCTTGTTGACATGTCAATTCAAAAAATTATATTGATGCAGGCACATAGTTTTTTCCTGGGGGGGCTGCCAATGTTATTTTATGGTGATGAGGCCGGTTATACAAATGATTATTCATACTTGAAAGAGGAAGGAAAAAGTTATGACAATCGCTGGATGCACCGGCCTGTGATAGACTGGGAAAAAAATAAAAAAATTGATGAACCGGGTACCATAGAAAATAAAGTCTTTAGTGCTACACAACGGCTTATTGCTATTCGACGGAAGTTAGATATGGTGGCTGATTACAGTAACCTTGTATGGATGACACCGCACAATATTCATATAGCAGGTTATATAAGAGCTATAGATGATAGAAAACTGTTTGGAATCTTTAATTTTAAAGATAAGCCTTCCTATCTAACCTGGTATGCTTTTAAAGAGCATAACCTTACTGCTGCTAAGTTATTTGATCATTGGGAAAATGTAATATATGATATAGGTGAGGATAGGGAATACCTTGTTATCAAGCCATACGGATTCTTATTATTGGAGCCAGTATAAAATTATTAATCGCAAAGGCCATATTTTTTGATAAGGGCCACTAATACACCATTAGTCCAGCCAAAACCATCCTGTCCTTCATACTCTCCGCCCCCGGCTTCAAGATGGGTATCAACAACATTATATTTTTCCATCAGTTTGCCGGTGCGTTTAAATACAGCAGTATTTAATTTGATCCATCGTACTGCTATTTCTTTTGCAAGCGAAGTGTATCCATAGTTTTCCAGCCCGGTAATAGTCATCCATTGTAAGGGAGCCCAGCCGTTCGGGGCATCCCATTGCTGACCTGTTTCTTCCAGCGTAGTAACAACGCCACCGGGCCGTATAAAATTCTCTTCAATAACTGTAGCAACTGTCCGGGCCTGTTCTTTCGATGCAAGATTGAGAAAAAGAGGAGCAACGCCGGCTATCGTTAATGATTTTTTTTGTTCAGCAGTAGTCCAGTCATAATCAAAATAAAAACCGGTTTTATTATTCCAGCAGTATTTATCAATTGCTTTTTTTCTTTTTTCACTCAATAATAAATAGGTGTCAGCTTTTTTGTTGTCTTCATTTAACAAGTAAGCTTGTGCTATTATTTGTTCATGTTGATACAAGAGGCAATTCAGGTCTACCGGGACAATATCTGTAGTATGTATAGTTTCAAAAGATTTTTTTTCCTTAAACCACCGGCTGCTGAAATCCCATCCCGATTCTGCGCCGGCCCTAAGGTGACTGTAAAGTATCTGCGGATCTTGTGATGATTGATGAGATAATTCAATGTCTTCACGATAAGATTCTGGCCGGGCAGTATTATTTTCATCACAATAGCGGTTCAATATTTCTCCGCCTGGCATTCTTACGACATGGTATTTTGCCTTATTTATTTCATTTATGCTATCAACTCCTTTCATCCAGAACCGGTGCTCTTTTACAAGTTGTGGTAAGTAAACTGCCAGTACTTTTTCACCCTTTAGTTCACCTAATAATTTTATCATCAACGAATAAAATGGCGGTTGCGAACGGCCAATAAAATAACTACGATTACCGTTTGGAATGTACCCCAGGGTATCTATCAGGTAGGAGAAATTTCTAACCATGTTTTCCACCATTTCGGTTTTACCTGATGCTTTTAAGCCAAGCATAGTAAAATAGCTATCCCAATAATAGATCTCCCCAAATCTGCCACCCGGAACAACGTAAGGATATGGTAAAGCAATTAATGAGCCGCCTTTTTTATCTGGCTCCCTGGTAAGTACAGACCATAGACCTTCTATATTACTTTCAACATTTTTGCTCTGGTCACTTTTATAACCATTAGAGTGTGGCACAGGCAAATCAAAATGCTCTGTTACAAATTTTAGTAAGGAAAAGCCGGATTCTTTTTTTTGCTTATTGTATGAAGCAATTATTTCTTCAGCTGAAAATCTTGGAAGGCAATCCACAAATGTTTTTCCATCAGGGAATACCCTGTTTAACTGTACATCTTCGAAAAGCGGGTTTAGCTGTTGTATTTTCAGTAATGCCATCGGCTAAAACAATTAATGGTGGCTATCCGGGGCTTTAATTTCCGGTGTAACAGATTTTGGTTGTAATTTTTTAAAAACAAAAAGAAGGGTTATAAGTATTGCAATGGGAAGCAGGGAAAAATAAAAAGCAGTTTGTCCGCCATATGCTTCGAACACATGACCCGTGATAATAGAGCCGGTGGTTCCTCCCAGGGCAGAGAATACTACAATAAGACCGGACATAGATCCATGTTTATGAGTCGGAAGATTACTAAGAATAACAGAATTGATGGCCGGATAAATAGGAGCCAGGAATAGACCAATGACCGGGAAAGCAAAAGCTACAAGAGGAATATCACTTAAACTGTTGACCGGGATACCAGAAACATTCTTTGCAAGCGGGACTGTGAGCAGTACTAAGCCAGCCGCAGCAAGCAGGCAGGCCACTAAAAAGAATAACCAATCAATCTTACGAAGTAATAAACCTGCTAAAAACCTCCCCAATGCAATGGATGCAGACATGATACTTGCCATTTGAATACTAAGGCTGGTAGATAATTTTAATACATCATTATTAAATGTAGGCAGCCAGCTCATTATACTTTGTTCGATAAGTACATAAAAGAAAGCACAGAAAATGAAGACAAGTACTAATGGAAAAATTATCAGTCTCAGCATACCCGCAAAATCATCAGCCAATGATTTTGTTTCCTCCAATTCGGCTTTTTTAACAGGAGACTCATCAAGTCTTGTGGATAGTAGTAATAAAAAGGCAAGGATTGATAGCCCTGCAATGATATAGTATACGACGAACCATTCGGTTGATTTTGGATCTGCATCATTTACGAAAGCACTAAAAATGAAATAACCAGCAAGGACCCCTATCATAAAAAAGGATTCCAGGAAACTCATCAGGCTTATATGTTCCTTTTTACTTTTTGTTATCAGCCCTAGAGTTGCAAAAACACTTACTTTAATAAGCGCAAAACTTACCCCAACCGTGGCAAATAGCAGCTTGGTCATAAGAAATGTACTTACCGATGGTATAATAAGACACATAACGGATACTAATGCAAGAGCAAAAAGCATCGCTTTTTTGTATCCTATCCGAACAACATACGAGGCAAGAAGAAATGAGGCAATAGCTATACTAAGATCCTTAAATGCTTCCAGGGTGCTAGCAGATCCCTTGGAAATACCAAAATTATTTTGGACCTGTAATATTACTGTACCAACACTGTTAAGCAATATCGCAAAAACAAAATAATTGAGAAACAAGGATAGTTTGATTTTAAAGGTGGACATGCAGCTATCGTTTGATAGTAAAATAAGCTACATAAAAAGAACCACAAGGTGGCTGAAAAAACTATAACGTTTGCGGTGTAAAAATCACCTGTTTTGGTAATTAAATTCTATCCGATATTATTTTCTAAAGCGGATGATTGAAGATAAACTGCTAGGTATTACTATATTGAACCACCTTCCACCAATAAAGATTCTACCATGACTTCTTCAGGCGTTGATTCATTTCTAAGGCAGGAAAGCATTTGGGCAAATGATAACTTCCCCAGTTTATAACCACTGGTTTCCACATATGTAATTTTAGGGTCGTACATGGTTGGTATTAATCCATTACTTATACCTATAACAGAGATATCATCTGGTACCCTTAGTTTTAGCTTGTGAATAGCAGACATCACCCCGATCAATATGAGATCACCCATGCAGAAAATAACATCAGGCCGGTCTGTGTCTTTAAGTGCATCAAGTGCCACTCTCTTTGATTCAGCTATGCCCTCAGGATAATCTATTGTGATTTTTGTTTCAGGAGCGTACCTGGCAAATGTTTCTTTAAAAGAGGTACATCTTATTTTAGTAATGCTCAGGTGGGGGTGGCCAAAAAGAGCCAGTACATTTTTCTTTTTCCTTTCAATAATAGTTTCGGCAGCTATTTTTGCAGCCTCTTTATCTGCCAGGCATACTTTATGGGATCCTTCAACATCAGCCACCCGGTCAAAGAATACAACCGGAATTTTCATTTCTTCCAGTTTCCTGAAGGGAGACATATCTTCTGTTTCAATAGAAACGGATACAAACAGACCCATTATCATATTCTTGCGAAACAGGTGAAGATTAGATGTTTCGGTTTGTACTTTATCCCTCGATTGCATGATCATCACAGAATATCCATGAAGCCTTGCTTCTTCTTCAACGGCAGCGATGAAGGAATCATAAAAGAAATTATCGATGGTTGGTACCATGATGCCAAGGACATTGCTCTGGCGGGTTCTCAGTTGTACCGCATATGTATTCGGTTCATACTCCAGTGCCTCTGCCAGTTCCTTTACCCTTTTTTTGGTATTATCAGAAATGTCCGGATGATCCTTTAATGCACGGGAAACAGTAGATATGCTTATGCCAAGAACTTCGGATAGTTTTTTCAGTGTACTTTGCTGCATTAGCCAGGGTTTTAGCAATCGTTCAGATAAACAGACAGCTAAAGATAATATTTATACCCTGCAAATGGTCAATTAGTATTTCATTGTATGCGGATTAAATGTTTTCCAGCTATGCCAGAATTCCTGGTAGGCCACTACCGGTTTCAGGTTGAAGGCAGTATCAATACCTTTTCCATTTATAGCAAAGTATTTATTGCCGATAGTTAATGTATCGTTTTGTAAAGTTGCTTTTTGATCACTGCTTTCAAAGGCAAAGAAACTTTTATTATCTCCGGCGAGCAGCAATAGCAAGGAAGTGTTACCAAGTTTGTCTTGTATCAGCTTTTCCTTCTTTAACTGATTCCAGTCGTAAGCTTTTGCCATACCATTTGACTTTATACCAATTATCCATGATTTATCTTTCCAGGAAAGGGTATCTGTACCGGTGAGCTTATCTCGACTGGTTCCGTCTTCGTATTTAGTGGTCTTGCTATAGGATTTAATAAAAGTAGAATCGGCCTGCATAATTTCTGATACAGGATTTAATGTTAGCCATTTTGCCAGTGTAGTTTGGGTACTGAATACTTCAGGCAATTGTTGCCCTTTTAGTTTTCCGGTAATAGCCCTGCCCGTTGCCTGTTGCCACCAGCTTTTGGTACCAGCATCTTCGAGCATGGCGTTAAAGTGATCCATTCCCACTAAACGGAAAGTTTCTTTTTTGCCATTTACCAACGGCTCAAATACTCGGCCTGTTCTGCATACCGTGCAATAAGTTACCAATACATTTTTTCCGCCTACCACATCCTGCACCTGGTGATGATATCCTAAGAATTGAATAGGATAAGCTTTTGCTTTCCCGTTAATACTGACACCGATCACCAGACGGTTACTATCCACTTTGTTTTGATCAGCCGGGACGGTAACCAACTGCCCCGTTTGTTTGAACATAGCATCAGCGGCCATTTTAAAATTGGCCATGTAAATAACTGAGGCCAGTAATAGTAAAGGAATAACCGGCACCCATTTTCTTTTCCAGTTTGATCTGAATAACCCAAGTACTATCAGCAAGGCAAACAGACCCCGGAATATCCAGCGCCATTTATATAGAAAATAGGCGGTATCAATACTATTCATTCGCTGGCTGCCCGGCATAGGCATGATGAAATACACATTTGCTATTTCAAAAAGAAACAAACCAAGACAACCGAACCAAAAAAGCTTTTTCATTATTGCTGTTTTATTATTTATACAGGTCAAAATCAAGGTAGCCTTCTTCTGCCCGCATTTTTGCCCGCTGTACATACACTTGCCTTTCTGCGGGAGCCCATGTACCAAGGCCGTCCACATAACGGTTGAACATACAGAAGGCGGCGGCGATCAGTACGGTGTCATGTATCTCCTTATCAGTGGCCCCGGTTGTTTTTGCTGTTTCAATTTGTTGAACAGTTACCGATCTGCCTCCTTTTTGTACACTTGCTGCTATCGCTAATAATGTTTTCAGTTTTTCCGCAAGAGGAGCAGTCTGAAAATCATTTTTTATCGCATCAATGAACTGCATATCACATTGCATATAGTGCTGGGCCAGGGCGCCATGTACATGCTGGCAGAAGAAACAATCATTTAAATACGACACATAGGCACCAATCAACTCTCTGTCGCCCCGGCTTAATGTATTGTTATCATCTCTCAATAAAATCTCTGCCAGCTCATTCATTGGCTTTGCTGTTTCAGGACGGAAAGCCATTGGTCCCCTTATACCGGGCAATCCATCTGGTAAATCAATATGTGCCATATTTAGTTTGTTATTGGTAATACATATCCTTTTGCCATCCCTTTTCCCATTTCTTCATAAACTGTATGGTCGGTGGGTGTAAGGCTGGCCAGTCCATCCACATAGCGGTTGAACATGCAAAAGGCAGCGGCGATCAAAACCGTATCATGGATTGTTTTATCATCTGCACCGAGATCCCTTGCTGCCTGGATATCCTGTGTTGTTACTTCTTTTCTCAGAACCTGCACTTTACCGGCAATATACAGGATGGCCTTCATTTTTTCGGATATGCCGATAGCTGCATATCCCTCAATACGTCATCTACTATATCTTTTTCATTGCCGTACAAACATCTTGCGGCCGCGGCATGACTGCTCATACAAAACATACAATTGTTTTTATAGGAGACATAGGCGGCTATCAATTCTCTTTCCGCTTTTGTTAAAGGAGATTCTCCCCGGAACAGCACTTGTGCCAGTTGATATAAAGATTTGCCTGTTTCCGGTCTGAATAAGACCAGGCTTCTTATTCCGGGTACCCCTTCTTCTGTTTTAATATTGGCCATACACTTTTGTTAATGTGGTGAGCCGATGTTCGTTTTTTCTTTGCTGAAAAAAGTTACTATCAACCCGACAATAAATACTATCGAAAAAGTGAGAAGCGAATTGCTATAACCACCTAATGCATTTACCAATACTCCCACAAACAGTACGGCCACTGCCGTAAGCAACCGGCCGGTATTAAAACAAAAGCCAGTAGCAGTACCTCGTATACCCACCGGAAACAAGCCGGGAATATAAACAGATAACACTCCCTGGCTGGCGCCAAAAGCCAAAGCCAGGATGATTATTTCAATATAGATCACAGAAGAGAAAGAAGTATTTGTTTTGAATAATAACAATGACAATACGGCACACACGGTAAAACATAGCAGCATGGATCTTCGTAGCCCCATAGCATTGGTCAGCCAGCCGGATATGAAACCACCTGTAAGCCCGCCTATGCCAAGCATCATCATACTAAGACCTCTTTCTTTTTGACCGTCGCCGGTGGTGATCAGTGTTTGTATCCAGGTTGGCAGCCAAAGGAAAATAGCCCAAAGCCCGATAAGCATAGAGCCGAATATTACTGAACCGGTGAGTAAATTACTGAGATGAGTTGATGCAAAAAGTGTAGTATTATCTTTTGCCCGATCTGTTATTTCCTGTTTGCTTTTTTCCCATTTGTCAGATTCCTTCAGCAGCCATACGGAAATGATGGCAATGCTAACCGGAATAACCCCCACTAAAAAAGCTTGCCGCCATGAGGAAACAAAAAAATCTATCGCACCGGCAGAAAAGATGCCTACCGGCATGGCAATAGAAAGTATGCCGATAGAAATGGCCCTGCTTTTTGCCGGCCATTCTTCCATCATGATGGTAGTGGTGGATACCAGTACGGCACCTAGGCCAAAACCACTGCAAAACCGGCAAATGACCACAGCCCACCAGTTGGGCATATAGCCTGTAAGCACTGCAAACACTCCATAGCAGGCAATAGATAATATGATGGCTGTTTTCCTGCCGGCTTTATCGCAGAGCCACCCGATAAGAATACCGCCGAATGTGGCGCCAAAAAGAAAGACGGCATTGATATAGGCGCTGATCGTATTCAACTCTTCATGATCCTTATTCCCCAGCAGATCTTTAACGGCAACTGGTAGGTAGACAGCCATTAATGTTGAAACTGTACCGGCAAAAACAGTCCCAAGGAAACAAATGGTGAATAACAGCCAATGATACCCTGTTATTTTATTTTCCTGCTGTATGCTCATTATTTGTTTTTAAGATGATCATATCCTTGAGGCAGCCTGTTGTATCCGTTGTTTTTCAACCTCTCACCAAGGCCTTTGTAGAAGGTGGGATCAGTTGGTGTAACCGTGGCAAGGCCATCCACGTAGCGATTGTATAAGCAGAATAAAGCTGCAATTAATACCGTGTCGTGTATCTCCAGGTCTGTTGCCCCTTCTTCTTTCGCTTTTTGAACTGCTTCTGTAGTTACGCTCTTACCACTTTCTTGCACCTGTGCTGCAATTATGAGCAATGCTTTCATTTTGTTACTTACCGGTGCTGTAGCAATATCTTTTTTTACTTTAGCAGATGTATTTTCTTCTCCAAGTAAAATATCTGCCGCAGCTGTATGTGCCGTACAGCAAAAAGAACATTCGTTTTTATAGGAAACGATGGTGGCAATTAACTCCCTTTCTCCTTCAGTAAGGGTGGAGGGGCCACGCAATAATATTTGTGTCAGCTCCCGTATCGGCGCAGCTGTTTCTTTACTGTATTCTAGCAGACCGGTTATACCGGGAAGATGATCTTCTAACTGAATATGGGGCATAAAGTCTCTGTTTAATTTAAAAGAAAGGCGTCAGTAAAGAATTACAACGCCGTGTTTGCTAATGCTTAGTCTGTAAAAAATTTTATTCAGCACCATCGGTTCTGGCCCTTGCAATGGCATAATTACCTACTTTATTGCCTGCTTCTAAACCTTTTACACAATCACTTCGATAGTGAATAGCTCCATAGATACGGGATTCGGATGCTTCTTTTGCCATGTCGGCATATGCTGTTGCTCTTGCCGGAACAATATGTCCCAGAATAGTAGCAGCAGCTCCGCTAAATGTGGAATGGCCGGATGTATATGCTGGAAAATTAGGCAGACCTGTTGTTGTTTTTATACGAGGGTCTATCTGCGACGGCCTTGGATTAAAATAAAAATATTTTGCATCCCAGCAGGCAATAGCTGCATCCATCAAAGACATATTTAATAAACCCATATTTCTCGCCCACCTTACCTCGCTAAAGTTTTGCTTCACGAAATCTTCAGTAGCAATAGCATTCCAATGACCCGGTGGAGTGTAAGTGCTTAAACCATCTGCCCAAAAATGAGCAATCCTTATTTGTTCTCTTGTTGGATTCTTACTGTAGTTATAAATTTCTGCTACCTCATCTTTGAACTGTTGTGATGAAGTAGAGGGCGGTGGAACAGGACGGATAGTTGTTACCATAGTTAGAGAATCAAACAACCATGTTCTTACTCTGCCAAATAAAGGTAACATCGGCGGACGTTTGGGTGTTTCCTGGCTTATCCAGGGAGTTTCTCCTCTTGTAATGGCATCGTTCTCCATTTGTGTCCATAATGTTTGATTGCCTATAGCAGCACCCGCCCGGTCACCCCTGGCCCGGGTAACAAACTTTTGCGCAACAGCTTTACCCAGTGCTTCACCGGCCTCCAGATCACTCCGGACATTTGCACCGGCAATAATTCTTGCTTTTCTGTGTTCTTCAGCTTTCAACTGAATAAATTCCTGATCACCTGGGAATAATAACTTCAGCAATTCTGTAGTTACACCTATCACTACAGCGTCTTCTGAAGGGTAAGATGGCAGATTAGATTTAGGAATTAAAGCAGTAACAGTTGGATCAACTGTATAAGGGGCTGCTCTATTGTACAGTGTTTTATAATGCCAGGCAGCTACCAATGCATCATACTGCGCAGCTGCAACATATGCATATGCCCTTGCCGCATAGGGTGGATTGGCAAACGGAAACTGTGGATACGCTAAAGGATTATTAGCACTTGGGAAAGGATATGTTCCATCAGGATTTTGATACGGGGGTAAATTATGCAGTGCCACTAATTCTCTCATAATTTCGTTCCAGCGTAAAACAGCACCAGCACTCCAGTACTTCACACTATTCTTTTCTTTCGTAGTAACATTCGCCTGAAAACTTTTGATCTCATTAACCTGGGCAATATAGTCAGGTGTAGTAGTAGCAATTGGTGCTGCAACAGGAAATTCTGTTGGTCCTGTTAACAAGACGGGTCTCCATGTGCCTGCATTTATGTCTAATGATGCAGGTTGCAAAGCAGGAAATTCCTCAGACTGGTCATTAATATCTTTTGAACAAGATTGGAATAGAAGAACAATAATAAGTATGTATAGTATTTTTATTTTTTTCATGGCAGTTATTTTTTGGAGTTATCAGAACCTGTTTTTTCCTTTTTGGAAAGATCAATTACATAAAATATTCCCGCATTAAATCCACTTGCTTGCCCCATATTACGGCCTGCAATGGTTGTAAAAACATTGCCTGTAACGGAAAGCTGAGGGAGGAAAGGCATCGGGTATTTCAAATTGACACCAATCCGTGTAGCGTTCATTTCATTACTTGGGAAAGGCATATTATTACGGGTAATATCAAATCCGCCAAGCGTTGTCCAATTGTCAAGAAATAATTCAGCATAAGCTCCTTTGTCACGATAACCTGCACGGACATTGAAGGATGCTGCATCAGGCATCTTCACTTCATTGGTATAATGCATTTCTGTAGTATAATAAGCTGTGCGATCCAGTTCAATATTGCTTCTTCCTACATAGGTGCCTGATATAGTGGCAAACCAAATGCCCATTTGAAAATCAGCCATGCCTCGCAGAGAAAGATTTTTACTTTCAAGGCCAATTGACATAGGTAGAAAATCAGCCGTATAATCGGAAGCAGGTAGAGAATAGCCACCAATAGCAAATATTGATAACCTGCCACGACCAATTTTTTGGCTATAAGCTTTCCATTTTATCCAAAATGAAAGGTCTTGAATTCCTTTCAGTCCTTTAAGCTGCCCTGCTGATGCTTTAGTTTTTACATATGGTAAACCGAACATCACATTAAGTTTATTAGTGATTCCGTAGTTACCCATAATGTTATACATGGCAGTGGAAACTTTGCCAAGGTTCAGGTTTTCTCTCTTCAATGTACCTTCCCAATAGTTTTTCCAGCTGCTGTAGCCTGCCATAGGACCAATGCAAAAGGCATTTTTTTCCATCATGACACCGTCAATATCCGTCTGCGCATTGACTTTTGTATTAGTTATAGCAGTTATTGCTATAACTAATAAGATATATGCATATTTCATTTTAAAATCGTTGGTTTTTGTTTTCAATTATTTTTTCATCTTGAGACGCTGGTTCACCAGTTCTCCAACCTTTCTTCCATATTCCGTACTGATAATACAGGAATTGTGAAAATGAATACCTCCATAGAACCTTGCCCAGTTATTTTCTTCAGCAGCCTGGCGAAACGAAGTGAATGAACGGTTCTTAATACCAAATTCCAGTTCAGATGTATCTGTGTAAACAAAATTGTCGCCAAATACACTGGTTAAAGCTTCTGCTGCAGAGGAAGAAACTGTACTATGTCCGCAGGTGTATTCCGGAAAAGGAGGGGTTTGTAAATAAGGAGTCCAATCAGGATCGATGTATTTATTTATCACTGTTTCAGGACGCACCGCATTGCTCCTGAATTTTTCATCCCAGCATTGAATAAAAGAATCAAACATGGCGATTGCTGTTTTCGCATAGGCGTATACTGTAGTGGCATAATCAACCTTTGCCTTTTGTGCAGCGATCCCAACAATATTCATCCAATGCCCCGGGGGAGAAAATTTCTTGGTCATAAACATAACATGACCCGAAACATTTAACCTGGTTCCCAAATCATCCCAGAATTCAGCAATATGCTTTTGCTCATCTGTTAAACTATCTCCGGCATTTTTTACAGCCATCACCTCCTGATAGTATTTGCTGTTTTTGTCTTTGATGTTAAATACGGGAGGAGGTGGGGGAGTAAACTGATCAGCACTATCCATCACGACTGTTCTTATTTCTCTCCAGTGTGGCTCCAGGGCTTGCGCATACATCGGCGGAGTAGGTATCCATCTGCCGGGTGTATCTATTACTGTGTACTTCGGAGCTGTTCTTGTTTGGGCATAATTGTCTTTCTTGCTCCATGCAAGAATGACTTTTCCAACTTCTTCAGCATATTCAACAGTATTATTAAATACACTGCCCGGCATGCCATGATCTTTTACAAGATCTTTCAGGCTGTCAACATATTCCTTCATACTTCCTTCAGGAAATGTAACGGCTTCACCTAATTTACAAAAAGCCAACACCGCAGCGAAGTTGAAATCAATTTCCTTGCCTGCTGGTGGTACAGGAACCGATGTCAGTCCATTTACCTGTCCGGAAAGTGATTGATATTGACCGGGATTACCGGCTGCTATTACTTCATAAGCAGCTATACTGGCATAGAGATAATTCCTTGACGCAATAATGGGCGGAAAATTATTCTGCATCACCACATTGTTGAGTTCTTTAACTGTTTTGGAATACAAAAATGGATCGCTGGTAATTTGTTTGTAGTCATTGCTCTTATCACAGGCACTTGCAAGCAGCATTGCTGCAATAGCCACTAATGCTATACGCATAAAAAATCGTTTAATAAATAAAAAATGGAATCAGGTAAACTAAAAAGACAATCAGCACTCAGGCGGCTGATGCGGAACAGCTGTATTCAATACAGGCAGGAAGAAGTTATAAGTTGCACTATAAGACAATGAATTGTCTTTGTATTTATTTAAGGATAAAAGGGCTGACTGATCCTCATATTCACTAAGCGAATTCTTGGCAAATGAGGTTTGCTGTTGTTTTTGAGTACCCTGCTCATTCATATCTGCCGCACTATTAGCCCTTGTAATATCATACCGCATGTCTTTGAGCAATTGACGGGATTGATTAGGGATACATTTGAAAATTACTACATCACCCTGTATTTTCTTTTTTACATAAGTGTATGAAACACCGTCTATCTCAATGTTTCCATAATGCCTTTCATATTCAGTGAAGCGTTGCTGATAAGGCATATTCAATGAAACGCTGATTTCAACAAGATCTGCCTCATTATATATTTCATCATCAAGTAATGCCTCAAGACTTCTGTCAGCTTTTTTTTCAAGAACGGATATGGCGAAATTGTATCCTCCAATGTTGAAAAGGAGTATGAAGAAAAAAAATATAGCAATTATCTTTCTCAAAACAGCAATCGTCAGATTGAATTAATTCACAATATATGTCTTTTTTTCCGGGCCAGCACCAGTAATGGTTAAACTCTTCCAGTGCTTTGGCAATACCGATTTGACCTGAATAAGCCCTTTTGGTGTGATCTCGATTCCGCCAAAGCCCATTAAAACGCTTTGGAGAACACCTCCCGCACCAGTGGCAAAATAAGGATTAGTTCCCCCTTTGGTTTCTGCTATTACCCGGAATGGCGGATTTAGATTTGGCAGATAGGCGTCTTTAAACCAGTGATATGCTTTGTCTGCATTGCCAAGGCGGGCATAAAGTGTCGTAAACACAGCTTGTGTCATAGCAGGAGTACCTTCATTGGGTACTCTTGTTTCATAATATTCCAGGTCTTTGCGGATAATTTTATGATCGGTAATTTCTTTTAAAGGATAGGCTAGCAGGTTTACATCAGCTTGCTTAATACCTTCACCATTATAAGTAGCATGTTCTCTTGTTATGCCATCAGGAAATTTAAGGATTGGTATATTATCAGCTACATGCATCCAGTCAGCAGTTGGTACAATACCCAAAATTTTGGCAGCTTCAGTAGCAAATTGCAAGTTGGCTTTTGCAGCAGCATTGGTAAAGGCATTATTATCTACATTTTCAGCCCATTCATCGGCTGCTACCACATTCTTAATGTCATATTGACCGGAACCATTCCTTTCAACCCGACTGGCCCAGAAATCTGCTGTGGCAGATAATATGGGCCAGCCCTTTTCCTTTAACCAGTTTTTATCTTGTGTTACACAATAATAATTCCAGGCAGCTATACCAATACAGGCTGTAATGTGATGTTCAAAGGGGCCGCTCAATGCCCATACCGGTGTTTCCTCCACCCCGCTGTCGGCACTTTCCCATGGATACATGGCACCTTTATATCCTTTACTGAAGGCATTGCGTTTGGCCGCATCAAGCCGCTGAAAACGATACTCTATCATACTTTTGGCAAGTTCAGGATGCAAAACCAGCATTGCCGGATACATCCACAGTTCAGTATCCCAAAACACATGACCATTGTAGCCAAGACCGCTTAATCCCATTGGTGATGGAGATAGGGAAGTACCTTCCCTGGTAAAAGAATACAAATGATAAAGCATGCTGTGTATATCCTGCTGTGCCTGTGGATCACCTTCAATCGTTATGTCACTCTTCCATAATTCTTCCCATGCTTTGTGGTGAAACTGCAATAACCTGTCTCTTCCTTCCAATTTGGCGAAAATAGTCGCTCTTTCTGCTTCATTCAGCGGATCATCGTGATGAGCAGAAGTAATAGAGGAACCGGTAATAGAAAATTGATACATCTCACCGGCCTTTATCTTTTTGTAAAATTTCATAAGGTGCATATTGTTATCCCACATTTCGTGGATCACCCTGGGTTCTGCGCCATGTTTTTCACTGAACAAAAAAGTATTACTGGCACACATTAGTAGTTTACCTGTCGGGCTTTTGGCAGATGAGGTAAGTAAACCAATGGTAACATGTGGTCTGTCAATTTCATTGTAGTAATTCTGCACATCTTTTAATGCATCGGGTGCTTCCATTACACTGGCGCTGCTAATAGTAATATCCTTTTTTGCAATTACAGATACATCCATCAATACGGTATAAGGTAAATGCCGGAGAGAGTAATAAGTATAACTAACAGTTGCTTTATCACCATACTCGAATGTAGAGGTGAATGAAGCTTTTTTCATATCCAATTCCTGTTTCAGGTTTGTCGCTTCATTACTGCCAATATTTTTTCCATCAATTTCCAGCCTCATGTTTAATAAATTGAAGCTGCGCAGAAAATTACTCACCCTTCCCCGGCCATACAGATCATATGCACCGGCCAGTACCACATCTTTAACTTTAAAAGGTTCCGGGGCAGATATAATTCCGAGCATGCCATTGGCAACTGTAATTCCATAATAATTCGAAGGATCGATTTTTCCAGAATTTATTTTCCAAGGATCGGGTTGAGCAAAAACATCAGTAAACAGAAATAAGATAAAACTGGTAAGCACAAGCAATCCTCGAATCATACAATAAGTTTTAGGAAATTTAGTGACTCTGCCATTACTGCTCTTGCTAATGAATGACCGGAAACGTTTTCGGTGGAAAAGAAGAAAATCAAATGGGAGTATAACATAGAGGCACTTTGATGACTGATTTTCGTCAACTTCATTTTTGCCCATTGCTGCTAAACTAATATCGACACTTTATTTAATGATTAATAATCAATCAGTTGAAGCCTTAAACAAATTATCGCAAAATCTTAGAACGAGCAATATTTTTATTAATTGTTAAAAATTAATTTTTGCAAACTTAAAAATTATCATAATATTGTGTGTTTAATACACATTTCAATGTGTCCTTGATACATGATATTGTGTATTTGAAATCAGATTGCTAAAATTTTAATGATTGCTTATGTTGCCGAAACAACTCTTTAAGACAGCCAGTCTTATAGTACTGGCTTTTGTAACGCAAATCTCCTTTGCGCAAGACAGAGTGATTACAGGAAAAGTTACTGATTCAAAAGATGGTTCTCCGTTGCAGGGGGCTACTGTAGCTGCGAAAGGCAGTCGTAGTGGTGCTCAAACAGATGCAGACGGAAAATTCAGCCTCTCAGTATCTGCTTCAGTAAATGCTCTTGTGATATCTTCTGTTGGCTTTGCCACACAAGAAGTATCGATCGAAGGGAAAAATTCTATAGAAGTGGCATTAGTTGTTACTAATACTTCAATGGGCGAAGTAGTGGTAGTATCTTATGGAACCCGAAGAAAAAGTGACCTGACGGGTTCTGTTACTTCAGTTTCTGCGAAAGATTTCCAAAAAGGAAATATTAATTCGCCGGAACAATTGCTGCAGGGTAAAGTAGCCGGCTTGCAGATTACGACGGGGGGTGGTTCTGCAGGTGGTGGAAGCCGTATACGTATTCGCGGCGGCGCTTCACTTAACGCCAGTAACGATCCGTTGATCGTTATCGATGGTGTGCCGGTGGAAGGAAATGGGATTCCAGGTTCTGCCAATGTGCTGAACTCTATCAATCCCAATGACATTGAATCTATCTCAGTGTTAAAGGATGCCTCTGCTACTGCCTTATACGGTTCAAGGGCTTCTAATGGAGTCTTGATTATAACAACTAAAAAAGGAGTTAAGGGGAAATTGAGATTCAATTATAACAATCTTTTTTCTGTTGGAACAGTTGGTAAAACAGTAGAGGTGCTTACAGCCAGCCAGGTAACTGATATTATAAATACCGATGCTGCTGAAACAGGTAATAATACATATAAAGATATTCTCGGAACTTCCAATACTAACTGGCAGGATGAGATCTACCAATCAGCTTTTGGTTTTGACAATACCATCAGCGTAAGTGGTGGACTGGGCAATGTTCCCTTCAGAGCTTCTTTAGGTTATTTGAACCAGAATGGTGTACTGAGAACAAATAATTTCAATCGTTTTTCAACTGCGCTGAATCTGTCACCAAAGCTTTTCGAAAATCATTTAGCAGTTAATTTTTCCGTTAAAGCCAGCCAGACAAAAAACACATTTGCTAATGAAGGAGCAATAGGTTCTTCCATTGCCTTTGATCCTACCAAACCGGTTATGTCAGGTAATAAAGAATGGGGTGGATATTACGAATGGTTGCAGGCGAATAACCTGCCAATCGATTTGTCTACCAGAAACCCAATGGCTCTTTTGAATCTCAGGGATAATACATCCAAAGTTGGTCGTGTTATTGGTAATGTGGACCTGGATTATAAACTGCATTTCTTCCCTGATCTGCATATTAAAGTGAACCTTGGTCTTGATTATTTAAGCGGTAGTGGTAATGATAATATTGACTCGGTTTCTGCTACTGTCTACAAAACTGGAGGAAGAAAAACATTCTACGAACAGAAAAAGGTAAATACATTGGCTGATATCTTTTTGTTTTATGAAAAGGATATCAAAAGTATCAACAGTAAGATTGATGTATTGGTAGGTCATAGTTACCAGGATTTTTTAACGAAGGTGTACAACTACCCATCATTTAGTTACAGGGCTATTGCTGACCCAAATAATCCTGCCAAAAAAGATACTATCCAGGGATCTGAACCAACATTTCCTGATGACAACCCAAGGTTCCGATTAGAATCATACCTGGCAAGGGTCAACTTTTCAATCATGAATAAATACCTCATTACTGCTTCTATCAGGAGTGATGCGAGTTCAAAACTTAATCCTAATGACAGGGTGGGCTACTTCCCTGCTGTAGCACTTGCTTGGAAGCTTAAAGATGAATTTTTCAAAAGTGTAAATGTGCTGACTGAATTAAAACTTCGCCTTGGATGGGGAGAAACCGGTCAACAGGATGGAATTGGGTATTACTCATACTTGCCAAGATATTCTCTTGGTACCAATACAGCTCAATACCAGTTTGGTAATAGCTTCGTAAGTTATTTGAGACCTGAAGGATATGATCCTAATCTAAAATGGGAAACCACAACAACTTCTAACGTTGGCCTGGATTTCGGTTTTCTGAAGAGTAGAATAACAGGCTCAGTTGATTATTACTACAGAAAAACTAAAGACTTGCTGGCAGATGTGGATGTACCCGCTGGCGCCAACTTTGTAAACCGTATCACCACTAATGTTGGTAACGTAATAAGCAAAGGGGTGGAAATTAATCTGAATACTACACCAGTGAAAACAGACAACCTGACCTGGGACCTGGGGATTAATTATACCTATAATGAAGCTGAGATTACTAATCTGCTGAAAAATCCTGATCCTAATTTTAAAGGACAGCAGGTGAGTGGTATTTCAGGGGGTACAGGCAACTTTGTAGGAATACATGCCGTTAATAATACACCATTCACTTACCTGGTGTACAAACAGATATATGATAATAATAATAAACCTATCGAAGGTTTATATGAGGATATTAACCGTGATGGTATCATAAATGATGATGACAGGTATATGTATAAAAAACCTGCTGCCGATGTTTTGCTCGGCCTCAACACACAGGTTACTTACAAAAATTTCAGCCTGGGTCTCGCAGGCCATGGCTCATTTGGCAACTATCTGTATAATAATTTCTTCTCTAATAATGGTGTGCTCAGGTCTATTAAAAATCCGATCAATTTTATCGGGAATGCTTCAGTAGATTATCTGAATACCCGTTTTGTTAATAACCAGTATTTGTCTGATTATTATATTGAGAATGCTTCTTTCTTCCGCCTGGACAATATTAATCTGGGATATAATGTAGGCAAGGTGTTTAATGATAAAGCTTCTCTCAGAGTTGCGGCAAGCATTCAGAATGTATTTGTTATTTCAAAATACAAAGGACTTGATCCTGAGAATGCAGGTGATGGTGGTGTTGATAATAATATTTATCCAAGACCCCGTATTTTCTCACTTGGATTCAATTTTGATTTTTAATCGTAAAAAGTATTGAGTTATGAGACATATATCAATAATAAAAACATTAATAACAGGGGCGGCGATTGTTTCGTTAACGTCCTGTTCAAAAAAACTGGATTTGTTTCCTCAAAACGAGTTCACTTCAGAAACGGCTTATGCAAATGCTGCCGGCTATCGTTCCGTATTAGCTAAAGTATATGGAGGATTAGCAACTACTGGTAATACAGGACCTGCGGGAAACTCTGATATACAAGGGCTGGATGAAGGTTCACAATCACCTTTTATCCGTGGTTTCTTTAACTGCCAGGAATTGCCTACTGATGAAGCAGTGGTGGCCTGGAATGACCAGACTATCAAAGATTTTCATAACCTGAGATGGTCCAGTGGCGATCCATTTCTGAAAGGAATGTATGCGAGACCTATTTATAATATAATGGTGGCAAACGAGTATTTGCGTGAATCAACAGATGATAAATTATCATCAAGGGGAATAAGCGGTGCTGATGCAGATGCTATCAAAGCTTCAAGGGCAGAAGTCCGTTTCCTAAGGGCTTTCAACTATTGGGCTATGATGGATATTTTTGGGAAATCGACATTTATTGATGAAACAAACATAGTAGGAACTTCACTTCCTGCTGAAAAATCAAAGCAAGACCTGTTTGCATATATTGAGAGCGAACTGTTGGCAATAGAATCTCAACTAAAGACTGTAAAAACAATTGAATATGGCCGGGTAGACCAGGGTGCTTGTTGGGCTTTGCTTGCCAGGATGTACCTGAATGCGCAAACTTATATTGGCGCTTCGAAATATACTGAAGCTATTACTTATGCCAGTAAAGTGATTGGTGGCGGATATACATTACACAATGATTATGCGCAGCTATTTATGGCCGATAATGATAAACGTACTAACGAGATCATTTATGCTGTAAACTGTGATGGTCTTCGTACAAGCTCTTATGGAAATACCACATTCTTTGTGCATTGCGCAGCGGGTGATGACCATAATGATTTTGGTGTAGGCGGAGGTTGGTATGGTTACAGGGCAACAAAAGGGTTGGCTGATAAATTTTCTGATCTGACTGGTGCTACGGATAAAAGAGCCTTGTTTACTACATCTAATTTTGGTACAAGCCCTGCACAGATAGTAATAGATGATATAAGCAATTTCTCAAACGGACTCCATGTAAGAAAATACAGAAACATTCGTTCAGATGGTGGCCCTACCTCAGATCCGAACAGGGACTTTTCTGATGTTGATTTTCCTATATTTCGGTTGTCAGAAATATATCTGATCTATGCCGAAGCCGTTCTTCGTGGCGGAACAGGTGGTTCTGTGGCTAATGCCGTTAATTACATTAACCTGATAAGAGAAAGAGCTTACGGCAATACTTCAGGGAATATCACCAGTGCCCAATTAACACTGCCATTTATTTTGGATGAAAGGGCCAGGGAACTTTATTGGGAAGGACATCGCCGGACTGATTTGATCCGTTACGGTCTTCTTACTACAGGCACTTATTTGTGGCCATGGAAAGGCGGAGTAGCATCGGGTACTGCTGTTGACGGTAAGTATAATATTTTCCCGGTACCTGCCAGTAATATCACTTCTAACCCTAACCTGACACAAAACACCGGTTATTAATTTAATACAACATAAACCGATTAAATTATGAAAAATATTTTTAAAATACTTCTTGGGTATCTGTTCCTGGGATTCTTCGTCTCATCCTGCGAAAAGGATGAAAATAAAATCTTTTTTGAAGGAGGAACAGCCCCTGTATTAACAGCCTCGACAACAGCTGACCAGGTACTGCTGAAAGTGAACGAGAACAATCCTGCAATTATATTCAACTGGACTAATCCTGATTATAAGTTTACAACAGGGGTCAGTTCCCAGGATGTTACATATACATTGCAGTTTGATGTAGCCGGTGCCAACTTCGGCAGTGCAAAAAAATATGAAAAGGCTATTGCAAGAGAACTGACTTCTGCATTTACTGTCAGGGATCTCAATACGGCGCTTTTAGCAATGGATCTTCCCGAAAATGTGGTTCACAATATTGAAATCAGGATTAAGTCAAGTCTTGTCAATAATAGTGTGCCACTGTATTCTAATGTGATAGCTATAAAAATGACACCCTACCTGGATGTTGTATATCCCGTTCCTGCTAATTTATATATAACAGGGGCTGCCACACCAGGTAACTGGATGGGTGGAGGTGATCCGGAATTGTTGAGTCAGAAATTTACACAAATATCCAGTTCTGAGTTTCAAATTAACAGCTTGGCAATTAATCCTGATGCTGGATTCCTTTTTGTTCCTGTGTATGGTAACTGGTCAAATAAATATGGATTTACCGGTGCTGGTTTAGCAAATAATGTTAACGGGGATAGTTTCCAACCCGGGGGGAATGATTTTAAATCTCCTCCACTGGCCGGTAACTACAAGATTGTAGTAAGCTTCAAAACAGGTAAATACACCTTTACAAAACTATAATTGCGGATTTTAAAAAACATACAATGAAAAATATTTTTAAAATACTTACACTGGCTGTTACGACCGTATTTATAGTTACGGCCTGTAAAAAAGTAGCGGATCTTCCGTATTACGATAATGGCAAAGCAGTTGTACTTACGGCTTCTAAAGCTTCGTTAGCTCCCACTCCGGCAGATTCACTTGCTGCTGTTATTGATTTCTCATGGACCAGCCCTGAGTATAAGCAGGATACTTCTTTATATAAATTTATTCTGGAGATAGATTCTACAGGGAGAAATTTTGCTAAAGAAACGACCAAGATAGTTACAGGAACTCTTACTACCAGCCTAACCGGCAAGGAGTTGAATGCGATATTGCTGAATTATGGATTCTCCCTGGGAGTGCCTTATGATCTGGATGTAAGAGTTACTTCTTCTTATGGAAACAACAACGAAAGATATCTTTCTAATGTTGTAAAAGTCAGGGTAACACCATATAACGACCCGGCAGTATTGACTACTGTTAATACTTCAGTAACCTGCGCATTGGCAACCTCAACACAATTGTCAAATACTTTTAACTGGAATGGTGCGTTCAATGGCTATACAGGAAATATCAATTATGTGCTGCAGTATGATTCAGCTACAAAGAATTTTGTAGCTCCACTTGAAATACCTGTTGGCACCAACCTTTATACAAAGGCCTTAACACAAGGCGAAATGAATGAGACAGCCTTAACCTCTGGTATTCCTGGCGGCAATACAGGAAAAGTAGAGTACAGAATAAAAGCAACTACTGCTCAGGGTGCTGTCTCTTATTCTAATGTTGTTAATGTCACTATTCAGAGTTATGTCCCAATCCTTCGTTTCTATCTGCCCGGTAGTTATCAGGCTGCAACAGGTAATGGTAATAACTGGGATCCGGGAACAGCGCCTGAGCTCATTCGTGACCTGAGAGCTGGAGCACTGAATAAGTTGTATTATATATACATCTATTTGCCAGCTGGGGCAGAATTTAAAGTTACACAAGGACGTTCCTGGGATGTAAATTATGGCGGAACCGGTGGTGTATTATCATCTGGTGGTGCAAACTTCACCGTTGCGACAGCCGGATATTACAGAATTTCAATTGACAGAACAGGATTACAATATGATATCAGGGAAGGCCGGATGGGATTTGTAGGAGGTGGAACAGGAGCCGGTTGGGATCCCCCAAGTTCTTTCCCTAATTACGCTTTGGGAGCAGCAGCAACAAATTTATTTGTTGGGCTAACAGACTTCACTGTTGACGGATGGAAAATGATTGATAATAACCAGTGGAATAGTGGCGACCTTACTGTTGCCAATACAAGAAGCTATGGAGCTGCGGGTGGTAGCGGAAGCACAATGGAAATCAATGGTGGTAATTTCCCCAATGTAGCATCTGCAGGCCGCTACAGGGTAATGTGGGATGGCAGAAATGTAGACAATATTAAGTATGAAATGTCTCCGGCTACAGAAATGAGGGTCGTTGGTGATGGTATCCAGGGAGTAAATGCATGGGATCCGGGTGCCAGCCCGCAAATGACCTACAACGGTAATGGTGTGTGGACACTCACCCTTACTTTAATAGCCGGTAAGGATATTAAATTCCTTGCAGGTAATGCATGGGGCGCCTTCGATTATGAAGATAACAGCGGAGGAAGTACGGCTACCGGAACTCCAAGAAAGATCAAATGGGAAGGAGGTGATAACTTTAAAACACCAACTGTTACCGGTAGTTACACAATTACACTGAATGAACATGCTCAAACGGTAACTATTAACTAGATGTGGTTTCATAAATAATAACAAAACGTCGTCCTTTAAAGGACGACGTTTTATCTTTATAGTAATGAAGAAGAGTTCATATCTGATCAATTTAGGTGCTGGCGCAACAAAGCTTGCTTTTTTATTATTGCTTTCTTTTTCTTGTGGTTCGAAAACACAACAGGAAGATCCGCCTGAAACACCGGCAGTACAGTTTGCCAAGGGTGCCGATGTAGGTTGGCTTACCCAGATGGAAGCAGCAGGGAAGAAATTTTATAACTCGTCAGGAACAGAACAGGATTGTATACAGATATTAAAGAATACCGGAATGAACTCAATCCGGTTAAGAGTGTGGGTAGATCCTGCTGGAGGATGGAATAATACAGCTGATGTGGTAGCAAAGGCAATCAGGGCAAAAAACCTTGGTATGAGGATTATGATCGACTTTCATTACAGTGATTCCTGGGCCGATCCTGGGCAACAGACAAAACCAGCTTCGTGGGCAGCACAAGATTTTACTGCTTTGCAGACATCTGTTTATAATCATACTTTCAATGTATTGACAGCTCTCAAGGCGGGTGGAGTAACCCCGGAATGGGTACAGGTGGGCAATGAAACGAATGATGGTATGCTCTGGCCTACGGGAAAAGCTTCTCTCAATATGGCCAATTTCTCAGCCCTCGTGAAACAGGGATACAATGCAGTTAAAGCAGTTGACAGTTCAATTAAAGTGATCATTCATTTATCCAATGGATTTGACAATAGTCTTTATCGCTGGATTTTTGATGGCTTAAAGAACAATGGAGTAAGCTGGGATATTATTGGTATGTCTTTATACCCGGAGCCAGGTGACTGGCAGATACGAAATGAACAATGCCTCGTTAATATGAATGATATGGTGGCCAGGTATAATAAACCTGTTATGATTGTAGAAGTAGGAATGAGCTGGGACCAGGCTTCAGCCTGCCAGTCTTTTATCAGTGATCTTATTACCAAAGTAAAATCTGTAGCTGGTAATAAAGGCCTTGGTGTATTTTATTGGGAACCGCAAAGCTATGGTAACTGGCAGGGGTACACCAAAGGGGCATTTGATAATTCCGGTAAGCCAACGATTGCGTTAAATGCTTTCAACTGATATTCTTACTGGCATACTTCACTAACTTTCCTGTATGAAAAAGACAGGTTTTTTCTTTTCAGTAGTAGTTTGTCTGGCAATCAATATTTCAGCTCAAAGACAGCAGCTCAATTTTGATACTGACTGGAAATTTCATTTTGGCCATGCGGCTAATGCAGAAAAAGATTTTAATTATACCATCGCTACTATTTTCTCAAAATCAGGTGGGGCTGCCAAAACAGCCATAGATCCAAAATTTGATGACAGCAAGTGGCGGCAATTGAATTTGCCGCACGACTGGGCAGTAGAACTGCCCTTTGTTAACAAAGATAATTTTGATGTAATGGCCCATGGGTATAAACCAGTAGGGGGCCTGTTTCCTGAAACAAGCATCGGCTGGTACAGAAAACACTTTACTGTAGCTAAAGCAGATTCTGGTCAGCGTTTTCAAATTCAATTCGATGGTATATTTCGGGATGCGAATATCTGGCTTAATGGATTTTACCTGGGAAACAATAAGAGTGGTTATGTGGGTGTGGCTTATGATGTTACTGATTACATAAATTTTGAAAAAGATAATGTATTAGTGGTAAGAGCAGATGCTACACAGTATGAAGGATGGTTTTATGAAGGAGCAGGCATCTACCGGCATGTGTGGCTGAATAAGTATGATAATATTCATATTGAAACAGATGGTGTATTTGTTTATTCGGCTATTGTCAGTAATAAGGCTGTTGTAAATGTGGAAACAGTTGTAAAAAATCAATCGCCATCAACATCAGATTGTATTGTATCAGCTTATTTAACGGACAGGAACGGGAAAGTAATAGCTGTGTCAAAAGAGCAGAAGCTTTCAATGCCTGTTAATAAACAGGCAATAGCTGTAAACAATATTTCATTGGTTAATTTCAGGGAGTGGACGCTGGATGATCCTTATTTGTACAGAGTGATCGTCGAGATTAAAGCAAAGGGAAAGCTTGTGGATAGAAAAATAACCCGTTATGGACTTCGTAATATTGAAATAAAGTCTAATGGTGTTTTCCTGAATGGGCAACATGTAAAATTAAAAGGAGTTAATAACCACCAGGATCATGCCGGTGTGGGCAGTGCATTACCTGATTATCTGCAGTACTATCGTATTAGTTTATTGAAACGAATGGGGGTGAATGCCTATCGCACCAGCCATCATGCACCTACCCCAGAGTTATTAGATGCATGTGATAGCTTAGGAATGCTGGTAATGGATGAGCAAAGATTGCTGAACAGCAGCCCTGAGTACATGGATCAGTTCGAACGACTCATAAGAAGAGACCGCAACAGACCATCTGTATTTATGTGGTCTATCGGTAATGAAGAAGGCTGGATACATACGACCAGCATTGGCAAAAGAATTGTCCAGACATTTATAGCAAAACAAAATGAATTAGATCCGACAAGAACCTGTACTTATGCTGCTGATCTTCCAAATGTATATAGCGGTATTAATGAAGTAATCCCTGTTCGTTCTTTTAATTATCGTCAATTTGCTGTAGCAGACTATCATCGTGACCATCCCGGTCAGCCAATTATCGGTACAGAAATGGGAAGTACGGTTACTACCCGGGGGGTATATGAAAAAGATACTGTGAAAGGGTATGTACCTGACCAGGACATAACTGCACCCTGGTGGGCAAGCAAAGCAGAAGATTGGTGGACGTTGGCTGCAACAAATGACTATTGGTTAGGTGGATTTGTATGGACTGGTATGGATTACAGAGGGGAGCCAACCCCTTACCAATGGCCCAATATTAATTCACATTTTGGGATTATGGACATGTGCGGGTTTCCTAAGAATATTTATTATTACTACAAAAGCTGGTGGACAGATAAAGATGTATTGCATATCTCTCCTCATTGGAATTTCAGAGATAAAGCACCGGGGTGGAATAAACCAAAAGGCGACCTTATTGATGTATGGGTAAATAGTAATGCAGATAATGTTGAATTATTTCTGAATGGAAAGAGCCTGGGTAAGAAGGATATGCCCCGCAACAGTCATCTTAAGTGGGCAGTAAATTATGAACCGGGCAAATTAGAAGCTGTTGCTTACAAAAAAGGAAAGAGGTTAACTAGGAAAGTAGAAACAACAGGACTGCCTTTTGAAGTAGTTGTTACACCTTACAAAACAACGATACTTGCAGATGGGAAAGATGCGACCGTTTTAAATATAACAGTGCTTGACAGGGAAGGAAGAGAAGTACCTGATGCAGATAACCTCATTAAGTTTAGTATCGACGGCTCGGGTAAGATAATTGGCACAGGTAATGGCGATCCAAGTAGTCATGAACCGGATAAATGTGCAGATGGGGTATGGCAGAGGACACTGTTCAATGGTAAATGCCAGGTTATTATACAGTCAGGAATGCAGCCGGGAATGATAAAGTTTGATGCAAAAGCAACAGGACTTTGGTCCGGCGGTACAGATATACAAACGATCTCACCTGAAAGTGTTACATCAATTAATATTGATAATAAATACAAATTGACTGATGAACAGGCTAAAAGACGAGAAGTGGGGAAAATGCTGGGAGCAGATATTTCTTTCTTACCGGAACTCGAAGCAAAGGGAATGAAATTTTCTGATAATGGTGTGGAGAAAGATGCCATTCAAATTTTAAAGGATCATGGTTTCAATTATGTCCGGCTTCGCATTTTTAATGATCCGGCAAGAGATAGTGGTTACTCACCTGGTAAAGGTTTCTGTGACCTGGAGAATACTAAAAAAATGGCAAAGAGAGTTAAAGCTGCCGGAATGAAAATATTGCTCGATTTTCATTATAGTGATTATTGGGCTGATCCCGGAAAACAATATAAACCAGCAGCATGGAGAAAGTTATCTTTTGAAGAGTTGAAGAAAGCTGTTTATGATTATACCAAAGATGTGATGCAGCAACTCAAAGACCAGGGTACTACACCAGACATGGTGCAGGTAGGTAACGAAATAAATCACGGTATCATCTGGCCGGAAGGGAACGTAAGCAACTTTGATGGATTAGCTCAGCTAATCAATGCCGGTACAGCTGCTGTTAAATCTGTTGACCCCGCAATTATCATGATGCTGCATGTAGCACTCGGTGGTCAAAATGACGAATCTGTTTTCTTTATTGATAATATGATTTCGAGAGGAGTGCTTTTTGATGTAATAGGTGAATCGTATTACCCTAAATGGCATGGCACATTAGAAGACCTGGAATCAAACCTGGATGACCTTGCAAGAAGATATAACCGGGATGTGATTGTTGTCGAGTATTCTCACCGAAAAGAAGAAGTGAACAAGATTGCTTTTGAAGTAGCAGGCGGAAAGGGCAAGGGTACCTGTATTTGGGAACCGCTGAGCACCTGGGAAAAATTCTTTGATGACAAAGGCAAGACGAATGACTTGCTGAAATTGTATGATGAGATAAATAATAAGTACCTGAAAAACTAAAACTGAAAAAGTGGGAGAATATAAAATTCCGGGTCAGCTTCAAGAATTTGTGACGGATAATACTATTGTGGTACGGTCACCCGGACGTATCAACCTGATAGGCGAGCATACAGACTACAATGAAGGCTTTGTATTACCTGCAGCAATTGATAAAGCGGTATATGTTACAATTGAAAAAATTGAAGGAGCAAAGCTGTATTTACATTCTATTGATTTCAACGAGTCGGCTGAAGTAGAATTGGCAGATATTAAACCTGTTTTTGG
This sequence comes from Chitinophagaceae bacterium, assembly GCA_016786885.1. Taxonomy (GTDB): domain Bacteria; phylum Bacteroidota; class Bacteroidia; order Chitinophagales; family Chitinophagaceae; genus JJ008. Next base: position 29,551 of record JAEUVO010000086.1, on the reverse strand, counting down.
TCATTGGTCTACATATATATTGGGAGTAGTTGACCAATTTCTTCAGAAAGGACAAACTGTTCCTGGATTTAAGCTCGGTATATATGGTAATGTGCCGCTAGGCGCTGGCCTTTCCTCATCTGCAGCAATTGAATGTGCAGTAGCGTTTGCATTAAATGAATTGTTGCAGTCAGGGTTTTCAAGAAAAGAACTTGCCTTGATTGCGCAGGCCGCAGAACATAAATATGCAGGTGTGAAATGCGGCATTATGGACCAGTTTGCCAGCTTGTTTGGTAAAAAAGATCATGTAATCCGGTTGGATTGTCGTTCGCTGGAATACGAGTATTTCCCGCTGGAGCTTGGTGAATATGAAATTGTGCTTTTTGATACTATGGTGAAACATACTCTTGCTTCATCAGAATATAATATTCGCAGATCGCAGTGTGAGGAAGGAGTGATGCTGATCGGGCAAAACTATCCTTCCGTACATAGTTTACGGGACGCCACTGTAGAAATGGTGAATGAATGTATTGGTGAGTTCGAAACAGCTCACAGGCGTTGCAAATTTGTGGTAGAAGAAAATATACGCTTACAGGAAGGTTGCACCGATCTCCTGAATGGAAATGTGGAAGCCTTTGGTAAAAAAATGTTTGCTACTCATGAAGGATTGAGTAAGGAATATGAAGTAAGCTGTAAAGAATTGGATTATCTTGTTTCTTATGTAAAGAATAACCCGGATGTAATTGGTGCCAGGATGATGGGTGGCGGATTTGGGGGGTGCACCATCAATATTATTCAGAAAGATGCCGTGGAAGGTTTGGTGAGCAAACTTACTGAGGCATATGCCCAAAACATGGGCAGGGAACTGAAATATTATTTAGTAAGTATAGAAGACGGAACCACAATAATTAAATCATAGAACATGAAAAATTTGCTTCAAACCAGTGATTATATTGTATTAGCTGCCTACTTTGTTCTGGTAGGCCTATACGGATGGTGGATTTATGTAAAGAAGCGAAATAAAGAAGTGGCTGCTTCAAAGGATTTTTTCCTCGCAGAAGGGCAATTGACCTGGTGGGCAATCGGGGCCTCATTAATTGCCTCGAATATTTCTGCAGAGCAGATGACTGGGATGAGTGGTTCAGGTTTTTATCTTGGCCTGGCAATTTCATCTTACGAATGGATGGCGGCACTGACACTAATAATTGTTGCAGTGTTCTTTATGCCAGTGTACCTGAAGAATAAAATATACACGATGCCGCAGTTTCTTCATCAGCGGTATAATTCAAGGGTGGCGATGATCATGGCAGTATTCTGGTTGCTATTATATATCGTCGTTAATCTTCTTTCTATTCTTTACCTCGGAGGCGTGGCAATTGCCGGTATAACCGGCTGGGATTTTACAATGTGTGTTTTATTACTGGCTTTTTTCTCGGTTATCATTGCATTAGGAGGGATGAAAGTAGTTGGCTATACATCAGCCATACAGGTATTCTTCCTTGTGTTCAGCGGTATACTTGGTTTATATATTGCTTTGAATATGATCTCAGGAGACGCAGGCATACTAAAAGGATTTTCGATATTAAGAAAAGAAGTGCCCCAGCATTTTCATATGATATTTGACAAAAGCAATCCTAATTATATTGACTTGCCCGGATTAAGCGTATTGATTGGTGGCATGTGGATCGCCAACCTGAACTATTGGGGATGCAACCAATATATTACTCAAAGAGCTTTGGGCGCCAGTCTGCCCGTTGCCAGGAAAGGTATTTTATTTGCAGCTTTCCTGAAAATGCTGATGCCTGTTATTATTGTAGTGCCGGGCATCGCCATTTATTATCTCTATCAGCATAACATGATTGACCGCTCACTGATTGATATAACAAAAGATGGAGTATTGGTAGCGGATAATAACAAGACATATCCAACCTTACTACAGTTGTTGCCCGATGGTATTAAAGGTGTGACCGTAGCGGCATTTGCTGCAACTGTCATCTCATCATTGGCCGCAAAAGTGAATAGTATAGGAACCATTTTTACATTAGATATCTATAAAAAAACCTTTGAGAAGGAAGCAAGTGAAAGAAAATTGGTAAATGTAGGTAAGGTTTCAATTATCATCTCAACCATAATTGGTATTATACTCACATTGGCATTAGGTGATGCCTTGATGGGAGAAGGTAAGCAGGGTTTTCAATATATACAGGAATATACAGGATTTGTCTCACCGGGCATTTTTGCCATGTTCCTTCTTGGATTCTTCTGGAAGAAAACGACTTCTAATGCTGCATTGTTTGCCATTATCGGCGGGTTTGTTTTTTCTGTATTGCTTAAGTTTTTGCCCGGTATGATAAACCTGGAATCACTAAATGCAATAGGATTTGCTGTAATGAATAAAGAAGGTGTATTTGAAATACCATTTCTTGACAGGATGGCAATTGTATTTTTCCTGAGTGTGGCAGGTATGATAGCGATCAGTCTTTATGAAAATGCAAAGGGTATTGTTCCCAATGGGTTGGAAGTAGATACAAAAATGTTTAAGACATCTACTTCTTTTGCCATTGGCTCGCTGATTATCATTGGGCTGCTGATTGCGTTGTATACAGCATTTTATTAAAAGATAGCTTCTTGTTAAGCTGGTTGGAATAGTGCTTCTGCATTATTTTGATCAGCTTATATTTTTCTGGTGATCAATAATAAACTGTATCAGTTCTTCCAATGTTGTGTCAATCCTTGAAATGGCATCATTAATATCTTCACGGCTAACCTGTGCTGCAAAAGCAGGGCTTTTTAATCTCTTCAGTACACTCTTTACTTCCAATCCTTCATACAAAGTTGGCCTTATCAAAGCAGCAGCATGAATGAAGCCTGATAATTCATCAATGGCATAGATCATTTTATCCATTTTACTAACTGGCTCAACTCCGAAAACGGAAGGACCATGGGAGGCAATACAGTGAATTACTTCCGGGTCTATATTTCTTCTTTCCAGTTCTTCTACTATAATACGGCAATGATCATCCGGGTATTTTTCCCAGTCAGCATCATGCAGCAGACCCGCCAATTCCCATTTTGATGCTTTTAATTCATCTGCACCTTCTTTTTCTATGGCCCATGCTTTCATATTGGCGGCAACCTGTTTCATATGCAGCCGGAGTCGTTCATTTGGCACCCATTCATTTAATAATGCATGAGCATCTTCTAATGGCATCAGGTCGCCGGTGTTTTTGGGATCGCCAAATTCAGAACGGCCAAGATTACGGGTTGACATTTTTTTAATTGAAATTAAAACCAACCCGGCTATTCTGCATCATGCATACCTTTACCGGGCAGGAAAGTTATTAATATGGAAGAAAAGATACTAAAGGGAACTATTTCATTTGTCAATTACGAGAAAAATTTTGCTACTATAGAATATGAACAGGGGGCAAAGAAAAAATCTGTTAACTGTAAAACTGATTTTGAATCAACCGGCAGAAAGTCTCACCATTTCAGGATGGGAGATACGGTAAGTTTTCAGTTAAGACTGTCAGACCGTGGTGATAAGATGACTGCATGTAATATTAAATACCTGCATAATACAGAACTGGACCTTTTGATACAAAGAGCAACTATTGAGAACAGGTTTTCAGGTTATTTGAAAAAAGCGGATGATAAGTATTTTGTTAAAGAATGGAATAGTTATATCTTTTTTCCTCTTCAGCTTTCTCCCTGGGAAAAGCCACCTGTTGAAACCGCCGAAAACGAAGCTATCAGTTTCAGGTTGCTGAACCTGGAAAAACCAAATGCTATCGTTGCCGAACTTTTTTCACATAATTATATACCTGAATATAAAAAAGCTGTACAGCATTATAAAAACGAGATTGCTGTTGATGCGGTTGTTTTCAAAGTATCGCCGCATGCTATTTATCTCAACTTGTTTGATGACAAAATCCAGGCGAAACTTCCTTTCGTCTCTTCTGACGACGCCACTGTAAAAGCGGGTGATATTATACCTGTGATCATTACCCATTTATCTAATACCCGGATAGTCGTTAAGCGGTTTGAAAACCCAGCCTCCTGATTTACCGCATTTGCCTGACTTATAAATTTTATAAGCAAAAATTTTATTGAAAATCAATTATTTGTGAAGGTATGGTAAAAATTAGTTCCTTTTTTAGTAGGTACGGATTATGCCCAAACCTATCTTTGCACCCCATTTAAAAACAGTTGCCGGGATAGCGGCAGCATAAATAAAATCAAAATGAGCAAATTACATTTCACTACCAAACATGCGAACGAGGCTACCGTTAAGCGCAACTGGTACGTTGTGGACGGTACTAATCAAACCGTTGGTCGTATGTGTGCTAAAATTGCTGCGGTACTCCGTGGTAAGAATAAGGCATGCTACACCCCCCACGTTGACACAGGAGATTATATCGTTGTGACCAATTGCGAAAAAGTTGTTTTCACCGGTAACAAACTGGAACAAAAAATTTATGATCACTTCACCGGTTATCCAGGCGGACGTAAAGAAGAAACTGCGGCTAACCTGCAAAAGCGTCGCCCTGAAGTTGTTATTGAAAGAGCGGTAAAAGGTATGTTGCCTAAAAATCGCCTTGGCCGTAAGATGTACAAGAAATTATTCGTGTATGCAGGCGCTGAGCATCCGCATGGAGCACAACAACCTAAAGAATTAAAATTCTAACCCTCGCTTTGGCTCGGGTTGACAAAACAAACTTTAAATATTCCAAATAAAATAAAATGGAAAAGCAAAGAAACGGAGTTGGTCGTCGTAAAGAAGCTGTAACAAGAGTGTTCATTTCCAAAGGAGATGGCAACATTACAGTAAACGATAAAGACTATAAGGTATATTTTCCGCTGGTATACCTGCAAAACCAGGTGGAGCGTCCGCTGAAAACAGTTGATGTACTGAACAAATTTGATGTAAAGATCAATGCTGCCGGTGGTGGTGTAAAAGGACAGGCAGAAGCAGCCATGCTGGGTATTTCCCGTGTACTGGTTGAACTGAATCCTGAATTTCGTCCTGCGTTGAAAGCAGCCGGTCTGCTGAAGAGAGATCCAAGATCTGTTGAACGTAAGAAATTTGGTCATAAGAAAGCCCGTCGCAGCTACCAGTTCTCTAAACGTTAATCGCAGCAAACAATTTTTAAAAACGATCATTCAAATACAATGGAAAATAATACATCCTTACAACAGCAACTTCTGGAAGCCGGTGTTCATTTCGGTCACCTGAAAAAGAAGTGGAACCCCAAGATGTTACCTTACATCTTTGCTGAAAAGAAAGGTATTCACATCATTGACCTGAACAAAACTGTGGAATGCCTGCAGGAAACTGCCGCTGCTATGAAGCAGATTGCCCGCAGCGGTAAGAAAATTTTGTTTGTTGGTACAAAAAAACAGGCTAAGGACATCGTAAACGAGTCTGCGAAAAAAGTAAACATGCCTTTTGTTACTGAAAGATGGTTGGGTGGTATGCTGACCAACTTCAACACTGTTCGTAAAAGTGTGAAGAAAATGCAGAGTATCGAAAAAATGCTGGGCGATGGTTCTTTTGACAGCATTACGAAAAAAGAAAGGCTGACACTGAGCCGTGATAAAGATAAAATGGAGAAAGTATTGGGTGGTATTGCTCAACTGGGCCGTGTACCTGCTGCTTTATTCATTGTCGACATCGGGCATGAGCATATTGCATTGGCTGAAGCCAAGCGTCTTGGAATAGCCACTTTTGGTGTGGTAGATACCAATTGCGACCCCAATAAAGTTGATTTTGCAATTCCTGCAAACGATGATGCTACTAAGTCTATCGCCATCATCGTTAATTATATCACCGCTGCTATTGCAGAAGGACTTGCTGAAAGACAGGCTGCAAAAGATGAAGAAGTAGAAGAGATGACCGATGATGAAAAAGAAAGGAAAGCAGCCAAACTGCTTGCTGAAGCAGAAGCTGAAGGTGGCCGTGGCGGCAGAGGTCGTGGTGCCGGTGGAGCAGGTGGTGGTCAAAGACGTCGTTCTGGCAGTGGTGCTCCGGGCGGCCGTGGGCCGGGTGGTGGAAGAAGATAAAGGCTGAAGCCGGAAGTCAGAAGTATGAAATCTGACAAGAGGATAATTCATTCAATAAATTTTTTAAACCCTGAAGAGCGAAGTCCTATCAGACTTCTTACTTCAGAATTCAATTTCTAATCATGAGTACTGTAACTATAAGTGCACAAGATATTAATAAGCTTCGCCAGGCTACTGGCGCCGGCATGATGGATTGCCGTAAAGCATTGACTGAGACCAATGGCGATTTTGAAGCAGCAATTGACTGGTTGCGCAAGCAAGGCCAGAAAGTGGCTGCCAAAAGAAGTGACCGTGAAGCAAAAGAAGGAGTGGTGATCGCTCAAACAACAGCTGATAACAAAACAGGTATTGTTGTTTGCGTAAGCTGCGAAACTGACTTCGTATCTAAGAATGCTGATTTTGTTGCTTTTGGTAAAAGTATCGCTGATGCAGCTATTACTAATAATGTTACCAGCCTTGAGCAGTTGATGGAAGTTAAAATTGGAGGCCTGACTGTTGCTGCCCTTGTTGACGAAAAGCTGGCGACTATTGGGGAGAAGATCGGCGTTACAAAATTCCAAAGGGTAGATGCCCCTTATGTGGCTTCTTATATTCACGGGGCATACAGAATTGGTGTACTGGTGGGATTAAATAAAGAGGCAGCTGAAGCCGGTAAAGATGTGGCGATGCAAATTGCCGCATTAAATCCTGTAGCAGTTGATGCAGCTTCGGTGCCTGCAGATGTAATTGCCCGTGAAAAAGATATTGTAATGGAACTGATGAAGCAGGACCCTAAAATGGCCGGGAAGCCTGATGAAATGCTGGCTAAAATTGCAGAAGGTAAAATGGGTGCTTTCTTTAAAGAGCAAACATTAACAGCTCAGGCATTTGTAAAAGACAGCAGTAAATCTGTTGGCGATTACCTGAAAGAAACAGGAGATGTACAGGTAACAGAGTTTAAGAGAGTGGCGTTGGGATAAATAAGTTTTACAGAATTGAAAAGGGAGTCTGAATAGACTCCCTTTTTTATAAAATACTATTTTGTAACAGGCGGTATAGGCGCAGGCACCCTGTTTTCCACTGGTGGCAGTGTTTTAAGATATGTATAAACTGCCTCCAGATCTTCATCAGTCATTTTTGCAAAATTGGACCACGGCATAGGTGGCAAAAGATCCCTGCTTTCTTTAATGCCTTTTAGTTTTCCATGACGTATTGCATATTTGAAATTTTCCAATGGCCAGCTTCCTGCACCTGTAGGGTCACTGGTAAGGTTTGCAGCAAAGGAAATCCCCCAGAGCCCCGCCGCGGATGTAAGGTCTTCATTAAATTGCGCAATGCCTTTTTTGGCCAATGCCTGATCAAAAGAAGGTATGGGTCTTGAAGAAGGGAAACCCGATAATCTTCTTTCCATGTCAATCTCCGGGCCCTTTGGTCCCATAATTTTAGGAGAATGACAATCGTCACAAACTCCAATAGTAACGAGGTATTCTCCACGTTTTACAAGAGAAGCAGGATCCATTTTTACAGAGCCCTGTTCTTTGGCAGTTGAACTGTTGCAGGCAGTGGCGATAACAGCCATTGCAGCAATGAAAACAGAAATGATCAATACTACTTTTCGCATAACAAAAGTTTTAATGGTTATTTGTTGACATAAAAGTGGCTTGATTTTTTTACCTGTACAATCCCATGTATATGTGAAAAGAATTGACTTAAAAAAAAGAGTATGTGATGACTTATCACATACTCTTAAATTAATTCCTAAAATGAAATGAAGAACAACTATATCGGGGGCAAGAATATAACATCACTGCTAGCATTGTTTAGCAGTGATTAACCGTATTAAACAATTTTATCCTTAAAGGCTTTGGCCACAGCTTCTGATTTAGAGTTTACATGTAGTTTTTCATAGATCTTTTTAATATGGCTTCTGACAGTATCAATAGCAATGAACATTTCAGCAGCTATCATTTTATAACTGTAGCCATTAACAAGATGCTGTAATACTTCTTTTTCTCTGTCACTGAGGTTATAGTCTTCCCCCTGGGGTATTTGCACTTCGGAAAACATTTTTAACACTTGTGTGGCGATGGAGGAGGTCATAGGAGCTCCTCCGCTTGCAGCTTCTGTTATATATTCAAGAAGTTTTGCCGGTGGTGTTTTCTTTAATACATACCCGTTAGCTCCATTTTTAAGAGCTTCAAACACATTTTTGTTATCATCAAAAACTGTCAGCATCAAAACTTTTACTTCCTGATTTTTCTGCCGGATAAGTTTCAATCCTTCAATGCCATTAACTACAGGCATATCAATATCCATCAGGATGACATCAGGATTAAAAGCCTCTACTTCTTGTATCACATTGCTGCAATTTTTAAATGAAGCAAGGATTTCAAAACCATCGCTACCATCAATAAGCATGGTTAACCCTTCGCGGAGCTGAGGGTTATCTTCATACAGAATTACCTTAATCATGTGTGGTGTTTGTATTTATACTATCAAGCCTTTATACAAATCTACTTATCTGACTAGGCGCCTCCAATCACATATTAATGTGAAATACCCAAAAATTTATAACTCCAACTATTTCAATAACTTAAGGAGGGGATTAGACAGTTTTTTTGCTTAAAAACCTCTGCCTCCTGTCAATATTCTATAGAATGCGGGCAGGTATTTTTTTAATACACGACCAGTGCCGATACAAAGAACAACAACAAAAGCAGGGATGATGATATAACTGAGTAAACGATAACCAGGCAGAAAACTTAATTCCTTTACTGCCATGGCCATCATATATGGCAGAAGGGGTACATGCATTCCATATAAGAAAAACGAGAAGCCGCTTGCCTGGTGAAACCATTTTTTATTCATAAACCATTTGATCACTTTATCTGAACCGAACCACATAGCCATAATACCTGCCAGTACAGAAAGCTGATAAAATATCAGTAAAGTTAACGATGTACCTATTGTATTAGGCTCAAGTTCGAATGCCATAAATGTCTTGATCACTGTGAATCCGATAAAGAAAATAAAAGCAAGCCCGGTACTAAACCAGGCAGGTTGATTTTCTATGGATATTTTTTTCTTTTGCAGAAATATTCCCAGGGAGAAGAAAAAAAGACCCCGGCCGTCAATATATATAAATTGAAATCCTAAAAAGAATGACAGAAAAGTTAGTGGTAGCCATATATAAGGAATCTTTATGACCAGCCAGCGTATTAATGGATAGATGAGGTTATAGATAAAAAGTGAAACAATAAACCAAAGCTGGTAAGCAACAGGAGCGGATAGCCAGCGTTGCAACATTCCTCTCCAGCCGATTTCTGTATAAGGCCTGTTGTCCTGCAATTGGTCCAGCTTGGCAGTACTTACTATATCAGCTGTGTAAGAAAATTGTTGTAGTAGGAAAGTGAGTAACAGGGCGGCAGCACTCCAAAGTAAAAAAGGAATAATAAGCGTTTTAAATCTTTTTTTTATTTGCTGCAGATATGGCCGCTGATCGTATGCGGCATATAAGTAACCGGATATAATGAAAAGCATCGGTATCCTGAAACGCAGCAGGCCGTTAGCCACGAAATATTCAAAAAAGGAAGTAAAAGTCAGCGGCTCATTAACAGTACTGTAAGGGGCCAGGTATGTTTCTTTCAGATTATATCCATGTACATATGCGAGCAATGCTATGCAGATGAATGTAAAAAAACGAAACTTTTGACTTAATGCTTTGTTCATTTTATTCTGAATTATAGAACTGGTACAGTTAATTTAACTGTAGTTCCTTCACCCTGTTTTGATGTAATTTGTAATATCCCTTTCATGGCGTCAGCTCTTTTTTGCATGTTACTTAAACCATTTCCACTGTCTGCTTCGGCAACAATAAAGCCTTTACCATTATCTTTTACAGTAAGCTCCAGCCGGCCCGGTTTAGTTATTAATGCAACGCAAATTTTACTTGCTTTAGAATATTTGGCAGCGTTATTAATAGCTTCTTTAAATACAAGAAAGAAATCTCTTCTTGCTTCCATATTGAGTTTCACATCATACATTTTTTCCTCTATATCAAAATCCACTTCAATGTCTTTAGCTTCAAGAACACTGGTGGCAAACTCTCTCATCCGGGCCGTGATCTTTTGCATGTTATCATTCATAGGTTTGATACTCCATACAATATCATCCATTGCCTCCATCATCCGCTGACTATTTTCGCTAATCTTGCTGATATATTCGCTTGTTTTAACTGAATCTGTGTTTAGCCGGCTCTTCGCCATCGTACTTAAGATATTGATCGTACTTAAAGTGGATCCCATATCATCATGCAGGTCCCTGGCAACCCGGTTCCTTATCTTTTCTACAGCCAGTATGCGATTGACCCTCATCCGGTGCAATGTGTATAAAAGAAGTGATAATAAGAAAAGCCCGCTGCTGATAAACCAATAGGTCCTCCAAAACGGAGGCTTGATATATATCTTGAACGAGGTAATATTTTTTGACCGGACTCCATCAATATTTTCACAATAAACATAAAAAGTGTAAGACCCGGGTGGAAGTAAAGAGTAGTTCACAAAGCTTTGTCCGTCTGCTTTTATCCAGTCTTTGTCAATTCCCTCCATTTTATAGTAATAGGTAAGTTTTTCTTTTTGTAAATAACTTAATGAAGAAAAATAGATAGAAAATGAATTCTGATGAGCATTTAATTGCAGCTTGGGCAAAGCCAGTAACGAATCTACAGGAACGTAATCATTGAAAAGCTTAAAATCTGTTATTACAACATCCGGAGGGGGTTCCTGGTTATCAAAGATAGAAGGCAGAAAGAACATGACGGCATTAGAACCTGTAAACATGATGTAGTGTTCAGTACATTGATAATCGGCTTTTGTTGTCATATTAGCCAGTGTAATGCCATCTTTCCGGCCATAAGATGTAAACCGCTTTGTATTAGAATTATAGCGGCAAAGTCCGTTCAGGGTAATGATCCACAAGTTGCCATTATTATCTGCCCTTACCCTTTGTATAGTATTTCCGGGTAATCCATCATCAAACGTAAGCCATGTTACATTGCCTGTTTTTAGGTTAATAAGGTTAAGAGCGCCGGCGCCATATGCAATGGTGCTGTCGTTGATCTGGTCAATATCACTTCCTGAGTTAATGAAAAGGGGGTTTGTTTTACTGTCGCTGGTGTAATGCTGGAGTATGTTTGTACCATCACTGCTCAGGCAGTATAAACCCTGGTTGTGAGTAGCGAGCCACAATAGCCCGCTGTTATCAATGAGTATTTTTGGAATAATGGTTCCAAGCTTTTGAACAGTTGTAAATGTTTTTCCATCATACTTGATAATATGACCCCGTTGGGTGGCTATCCAGATAGTTCCATTTTTGTCAGCCGTAATATACCGGATGGTGGTTTCTTCTGCTTCTTTAAGGTCCAGGAAACTGGTTTTGCGAGTGGCTGCATCATGAATCATATATTTACCGGCCTGGCAGCCTATCCATACTTTACCATCTATATTTTGGTATAATGCCCATACCTGGTTATACATTATACGTCTTGCATTATCCATTGCCGGTACGTTATTGTAGATGCCTGCGTCATACCGGTCAAAATTTTTATCAAGAGTTATTATGCCTCTGCCCCAGGTACCGAACCAGAATTCGCCGGTTTGCAGCTGAAGTAAATCAGTTATATCTACAGCGCCTTTGCTTTCATCAAAAAGCAGGTTAACCACATTGAAAGTTCCACTACCTGTAGAAGCAAAATATAAACCGTTATCGGTGGCAATCCAGATACTTCCGTCACGATCTTCCATTACCTGGTTAGCTGATTGATACCTGATGCCTGTAGCGCTTATAGCAGAAGCGGTTTCGTAAAAATAAAAACGATCAATATTATTATCGTAATTAAAAAGACCGTTAGCTCCATACACCCATAACACAGAGTCCTTTGTTTCGAAGAAATTTACCAGTTCTGAATATTCAGGATTGTCATTTATGCCGGCAGTATCTTTTAGTAATGTTCCGCTTTCATTAAAACACCATTTGTTCTGGGCACCGGTCCAGTTAAATACCCAATGCCTTCGTTTGCGGTCAATGAAAAACTCTGTCACTCCCGGTTGAATCATTTTGTTTTCGAGTAGTGGGATATGTAATGGGTTGAAATGGCGGGTATATACTTTTTTTGCATCTGTGTCATATACGGCGAGACCGCTGTCGGGGCAAGGAAACCAATACCTTTTTCTTATAGTATCCTCAAAAACGCTGGTACTGGCTTTCCAGCCGGCCGGTAAGGGAAAATAATTTTCATCAGTGAAGGCTTTTTGTCTTTCATCAAACCGGATGATCCCGTATTTCCAGATAGAAAGAAAAACATTTTTCTTGCTGTCTTTCCATAATCTCATATTGGCTCTTGGAGGAATCGGTTGTGAGTTTTTTATTGGGATAATATGGTAATCAAAGGTTGTCGGATTAAAAACCCCGACTTCTTTCCGGGTATTGAAAAACAACCAGATGTTACCATTGCCTGCATCAAGTATTTGTAAAAGGTCGGCAACAGGTAGTTTGTTACTCCCTGGATTGCTGGTGCCGAAGGTGATAAATTTATTTCCATCAAATCGCTGCAAGCCGTTAGCAGTACCAACCCATATAAATCCTTTGACATCCTGGTAAGTACAATACACTACGTTTGATGCCAGGCCTGTTCCGTCATCTGTGCTAATACGGTTGAAAGTGTATCCCTGTTGTGCGCAGACAATGCAGGAATAAATTAATCCGGTAAGCAACAGGATTTTTTTCATGTATACAAATCTAATAAGAGCTTACCTATTCTGGACGTTGCCAGAATAAAATAACATGTTTATGTGGTCCTGCCTGAGTAACCTTTTTTGATCTTTGGATTTTTCGAAAAGAACCCGGGTAATGGATGTTTTAACCTACCGGTGACAAGTGTATCAATGGTACAAACGTCTGTTTTGTACCAGTTTGGATTTTCACCCCAATATGTGATTGTATACCATTTAATCAATAATCATCTTTGTATCAACAAAAACCTTAAACCATTAAACCTGATTGTATGAAGAAAATGAACAGTGCCGGCACGACCGGGATAAACAGCGGTGATCCGCAAAAATTTCAAGGGCCTAAAAATATTCACCAGGAACTGGCAGAAACTATTATGGTACACAGAAAGGTCATGAGGAAATTCTATGATTTTTTCATCGCTGAAAAAGATATTCACGATGAATTAGCAGAAACTATTACCATATATCGTAAGACAATTTCTACTGCTCAGCCAGATGTTGTAAATAATTCTACCTGGCTGTTGTTTACAGGGCCACAAGCAGCCTGAAAAAGCGACAATTGTGACTTTACTTGTTGAATTATGAAATACATATTTAATTACTCCTACATAAGCAATCAATCACGGCCTTCTTTGTCAAGAGAGGGCCTCTCTTTTTTCACATCTTCATGCGATTGTTTTGCTTTATTGTTATTATGAGTTTTGCTCAATCATTAATCATAAAACCTATAGCCTTATTATGAAAAAAAGTGCCACATCAATTATCCTCCTTGTTTCTTGCATAACCACTTTGCTGTCTTGTTCAAAGGAGCCCGAAAATGCAATAGAAAGAAATTACCATTATGTTGATTTTAATAAAATTGAAGCCGGGAACCAGCATCGGTTTACTATAACCAAAGGAACTTCTTATTCTATTCTTGCCAGGGGAGAAGAAAGAGATATCAATGAACTTGTATTAAGTATAACAGACTCATCTCTTAAGATTGAGTATGATCACTATAGGTCTAACAGGAAACGGGTGTATTTCACTATTACCCTTCCCTCTATTGAAGGATTGGTTCTTGCCGGTCAGTCGGAGGCTACATTATCAGGTTTTGCAGAAACAGACCTGGTGAACTTTAATATATCCGGTCAAACTGCTTGTTGGGTAAATATGAGTGCCCCTAAATTTCTGTTACAAGCCAGCGGTCAGTCAAAAATTGAATTCCAGGGTGGTACAGCGACCGGCTTTGAGGCTGACGCAAGCGGCCAATCCGAAATCCTGGCTTATGGGTTATCAACGGTTGTTGCTGCGGACGTAACGGCTACGGGACAATCTACTATAAAAATAAAAGTGGGTAATATTTTTACTGCCAATGCATCGGGCCAGAGCAGGATTTATTACCAGGGCGATCCGCTGATAAAAAATATCATACAAACAGGAGATTCAAGAGTAATACAAGAATGAACCCGAAAGTTTGTATGAAAATGCTCCGGCAATTCCAATGTTGTCTATTTTTATGACCTTATGCAGGACTATAATTTATATTTTGATGCCAACAGGGATTTGTGGAATCAAAGAACTGTTGTTCACCGGGACTCGGCATTTTACAACCTGGCGGGGTTTAAAGATGGCGAAACAGTATTGACACCGATAGAACTAACAGAGCTGGGTGATGTAAAAGGTAAGACACTCCTTCATCTGCAATGCCATTTTGGAATGGATAGTCTTGATTGGGCGAGAAAGGGGGCCAAAGTTACGGGTGTTGATCTGTCTGATAAGGCAATCGAGGAGGCCGAAAAGTTGAATAAAGAGCTGGGGTTAAATGCTTCTTTTGTATGTTGTAATGTTTTAGACACCAGTAAATTCGTGAAGGAGCAATTCGATATTGTATTTACTTCCTATGGCACTATTGGATGGCTTCCCGATCTTGAGCCATGGGCTAAAATGATAGCAGAAAGGCTAAAACCCGGCGGTACTTTCTACATTGCCGAATTCCATCCAATGGTATGGGTTTTTGATGATGATTTTACCCATATCAAGTATTCTTATGAAAAAACAGAAGTGATAGTTACAGAAAACGAAGGAACCTATACAGACAGGAATGCTGATATAAAGGGAAAGGAGTATAGCTGGAATCACAGTATTAGCGAAGTGCTGAATGTGCTTATAGGAGCAGGATTGAGAATAGAAATGTTTAATGAGCATATGTATTCACCTTATCCTTGTTTTCGGAATGTAGTGGAGTTTGAAGCCGGTAAATGGTATATAAAAGGACTGGAAGGAAAGATACCCGTGGTATACAGTCTTAGAGCCGTTAAACAATAGGCAAAACCCCTATCTTCGCAGCGAAATTTCTATTCCATGTTACCTAAGTACAAACGAATTCTTCTCAAACTTTCAGGCGAAGCTTTAATGGGTGATAAGAACTTTGGTTTCGACACCGATGTGATAGCCCAATATGCACAGGATATTAAGTCTATAACAGATCTGGGTGTGCAGGTGGCCATAGTAATTGGCGGGGGTAATATTTACCGGGGAATGAATGAGGCAGAAACAGGAATTGAAAGAGCACACGGTGATTATATGGGAATGCTGGCTACTGTTATTAATGGTATGGCTTTACAGGCAGGATTAGAAAGAATTGGGGTTTATACCCGGTTACAAAGCGCCATAAAAATGGAACAAATCGCTGAACCTTATATCCGCCGCCGGGCTATCCGCCACGTTGAAAAGGGCCGTGTGGTAATCTTTGGGGCCGGTACAGGAAATCCTTACTTTACTACTGATACGGCAGGTTCATTACGGGCTATTGAGATAAGTGCAGATGTAATTTTAAAGGGTACGAGGGTAGATGGTATCTATACCGCTGATCCTGAAAAAGATCCTTCAGCTACTAAATACAACGTCATAACTTTCCAGGAATGTCTGTCACAGAATTTAAAGGTGATGGATATGACAGCTTTTACGCTTTGCATGGAAAACAATCTCCCAATCATTGTCTTCAATATGAATAAGCCGGACAACCTTAGAAGGGTGGTTACAGGTGAAAAAGTAGGCACACTGGTCAGAGGCTAAGGTGTTTTTCCGGGGTGTATTTACTATTTAATTTTTCGCAGAGAATACTATCTTGTGCCAGCTTCGAAAGCACACCTGTGAAAAACTATTTAACGGCTATTTGCCGGATTTTTAATAGTTTACGAACCTTACTTAACAGCTTATGCCCACCCTTTCCTTATCAGTCATTGAGATAATTGTTCTCATGCTGGGTGCTATTACCCTGGGCATCACTATCCATTTTTTTATTGTAAGTCGTAAATCTCTCAAAGATGCTACGTCGGATATTACCGGAAAACTAAATAAAGAACTGGAAGTCTGGAAATTGAAGTATTTCAACGATACAGAATTAAGGGACAAAGAACTTGACAGGCTAAGAAAACTATTAGCTGATGCGGAAGAGAACTGTAATATCTATACTATTGAAGCGGAGGAGATGCGCATTGTAAATAAAAAGTTACAGACTGAAATGGAATCAATGCGTAAAAAGGCCCCCTTACAGTCAACTGCTGCACAAGCAGAAAAACCGGATTATATTGAACAGCTCAGACTGGCTCAAAGCAGCTTGCTGGAGCACAATGAAAAGATCAATCAGTTACTAGGACAAATAGATATTGTAAAAGAAACGGAAGAAAGACAACAAGAGATCATTAAAACAAATGAGGAACTTTCTTCGCAAATTGATGATTTACGGTTCAGGCTTTCTCAAAAGGAAAAAGAGATAAATAATATAAGGCAGAAGGAACACCTGACCACTGAGATGAATGCAATGCTTGACAGTGCCTATAGTGAGTTCAATGTACTGCAGGATAAGATGCATAAGCTGGAAAACCAGGTAAATATCTCTAAAAGAATTAACCTTGAGTACGAAGAGCTAAAGGAAGTTCAACATAAAATGACCCGTGATTTCGAAGAACAAAAATTGAAATACCAGGCAGCCGTTGAAGAAGCTAGGCGATTAAGGCAGGAAATGACAGAAACCGAAGACAAACTGAAGGAATCTGATTTTCAACGCCAGCAATTGCAAAAAAGAGTTGCTTACCTGGAAGAGCTGAATAATGACATGCAGGCTATGACGGATACTAACAAAAAACTTGAAGGACAGCTTAAAAGAATTGGTGAACTGGAGAGTATGCTAAATGTGATAGCCGAAGAGAGAGATCAGTTGATACAACGAAAGACTAATTTGTAAAAACCGGATCAAAAAATTTCATTGTGCCCCTACGAAGGTTTTTTTTAGCTAACCAGAGATTACTACCAGGATGTAAGCAGGCAATGAGAGATAAGGAATAATAGTACAAACTACAAGTTAGAAACGGGTAGTTTGTACTACCGGTTAATTACTTACTTTTTTTAGCAGCTTTCTTCTTTGCTGCCGGGGATACAGCCGGACGGCTTTTACCAAATGAACCTTTGAAACGTTTCCCTTTAGCGGTTTTTTTATCTCCTCTTCCCATGATAATTGATTTTTAATATGTGATACAAAATTAAAGCTGTTTTAATATAAAAAGCTCCGGCACTGATATAAGCACAGGAGCTTCTTAATACAGTAAGGGTGTAATTACAATTTACCGGCAAGTTCTTTACCAGCTTTGAACTTAGCTACTTTTCTTGCTTTGATTTTAATTACAGCGCCAGTTTGCGGGTTCCGGCCATTGCGGGCAGCTCTTTTAGATACGGAAAATGTACCAAATCCAACCAGGGTAACTTTACCACCACCTTTTAATGTTTTTGTAACTGCTTCTACAAAAGAATCAAGGGCAGCGTTTGCCTGCGTCTTGGTGATACCTGTATCATCGGACACCTTTGCGATCAATTCGGCTTTGTTCATGATTTGTATTTTTATATGTTTTGCTAACGGCGACAAATTTAGACGGTTTTTGATACCGGCAAAAAATTTTTATTCTCCAATTTTTTAGTAGTAAAAGCCCCGAAGCCGCAAGGGACAAGGATTTTAGCGGTTTGCCATTTCCCTGCATTTAGCGTCATCATCTGCCACAAACGCTGAAAGTCTTTACTATAGCGGATTCTGTAAAATGATCAATGAAATTCAGGCAGGACAAGGGTTTGCGGGGAATATACAACTGTTTATTAAATAGAGAGGCCTGTAAATATTCTTTTGCACACTCAATTCACAACCTGCATAACAGTGCGGTAGGCTATGAATTGATTGCCCCATTTCTCGATCCCCTTTTTTCTTATTTCATCCGCAAATATTTCTATATACCGGTTGTATAGTCCCTTACTTTCTGCATGATATTGTACCGCATAGGTCATGCCCTCCTCATCATCAGCTTCAATAAGGTGCAAAATAGTCGCATGATTAAAGCAACCAGTACCTGTCACATCCGGGATATGCTCATCCTTTAGCCAGGTAAGCCAGGCTGCAGCTATTGAGTGATTTACCTTGATCGTTACATTATAAATGATCATAGCGCAAATTACATTTCAGTGGTATTATCAATAATAATTTTTTTGAGCCGTTGATACATAAAAGACACAGCAAGAAGTAAAACTCCTAATAAAATAAATGCAGCTATCTTACCACCAGGAGGAATATTGCGTATATCATAAATAAACAGTTTGCTGATTGTGATAGTAAAAAGGGTCAATGAAATGATGCGGAGCGGTTTAAAGTCTTTTTTCATACCTAGCCACATCATAGCAAAAGAACAGAGTCCCCAAAGAATACTTAACCCGGCCTTGTAGTAAAGATTTTCCCACAAGGCCCAATCTGCTTCATCCCTGTAATTAGTCCAGCATATGACATGGTACATTTCAATACTTAATACAAGCAACATACTTGCGGTAATGATCCAGGTAAAGATTTCCTTGTATGCTGACCAATTATTGTTCTTTTCCTGGAAAAAGAAAACGACAAGATCGTAAAGCAACCATAAGAGCAGGATTGCTGCGATCCAATGGGGTATAAAATAGATACCAGTACTATTATTGATCAGGAATAATGAGAGTTCCTGGGTATTAGTTAACCCCATTATATAGATGCCAAGACTAAATCCGGTAAGCAATAATTTTAGCAAAGGCAAGGCAGTATCTTTTTTTAGGATACCTAGTAGTATGATAACAAAAATATAGGTGTAAGCCTGCAGGTAAATTACAGATGAAGGAACATCGGGGTTCCGTGTGTTGAATTGGTAGAATATTTCCAGTATGCCAGAAAGGTAAGCCAGGCTGATGGCCATAATCAGTATGGCCCTTCTGACAGTTTTTATAGAAACATCTTTGTAAACTGCTGTCTCATTTTCTTTTTTTAATAGTATGTAATATGCAAACAAAGCAACAGATGAAACGATTGTTGTAACAAAGCCTTTGTTAAGTATAACGGGTATAATCGTATTATCTGCAAAATACACTTTCAGCCAGGTGGATACAAGGCTGATGAGCATTAATAAGGTTACTATCAGCGAAGCAATTTTTAGCAATACAATTTTTGATCGTTGGTATAACCAGAATAGTACAACAATTTCTGCAGCCCAAAACAGGGTGATATGATTTCCTTTGAACTGTACCGGTGCAATCAGGGAAAGGAAAGTAACAGCAAGACCTATCAACAAGGAAACGAAATTCCGGTCTGTACTTTTCTTCTTATAAAAAATCATCGCCAGGCCCAGGTTGGTTCCACCAAGCAAACAAGTGAAAAGCCCCTGGTAATCACCATCATTCCATCGGGTAAGTATGATCATTCCAGCTGTATAGTAGAGAAAATTACTACTTAGCAGAATGATGAAATCAAAAGCAGTGAACTTGTTTTTTAATCGGATGCTATTAATAATATTCATCACTATGAAAAGAATATAAAATAAAGACGCAAAGAGCAATGCCTCTTTATGTGGTAACATTTCATCTGAAAAGGCTGCTCTTTTGATAAGCCATCCCCCATAGATAACCGTTGTAAAAAACAGCGCAATGGTATTAATAGCTGGCCATCGCTTGAACCATGCCAGCACCATCAGGCCTGCATTAAGAATGCATAAATAAGTGAATAAGGCAATGTAATTTTCATGACCTGTGCTGACAAGAAAAGGGGTAATAAATCCACCAATGGTTGCGAGGATAGCTAACTCCTGCCTGTTATAAAACAAAGATAATATGACTCCTAGACCAGAAATGATAACCATGATAATAAAAGCAGTAGTCTGGCTGATCAGGTGGTATTGGTGAAAGGCGAAACCAATGCTGAAATAAAGAACTGTAAGGCCACCCCCCACCAGCACAGAACTAAAGGATCTGTATTTATTCCGGAAATAATGCGCTAATCCGATAAGGATGCCCCCGCTTACCAGACCAATGATTACCCGTCCTGCTTCGTGTATCCAGTTCTTATCAATTGCGTATTTAATAAAAAAAGAAATACCCAGTACGAGGATGGTAATACCTATTTTGTTGGCCAGATTTTCCCCGATGAATTTTTCAATATCTGTATTTTCTTTCTTCTCTTGGCTGAAAAATGCGGGAACATAAGGCTTTACATTTTCATTCTTTCTGGTTTCCTGTTCTTTATTTACAGTTTCGCCTTTTAATAGTTCAGGAAGTGTGGGTGATGCTACTAATGGTTCTTCTTTTTTGATTGTTTCTGACAGCGAAACGGGATTGGGCAATACCGGCACTACTTTTTCCTCTTGTTGGTGAATGACAGGTTTTCCCTTTTTTTGTTCTCTTAACTCTTTTGTTAAGGAAGCTACTTCGCCAGTGAGTTCTCTTATTTTGTCGTATAAGGATTCAAGCAAACGTTGCTGCTCGCCGCTACGATTTAATATGGTTACTAAAAGGAAAAGAAAAATAACAGGTATCAGAATAACTAAAACAATAATTCCGCCCATCAAAGAGAATTTTGGTTTACAATAGTTGCCGGTCAATACCCAGTGAAGTAAACGAAAAATATCAGTTACCGGCAGTGATCACAATTTGATATCTAAATATACCGGGCAATGGTCAGAATGTTTTACATCAGGAAATATTTCTGCGTCTTTCAGGTGCTTTTTTAAAGGTTCTGTAACATTTATATAATCAATTCTCCAGCCTTTATTATTCAATCGTACCGAAGGAAATCGCTGGCTCCACCAGCTATATCGATGAGGTTCAGGGTGAAACGTCCGGAATGTGTCAATCCAGCCGCTTGCAAGAAATTTTGTCATCCATTCTCTTTCTTCCGGTAGGAAACCGGAAGATTTTTTATTTCCTTTTGGATCGTGTATGTCTATTTCAGTGTGTGCAATATTATAATCACCACACAAAATAAGTTTGGGATATTTTTTTTTAAGTTTAGTCAGCCAGTTAAAGCATTCGTCAAGCCATTGATATTTGAAGTCTTGTCTTTCATCGCCACTAGTACCACTTGGAAAATAAGCATTGATAAGCCGGGTATCTCCAAAATCCAGTTGTATCACTCTTCCTTCATCATCACTTGGACCATGCCCATTACCTAATTCTATTTTGTCAGGTTTTACTTTGGCAAATACGGCTACGCCGCTGTATCCTTTCTTTTGTGCACTGAACCAATAGTCATGGTAGCCAAGCTCATTTAATTTTTTTGTATCCACATCACCCTGTACGGCCTTTGTTTCCTGCAGACATATTACATCTGCCGGATTTGTTTTCAGCCAGTCAAGAAACCCTTTTTTTATAGCAGCTCTTATTCCATTTACGTTGTAAGAAATTATTCGCATTGTAATAATGATTAAATTGTCTGGCAATTTACATTTTCTATGGAAGCTTCAGTTAAATCAAAGATAAATCCTGTTATTCCACCTAAAGAACCTGTGTATCTCGAAGGCCCTAAAGGCAGGGGTTATGAGTTATTATTTGCCTGGAGGGTTTTCTGGCAATTTATAAAAGGATTCAGATCCTTACACTTTGTTGGGCCTTGCGTTACTGTTTTCGGGTCGGCAAGATATAAAGAAAATCATCTTTACTACGACCAGGCGAGAGAGCTTGGAAAACGAATTGCCTTGTCCGGAATGACTACTATGACCGGTGGCGGGCCCGGCATTATGGAAGCGGCTAACCGGGGAGCATTTGAAAACGGTGGTAAGTCGGTGGGATGCAATATTCAACTTCCATTTGAACAAAAAGAGAATCCTTACTTGCATAAATCGGTGACATTTGAGCACTTTTTTGTTCGGAAAGTACTGCTGGTGAAATATTCGTATGCTTTTATCATTATGCCTGGCGGGTTTGGTACTATGGATGAATTATTCGAAACACTGACATTGGTCCAGACAAAAACAATCAGCCAGTTTCCGGTTGTGCTGTTCGGAAAAGAATATTATACCCCTTTGCTTACTACGATCAAGGAAATGGAAAAGCAGGGTACCATTTCGCCGGGAGATATGGACCTGGTTTTAGTAACGGATAGTGTGGATGAAGCGATGGCTCATATCACTCACTATATCTGGACTAACTACAAGATAAAGCCCCGGAAACGTTTGTGGTGGTTATTTGAAAAGCGCTGACCTGTTTGTGTACTCTTTACACAGAACTAAGTAACTTCACAAAAATTTATTTGTATGTTACTTAAACGATTGCTTACAATCCTTTTCATGTCAGGGATTGTACAGCAGGCCTTCGCAGACCAATCAATAACTATTAGCTCACCTGATAATAATATTCAGCTAGGAATACTTCACCGCACAAATGGAGATATTGTATACCGGGTGTTTTATAAGGGGAAGAAAGCAATTGAACCCTCGGGGTTGGGCATGAAACTAAAAAACCCGGAGTTATCGTTATTAAAATTTGATCTGCTTGCAATAGATTCATCCGTTACGGATGAAACATGGAAACCTGTTTGGGGCGAAGTAAATTCTATCCGCAATAATTATAAACAGATTGTATTAAAACTTGCTGATCGTTCGGGGTCTGGTATTCAGGTCCAGGTAATCTTCAGGATTTTTAATGACGGTGTTGGTTTTCGCTATTTGTTTCCTGCACAGACAAAACTGAATCATTTTATCATTGCAGACGAGTTAACTCAAATTGCTGTTACAGGGGATCACAATGCTTTTTGGATCCCGGGTGATTATGACACAAATGAGTATGGCTATTATAACAGCAGCCTGAGTAAAATTGATGCATCAGGCGGCGGTTTTGCCCAGGAGATACATGCCAAGACCTTTTTTGATAACAATGCTGTACAAACGCCATTGATGATGAAATCAGCAGATGGTTTGTATATCAATCTTCATGAGGCAGCTCTGTTAAATTATCCCGCCATGAACCTTGTGCTGGATAAATCATCTTTTATTTTCACTTCTCATCTTGTTCCGGATGCAGTAGGAAATAAGGCCTATTTACAGGCGCCTTTTGCCACCCCGTGGAGAACCATTATTGTAAGTGATAAAGCAACTGAGATTCTTGCTTCAAAGTTGATTTTAAATCTGAATGAACCTTCAAAAGTAGCTGATGCCACAGCATGGGTAAAACCACAGAAAATGGTAGGCGTATGGTGGGAAATGCATGTAGGCAAAAGCAGCTGGGATTATAGTGGTGGACAGGTTGGTTCTCAGCAATCGACTAAAGTTCCGCATGGGGCAACCACTGCTAATGTCAAAAGATATATTGACTTTGCTGCCACTCATGGAATACAGGGAGTTCTAGTAGAAGGATGGAATACAGGATGGGAAGACTGGTTTGGCCAATGGAAAGAAGATGTGTTTGATTTTGTGACACCATATCCCGATTTTAATGTAAAAGAATTGCAACAATATGCAGCATCAAAAGGAGTAAAGATCATTATGCATCACGAAACATCCGGATCTGCTACTAACTACGAAAGATGGATGGATACAGCATACAGGTTTATGAACCGTTTTGGTTATGATGCCGTGAAAACCGGTTATGTAGGACGAATAATCCCACGAGGAGAGCATCATGACGGGCAATGGATGGTACGCCACTATGAAAGAGTAGCTGCTAAAACTGCTCAGCATCATATAATGGTAGATGCACATGAGCCGGTTCGCCCCACTGGTTTGCACAGAACTTATCCTAACTGGCTGGCCAGCGAAGCAGCAAGAGGGAACGAATTTAATGCATGGAGTGTAGGTAATATGCCTGATCATGAAGCCATATTACCCTTTACAAGATTGATGGGAGGACCAATGGATTATACACCGGGCATATTCAAAATAAAAATGAATCATTATAACGCTGATAAAAAAGAACAGGTGCATACAACGCTGACAAAACAATTGGCTCTATATGTAACAATGTACAGCCCTTTGCAAATGGCAGCCGATCTGCCCGAAAATTATGAAGCCCGAATGGATGCGTTCCAGTTCATCAAAGATGTGGCAGTGGATTGGGATGATTCGAGGATGCTGGAAGCTGAACCCGGCGATTATGTGATCATATCCAGAAAAGCTAAAGGAAGCAATAATTGGTTTGTAGGCGCTATCACAGATGAGAATGCAAGAAATTTTTCCACTTCCTTATCATTCCTGGATACAGATAAAAAGTATGTGGCGACTATTTACCGGGATGCAGATAATGCACATTGGAAAGACAATCCTGAAGCCTATGTAATTGAAAAATTTCTGGTTGATGCAAAAACAATATTGAAATTAAAACTGGCCCCTGGCGGGGGAAGTGCTGTAAGTTTGATACCGGCAAGAGCAGAAGAAATTAAACTAATTAAAAAGTATAAATAATGACAGCAGCAGATATGTTGGGATATGCAGCCGGTGCATTAACTGCATTTACTTTCTTACCCCAGGTATTAAAAACATGGAAGGAAAAATCTGCTAAAGATGTTTCGCTCTACATGTTTATTATTGCTTTTGTAAATGAAATAATGTGGCTTGTCTACGGAGTAATGATAAATAACTGGGTCATTATCCTTACTAATGCTGTAATGTTGATTATGTCCGGCATTATGATATGGCTGAAAATGCGTTATAATCATCAGTAGAAAACTATGAAGATTGAAACAATTATCTGGGACTTAGGCGGTGTGCTTATCGACTGGAACCCCAAATACGTTTTTAACGAAAGCTATTTTGAATCTGAAGAGAAAAGAGATTATTTCTTTCGTCATATCTGCACCAGCGACTGGAATGAAGAACAGGATGCGGGCCGGTCAATTGTAGAAGCGACCCAATTGCTGGTGTCTGAATTTCCAGGCTGGGAAAAGCCCATCAGGGATTACTATGGACGCTGGACCGATATGCTGAACGGACCTGTTCAGGGGACGGTTGATATATTCAGAATGCTGAGAGAATCAAACAAATTCAAACAGTATGCCTTAACTAACTGGCAGGCTAATCTTTTTGATATTGCACTGGTGCGGTATGATTTTTTACATTGGTTTCACGGAAGAGTGGTGAGTGGTGAGGAAAAAACCAGGAAACCCTTTCCTGATTTTTATCAACGATTATTGAGCCGGTATAATGTTGACCCAGCCAAAGCCTTATTTATTGATGATAACCGGCGGAATGTAAAAGCGGCAGAGGAATTAGGTATCAAATCAATTCATTTCCAAAATTCGGAACAATTAAAACAAGAATTCAGCAATATCAATATTTTGTAGTTGCGGCCGAATCAGGTAAAAAAATAAACTATATATAACCGGCACTTATGTCACCGCTGATAATTATTATAATACTATTCGTAATTCTGATCCCTGTTTTTATTTATAACAATCTAATCAGGAAGAAAAATGCCGTTGACAACGCATTTTTTTCAATTGATGTGATGCTTAAAAAAAGGTATGACCTGATACCACAGCTGGTAGAAACGGTTAAAGGTTATATGCAGCATGAAAGGGGATTGCTGACAAGTGTTACGGAATTAAGACAAAAAGTAATGCAGGATAACTTATCTGCCAATGAAAGGGTAAAGCTGGATAACCAGATCAATACGGTTTTACAGCAAATTTTTGTCAGTTTTGAAAACTATCCGCAACTAAAAGCCAGTGAAAACTTTCTGAGGTTACAAGGTGCTATCAATGAAGCAGAGGAACAGCTGGCAGCATCAAGGCGTTTTTATAATGCAGCAGTTAACGATTATCATAATGCTATTGAGACATTTCCTTCTTCGGTGATTGCTTCTTTAGCCGGAATGGGAAAGAAAGAATATTTTTCTATTCCCGATTCACAAAAATTGGCTCCTTCGGCAAATGTTAAATAATCTGCATCTTATGTCTTCTGTAAAGGATTTTAATACATTTTATGCAAAGGAGCTGAAGGAACTTTTGATTCCGCAGGAAACGGAACGGCAAAAAGTCAAAAAATTAGGAACAATCGGGTTTGTGTTGCTGGGAGTAGCTATCCTTATTTTTATTGTTGCTGCTGCCACACATAACGGGGTGGCTGGCTTGTTGGGTTTTATTGTCATTATTCCTGCCCTGATATTTTTGGTTTTATTCGGAACAACTAAAAAATCATTTTCTGAAAAGTTCAAAGAAACTATTGTAAGAAAAATCATTCATTTTATTGATCCCTCTTTAACGTATAGCCCTCATCTTTCTATTAGCAAGGCGGACTATTTAAATAGCGGGCTTTTTGTGGAACAGCCAGACCGCTATTCAGGAGATGATTATATTGAGGGAACACATGAAAAGACCTTTTTTTGTTTCTCCGAATTGCATACCGAAAGGAAAGTAAGTTCAGGTAAGAGCTCTCATTGGGAGACAATTTTCAGAGGACTTTTTTTTATTGCTGATTTTAATAAAAACTTCTCCGGCCGTACTTATGTTTGGAGTGAAAGAAATCCCCAGATCAATTTTCTAACAAAGCTTTTCTCATCCTTTGCCTGGAACCTGGAAAAGGTAAGACTGGAAAGCGTGGAATTTGAGAAAAGGTTCATTGTGTACAGCAGTGACCAGGTGGAAGCAAGGTATATCCTCACGCCGTCATTCATGGAACGGATTGTACGTTTGCAGCAACTGATGGGAGAGGGCACTTCCTTATCTTTTGTCGACACAAATATTCATGTAGCCGTTCCGATAAAAGATGAATTATTTGAACCGGCCATCTTTTCTGCTAATGACTATAACAGGCTGGGAGATTTTTACAACACCATCAATATCGTATTTGATATAATTGATGAGCTAAAACTGAATCAGCGGTTGTGGAATAAAGAATAGGAATTACTCCAATACTGGTCTCAACCATTTTTCCGCTTCTTCTATAGCCATTCCTTTTCTTTTGGCATAATCTTCCAGTTGGTCTTTACCAATTTTTCCCAAACCAAAATAATGGCTTTGCGGATGGGCAATGTACCAGCCACATACTGATGCCGGAGGATTCATCGCTAGGCTTTCCGTAAGTTCAATACCTATGGTACCGGTAACATTTAGTAATGAAAACAGTTTCAACTTCTCAGTATGATCGGGGCAGGCAGGGTATCCCGGTGCCGGGCGGATGCCCTTATATTCTTCTTTTATCAGTTGTTCATTGCTCAATCTTTCGTCTTTTTCATAACCCCAGTATTCTTTTCTTGTTCTTTCATGCAGGCACTCAGCAAAAGCTTCTACAAAGCGGTCAGCCAATACCTGTACCATTATTTTATTATACTCGTCATGCTCAGCTGCAAATTTTTCAATATGTTTTTTGGCACCATGAATAGTTACGGCAAAGCTTCCCATATAATCGGCCCCCAATTCTTTGGGTTTGATAAAATCTGCCAAAGAGTAGCTGGGTTGTCCAACCGCTTTTTTCAACTGCTGTCTTAAAGATTCAAGTTTTACTTCTCCTTTTTCTGTTTGCAGAGTTATTGTATCGGCATTATTACTAGTTGCCGGCCAAAAACCAATAACTCCGCTTGCGGTAAACCATTTTTCAGCAACGATTTGCTGCACCAGTTTTTGTGCATCATTGTAAAGCCGGTTCGCTTCAGCGCCAAATATTTTATCTGATAATACTTCAGGAAAATGGCCCGGCATTTCCCAGGCTATAAAGAAAGGCCCCCAGTCTATATATTTTGCAATGGTGCCAAGATCAAATTCTTTCAGTACTTTAACACCATCAACAGCAGGCTTAACTGGTTTGTAACTCTTCCAGTCGAAATATTCTTTCGTAATAACAGCTTCGGTATACGGAATCAGGTCTTTCTTGTTTTTGTTCAAAAACTGGTTCCTGAGTCCTTCGTACTCACTGGCAGTTTTTTGCAGCAATTCTCCTTTCTCTTTGCTCAAAAGGGTGCTGACGGCTGTTACGCTTCTTGAAGCATCCAAAATATGCAGTACCCCATTGTTATATTGAGGAGCAATTTTCACTGCTGTATGCATTCTGGAAGTGGTGGCACCACCAATCAGTAATGGTTGCTTCATATTGCGGCGTTTCATTTCATGTGCCACATGCACCATTTCGTCAAGAGATGGGGTAATCAGGCCGCTAAGGCCTATAATATCTGCTTTTTCTTTTTCAGCAGTATCAAGTATTTTATCGGCAGGTACCATTACCCCCAAATCAATGATATCATAACCATTGCATCCCAGCACAACTCCTACTATATTTTTTCCAATATCATGTACATCACCTTTAACGGTTGCTAATAAGACCTTCGGCGCTCCAGCAGCTTCTACATTTACTGTTCCGGCAGCTAAATGCGCCTGTTTTCTTTCTTCTTTTTCTGCTTCAATATAAGGAGTAAGAATGGCAACAGATTTTTTCATTACCCTGGCGCTTTTCACTACCTGTGGTAAAAACATTTTTCCGGCACCAAACAGATCGCCTACTACATTCATGCCGTTCATTAAAGGGCCTTCAATTACTTCCAGGGGTGTTGAATATTTTTGGCGGGCCTCTTCTGTATCAGTATCGATATAATCGGTAATACCATTCACCAAAGCATGTTTTAACCTTTCCTCTACCGGGTTATTTCTCCACGCTTCATCCTTTACCTCAACCTTACCTTTTGCTTTTACTGTTTCTGCAAAAGCAATGAGCTTCTCAGTTGCTTCATTGTTATCATTGTTGCGGTTAAGGATCACATCTTCGCAGAGTTCTCTTAACTGAGGCTCTATCTCATCATACACTACCAGCTGACCTGCATTTACAATTCCCATATCCATACCGGCATGTATGGCATGGTACAGGAATACGCTATGCATAGCTTCCCGTACATGGTCGTTGCCACGGAAGGAAAAAGAAAGGTTACTCACCCCGCCACTTACTTTGGTCAATGGCATTAGTTGCTTTATCTCCCTGGTGGCTTCAATAAAATCCACTCCATAGTTGTTATGTTCTTCCAACCCTGTGGCTACAGCAAAAATATTTGGATCAAAAATGATATCCTGAGGTTCGAAACCAACTTGTTCAGTCAATATTTTATAGGCCCTGTGACAGATATTTACTTTTCTTTCTTTGGTATCGGCCTGGCCCTTTTCATCAAATGCCATTACAATAACAGAAGCCCCATAACTCTGGCAAATAATGGCCTGCTCTATGAATTTAGCTTCGCCTTCTTTCATAGAGATTGAGTTGACGATACATTTTCCCTGTACGCATTTTAGCCCTGCTTCAATGATCTCGAACTTTGAACTGTCGATCATGATCGGGATCTTTGCAATATCCGGTTCACTTTGTACCAGGTTCAAAAAGGTTGTCATGGCTTGTACTCCGTCCAGGAGAGCATCATCCATATTTACATCCAGTACCTGTGCGCCGCTCTCTACCTGTTGGCGGGCCACACTAAGGGCCTCTTCGTATTTGTTTTCCTTGATAAGGCGGGCAAACTTCTTTGAA
>JAEUVO010000074.1 GCA_016786885.1 Chitinophagaceae bacterium | reverse complement strand
GCCATGGCGAAATAGATATATCCCTTCGGTATGTGGATGCCAAAACCTTCGACAAGCAGCGTAAAACCAATTAGCATAAGAAAGCTTAGTGCAAGGATTTTAAATGCCGGATGCTTATTTACAAAGTTACTGATAGGCGCTGCTGCCACCAGCATGATAATAACAGTTACTATTACTGCTACATACATTACCCAAAGTTCATTGGCCAGGCCGACAGCGGTTATTATTGAATCGACAGAAAAGACTAAATCTAACAAAAGTATTTGCCCGATAATACTGGCAAAACTGGCTGTGGTTATTTTCTTCTCTCCGTCTTCATGCTCACCTTCTATTTTGTGGTACATCTCTTTTACACTTTTATAAAGGAGGAATAAACCGCCTACAATCAGTATCAGGTCTTTTCCACTGAAGCTGTTGTTGAACAGGTTAAACAACTCATTATCCAGCTTCATTATTACAGAGATAATTGCCAGTAGTCCCAGCCGCATTACCATTGCAAGGAGGATACCCACATTTCTTGCTTTTCGCTGCTGCTCGGGGGGAAGTTTACCAGCCAGAATAGAAATGAAAATGATATTATCTATACCCAGCACCACTTCCAGAGCAATAAGGGTAAGTAGCGAGATAATGAGTTGATAATCCATAATGGTTTAGTTTACCTACATTAATCAAAGTCAAACAAGTTACTTAAAAATCCGCCCCGTCTCCGATTTGGATTGTCATTATTGTTGTTTCGTCCGCCGCGGTTGAAAAAGCCGTCATCATCATCATCGTCGTCATCATCATTGAATTGTTTTCGTTGTTCATTGTTTTGTTTCAACTGTTGATTGGATTCTGCAGCTGCTGACTTTTCAATAATCTTATCTAATTCGCCTTTATCGAGCCAAACACCGCGGCATTTGGGGCAGTAGTCAATTTCTACGCCCTGTCTTTCTGCCATTACTAATAGCTCCTCACAAGATGGACATTTCATACATTTAGTTTTAAGATTAGGTAATTATTATAATAAGTTTCCCGCTGCCCATTGCAGCAAATTTTCTGTTTTAAAGAATTTTGCCTTTAGCTCCTGGAGCTTTTGCAAAGCCTCCAATGTTTTATTTTCTCTCACATTAATAAGAAATAAAGAACTTTCCCCGGCCTGAAAACGGATTTCCTCTCCCCGCTGTAAGGCATAATAATTTTTATAGGCTTTCTCCTGTAATACTATTTGTGATTTAAGTGTAACCAATTCATTGTAATAGCTTTTTACTTTGTTTTCTATTTGCAATTGCTTCTGGCTTTGCTGTAACCGGGTTTCAGTGATTTTTAATTTTGCTTTCCGGTATTCCCCTCTGCCCTGTGAAAGACGGAGTGGTATGCCGAGTGTTAAGCCGTATTGAAAATTGTTTTCAAATAATGGCCCGGTAGCGGTCTTGAGTACATCATATCCTTTGCCCAGTTGATTATATTTAAAATTTACAACCGGCAGTAACTCCTGAAATTTCAGCTTCTTATCAATACCCAGTACATCCAATTTGTAATTGTACAACACCAGTTCCGGGTGGTTAATACGGGCGGAGGAAAGTAAACTATTCAGATCTGGAATGGTGGCGGCATTCAGATTGATAGTCTGTAAATCTGCATCTGGTCTGATTGTTTCTGGTAGATCAAAAGGTTTTGTATCGGCTGTCCATAAATAGACAGATAAATCCAGTCTGGCATTCTGAAAATCTAACCAGGCCTGGCTTTGCAGTAATTCAAAGTTTTGCAATTGTGTCAAAGCTTCTGTTGTATCAATAGCTGGTCGGTCTCCTAATTGGAAAGCTGTTCTTACAAACTGCACCCTTTTTTCGTTTACTGTTACTGCATCGCTCAGAATTTTGTATACCTGGTATTGTTGTGCCCAGTTCCAATAACTTTTCATCGCATTCAATAGCAGGTCATTAAGCATATTCCTTTTCTCTGCTTCAGAAGCAGTACGGTAAATTTTAGCCGATTGCAAGGCTGCTCTTCTTTTATCCATCAGCAAATTCTTGGCTAGTGGAATGCTGATACCGAAATAACTGGTTTCACCCACTGTTTCTTCAGGAGAAGTGCGGCTACCGGATAATTTTTCTAAACCTGTATTGACTTCCACCCCAAACCAGGTAGGGATGGATAGCTCCGGACGGTTGTATAAGTAGTAGTCGGTGCCATCAAATGTTTTCTGTGCTAACTCATTTTTTAGAACAGGGTCAAACAAGCCTTTGGCAATCGTAACATCTACTTTTGCCTTTTCAATAAATATATCCGCCTGCTTTGCTACCGGATGGAATTGTTTTACAATTTCCATTACCTGTTGCGGCGACAGTTTTTTTTCCGGTGCCTGAGAAAATCCCATAACGGTACTATTTATAATTAGTAATATTGAAGCCAGTGTTTTCATTGTATCTTTTTATTATAAATTTCGTTATGGGGTTTAATCAAATAAAATATTATTTAGTTGGTGCAAATGGTAATGCAGATTTATCTAAAATCTGAGGTGGCTTACTTTGCAAGGGCACAAAACTGTTGAATGTCTTAAAGGTTTTGATTATATACTTAGTTGTTTAAAATCTAATTTTTATTCCGAAATCCTGATTTTTAAAGCCCTGGTTATTTAGCCTGAATTTATTGTCATGCAAATCTAAATAGTTTAAATTTTTCAATAATTTCAGATCAATTGGGAGTTGTTTGAATTTATTATTATTTAAATATAATGTTTGCAAGTTTTTAAAATGAAGTAAATTTTTAGGAATTTTTTTTAAATTGTCATTTTCGAGATGTAAAATTTTTAACCCCGGTAAATTTTCAATCACCAAAAGGCTTTTATCAATATCCATTTTCTTTTCATCATTCAAAAATAATTCTGTCAAATTCTCCAGATTTGAAAATGACTGAGGCAGAATTTTAAAATCATTACCACTCAAATCAAGCACTTTTAGTTTTTTTAGATAACCAATACCAATGGGTAAAGTTGTTAAATGGTCATTTTTAAAACTCAAGTATTCCAAATTTGTAAATCTGCTCCAAATAGTATCGGGAGGCATTTTAAATTGCTGATTACTCAAGTTTAATCTATAAACTTTTTCAGGTGTTTTTAGGGCTTCATCTAAATTTGAATACTCTTTTATTGTCATTGAGGAATCCATAGAAATTTGAGCCGTCGCTTTAAAAGAAGAGAAAGCGAGAAATAAAAAAAAGGTTATATTTAATTTATACTGAGTATTCATATTGCATAATGTTAGGTAAAGTAGAATTTAATAAGTTACCTACCACATTTGAATGTAGTAGGTAATCTTTGAAAATTTATTTAGTTGATGGCGAAAATGGTAATGCAGATTTGTGTACAATCAATCGCAGTTTGCCATCCTTGCCTTTTTTAAATACAAATGTTTTATCCACCATTACTTCTTTTCCATCTTTGCCTGTTACCCACACATTGCCCATTGTAATTGCAACCGATCCATAAATCTGTATTCCCTCATTCTTATTGCCAACGTTATCATACCTGGCTTTTACCCAAGGAGTAAGGGCAAATCCTTTATCATTAGGGTAGTCTTTATCGCCACCTACGAAATAAGCAAGTGCCCCTTTTTTATCAGTTCTAAAAGTTTGCTCTCCAAAAGCCAGGGTGGGTTTGAAGAATACTTTACCAAAGTCATAGTTATACGCATCACTTAGCACCTGCTCTGCAAATCCTTTGTAGTCGCCACCTTCTTCATGTAGCTTTCCAATTTTTACTAAGGCATCACACCATGCTTGTTGGGCAGCGTTTACCTCATCATAGGTAATAATGTCTTGCGCACCTTCTTCTACATAAGAAAGTCCCAAGTTTTTAATTGTTTCTGCTACTTTGGGATTTGTTGTTTGTTGCACAGCCTCTTTGTTGTTGTCGGCCGGGTCACTTTCTTTTTTAGAAGTACAGCTTTGTACATTCATCATACCAGCCGCCATTCCGGTTGCCAGTAGCATTAGCTTCATTTTACTTTTCATTTTTTTTCATTTAAAATTTTAATAATACAGGTGATTTATTTCAGCATTTATAATTATATATTACTAAGAGTAAAATCATAATAGAACATGAAATGATTAGTACTCTTCTTCTTTTATTTCTTTGGCGAAGCCATTTATAGGTTCTGTATTTTTTATGGGTAATCATTTACTTTTTTGATTTATGTTCACAGATGGTTTGTAGTAATCTGGTGGAAAGCCGTTGATATTCCGCCATAGCTCATACCACACCGGTACATCTTTTAGTAGCGCAATACCCTGTGCACCAGCACCTATTTTCAATTGCTTGGGCCAGGGTTTTTCTGTTGGATCTTCTTTTACCAGTACTCTGAATTTACCATTCACACTTACATTACTTTCCACGGCTATTATCTCGCCACCAAAAGTGCCAGATGATGCTTTTGGCCAACCGCTGAATACAATGGCCGGAAATCCATCAAAAAGGAAACGAACTTTTTGGCCTGGTGCCAACAACGGTAAATCCAACGGACGAACAAATAGCTCAACTGCATATTGAATTTTATCGGGTACTATTTCAGCAATCATATCACCATCTTTTACAAATTCACCAATACCGGCCTTTTGGGCTTTCACCACTTGTCCGCTTTGAGAAGCCACTACATAATACATGCCGTTGCGAATATTATAACTGGCATATTGATTTTCCAGCTTGGCTATATCTGCTTGTCCGCTGGCTATTTGTGTCAACGATTGAAACTGTTCTCCCTGTGCCTTGGTTACTTTTTCTATATTCTCTTGCTGCAGTGCATTCATTTCAATTCGGGTGATGGTCAAATCCTGTTTGCTGTTTGCTAATTTATTTTCAGCACTTATTTTCTTCGCCAATGCATTCTGGTATTGCTGGTTTCGTATTTCCAGTTGTGTTAAGGATACCAGGCCACTGTCATACATGGCTTTTTGGCGGTTATATTGTTTGGTGCCAATCACCAAGTCATTATTAGCAGCAACAGCTTCCGCACTGTCGGCTTGTACTTTCAGGTTTAGCTGATTGAGTTTATTCAGTAACTGATTTAATTTTAGTTGCAGGCCTGAGTTAATAGCCCCAATCTGCTGGTCCGCCACCCCCACTTTACTTTTGTAATATTCAACGGACAATTGTTTACCCGCTAATTGTTCTTGCGTACGTTGTAGCAGGTTCGGGTCAAGGTAATCAACCTTCACCTCCGTTAGTTGCACCAATGTATCACCGGCTTTCACATAGTCTCCTTCTTTGATATGCCATTTCATTACCCGGCCACCGATAAGCGTATTCACTTGTTGCGGTCGCTGGTCCTGGTATAAAGTAGTGACGGAACCCTTGGCTCTTATGTTTTGTGTCCACGGCAGAAAGAGAAAAATGACAAAGACACCGAGGCAGATAAAAAACCAAAGTTTTACCCTGCTTTTTTTATTGTAATGATAGATCAGCGAATATGATTTAAGGTTATTCATGTTAGTGCATTTAGATATTAATACTTCCGTTTTCATTCATCACAATCACCTTATCACATTGTTGTATAAATTCTTCATCATTCGTTACTACTACGAGAGTTGTATTTTTTATTCCGATTAATAATTGTAAAATCTGGCTGCGATGTTCACGGCTCATGTTCATCCAGGGTTCTTCAAGGAGTAATAGTCTTGGTTGGCTTGCTAAAGCCCTTACCAGCAGGATGCGGTGTACCACATTTCTGGCCAGCCTTTTGCCAGTGGGGTCAAGTATGGTATCGTAGCCATCTTTTAATGAAGCGATAAAATCGGTTAGCCCGGTTTTGTTTGCATATTCTTTTACCGTTTCAATGGTTATAGCAGTATTACCCAGTGTAATATTTTCCAATAATGTACCCTGAAAAATATCTTGTTGGTTCATCAGTACACCAGTTTGTGCTCTTAAAGAAGCCAGGTTGTAATTCCCCAGTGGCACATCATCTATTAAAACAGAACCGTTGAAATCCGTGTAAGAGCCAGTCATTAGTTTTAGTAAAGTAGATTTTCCAGAACTGTCTTTGCCGCTTATACATACCTTCTCATTGGAGTTAATTGTCAGTGATATGTTTTTTAAAATATCTGACTCACCATTGTAACTAAATCTTACATCTTTCATTTCGAGCTTTACACCACTATTAGTTTCTGACAGCTCCACAGTGCCATTTTTTTCAATCGGTTTATCTGTTATCTCCGATGCTTTTTCTACAGCAGTCAGCGTATCATACACACTACCGAGATTGATGATTAGTTTTTCTACCGAATTTAATACGAGCAGAATTACAATCTCTGCCGCAATAAACTGGCCAACGGTTAATTGCTGGTTTACCATGAGCATGGTACCCACAATCAGCATCGCTGCGGTAATCAATGTTTTAAAAATGACCAACACATTAAACTGGAAGAGTAAAACTTTGAAATGATTGTTGCGGGCAATAAGATAATTGCTCACCTGTTCATCCGTTTTTTGCAGGTGCAGGTCGTTTTGCTTGGCCAACTTGGTGGATCTTATCACTCTGGCCATCTCTTCCAGCCAGGCAGCTACTTTGTATTTGAATTTGCTTTTTTGCAAGCTGGTTTCAAGACCCTTGCCGCCGGTATACTTTAGAATTAGAATAAGTATGGTAACTAGTATTACGCCAAACAAAATAAAAGCCGGATGATAGAAAGAAAGCAGAAGCAGGCCAAATAAAATTTGGATGACTGCAGTTGGAATATCCAGCAATATCTTGGATAAACTTTTTTGTAGTAAAGGCACATCAAAAAAGCGGTTGATTAATTCCGGCAGATACACCGAGTCATTCTTTTTTAAATCCAGATTCGGAATATGCTGTGCAAAAGCAAAAGAATAACGAACAAAGAGTTTTTGTTGAATCTTCTCAATTATTTTCATCTGGTTGATTTGCATAATACCGGCAATCAGCACACCCAGTACCACCAGTGTTATAAGTACTATTAATGAAGCCCGCATGGAAGCGCCGAGAACATAGCCAATAATGGCTTGCACACCTACTGGCAACGAGAGTTGTATCAATCCGTTGAGAATGGCATAGAAATAAACCGCAGAGATTTCTTTACGTTCCAGTCGCAGGAGGTTTAATATCCTGGCAACCGGACTTTTGGTGGTTGGCATAAAAGTGAGTTTGTTAATCAGTTACAGAATGTTGCAGATAAGCGGATGCCTACTTTTCAAAACAGTCGAAAGAATGATTAACAAAAATTGGGGGGAGGGGTCAATTTTTCCAGGCAAGGGGGAGGTTGAATGGATTCAGTATCGTGAAAAGCCACACAACTTTTGGCAGCCAGTACCTGGTTAAGGAGAGCCAGGCCACTATAGTCCTTCTTTTCTTTTTTTTCTTCGATATCGGTCTTTTCACTGCTTTTTTCTTCATCTATATTGAAAACCAAAGCATTAGAGGTGTTGAAAAAGGATTGCAGGGCTGGTACGGTTTGAACCAGTCCAAAGATCAATAATATAAATAAAGCAGTCCTTTTCATTTGTGATGCAAAATTAATCACTGTAATAACAGCAACAAGAAAGATTTGTTGAAAGATTGTAAAAAATAATCTTCCGATAGAAGTCATAATTCTCTGGACTTCGTGGGTAAGTGATCATACTCACCCCGGAAGGCATACCAGCCAAAGATGACTAACCCTATAGCAATGGGGGTAAAGATGGCAATGATGATGATCCAGATAACCGGATTATTAATGTCTTTCTTACCTGCCGTATCAATATTCGCAATGGCGCCGCTGATAAGTTCATAAATAACCAACGGGGCCAGTAATAAGAAGAGGATACCGAAGTATCTTTTAAATGCGTTCATGTTTTAGTCTTTTATATTCCTGTCAATCTTATTTGTCAAATATAATGTGCCGATCACCAGGCACAATGCTGCCACACCTATCGGGTACCATAGCCCCACCAACGGATCTGCCTGGTAGGTAGTGGTAAGCAATAAGCCAATGAAAGGCACCAGGCCGCCAAACACACCATTGCCAATATGATATGGCAAACTCATGGAAGTGTAGCGGATTTTGGTAGGGAACAGTTCTACTAAGAAAGCGGCGATAGGCCCGTACACCATGGTGACGTAGAGTATCAATAAGAATACGAGGCCGATGAATTTCCAGTAGATGGATGATGGCAGATGCTTATTAGTATATTCAGTTTTACCTATGGAGATATTGCGATTAGCAAATAAAGTATCTTTTCTCGTCGTTGTAAACCCGCTGCCATTATAATACAAAAAGGACGTGGTAGTAGTAAAAAGTGAATCAGGACCTCCTTTAATTGATTCTGGTTTTACAACAACATTTGCTTTTTCAAAATCTCTACCCGGCTTCCATTTATTTTCAACATCGGTATCCTTCAAGAACGTACTAAATATCGGCCGGTAAGTGAACACAGCCAATGCCATTCCTGCCATCATGATCCATTTCCTTCCGATCTTATCACTCAGCCATCCCCATAAAATAAAGAAAGGCGTGGCGAGGGCAATCGCCCATAGCATGATGGTTCGGCTCTGCTCAAATTCAATATTGCATTTTGTTTCCAAAAAGTTCTGTGCATAAAACTGACCTGTGTACCACACTACTCCTTGTCCCATTACAGCACCAAATAAAGCGAGCAGCACCATTTTAAAATTGCTTTTGTAGCGAAAACTTTCTTTCAGCGGATTTATGGAGGTTTTGCCTTCTGCTTTCAGTTTGGAGAACATCGGTGATTCTTTCATTTTCAGCCGGATGTAGATAGAAACACCCACCAGTAAAATAGATATCCAGAACGGGTAGCGCCAACCTCCCCATTCTCCATTAAAAACCGCATCGGGCATATTTGATTTTACCAGTAATATTACTCCCAATGCCAGGAACAGGCCAAGAGTGGCGGTAGTTTGTATCCAACTGGTATAAAAGCCTCTTTTGCCAACCGGCGAATATTCAGCTACATAAGTGGCAGCACCGCCGTATTCACCGCCGAGTGCCAATCCCTGCAGTAAGCGTAAAATCAGAACCAGTATTGGCGCCGCAATACCTATTGTTTCATAGCTGGGCACACAACCAATAAGAAAAGTGGAGCCACCCATTAATATTAAGGTAAGCAGGAAAGTGTATTTTCTGCCGATCAGGTCGCCCAGTCTGCCAAACACAAGGGCCCCGAAAGGACGAACAATAAACCCGGCTGCAAAAATGGCCAGTGTGCTGAGCAGTGCTGCTGTAGGATTGTCTTTTGGAAAAAATTGTGAGGAAATGGTGGTGGACAACATGCCGAAAATGTAGAAATCGTACCATTCTATCATGGTGCCTACGGAAGATGCGGCAATAACGGAGCGAATGGTCTTTGCAGAGCTCGTTGGTTTCATGCAATCAAGATAGTAAAATGTGTAAGAAGGAAAAAAAATAATCACCGAGAACGTTCCCGAAACGGACAGGTATTCTTCCCTGGTCTCTGGCAATAAAAACCTTTTGAATGTCGTAAATTTATTGCTTCTTATTAATACCTTTCAATCAACTGTTGTATGTCATATCCTTTTCAGATCACTTCCCTGGAGCAGTACCACAAAAACTATAAAGAAAGTATTGAAAA
>JAEUVO010000007.1 GCA_016786885.1 Chitinophagaceae bacterium | reverse complement strand
AAATTGGCGTCGGGGATATTGACAATGGGCAACAATTCTCCAACTATATAATTTCCTGAACTCGTATTGCTTATTCCTGTTAATTGAATGGATGTGGATGTGGGGTTTGTTGTGGCAGGGTAACTCCAGCCGCTGCCACCCCATCTCCCGGCTCTCAATTGAGCGGGGTCTGTTCCCGGATCAAGTGCTGAAGCGGGCCAGCTGAGTGTGATGGTTGCGTTATTAAATGTCATTGAATCAGCACTCACAACCCAAAAGCGGTTTACGTTTTGGGAAGTATCAATCCCCGAAGAATTTATATTCGGATGAACTGAAGTAGAGATGCCTACCCTTACACCGCTATTCAGGAACCCGAATGTTTTATTTAATGTGATGGTAATGGGGGTAAAATTATCTAGTTGGTCGCCCAACCTGAATGTTTTTGTACTAACACCAAGAGGGAAGTTCATCTGCAGCTGTCCTTTTACAAACAGATCGGAGGCTGAATTATTCTGAACCGTTGCAGTTTCTGCAATAATTAACCTGTTATTCCCGGTCGAAATATTTCCGTAATTAAAGTTTAGTAAAGTGGTTATTGTTTGATTCCCATCCCAAAGAAGGATGTCGCCTGAGGTTGGCCTGAATGTTATCAACGTACCAATGGTTCCTGTTCCTGCCAGCTTCTGGCTTGACATCAAAAGACTATAAATGGTACCGTTATTTCTTAGTGTATCTCCTGAAAATGATACATAAGATGAAGGGGAAGCTGGTCCGTTGATAACGGCCCCGGAATTGACGATTAAATTTGGGGAGCCGGTGTTAAAACTGAATGCCCCATCATTGTATACATCTGTTCCGGTACCATTATTGATCGTTACAGTGCCGGAAAAAGCAATCAACGTTGCATTTGTTTCAATGACAACCTGGTCGATGGTAATATTTGAAGTAATATTAACCTGGTCTCCGTCTGTTATGGTAATAACACCATCTGAAGATGTAGGTGCATAAGTGGAGGGCACCCATCCTGCAACCGTACCGTTATATCGCTCCCAAATGGAAACATCGGTCCAGTTTCCGCCGCCGCTCCCGTCTGTCCTAAAATCTCCGGCAGTTTGCGCATTTGCCCGCATACTATTTAGCAAACAAAAGCATGCAAATAAAACAGGAATAAAAAACCGGGAGTTACTGCTTTTAGCCGGAAATATTCCGGTGAGTAATTGCTTGAATGAGGTAAAAATTGTAAACAAGGTCTAAGCATTTAGTTGGTTAAAAATTCGAACAGAATTCTGCTTAGATTTTAAAGGGATGGATCTAGAACGTAATATATTATGGATTGAAGTAAACTTCAATCTAATTGTTTCTCTTCTATTATTAAAATTGTATT
Source organism: Chitinophagaceae bacterium (assembly GCA_016786885.1). GTDB lineage: Bacteria > Bacteroidota > Bacteroidia > Chitinophagales > Chitinophagaceae > JJ008. The sequence continues at coordinate 19,177 of JAEUVO010000007.1, read as the reverse complement.
ACGCTAACGAATCAGTGCAGGATCACTTGGATATCTTAAAACTAAGAGTTTTTGCTTAAACCAAAAAATATTTGAGGTTATTAATAATTGATTTACTGAATATCCATACCCGGCTGTATAGTGGATTTACGTTTATTCTGAAGTGTCAACTTTGAATGATGGTTTCTATTCCACAAAATGCCAGCATACCCCGGCTATGTCGATAATGTTTACCTCTTTGCCATAAGGTTGTTGTGTTACCTGACCGATACGGATTCCAAATTTTTCCGGTAGTTTCTTTTCCAGTAGTACATTTCTGAATGCAGCAACATCATCCACTTTTACACTCAGCATAAAATTTTCAGCAAAGGCCTTATCGTCATAATGCTGTAGAATAAAAGAGCAGCCATCTTTTTCAAAACCGGCATAACCACCGCCATCCCAGGTGAGGTTAAAACCCAGCTCCAGGAACAATGATTTTGATCTTTCAAAATCTTTACCCGAAGGAACAAAGGGTTCGAGTGACAGAAATTTCATGTGGTTGGTTTTTGATCTGATAAAAATACTCCAATATTATTATGGAGGCCTTGTTCCTTTACTTCTTTCTTTAAAAAGGGAATAGAGTTAGTTAAATCATTAATGAATTGTGAGTTCATTTGTGAATAACTGCTTCAAAAATCCTCTCTCAAATCCACTCAGCCACCTTACATTTGCACAATTTGTTTATAATGCTCAATTCTCCCATTCCTGCGGTATTATTATTAGCTGATGGAACTGTTCACCACGGACAGGCTTTTGGCGCCATTGGCACCACCACCGGCGAGATATGTTTCAACACCGGTATGACCGGCTACCAGGAAGTGTTTACCGATCCCAGTTATTTTGGCCAGATACTCATTATGAATAGTGCTCATATCGGCAACTATGGGGTGAAGGATGTGGATGTGGAGAGCGACAGTGTGAAAATAAACGGTCTGATTGGCCGTAACCTGGAAGATCAGTATAGCCGTAAACTGGCCAATGGCTCGCTGAATGAATACCTGAAAGCAAATAAGGTTGTATCGATAGAAGGAGTGGACACCCGAACACTTGTGGCTCATATCCGCACTAAAGGAGCAATGAACTGTATTATTTCTTCTGAAACTACTGATATTGAAATACTGAAAAAGAAACTAGCCGAAACACCGAATATGGACGGACTGGAACTGGCCAGCAAAGTGAGCACAAAAGAAAGCTATGAATTGGGTGATAAGGATGCAACAGTTCGTATTGCCGTGATGGATTACGGGGTTAAGAAGAACATCCTTACCTGTATGGTGGAGAGAGGGGCTTATGTAAAAGTGTTTCCGGCGAAAACACCTTTGGAAGAAGTAAAGAAATTTCAGCCACACGGTTATTTTATCTCCAATGGCCCCGGCGACCCGGCCCCGATGGATTATGCAGTGGCCACAGTAAAACAAATATTAAAAGAGGAGAAACCGGTCTTTGGTATTTGTCTCGGGCACCAATTGCTGGCCCTTGCCAATGATATCCCAACGTTTAAAATGCATCATGGTCACCGGGGATTGAACCACCCGGTGAAGAATATTATTTCTGGTAAATCTGAGATCACTACACAGAACCATGGTTTTGGTGTGGATCCTGAAGCAGTGAAGAAAGCTTCGCATATCGAGATCACCCATGTGAACCTGAACGATCAGAGCATTGAAGGCATCAGGGTAAAAGGTAAACCAGCTTTTTCTGTGCAATATCACCCGGAAGCTACTCCTGGTCCGCATGACAGTCGCTACCTGTTTGATGAGTTTATTGCGATGATCAGGGAACAAAAGAATTAGTTTTAAATAGCTGATTCTTTCTTACACATTGCCCGGCGTTATCTGTGGTTTTATTTTATATTCGAAGCATGAAAATTGCCATCATCAACGGCCCCAACCTGAACCTGCTCGGTAAAAGAGAAACCGATATTTACGGCAATATGTCTTTTGAACAGTTTCTTGAAACTCTGAGGAAGAAATATGCCAATACTGAGATCAGTTATTTTCAGAGTAATGTAGAAGGCGAACTGATCAATGAGTTGCAGCGGGTGGGATTCAGCTATGATGGTATCATTTTTAATCCCGGTGGATATACACATACTTCTGTGGCGATCGGCGATGCCATTGCGGCCATAAAAACCCCGGTGGTGGAAGTGCATATCTCTAATGTGCATGCAAGGGAGGATTTCCGTAAACTATCACATGTTAGCGGCAAAGCAGCAGGTAGTATTGTGGGGTTGGGGCTGCGGGGATATGAGCTGGCTATTGACTGGTTGATGGCTCATTAATTGTCCTGATTCTTATCAATGTATCAAATAAGCATAATCATCCGGTAATTTATAATTACCAATAGCTTTGCAGTATGAGAACTCCTTTTGAATATAAGTCCGCAGAAGAGGCCTTGTCTGTTGTACAATCGGGTCATCGTGTATTTGTGCAGGGCAGCGCCCAAACACCGCTATACTTGTTAAGAGAATTAGCTAAAAGAGCACCTGAACTCCGGGATGTGGAACTCACTTTCATTACGGTACAAGGAGATATTGAACTGGATAAACCGCAATATGCTGATTCTTTCAATATCAACTGTATGTTCGTCTCAGAATCGGTACGCAAGGCAGTGAATGAAGGCCGTGCCGATTTTGTTCCTGTTTTTTTGAGTGATATTCCTGACCTGTTCCGCAAGCAGATGCATATTGATGTGGCGCTGGTACAGGTATCACCACCGGATAAACATGGTTATTGCTCACTTGGTGTGTCTGTAGATGTGGCCCGCAGTGCAGTAAATACAGCTACGCATATCATTGCACAGGTAAATCCGAAAGTGCCCCGTACACATGGTGATAGTTTGGTACATACCAAGCGGTTTACGGCGATGGTATATCATGAAGAAGAATTACCAGAAGTTGATTATGGTACAAAAGTGAGAGAAGATGAACTGAAGATCGGGAAACTGATCGCCGGCCTGATTGAAGATGGAAGTACGCTGCAAATGGGTATTGGTACTATTCCCGATGCTGTGCTCAGGTCATTGTATAGTCATAAAAACCTGGGTGTACATACTGAAATGTGCAGCGATGGTATCATTGACCTGTTCGATAATGATGTAATTAATAATTCTCAGAAAAGGATACACCCGAATAAAACGGTGACCGGTTTTGCGGTAGGCACCCGTCGTTTGTATGATTATGTGGATGATAACCCGGCTTTTGTCTTTTTGGATATTGATTATGTGAATGATCCGCATGTTATACGCAGAAATCCGAAAGTGGTAGCCATCAACAGCGCTATTGAAGTGGATATCACCGGCCAGGTATGTGCCGACTCTATTGGCTCTATTCAATACAGCGGCATCGGCGGACAAATGGATTTTATGCGGGGTGCTGCTTTGAGTGAGGGAGGTAAACCCATTATTGCATTGACCAGCCGTACAGTGAAAGGTATCAACCGTATTGTGCCATTCTTGAAACCCGGCGCCGGTGTGGTTACCACCCGTGGACATATTCACTATGTTGTAACTGAATTTGGGGTGGCTTATTTATTTGGGCAAAATCTCCGTCAGCGGGCCAAATCATTGATTGAAATTTCTCACCCGGATGACAGGGAGATGCTGGAAAAAGCCTGTTTCGAACGCTTTAAAGTTTTTTAGGATTTACTTGCCCATCTATATAAGAAAAGCCGCCTTACAAAGGCGGCTTTTACATTACATTTCCGGGTTACTTTCATCATTATCATCTCCTGGCCGTTGATTAGTTTTAGGTTTTTCCTTCGGCTTCTTCTTCATCCACTCGGGGTCTTTTTTCAGTCCCTGCACATCATCCAGTTTTGACACAAACAAGCTGCGTCCATGAGTGCCCAGCACAATTTCATTTTCCCGTTGTTGTATAGCAATATCATGAACCGGGACAGATTTGGGTAAACCGCCATTCCATAACATAAAGCTGTTACCGGCATCAAAGCTTACATATAAGCCGCCGTCTGTTCCCACATAAAGAATGTTTTCATCTTTCGGATCTTCTTTCACTACGTTAATTGGTTCATTGGGAAGATCTCTGCCTATCTTATGCCAGATATATCCATTATCATCACTGTAGTATAAGTAAGGAGAAAAATCATCATACCGATAGCCATTTAGTGACACATAAACTCTTCCTTCTTTGTGTTGTGAAGCAGTGACCCTGCTTATCCAGAGTTGGTTGGTTTGTAATTTGTAGTTTGTAGTTTGTTGTTTGCCTTTTTTTCCTGGTGCTGGTACAGTTTGGTTCAGTTGTTCCCATGTATAACCACCATCATAAGAACGATGAATATTACCATCATCAGTGCCTGTATATACTAATCCAAAACGCAAAGGTGATTCGGAAATAGTAGTTAAAGTGCCATAAGGAACATTACCGCTCACTCTGCCATTCGTTAAATCATTACTCATAGCAATCATCGTGTCTCCTTTATTGAGCGAACGATAAAAACGGTTACTGCCGTAATACAATACATCCTGGTTATGCTTGCTGAGCAGTATGGGTGTCTGCCAGTTAAAACGGAGAGGTTTCTCCCCAAGATCATGCTGGGGCCGGATAAATCGCTGCGAACCCCTTTTATCTTTATTGTAGCGACCGTACACACCAAATTGTGAACCGGAGTATACAGTAGCATTATCTCTTGTATCCACCTGCGCCTGCATGCCATCGCCTCCATTGATAGGTTTATAGGCATATTGACCATTGTCAATCCAACTGATATCTTCTTTATGTGTAGAAGGCCCCCACCAGCTTCCATTATCCTGCATGCCACCATACACATTATAAGGTTTGGCATCATCAGTAGCTATGGCATAGTACTGTCCTACAGCCGGTGTATTGGCTTTGAACCAGTTTTCCCCGTCATCATAACTGATATTGGTGCCGCCATCATTTCCGTTTATCGTATGTGAATCTCTTTTCGGATTTACCCAAAGGGCATGATGATCTGCATGCACATTTCCTTTGTCCATTGTTTTGAATGTTTTGCCACCGTCGGTAGAAACTTCTGCATAAAAACCAAGGATGAATACTTTATCAGGATTATAATGGGATGTATAGATCTTAGCAAAATAATACCCATATGTATTGAAGATGCCGATTGGTTTATCATGCGTCTTCTTCCAGCTTTGTCCGGCATCCTCACTGCGGTACACTTCGCAACCGGCGATACCGGTATTTTGAAATCCATCGTCGCTGTCAAGAAAATCCCATAATGCAGTTGGTTTCACTTTGTCAGCTGCTACCATTTCTTTTACCAGCTTTGCATTGTATTTTCTTGGAAAACGATTGGCTCTTAAGAACGTATCCAGCCATTTGCTGCTCAACTGTTCAAATTGTTCTTTGCTGATATTTTTAAAATCATCTTTTTTATAGGCAGAATCACTCTTTTTTTCTGCAGGAGGTTTGGGTGTGTTATTATCAACGATGGCATATATAATATTGGGGTTCTTTGGATAAACAGTGATACCGATACGACCGATCTTATCGCCGGTCATAAATCCTGATCCCGCTGCTGATACTAATTTCCATGATTCGCCGCCATCATTGCTCTTGTAGATACCGCTGGCTTTCCCACTTTCTTCAAACTTCCATGCTCTTCTTACACGATACCACATGGCTGCATATACTTCATTGGGATTAGTTGGATTGATGTCGAGGTCAACACAACCGGTATTGTCATCGACAAACAAAGTTTGTTTCCATGTCTTACCGCCATCTGTTGTTTTAAACACTCCTCTTTCTTTGTTGGGAGAATATAAATGTCCCAATGCCGCCACCCATGCAATGTTATCATTAGTTGGATGCAATTGTATTTTGCCAATATGATGCGATTCGGGCAGGCCGAGATAATCCCAATGTTGTCCGTTATCCATTGTTTTGTAAACACCCATCCCGGCATAAGAAGACCGGCTGCTGTTCACTTCACCTGTACCTACCCAAATTATCCTGTCTGTTTTATTTATTCCTTTTCCAATTGTTGTTTTTCCCCAATTCACGGCAATATCACCAATGAACAATATGTCAAGATTATCCATGATAGGAGTGAAGCTCTGCCCATTGTTTTTGGTATGCCATAAACCACCGGTGGCATAGGCTACATAAAATTCAGTAGGATCTTCCGGGTTGGCATCTATATCCACTACACGACCACTCATGATAGAAGGGCCGATGCTGCGGAATTTTATATCGTTCAGTACCGACCTGGCTTCGAGGGCTTTTCGCTGCTCTGTTACTTTGAGGCGCTCGGCGGCCGGGGTAGGGCCCGGCTGGGGGAAAACAACGAAGCAAAAATGCAGGAATACAACCGTCAGGGATATTTTTAACAGGCGAAGCATAAAAGCAGTAGTTTTTCGTTAGTAAATTGCATGAATAACAATGACCCTTCGTCAGGTCCGGGGTCATATCAAACTTACTAAACTATGCGATTGATTCCCTTTCTTTTAGTACTTATTTCCATAAATGGGTATGGCCAGTTGAAAAGCTATGTGCTGAATAAACGGGGTGATACATTGAACGGGGTGGATATGAAGGGACTGAAACAAGGCGCCTGGTCAGTAAGAGTGGACGACCTCCGGGGTGAGAGGGGCTACGAAGAAGAAGGCTATTATGAAAATGATATGAAAGAAGGCACCTGGAAAAAATATTCACTGGAAGGAGTGAAGATTGCAGAAGAGAATTACCGCTGGGGAAAACTGAACGGCAAGCAACAATACTTTACTTATAACGGCGGATTGTTGCGGGTGGAAAACTGGAGGGCCATGGACCCCAAAGTGGCTTTTGATACAGTGGCTGTATATGATATTAAAGATCCTTCTAAAGTAAAGGACTGGGTGGTAGTGAAGAATGAAGGGGTATCGATGAAACATGGTAAATGGTTTTACTATGACCCCAGGGAAGGAACCGTAGAAGCTACTGAGAACTATGTAATGAATAAATTACAAACTGAGGATGGCGGAATGATCGACGACGAGAACATCAGGCCTTTGAGTGTAAGTGATGGTAAAACTAAAACTGATACAGCAGGAAAAAAAGCTGTTACCAAACCCCAGGCCATACTCGATTACGAAAAGAAAAATTCTAATAAGAAAAAGATTAAAGTAAGGGATGGCAGTACGGGGAACTTACCGAAGCCTTAGTATATGGAGTCAGTTACATTTCTCCCTGACGGAATATTCAACAGAAAATTCTCTTTTTACTCTTTTTCCTTCAGGATCTATAAAACTGATAATAACAGGAATCAAATGAGAACCTAATCGTGTTGGTGCCTTAAGCTTGAAATTTGCGAGACCTTGATCATTCAAAAGCACTGTTTTACCATTAATTACTATTTCTGGCTTTGCGACTAAACTAAATGCACCAACCCCGGCGCTTATTTCTAGTTGTTCACCCGGTGATAAAGTTTTTAGATTTTGACCTATGATAACGGAGTATGAATCATAATAACGATCTGAAGAAGGAATCATTTCACTGCAGAAAAGGACTAATTTATTTTCAGTTATGTTTATGTCATTTTCTAGTTTGGTTAATAACAATTTTTTTAATATTGGTGACTTATGATTAAAGAATCTTTTTTCAAACTCATTTTTACTGATTTGTAAACTGGTAACATGGCTGTTTGATAATAAGTCTTGCCGAAATTCTTTATATACTATCGAGTCAACTGATAGTAACTGATATTTATAAGTTTCCAGACTGTCAAAAAGAGCATCAATTGTCTTAGAAGGCAGAGACATATTATCTGAATCTGCTTCCTCTTTTAATTTACTCAGGTAATTGTTCATTCTTGTAGTTAGTTCGCTTATTTTGTCGGCTTTTGGCTTCCATATTTCAGCTTTGTAATTTGTAGTTGGGTCCGCAGCTTTTTGCGACATTGAATAGTGTGTACGTTCAGTATACATTTTAATAGTTCTGGCTGATGCTTCTAGACTTGCAGTCAATGCCTGGTAAATAGCCTCATTCTTTTTTTGTTTTCCAGAACAACTTGATAATGAGGTTAAAAAAAAGGTAAGAACAGAAAACACAAATGCTTTTACATAAGAGAGATGAGCAGGTATCATGTGTTCGATTTCCTTTCTAAACGAAACATTGCTAACTTTCTTATTTGCCTGACATTGATATTTTAAAATGATTTTTGAAAAAAAGTAACTGGTACTGCACTGCATTCCTCCAATAGTTCCAGTCATGTTTGCCGGGGCGTTCAATATACTCATGTGGTATTTTTAGCCGCAGCATTTTATCATGCAGGGCCTTGTTCACATCAAAAAAGAAGTCTTCGGTGCCGCAATCGATAATTATATTTAGCGAATCTTTAGGATAGTTCTCAATAACCGTAATCACCGAATAGTTTTTCCAGTTGGCGGCAAATTTTATTGTATCACCAATTTTTTGCGACAATTGCCAGTTCTTTTTAAAAGGCTGCAGGTCCACGCCACCGCTCATGCTGCCGCAGGTGCCAAATATATCCGCATGGCGAAAACCAAGAAATAAACCACCATGCCCGCCCATACTTAAGCCGGTAATGGCTCTTGCTTTCCTGTCTTTAATAACCGGGTAATGCTTTTCGATATAGGCCGGTACTTCTTTGCTGATATAAGTTTCAAACCGTACTGTTGAATCGACAGGACTGTCTATATACCAACTGTTGTAGCCGCCATCGGGGCAAACGATCAGCATCTGGTACTGATCGGCATATTCCTTTAATTCTTTTACCCTGATTATCCAGTTAGCATACCAGCCACCATGGCCATGCAGTAAATACACAACAGGCAGCAATATTTTTTCCTTCTGTCTCATGGTTGGTTTTATCACCACACATTTATATTCTTTTTGCATGGCAGTGCTGTAGATACTTACTGTGTCTACGGTAGCAGCATTTATAACAAGTGAGAAAAGCATGATCAATGAAAGACAGAAAACTTTTATCATGCAGTAAAGTTAAACGGAAAGGCTTATTCTCCCGCAGATTTACGCAGGTATAAAAGAGGAGAGGCATGATATATTCATGCCTCTCAACTACAAACTTTAAACTAAAAACTTATTTAGAATCCTTTCTTGTCTTTATCCTGTGCCCGTTGCATCGGGTTACCAGCCTGGCCGCCGCCACCTCTTCTGCCACCACCCTGTGTTTGTTTAAAGATGGTGAATTTAGAAGGTTCCGGAATCGTATTCCAGCTATTGTTGCTTTCATTAATATCAGCTGTTTCTCTCATCGGGTCCAGTTTGATAGAAGCTACCTCTTTATCTTTCACAAAAGTTTTGATCACCTTGTTCTCATTCAGCCGCCATACCTGTGCCGGTATTCTTTCTACTTCTTTTGTGCCGTCTTTATAAGTCCACTCAATTATGATTGGCATTACCAGTCCACCTTTATTGCTGAATGTAAGTTCATACATGTTTTTGTTACCATACTTTTCTTTTTCAGCATCAGACAACCCTTCCGGGTTACTGGCAGGTATTTTAATTTCGATCTTAGAAGTATCGTATGGTTCAAGACCCCGTGCATAGCGCCAATAAAAATCACGGATAGTGGTATCTGCATCCGTCTGGAACTTGATATTCTTGTCTTCCCGGTTCCTTATTTTGGAAATATCATCAAAGGTGGGAACCAGCGGTTTGTCAGCACTGCGTTTTACAGTAGTTTCTGCAGTGCTGTTAGGTACTGCTGCCAGGTCAGGTTTGGCATATTTTACCGTATCCAGTGAAATATCGCATACTTCCGTACTGAAGAACCAGCCTCTCCAAAAGAAATCCAGGTCCTCACCACTGGCATCTTCCATTGTACGGAAGAAATCAGCCGGCTCAGGATGTTTGAAAGCCCATCTGCGGGCATATTCCCGGAAGGCATAATCAAACTGTTCACGGCCCATGATGGTTTCTCTTAAAATATTTAAACCTGTTGCCGGCTTGGAATAAGCATTGGGCCCGAACTGAACAATGTTTTCACTATTGGTCATAATGGGTTCCAACTGGTCCTTTGGCAATTTCATATAATCAGTAATGAAAGCAGCAGGGCCACGGCGGCTTGGGAATTTATTATCCCATAATTCTTCAGCCAGGTATTCAACAAAAGTATTTAACCCTTCATCCATCCAGCTCCACTGACGTTCATCACTGTTGATGATCATCGGGAAGAAGTTGTGACCCACTTCATGAATGATAACACCGATCATTCCGTTTCTTGTTCCTTCACTGTAGGTACCATCTTTTTCAGTGCGGCCAAAATTGAAACATATCATTGGGTATTCCATTCCGTTTGATGCTTCAATACTTTGTGCGACAGGATAAGGATAAGGAATAGTGAATTTGGAATATGTTTTAATAGTATGCTCAACTGCTTTGGTGGAAAACTTGCGATATAGTCCATATGCTTCTTTAGGATAACCACTCATGCACATGATCTTTTTACCTTCCACTTTGGTAGCCATTGCATCCCAGATGAATTTGCGGGAAGAGCCCCAGGCAAAATCACGGACATTATCTGCTTTGAATATCCAGGTTTTCTTTTTATCACTTTTTTGTTTTTCTGCAGCTTTTGCTTCTTCCAGTGTCACTACTTCCATTGGTTCAGTAGCATTCCTGGCTTTATTCCAGCGGGCCAGTTGGGCTGGTGTAAGTACAGCAGGATAATTCTGGCATTCACCGGTTGACATGATCACATGATCGGCAGGCACTGTCATTGCTACTTTGAAATTGCCAAAGGTTAATGCAAATTCACCACGACCGGTGAATTGATGATTCTGCCATCCCTGGAAATCGCTGTATACACATAAACGGGGGTACCATTGTGTCATAGTGAAAAGATGATTGCCATCTTCAGGAAAAAACTCATAACCACCGCGGCCTCCACGGCCCAGTCGATCTGCTAGTTTATAGTTCCAGTCTAATTTGAAAACAAAACGCTGGCCTGCTTTCAGCGGTGCAGGCAATTCAAGCCGCATCATGGTTTTGTTGATAGTATACTTCAAAGGTTTGCCGGCCGCATCTGTCAGCTTTACGATATTAAATCCATATCCATTATCTTTTTTTGCTTCATCTATCCTGTCCAGCTGCACCGGGCTTGTTTGCCTGTTCATTGCATTGCTGGTCTGGTAATTGGCATTGTTCACACTGCTGTGCTGGTTCTCGTCAAGTTGCAGCCATAGAAAAACCAGTTCATCCGGCGAATTATTGAAGTAAGTAACTGTTTCGCTGCCGGTAAGCTTCTGGTTTTTTTCATCTAACTCACATTTAATATCATAGTCTACTCTCTGCTGCCAGTATTTTGGGCCGGGAGCACCGCTTGCTGTACGGTATTCATTCGGTGTGGGTAATGTCCCCCCCATTTGTTCAAATTTATTGCCATGATTACTGTTGGGATTGTTATAAATGTTCTGTGTAAAACCTGTTACACAGAAACTGACAGATAAAAGTAAGAAGGTGATAAAACGTCTCATGTGATATGTTGATTTTTAATAATGGATTTTGTTCCCGATGTTCTCCAAAACTAAGGAAATAGGACTTGTTCTTTGTAACTCCCTCCAAATAAAAAGCCGCTTTTTTATGAGCGGCTTTTAAATAATGATTTACGAAAGTTTCCCCTTCCAGGGAATATTCAGGAGGTCAGAATCCTTTCTTTTCCTGTGCCTTTTGCATCGGGTTGATGCCCGGGGCAGGGGTTACATTCTGTTTTTGTTTGAACACTTTAAACTTACTTGGTTCTTTAATATCACCATACTTATTATTACTCTCATCGATATCAGCTGTTTCCCGGTAAGGATCCAGTTTGATGGAAGCCACTTCTTTGTCTTTCATAAATGTCTTGATCACATTCTTTTCATTCTTTCTCCACACCTGTGCAGGTATCCTTTCAACTTCTTTTGTACCATCTTTGTAAGTCCATTCCAGGATGATGGGCATGGCCAGTCCGCCTTTGTTAGTGAAAGATATCTCGTATAAATGTTTGCTGCCATATTTCTGACGTCCTTCTTCATCCAACGCCTCTGTCTGCGCTTTTACGGCAACAGGGTATTTAGCCGTATCATATTTTGCTATCTCCCGGTCATATTTCCAATAGAAATCACGGAGAGTAGTATCACGGTCTGTTTCAAACACAATGTTTTTATCTTCTTTGTTTCTGATCTTCGATATATCTTCGAAGGGATTCACCGCAGGTTTGGCTAAACCTCTCATCACTACGGTATCCCTGGGTTGTGCTGGTACAGCTGTAACATCCGGTACAGCATGTTTTACCGTATCAATAGCAATATCACAGGCATCGGTACCATAAAACCATCCTCTCCAGAACCAATCAAGGTCTTCACCAGTGGCATCCTCAATAGTGCGGAAGAAATCGGCTGGGGTCGGCGATTTGAATGCCCATCGTTTGGAATATTCACGGAAGGCATTGTCAAACAATTCACGGCCAACGATGGTTTCCCTCAGTATATTCAAACCCGTTGCCACTTTCGAATAGGCATTGGCGCCGAAGTTGTTGATGTTCTCTGAATTGGTCATGATAGGTTCCAACTGGTCTTTTGGCAGCTTCATGTAGTTAGTAATTGTCCAGGCAGGACCGCCATCAGAAGGAAATTTATTATCCCATAATTCCTGGGTGAGATATTGTAAATAAGAATTCAATCCTTCATCCATCCATGTCCACTGACGTTCATCACTGTTAACGATCATGGGGAAAAAGGTATGGCCCACTTCATGAATAATCACAAAGATGGCAGCATTCTTGGAACCTTCTGTATAAGAGCCATCTTTTTCTGCACGGCCGGGATTGAAGGAGATCATCGGGTATTCCATGCCCTGGTTACCTTCCACACTGATAGCAACAGGGTAGGGATAAGGAAAAGAAAACTTTGAGTATGTTTTTAATGTGTGCGCCACTGCTTTTGTTGAAAACTTACTATAGATCGGGTAAGCTTCTTTAGCATAATAACTCATCGACATTACTTTCTTTCCTTCTACATTGGTGGCCATAGCATCCCATACAAACCTCCTGGATGAGGTCCATGCAAAATCACGGACATTATCAGCTTTATAAATCCATGTTTTCTTTGCGCTGTTACTTGTTTTTTTAGAGGCAGCTAATGCTTCATCCAGTGTTACGATCTGCAGTGGCTCCTTAGCTGTTTGTGCTTTTTGCCAGCGGGCCATTTGAGTAGCCGACAAGGTTTGTGCATAATTCTGGCATTCACCAGTGGCGCCAACAATATGATCGGCAGGTACTGTCATTTGCACTTTAAAATTGCCAAAGCATAAAGTGAATTCACCTGTGCCGGTAAACTGGTGATTTTGCCAGCCCTGGTCGTCACTGTATTTGCAAAGGCGGGGATACCATTGTGTCATAGTATAATTATTATTGCCATCTTCTGCAAAATGCTCATAACCACCCCGAGCACCGCCGAAACGCATAAAATCACCCCGGTTGGCCAGTTTGTAATTCCAGTCAACTTTAAAAATAAACTTCTGACCGGGCTTCAAAGGAGTGGGTAGGTCTACTTTCATCATTGTTTTGTTAATAGTATATTTCAATGATTTGCCAGTAGCATCTGTAAGTTTGGTAATGTTCACTCCATACCCATTATCAGATCTTTTTTCTTCAAACCGGTCGAGCATTTTGTCAACCGTTTGATTAGGCAGGCGGTTACTGCTTTGGTAATCGGCATTTTTGGTAGTGCTGTGCTGGTTTTCGTCAAGCTGCATCCAGAAATAGCTTAATACATCAGGAGAATTGTTGTAATAAGTGATCGTTTCACTACCAGTTAATTTATTGCTGGTTTCATCGAGTTCACATTTGATGTCATAATCCACCCGCTGTTGCCAGTATTTTGGCCCCGGTGCTCCACTGGCCGTACGTTGCTCATTTGGAGTTGGCAAAATAGTTCCCAACTGCTCAAACTTGTTGGCATGGTTGGAATTGGCATTATTCTGAATTTGTGCATTTGTCAAAATGGCTGCTGACAATAACAAGCAATTAAATAAAACAAACTTCTTCATGGCTTTTTGATTTTTATATTGGTAAACGTTCCAAAGCGATTTTTAATGATAAACTGAAAACAGCCGCTGATAAGAATATCACCCATTCCCGCCTGTTTATCTTAAATAAAACAACAAGAACCTGTGTTAATAATAAAAGAGCCGTAACTACTACTATTTGCCCTACTTCCAGCCCCACATTAAATCCAAACAAACCCCACCCAAAACTCTGATCGTTAGCCAGCATAAAGCGAATAGTATTGGCAAAGCCCATTCCATGAATCAAGCCAAAGAACAGTGCCAGGAAATAATTGATCCGGATAGATTTTGGCGTAAATTTTTTCTGAAAGAAATTACTAATAGCAGTGATCACAATGGTACAGGGAATCAGGAATTCCACCCAGTTGGCCGGAAAACGGAATACATCCATCACACTCAAAGCCAGCGTAAGTGAGTGACCGATTGTAAAAGCCGTTACGAGTATCAGTACCTGTTTCCAGTCTTGCAGCAAATAAATAGCCGCCAATGCTGCGATGAATAATAAATGATCCAGCGCATCCCAGCTCATGATATGTTCCCACCCTAAAGCAAAATAAAACCCGAAGTCCTGCATCTTATTAAAAACTAAAACCGTCCTTTGTTAAAAATTGTATGACCGGCCTTATGAAGGGTCAAAATAATCCAGACTTTTGTAATCATGAAATATATTGTGTCAATGGCATCATCTGTCTATAAATGGTTGATTATTCCCATTCTGGTACTCAGTTTGACGGCAGCCCGCCCATCAGAAGACCATCCTTTCCATGTAAGTGTGATAGAGATCAATCACAATACAGCAGATAAAACGCTGGAGATAAGCTGTAAGATATTTACGGATGATTTTGAAAAAATACTGGCTAAGAACTACAATACGAAGGTTGACCTGATCAATACTCCCAATAAATCAGCGATGGATACCCTGATCAAAAAATATCTTTTTAGTCATTTATCCGTCATCGCTAATGGCAAACCTGTTCATTTCTCCTATCTCGGTTTTGAAAATGATAAAGAGGCTGTTTACAGTTATATCGAAGTGGAAAATGTACCGGTTGTCAATAAGCTTGGAGTATCTACCAATATTATGTATGATCAGTTTGATGACCAGATGAATATTATGCATGTAACTGTTAATGGAAACCGCAAGAGCAGCAAACTGAATTTCCCGGATGTGGAAGCCTCATTTAATTTCTGAACGATTATTCCATTTCTTCTCTCAGCTCCTTACTGATGGAGACCAGTAATTTATCAATACGGTGACCATCCATATCAATGATCTCGATCGAGAAACCTTTCCAGTTAAGTTTATCACCAGTTTTTGGGATTCTTTCCAGTTCATGAAGGATGAAACCGGCCAGTGTGTCAAAATCATGTTCTCCTTCATTCATCCATTCGGTTTTTTCAAACCGGGTTAGAAAATCATAAAATGGAATTTGTCCATCTACGATATAGGTACCATCTTCCCTTTCGATGATCTCATAATCCGGTACATCCTGTTGAGGGATATCACCCACAATCGCTTCCAGTATATCATTCAGTGTTAACAGGCCAAGGATGCTGCCGTATTCATCTACAATAAAGGCAGAATGAATTTTTGATTCTTTAAACTTTTCGAGCACCTGGTAAGGTGAATTATTCTCCGGAATGAATAAGGCCGGTTGCATAATTTCCTTGAACAGTGTGTTATCGGGACTGATATAAAGGTCTTTTATGGACACAACGCCTTTGATATTGTCAATTGACTCATCACAGATAGGGTAAGCAGAATGTGGTTCCTGCAAGATCTTTTCTTTGATCTTGTCTTCATTATCATCCAGGTTGAACCAGATGATATCACTGCGGTGTGTCATCAGCGAAGTGATGTTACGGTCGCCCAGGTGGAATACCCGTTCTATGATCTCTTGTTCCGCTTCATCAATGGTGCCTGCCTCTGTTCCTTCAGTGATCAGTGTTTTGATCTCTTCTTCTGTTACCGCATCTTCTTTAGATCGTTTGATGTTGAAAATGCTGAAAAATATATTACTTGTCTTGTTCAGCAGCCACACAATGGGGTGTGTAACGGTTGCAAAAAATTTCATCGGGCCTGCAACGGCTTTTGAAATTTTCTCTGACCTGAGTAAACCGATCCTTTTAGGGATCAGTTCGCCAAATATGATGGAGAGGAAAGTAACCAGGATGATAATAAGGGTAGTGGAGATCGTTTCTGCGTAAGGTTTTAACACAGCAATGTTCTCAAATACCGGCTGCAGGTTTTTACTAAACCGCTCACCGGAATACACACCTGTAATAATTGAGATCAATGTAATACCGATCTGGACGGCTGATAAAAACAATTCAGGATGGTTGGACAGCTCTAATGCAAGTTTTGCTTTTTTATCCCCTTTTTCTGCCAAGTGCTCCAGCCGGGCCTTCCGGGCTGAAACAAGGGCTATTTCTGACATAGAAAAAAGACCGTTCAGTAATATAAGAAAGCCTAATATGAATATGTCCATTAAGAAACCGGAATTGATTGTTTATCGAAGATAGCTAATCCTAACCGCTTATTGAGCAGGAAGGACATATGATATGCATTGATAAAGTACATTTTATAGTAAAAAATAATCGTCAGAATACTCTCTTTTCTTCGGATCGTAGTGAAACGATTCCGGGCATTTATGCAAAAAGCTATCTGTAGCAGGTAAGCAGTTAGCATTTTTAGTAATCCGGTGGTGTGCTTTTTTTGATAAATTCTAATTGTGTAACTAAATATTTTAAATAATAATACCCGCTATTTATTCAAATATATATGGAAATTAATACTTTAGAAGCTCTCAACTAACTGAGTATGCCCAAAACGATTCTTCCACGTTTGATACGGTGGCTATTATTTAATGGTCTGTTCTTTCTTTTGTTAATGTCGTTGCTTCGCCTCGTTTTTCACATAACATTTAAGCCACATACAGAAGATAGTAGCATTTCAGCTTTTTGGATGGGACTTCGTTTTGATGCCCGGGTTGTAAGTATTTTTTTGCTTATTGTTTTGCTCGGGGGAATGTTGTTTTTCTTTAAATCATTTGGTAATAAAAATTTTCGGAGAATACTACTGGTATTCACCCGTTTTTTCGGACTGCTTATTATTATTATTTACACCTTAGACTTTGCGCATTTTGCCTACCTGCATCAGCGATTCAATGCAAGTATATTTAGTTATGCAGACGATACCTGGATTTCCGCAACTATGCTTTGGCAAAGTTACCCGGTCATTAAAATATTACTTGCCTGGGCAATTTGTTTTACGGGTATTTTTTATGCCACCCGTTTTTTATACAAAATCAGTAATGGACCAGCTATTGTACTGCCCAAAAGAAACAGGGTTATTTGTTATTTCCTGAGTTTTCTTGTTTTTGGGATTGCCATTTTTGGCCGCACCAGTCGCTTTCCATTACGCTGGAGCGATGCCTATCGTCTGAATAGCGATTATAAGGCCAGTCTTGCCCTTAACCCTTTTCAGAGTTTTGCCAGTAGTTTAAAATTTCGGAAAGACGGTTTTGATGTAGCAAAGACCAAACAATATTATAACCTGATGGCGGCTGAATTGAAAGTGACTAATCCTGACTCATCTACTTTAAATTATCTGCGAACACCAGTTGCAAATGATACTACGCCGATCAATCGCCCCAATATTGTATTGGTGATTTGTGAAAGCTTCAGTGCCTATAAAAGTTCAATGTGGGGTAATCCATTGAACACTACACCTTATTTTAATGAACTGTGTAAAAAGGGTATTTTCTTTAAAAATTGTTTCTCTCCGGCCTATGGTACTGCAAGAGGTGTTTGGGCTATTATTACCGGGATACCAGATGTAACTGAATATAAAACAGCCAGCCGAAACCCAAACCTGGTTGACCAGGAAACTATATTGAACAATATTAATGGGTATGAGAAATTATATTTTCTTGGTGGCAGTGCCAGCTGGGCGAATATCAGGGGCGTATTAACAGGAAATATTAAAGATATGCACCTGTATGAGCAGGAAGATTACGGATCTCCATCGGTGGACGTTTGGGGTATCAGCGATAAAGATTTGTTTGTGGAAGCAAATGATGTGTTGAAAAAACAGAACCAACCCTTTTTTGCCATTATACAAACTGCCGACAACCACCGCCCATATACCATACCATCTGAAGATAAGCCATTTGTTAAGCTAAGAAGTTATCCAAAAGATACTCTCGACAAATACGGATTCTGGACGAATGAAGAATTGAATGCGTATACTTATATGGATTATACCTATAAGATTTTTTTTGATGCTGCCTCAAAGGAGAAATATTTCAACAACACCATATTTGTTTTTGTAGGCGATCATGGTATCAGGGGTATTGCAGGTGATATGATGCCTAAAGTGTGGACCGAACAAAGCCTGACAGCGCAACATGTTCCCTTGCTCTTTTATGCACCATCTCTTTTAAAACCACAGGTTATAGAAAGGAAAGTTTCGCAAATTGATATTATGCCAAGTATTGCATGGCTGGCAAACCTCCCGGTAAGTAATACAACATTGGGCAGAAACTTTTTTTCAAACCCTGATATAAAGGATAGTAGTGATGCAACGAATCATACTTTTATACTTGACCCGCCTCTTAACTTAATCGGCTTGGTAGGGGAGAAGTACTATTATGAATATAACCTTGGTACAAAAAAGGAAAGTGTATATTCCTTGTTACATAATAACCCGCTTCAGTCCGGGGAGCCCAACCCGATTTTGCTAAATAAATATCGTAATCTCACCATGGGATATTATGAAACATCAAAATATATGTTGTTTAATAATAAAAAGAGGAAATGATAATGTCAGGCCTCGAGTTTATCAGGTATTATGAGTCCAAAATACCTGTTGAACTGGTAGGCCGTAATGCCGCCGATTATGCCCCCCAATAGGCTGCCTCCTATAATATCTGCTGGGTAATGAACGCCTACGTAGATCTGTGCATAGCATATAGAGCCGGCCCAAAGAAAGGCAAGCAGTGTCCATTTTTTAAATTGATACCTGAATGTAAAAAAAATAAAAGTTGCCATGCCAAAATGATTGGCTGCATGATTGGATGTAAAACCATATCCTGACGGGCAAGCTACCAGTAATTTTAATTGACCAATAAGATCCGGATTATTGCA
>JAEUVO010000080.1 GCA_016786885.1 Chitinophagaceae bacterium | reverse complement strand
AAGCATCTAAGCGTGAAACCTTCCTCAAGATGAGTTTACTTTTAAGGGCCGTCAAAGACTATGACGTTGATAGGCTACAGGTGTAAAGGTGGTAACATCAAAGCCGAGTAGTACTAATTGCCCGTACGCTTTAATTTTTTTCTTTCTTTATAGCTTTTACTGGTGAAAAGGAAGTAGATACTCTCTAACATTTTCCAATATGTAATATTATTTAAGATCTTATGGTGGTTTTGCCGAGGGTGTTCACCTCTTCCCATACCGAACAGAGAAGTTAAGTCCCTCATGGCCGATGGTACTGCACCACAATGCGGGAGAGTAGGTAGCTGCCATATTTATTTAAGCCCTGACAATTTTGTCGGGGCTTTTTATTTGTAGAAATTACCTTTTATCTTCAATGAATGTCAAAAAAGGAAAGGATAATAATCATACTTCTTGCAGCTATAAATTTTACCCATATCCTGGACTTTATGATCATGATGCCATTGGGAAATTACCTGATGCCTCATTTTAGGATTTCACCTCAACAGTTTAGTATTCTACTTGCTTCTTACCCCATTAGTTCTTTTGCTTCAGGAATTATGATGGCATTATTTGCTGACAAATTTGAAAGGAAAAGTTTATTGCTTATTACATATGCAGGATTTATTATTGGAACGGCTGCCTGTGGATTGGCACAGTCATATGAATTATTACTGATATCAAGGATTGTAGCCGGAATTTTCGGTGGTATTATTGGAGGGCAGGTACTTTCTATGATTGGTGATTTATTTACATATGACAGAAGAGGTACGGCAATGGGAGCTGTAATGAGTGCTTTTGCTGTAGCTTCTTCAGTTGGGGTTACTTTTTCATTATACCTGGTTGATATATTTAAGGATGACTGGCATGTACCTTTTCTGTTTGTTGCAATACTGGCTATAGTTATCTGGCCAATATGTTTTTATCAACTCCCTGTATTACGTGCACACCTTACGGAGCAGAATGCATCAACTGGAAAATTAAAGCAGTTGCTTGCAACACTAACTACAAAATCAACAGGGTTAGCATTATTATTTTCAGGATTAATGATGATGGGGCATTTTCTGATCATCCCATTTATTAATCCGTATATGGAATTTAATAAAGGATACCCCAGGTCGGTAACCCCCCTTATTTATCTTGTCGGAGGAATTTCTTCCTTTATTGCTGCAGTCTTCCTGGGAAGGTTGTCGGACAGAATTGGGAAGCTTGCTGTATTCAGCTATTGTGTACCTCTATCTTTTATCATGGTCATACTAATTACTAATTTACCTACACTTCCATTTTCTATTGTATTAAGTTTCTTTGCTATCTGGTTTGCCTTAGCTACTGGCAGGGCTGTCAGTTCACAAACTATGGTTAGTAACATAACAGGTTCAGCTAATCGGGGTAGTTTTATGAGCCTGAACAGCAGTATCCAGCATCTTGGTACGGGAGCAGCTGCATTAGTAGCAGGGTATATAGTAACAGAGGGAAAAACCGGGAAGCTTCTTCGATATGAATGGGTCGGATATCTTTCGGTAATTGTATTGCTTGCAGGTTTTTTTCTCGGACGCTATTTGTTTAAGGACACTGAGACAAAAAAGAACCCTCTTCCCGGTTTATAATATCCTGTATACAGGGTATTGCATAAGAACCGTTTCAAACCATGGTGAATTCTGATAAACAAAATTCAACTGAGCCCTTCCTTCTTTGGCAAAAACCGTATCTGTCGCTCTGCGCTGTTCAAGTCTGGATTTAAGATCAGCATTGGTTTTCAGATATTCTGCAGCAATATCCTCAAATGCGTAAGCAGAATACCCCTCCTTCTGCCCGAGAATAGCATCAAAGTAATTCCATGCGAAATATGAATCTTCCCCTCTGGGTTCCAGGGTTTCAATAAGGAACCGGTTGGCAACCTGGTTCAGCGGGATATACCAATCACCTTTATTGAACTTTAATTTGCCAGTTGCTGTAGTGAGCTTTACATCACTGTTCAGATGGTGCATTTCATATTGACGGGGCATTGTTTTGTAATCTTCAATTTTATAGAACTCCACCTCAATTAGCGTATCTTTTTTCAATTGGGCCATTTGTACGTTGTTCAATTTAAGCAGTTCTATCACTTTCCACCATCCTTGAGGAATAACATAGGCATTTGGTCTTTTTACATATTCTTTAGCAGGAAAATGGTTAAAGATTCTAACTGTCTTTTCGTAAGGTTTATTCCTGTCATAATATAATCTTGGTAACCCGGATACTTCACTTGGTTTCTTTCCTGATTCAAATCCTTTGTATCGTATTTCTTTAAACACTGATTTATCAAGTGCCCATTTAATTGGGAAATCGGTTGCTGTTTTTACATATTGTTTTGTTTGCTCCCTGAGTTGTTTAATCTTCTCACTGTTCTTAGCGGTGAATTCAATGAATGACTGCATCAGAGCATAAGTTGCTTTTACCCTTTGGTCGTATGGTTTGAGCATATGAGATTCCGGAACAAAAGAAAATGTATGCCACAGTGCTGCATAACCACTGGCATATCTCGGACTATCCCAATATTCCTGCCAGCCGTTATCAGGAGTATCTCCCCAGACATTTACATAGGAGACTAGATCAAACCCTTTTTCTTTCATTAAACCATATAGTGCTGGTTCAAATTCTTTGCTGGTATATTCCCCCATCACTCCTCCTAGTTTGGTATGCTGTGTGGTCAGTAATGTCATTATATGCTGGTAGTCGGCACCATTGCTTACATGATTGTCAATAAAAACATCCGGATCGAGTAAATGAAAAATTTCAGTGAATGATCTTGCATCTTTGGAGTCGCATTTTATCATATCCCTGTTCAGGTCGAGGTTTTGTGAATTGCCACGAAAACCAAATTCTTCAGGACCATTCTGATCAACTCTGTAATTGGCACTGCGATTAAGGCATCCTCCAATATTGTAGACAGGAATAAATGCCAGAACAATGTTATCTGGAATCTTGTATTTGCCAATCACTATATCTCTTGCCAATAGCATGCTTGCATCAATTCCATCTGGTTCTCCAGGATGTATGCCATTGTTGATAAGGATGATTCGTTTATTATTTTTCCTGATATTCCCGAAATTGTAATCGCCATTATTTGCCACAACGATGAGATGGAGCGGATACCCGGCATCTGTCATACCCATAGAGAGCATTTTTACTTTCCCAGATTTTGCATCGAGTTTTTGCCACCAGTCTATTATTTCAAAATAAGTGGGAGTTTGGGCACCTTTTGATTGTTCAAACGTTGTGGTGATATGTTGAGAAAAGAGAGTTGTGGATACTGTAAGAAGCAGGAGTAAGAAAATTTTTCTCATAAAACAGATTGAATCTTAAAAATAAAAAAGGCATTCCGAATTGGAACGCCTTTTAGATAATTTATTAAAACAGCTTATTTGGCTGCTACGTTAGTTTTCTTAGCTAATTTGCTTTTAAGATTGGCTGCTTTATTCTTATGAATAATACCACGTTTAGCCAATTTGTCTATCATGCTTGCTACTTCAGGGAATTTTTCACCCATTTCTTTTCCTTTGGCAGCTTTCAGGTCACGGATAGCATTACGGGTTGTTTTTCCGTAATATTTATTCCTGTCACGACGTTTTGCAGCCTGGCGGGCATCTTTCTTAGTTGCACTGTGATTAGCCATTAATAATCAATTTTAAGGAGTGCAAAGGTAGGGGTGAGAGGGCTATTCACCAAATTTAGGATGCTTTTATTGCCAAAAAAGACAAATAAATAAAGGCCCTATGATTACAGGTCTTTTAATACTTAGCGCCTGAAAACCAAGGATAACCGGTATGAAAGCCTGCACTTTCTAAATCCTTCATTATGAGGCCAGATTTTGCTTTTTTTCAGCGATATTTGTGGCCCAATTTTCACCTGTATTTTAATACCTCATTTTCATGAAGGATTTCTCCTATATCACTAATTCTCACCCGGAGTTTATTGAAAATCTATACCGTGATTTTGTGAAAGACCCGAATAGTGTTGATCCTGATCTAAAAAAATTTTTTGAGGGCTTTGATTTCGCTGTAAGCAATGCAGCTGCGACTGTTAATGGTCAGATACCTTCTGCAGATTCTACTAAGGCCGTAATAAGCTCTGAGGCTGATTGGTTCAAAGAGTTAAGGGCTTACAGGATGATACTTGGATACAGGAATAAAGGCCACCTGATTGCAAAGACCAACCCGATCCGGCAGAGAAAAGACAGGGGTGCTAATATCGAATTAGATTTTTATGGTTTCTCAGAGGCGGATCTGGATAAGGAATTCCAGGTCGGTAATCTGATAGGGTTGGGTACTGCTTCATTGAAAAATATTCTTAGTCATCTTGAGAAATGTTATGCATCAAGTGTGGGGGTGGAATTCAAATACATCAGTGATCAGAAAAGAATTGACTGGTTGACAAATGAGATTGAGAAAACAATGCTTGAACCTTTACCGATAGATAAAAAAAGACGGGCACTTGAAAAACTCAACCAGGGAGTGATGTTTGAAAAGTTTCTTCATACCAAGTATGTCGGTCAGAAAAGATTTTCATTGGAAGGAGGAGAAACAACTATTGCAGCATTGGATGCTATTATCAACACAGCAGCTGATAATGAGGTGCATGAAGTAGTGATAGGTATGGCGCACAGGGGAAGACTTAATATATTGGCGAATATCATGGGCAAAACCTATGAACAAATATTCAGTGAGTTTGAAGGAACGGCGAAAGTAGACCAGACAATGGGCAGTGGAGATGTGAAGTACCATATGGGTTATGGTAGTGAAGTACAGACACTGAATGACAAAACTATTCACCTGAAACTGATGCCCAATCCATCGCACCTGGAAGCAGTGAACCCTGTCGTAATTGGTTTTGCGAGGGCCAAGGCTGATGTGATGTATCATAGTGAGTTTGACAGGATATTGTCTATACTCATCCATGGCGATGCGTCTGTGGCAGGACAGGGAATTGTATATGAGGTGTTGCAGATGAGTTACCTGAAAGGTTATTACACAGGGGGTACTATCCATTATGTAATTAATAACCAGATCGGATTTACTACCGATTTTGATGATGCCAGGAGTTCTGATTATTGTACTTCACTGGCAGCGGCTATCCAGGCCCCGGTATTCCATGTAAATGGTGATGACCCAGAAGCAGTAATTAAGTGTGCTGAAATAGCTACCCGTTACAGGCAAGAATTTAACAGCGATGTATTCATCGATATGGTGTGCTATCGGCGGCATGGACATAATGAAGGAGATGACCCAAAATTTACTCAACCGCATTTGTATGCTTTGATTGATAAGCATCCTAATCCAAGAGAAGTATATATCAAATACCTGCTGGAAAATGGTAAGCCCGATGCGCAGGAACTGGCCAAAGAAATGGAGAAAAAATTCTGGGCTGATTTGCAGGAACGGCTGGATGAGGTGAAGCAAAATCCATTGCCATACCATTACCAGGCACCGGAACTTGAATGGAAGAAATTGAGAAGAGCCACTGTTAATGACTTTGATAGTTCACCTGTTACAAGCATAGCAGATAAAGATTTCAAAGCGATCTTTAATGCAATAATGACCTGGCCAGAAGGGTTTAAGCCGCTGCGTAAAGTGGAGAAAATTTTGCAGGACAAAGTGAAGTTGTTTGATACAGAACAAAAAGTAGACTGGGCTACCGGGGAATTATTAGCATATGGAAGTTTACTGTTGGAAGGAAAAGATGTGCGGATGAGCGGACAGGATGTAAGAAGAGGAACTTTTTCTCATCGTCATGCTGTATTGAGGGATGAGAACACAGATAAGCCATATAATCGCTTATCACATATACCTGGAGCCAATGGTAAATTCAGGATATACAACTCATTGCTGAGTGAATACGGTGTTCTTGGGTTTGAATATGGTTATGCCATGGCTAATCCTAACGCACTGGTATTATGGGAGGCACAGTTTGGTGATTTTGCTAACGGAGCACAAACTATGATCGACCAGTTCATTGCTGCAGGAGAACAGAAGTGGAACAGGATGAATGGAGTGACCATGTTGCTGCCACATGGCTATGAAGGGCAGGGACCGGAGCACAGCAGCGCCAGGCTGGAAAGATTTTTACAACTATGTGCGGAATTGAATATGGTAGTAACAAATATCACTACTGCTGCAAATCTTTTTCATGCACTCAGAAGGCAACAGGCATGGCCTTTCCGTAAACCATTGATTAATTTCTCACCCAAAGCAAATCTTCGTCATGTGGGATCTTATTCAAGAGCAGAAGAATTTACCAGTGGCGGGTTTAAAGAAGTGATAGATGATATTGCTGCAGATCCAGCGAAAGTAAAGAAGGTCTTATTCTGCAGTGGAAAAATGTATTTTGACCTGACAGAGAGGCAACAAAAAGAGAACAGAACAGAGGTGGCTATCATAAGACTGGAGCAGATTTACCCGTTGCCTTATAAGCAACTGGAAGCGTTGTATAAAAAATATAGTAAGGCTACCTGGTTCTGGGTGCAGGAAGAACCATTGAATATGGGAGTTGCATCATTCCTGAAAATGAACCTTACAACTATTAATTATGGAGTGATCGGCCGGCAACCTTCTGCATCAACAGCAACCGGATATAACAAGATCCACCTGCAGGAACAGGCGGAGATCATTGAAACAGCGTTTAGTATTTGATCGCATTAATAATAGTATATGATTGAAATAAAAGTACCAACAGTCGGCGAATCTATCAGCGAAGTCACGCTGCTGAAATGGAATAAAAAGAACGGAGAGTATGTGGAAAGAGATGAAGTGATTGCTGAACTCGAAAGTGAAAAAGCCACATTTGAAGTGAATGCAGGGCAGGCGGGAATACTAAAAACTGCTGCCGTGGAAGGAGATTCATTGAAGATTGGTGATCTGTTGGCAAGTATTGATGAAAAAGCTGCAAAGCCTGCCGGAAGCACAGTTGTTGCCGAAGAGAAAAAAACTGAAAGTAAAAAAGAGAGCACTAAGAAAGTTGTATCTGAAGCTCCGGTTACATCAGTACAAAATGATATTAAGGCAAGCCCTGTGGCTTCTGCCATCATTGCTGATAAGAAAGTTGATCCAAAATCAGTAACAGCATCCGGGCCGATGGGAAAAATTTTGAAGGAAGATGTCCTGGCTGCTTTATCAAGCCCCGGTAAAAAGGCATTTGAGGGAGTAGAATTATTCAGCCGGAATGTGAGAGTTGAAAAAATGAGTAACCTACGAAAAACTATTTCCCGCAGGTTAGTGGAAGCAAAAAATACCACGGCCATGCTTACCACTTTTAATGAAGTGGATATGAGCCGCATCATGGAAATAAGAAATAAGTACAAGGATAAGTTCAAAGAGATACATGGTGTGGGATTAGGGTTCATGAGTTTCTTTGCCAAGGCCTGTGCGGTTGCATTGGCGGAATGGCCATCTGTGAATGCATATATTGATGGGGATCAGCTGGTGTACCATGATTATGCCGATATCAGTATTGCAGTAAGTACCCCAAGAGGGTTAACTGTACCAGTAATGCGTAATGTAGAAAGTATGAGCATGGCTGATGTGGAGAGAAAAGTGGTGGAACTGGCCGGAAAAGCAAGGGACAGCAAATTAACAACGGAAGAATTAACAGGCGGCACATTTACGATTACCAATGGAGGTGTATTTGGTTCTTTGATGAGCACCCCAATCATAAATATTCCGCAGAGTGCTATATTAGGTATGCATAAGATCCAGGAAAGGCCGATGGCGGTTAATGGGCAGGTAGTTATCCGCCCGATGATGTATATCGCATTGAGTTACGACCACCGGATCGTTGATGGCCGTGAATCGGTAAGTTTCCTGGTAAGAGTGAAAGAATTGTTGGAAAGCCCTGAACAATTATTGATAGGGAAAGACCCTGTAAAAACATTACTTGAATTATAATTGATTTTATGAAACGGATTTTATTCTTTCTATTTTCCTCTGTAAGCTTGTTTTTAATTTCCTGCCAGAAAGAGATTGACTGGGGAACCGGAGGAACCGGTGGTGGCAGCTCATCCGGAAACCTGCTGGTGAAAACTGTTTCCAAAGAAGGAACAGATTCTGCCGTTACTGTGTACACTTATAACAGTAATCAAAAACTGATCAATGAGAAGATCACAGGAAGATCACAGGGATTTGATGTAACCAACGAAACCCGGTATTACCGTAATGCGTCAGGCATCATTACCCATTATGTGCAGATCAATCCCAATTTTGTAATTGTGGGTATTGACAGTGTGACTACCTATGTGAATTATAGTACGGCTTCCTCAAGGTATACTTCTTACGTCAGTGAGCTGGGATTGATGGGATTTGCAGTCAGGGATAGTACAGCAATTGTTTACAATACAGGAGGAAAAGTAACTCAGACCGAGCAGTATCAGAAAATACCCTTTCTGGGAGGTGATTATGAAATTTCCTTACGGGTGAAATACACTTACGATGCAGGTGGAAATATGTCACAACAGGATTTTTACACAGTTGACCCCGCTACAATGGCAGAGGACCTGATCTCTACCATTAAATACACATTTGATGCGAAGCCTGCAGCAATCAGTTTTGACAATGAAGCCTATGCGATCGTGAAGCCTGATCTTATCTCTGTAAACAATGTTACCAAGGTTGAATTTATTGATATTGGTACGCCGACAAACGGGTTTATTCTGAATAATGTATATACTTATAATGCAAATAATAAACCAGGTACTGCAGTGAGTACGAGAACACCAGGCCCGGCGGTATCCAATGTAACGTACTATTATCAGTGATAAAAGAATCATATTTGAACAGCGGCCACATTTAACCGGCCGCTTTTTTTATCTTGTATACTAATGAGCCGTTTCTTTTCATACCTGAATACTGCCACAGATATTCTGAGTCAATATAAAGGAGCAGAGCCGTTTACTGTTTTTCTAAAAAAATATTTTTCGCAACATAAAAAATCAGGATCGAGAGACAGGAAATATATTGCTCATTTGTGCTATTGTTATTTCAGGCTGGGAAAAGCTATAAAGGAAATAGCTGTTCAGGAAAGAATTATTATCGGGCTGTTCATCTGCTCGCCAACACCCAATGAATTGCTGGAGCAACTCAGACCGGAATGGAATGAAAAAGCCGGACTGTCAATACAGGAGAAACTGGCTTTGGTCTCTCCTCCGGTCGATGTTACTGATATATTTCCCCGGGTGGAACAGCTCAGCGACCGAATAGAAAAGGAACAGTTCTGTTATTCTTTATTTATACAGCCAGATCTTTTTCTTCGCCTGCGCCCCGGGCATGAAGAAGAGGTTAAATCAAAATTGAAGAAACAGGATATACTATTTGAGATCATTGGCGACGATTGCCTGGCATTGCCCAATGCTTCAAAAGTGGATACCTTATTATTACTCAACAAAGAGGCAGTGATACAGGATCAAAATTCACAGAGAGTAGGAGAGTTATTCCGGAAAATGGAGGCCAGAGATCATTTATCAGTATGGGATTGCTGTGCTGCCAGCGGCGGAAAATCTATCATGGCGAAAGATATACTTGGTGATATAGAGCTCACTGTTTCGGATGTCAGAGAGAATATTATTCATAATCTCAAGAAAAGGTTTGCTGAAGCAGGAATCAATAAGTATAAAAGCATTGTAGCTGATTTAACCAAACCGGTTCCCCCGCTGTTACAGCAGCAGTTTGATCTGATCATTGCAGATGTTCCTTGTAGTGGAAGTGGTACCTGGAGCCGTACTCCCGAACAGTTATACTATTTTGATCATAGTAAATTAGAGGAGTACAGTATGCTGCAACATAAAATTATCAATACAGTAACGAAG
Organism: Chitinophagaceae bacterium; assembly: GCA_016786885.1. GTDB lineage: Bacteria > Bacteroidota > Bacteroidia > Chitinophagales > Chitinophagaceae > JJ008. Next base: position 13,627 of record JAEUVO010000080.1, on the reverse strand, counting down.
CAACTAAAACCCGGGGGTTACCTGTTATATATTACCTGTTCGGTATTCAAAAAGGAGAATGAACTGCAGATTTCTTATATCAAAGAAAAATTGGGTCTTGCAGAAATAGAAACCAGTGTACTGGCAGGATACAATGAAAAGGCAGATACTATGTTTGCTTCCCTGCTGCGTAAACCTTTATAGCTTTATTAATTCAGTTGTGCCGATATTTTTTTGTCCGTTGAGAACGGTAATATAGTATTTCCCTGCCGGCAGACGGCTAACGGGTATTTCAATCGTTTTTCTTCCGGTAAGTTTTGAATCTTTTAATTGCATCAGCAGGCTGCCTTTCGCATCATAAATAAGTACAGGCATGTTGGGAACTGCATAAGGCGTTTCTACTACTAATGTTGTGGTATTGCCATTTACCGGGTTTGGCTGCACCATTACAAGTACTTTGTTGGGATCAGGATTACCAGTTCCGGTAGTAAAACATCCTGCACTGATAACTACTTCTGCCGTGTCAATATACACCGCTGTAAAACTTGCAGCAGCTGTATCAACGATTTGCCTGATACGATAAGAGATCGTACCGGCATTTACATTTACCAGCGGGTTGTTAAATACATAAGTTCTGTTTGCCAGTATAATTCCCGCCTGTGGATTTACATCACCTACTTTAGTGTAAACTGTTTCTCCCGGGGCTTTTCTTTCAATCTCATATTTCATGGCGGCCACATCTTTACTGCTCCAGTTTATGGTAGCATTGCAGGCATTGGCGCTGGCACTTGATGTAGCATATTCAGTCAGCAGGTTAGTAAATGCCAGTCTCATATCCGGAATACCATAACCTATCCTGTCATCAGGCGTAGTGAATTTGCTTCCTGCTTTTTTCAAAGCCTGGATGATCTTCATATTATTGTATTCAGGAAAGCCCTGCCATAAGCAACTTCCAAGTCCCGCCATATTGGGGCAGGCAAAAGAAGTTCCGTTTGCAGAGCCAACAGTATTGCTGCTGGTTTGCACCAATGCTGCTACACCTATTGATGCCATATCCGGCTTTACCTGGCCATCAGCAGATGGACCAAAGCTGGAAAAATTTCCTACTGCGCCGGCAGTATTTACCGCACCTACTGCTACCACACTATCACCATCAGAAGGAGTAACAAGGAAATGCCATGTATTACCCCCTTCATTACCGGCAGAATTAAAAACGATCAGTCCTTTTTTGGCTGCCAGGTCAGCGCCGATAACAGCCATGGTAGTATTGCCATCCATATTGCTGTAAGTATAGTTGAATACAGCATTATCAAAATCATAATAGCCGAGTGAAGAAGAAATAATATCTGATCCGGCACTATCAGCTCTTTCAGCACCGCAGACCCAGTTGTGTTCTTCGATCGGGTATTCTGTTGCCACATCTTCTGTTCTGAATAAATGAAAACTTGCTTTCGGAGCTTTACCTACAAATTGTCCCGGTATATTGGCTGCAATAGTAGAGAGACATTGCATACCATGCGGATGATCATCCGTAACAGTAGCATTGCGGGAAACAAAATCCCAGGTACTCAAAATCTGGCTGTTGGTATTGGCACTGTCAAATGCTTTTAGGGAAGTATAATTAAAAAAACCACCATCCAGCATAGCAATATGCATTCCTTGTCCTCTTAATCCTATATTATGTAAGAACTCACCATTGTGCAGGCGAATCTCATTAAATGAGCTGGTTCCATAATTGAAAAAATCACCAGTAAGCTGTTCGGTTCGCTGTGCTTGTACAGGTAACGGAGTAATAGTTTCTTCAACAATAAATTTATTCCTGGTCGGTCCGGGTTCATCACCGGTACCCCTTGCTGCCAGTCCGCTCACACTTTTTACAAAAGGTAATGCATTGATAGTTGTAATGGCATTTGCATCGGAGGTTTGAATAGAAACGGCATTCAGCCATTTGGATACATTCAATATAGTAACGTTTGGCACATTTCCTATCTGGGTAACATAAGAAGGTGTAACAGGCAGATCAGTACTGTCTATGGCAATGCCGTAACGGGTACGACGGTCAATAGCTCTTTGTGATAAATAATTGGCGGGTGCAGCAAGAGAGAAAGGATTATTCCCTTTGTCTTTAAGTTTTACAATATAACGGGTGAATTGTGCCTGCGATTCAGTAACAAAAGTCAGGGCAACTATAAACAGGAGCAAAAGTTTCTTCATGGTATACCGGCATTTTTAGCCAAACTCAAATTTACACAATACAACCCACTTAGTTGTGATCTACCATCCACATGGTAATACCAAAACCGGTTTTGTAAGGTCCGCCAGAACCGCCCGGGTTGGGCTGGTATTCCCAAAGTTCATATTCCCGGTACACCAGTCCTATGTTCTTTGAATATCTCTCTACTGATCTTGATTTGGCGGCATAAGCCGAAGGAGTGGTAATCGGTACGTTGAAAGCTTCATCCACCTGTTCAATGGTGTACACATTCGTATAGTTAATTCCCCGATGGCTGAAAGAGGAAGCATCACCATCAAAATAAAAATCCCAGTCTTCCATACTGTCATCATTACTGAAATTATATACGGGGCCATACGGATCAACAGGCAGGTATTTATTTCCCTTCCAGCTGTACCCGTTACGAATGGGCAAATGTATTTTAATAAAACGAAGATTATCTTCAACCAGTTCTACCTGGTCGGCCAGCGGAGTAATAAAATAAGTACCGGCAGGTTGCCAGGGTTGTGTACCGGTAGAGTCACTCAGAAAACGATATACCCTGTAACTGGGGCGGCCAAGGTTGTCAGTGATAAGTGTATCAATTAAATGCTTTACCTGGTATTTGTGAATTTCCGTATCTCTTCCAAAATTGGTGAATACCAGTGAATCAATACGGTAAGTAATGTACTTTTTGGCTGTCAGCGGAATATAATCTGCAAGGGCCTCAGTGGCGAATTCTTCCTTTTCGTTGCAGGAAAATAAAGTGGTAGAGAAAATGGCCAGTAAACTAAGCCGGAAAAATGTAAAAATTCTCATAAGTGGTTTTTCTGCGTTTACGGATACAAATTTGACTGTTAAAACTACAAACAAAAAGCGGGGAAACATAGCCCCACTTTCAAAACGCCTTTTTTTGAACTTTATTGCCTCTAAAGGCTTAATGCTGAAGGCCAAACGCTTAACGCTGAGGGCAGAACGCTAAAGCGGCGAACCCTGTTTCCTGATGGCTTTTATGAGATTGATCAGTTTTGCTTTAACCTCATTCACCCTGGAATTCAGGGGGTCAATATTTTCTTTCTTTATGAACCCCAAGTCTGCTCCTAATAACCCGCAATATTCCAACTCATGGGCAGAACCTAATGCTATATCCAGGAAATGGGCAAAATCTTTATCAGAATTTCTTCCACATCCTTCTGCTATATTCATCGGTATTGAATAGGCAGCTCTTTTTATTTGAGATACCAGTTCAAATTGTTCTGATTTTGGAAAGCCGGGGATCAATTCTTTTAAACGAACAACACCAGCTCATGCGCCTTTATCCAAACATCATATTTTTTATAATCTCGCATCGTTGTGTATTCTGCATTAAGCTTTCCGCATTAAGCTTTCAGCGTTCATCATTCCTCTCTGTATAATTCCCCCTCCAATTACATCATCTCCCTCATAAAACACAGCGCTTTGCCCGGGAGCGATGCCTTTGGCATTTTCGTAAAAACGGACTTTCATTGTCCCGTTCTCCGGGTATATGTTTGATAAACTGCCTTTGTCTTTATAACGGATCTTGGTTACTGCTTCCATTCCCGGTGTGATCGTATCATACTTGATCATATTCAGTTTACCAACTACCATTTCATTTTGCTCCAGGTCGTCTTCATCACCCAGCATCACGGTATTATTGTCAGGGTCTATCTTCGTTACAAACACCGGTTTGCCCAATGCTATATCCAGTCCTTTGCGCTGGCCGATGGTATAGAAAGGATAGCCTTTATGCTGCCCCAGTATATTGCCATTTTTATCAATGAAATTGCCGCCAGCCACTCTTTCTTCCAGCCCTTCCACTCTTCTTTTTAAAAAACCGCGGTAATCATTATCCGGTACAAAACAGATCTCGTAGCTCTCATGTTTTTTGGCCAGTTCAGGATAACCATAATCAAAAGCCATCTGCCGGATCTCCGTTTTACGGTAAGGGCCCAGCGGTAATAATGTCCTGCTTAAAAGATCTTGTTGCAGACCCCATAGGACATAACTCTGGTCTTTGGTATCATCTATGGCTTTGCTTACCACATAGCGTCCATTATCATGCTGTCTTATTTTGGCATAGTGACCGGTAGCGATATACTCGCAGCCCAGTGCATCAGCTCTTTTTAATAAAGCCCGCCATTTGATATGCGTATTACAGAGCACACAGGGATTGGGTGTGCGGCCTGCCAGGTATTCATCCACGAAATTTTCTATCACAAAATCACCAAACTCTTCCCGGATGTCGAGAATATAATGGGCGAAACCATGCTCTACTGCTGCCTGCCGGGCATCATTAAAGGAATCAAGATTGCAGCAGCCGGTTTCTTTTTTGCTGCCGCCTGCTGCGGCATAGTCCCATGTTTTCATGGTGATGCCCACTACTTCATAGCCCTGCTCATGCAGCATCAGCGCCGTTACGGTACTGTCGATACCGCCACTCATCGCCACCAAAACCTTTCCTTTCCGGCTCATACTTCTTAAAAAATTAACCGCAAATATACGCCGTATCAGCGGGATGAGGAGTTACGAGAACGGGTAAAATAAGACAGCCAGGGAGTCTTATCATCAATGAAATAACCTTGAATGTGTTGTGAACCAACACCTGCCGCCGCTGTTGCGCTATTCTGTATGCCGGTTCAAAATTCAAACCTTGAGCAAACCACGAAATCCCCTTGCTGCATAGTAAGATTCAGCGCCGTTGTGATAAACAAATATGGTATCGTAGCGGCGGTCACAAAAAATGGCGCCGCCGAGTTTCCTGATAGCAGAAGGCGTTTTTACCCAGCTCGATGTTTTCAAATCGAAGTTTCCGGTTTGCTGCAGCTCACGGTATTGTTCTTCCGATAAAATTTCAATACCCATGGCTGTTGCCATATTGATAGCGCTGTCTTTGGGTTTATGTTCTTTTCTTGCCGCCAGGGCTTCATGGTCGTAACAAATACTTCTGCGGCCGGCAGGACTTTCTGCAGCACAATCATAAAAAATATATTCACCCGTCTTTTTATCATGACCAACAACATCCGGTTCACCGCCGGTTCTTTCCATTTCATTTAACGACCAAAGTTTTTCAGCATCCGGCAGCAGCCTTGCTTCAACATTGGCCCAGTCAAGACCTTTATGCCGGTTCTTGTTTTTTTCAAAACGGGTTTTCAATATGCTGAGCAGTTCTTTGCGTTGTGCCGGCGGCAACTCTTTTTTACTTGCTTTTGCCATAGTATTATTATTTAGAGGTTGTTGGTTTTGTTCGTTGGCTAAAAGCCGGCTCATGATATCATTCTGGTTAACTCCGCTTCAAGCCTGTCAAAATTCTCTTCGTTTTTATCAATAACAAACGGTTTTACTTTGTTGCATTCCTTTGCTGAATCGAAGATCTGTTTGAAAATAATTTTTGTTTTGCCGGGGGATACTTCTTCAAAGGTTGCAACCACACGGAACAATGGTTTCGAATGGCGTTTCCAGGCAATAAGTGACGGCCTGTCTATTTTTATAAATTCACAGTCATTAGGATAATTTCCTTTTTCCGGTCCGTGCATAATAAAACGCCACCTGCCACCCGGCCGCAGGTCAAACTCGTTAAACGTATTGGTGAAACCGGCCGGCCCCCACCAGTTCTTTAAATGACCGGGATCGGTCCAGGCAGTAAAAACAAGTTCTCTCGTTGCATTTACTGTTCTTGTACTTACAATTTCACAGTCAGGTGTGGCAGCGATGATTGCTGATTCCATTTGTACAAATATATTATTATTCGGTCTGCCGGGTTTAGTGATGCCCAGGTTGCGGTCGATAGAGAACAAAAGTTGAGAATGTATCTGCCTGTAGCGTTTTTATCTGCGCAATTCAGCAACAAATTTTTCATAGTCGTCAGGTGTTACAATAATATTTTGGTTACTGGTTGTCTTAATAAGCACAGCTTTATCTCTTCTTGTGGCATACCAAATCATGCTTCCTATATTTCCTTTTGCAAATCGTCCGAAATACCCGAATAATCCGCCAACACCAAAAGTACGTATAGCCCACTTAAGTTCTCCGTTGACAAGTTGCTCAACGCTTTTTATTTCACTTCTTGCTATCTTTTTGTCAAACAAGGGTCTGTGGATGATAACCTCATTGTCGGTCAACATATAGCTTACCGGCCGGTACGCATAGGTGCCAAAATAAAGGAGCAGCAGAGCAGCTATTGTAAATATTGATATTGACGAATAATTGTCTTTAAGGATTAAAATTTGTGCAATGATAATAGCGGCAAATAAAATCGTTACTCCAATTGTAACAATCCTTGCTAAATAGTCTAACGATGTTTTAAATTTCATAGCATTACTCAAATTTTGAGTCGGCTTCTTTGTTGGTGGCAGCGTTTCTTTTATCTTTTTTGCATAGTTCAAAATTACTGATGTCATTAATTTGCTTCAATGGTCAGGATCCTTTTTGCAAAACCGTGCCGATGTTTTGAAAGATAGTTTGTAATGTCAGACAGGTTATCAAGTACAATTCTACTATTGCGGTTAATAATGATTATTGAGTCAATATTTTTTGAAAACTCAGTCATAAACTTACCCTTCGGCCAGCCACCAAATCCATAGTAGAAAACTGTGTCCCAGGTTGCACTTGTTCCGGTTGCTGGAATTTTGATAACTATTTTTTCATTTTCCTTTTCATGTGGCCCGGGCAGGATCTTATTATTACCATAAACAGTTACAGAAACATCGGGATTCTTAGATGCTTTAAGTACCAAAACCCTGGCAGGGTCACAGGATTGAATTAAAATCGCTATTACTGCCAGGCAGGGTATAAATATTGGTTTGAAAGGACGATTATTTTTAGTGCTTTCTGCATGGTTTTTTACACAGTTCAGGTTGTGTGCTGGCTTTTTTTTCATTTAGAGATTATAATTTGTAGTCTATCCAACTTCACTCGTACTCGGCTAAACGAGTGGTTGAAAACCTCCATACACCATTCTTTCGGCATCAAAAATCAATCTTTTCGGGTCGGTTAAAGGAGCAACTAATTCCGTCATTCTTGAATCAGTGGGGACTTGCTTGTTAGCGCTATCACGAATCTCTTTGGAAGGGAAAACAACCCATCCAAATACAATTACTTCATCTTCTTTCAAATCGACTAATTCGATGAACGAACGGGTGCCTTCCAATTTTAAATCTTCTCCGACATACTCAAAGTAAGCAAGTGCTCCATATTCTTTCCAAATTTCAGCTACTTTTTCAACCACACTCTTGTATTCGTTCAGGTAAATTCGTGGAACTGGAAGTACAAATCCGTCTATGTAATTTTCCATATTATCATTTATATTATTCAATTCAGGTTTTAGTTTTCAGCTTGCACACAACGAGCAGGTATTGCCGATGGTGGGGAATTTTATATTCGTCCGCCCGGAACTGCTGCCTGGCTTTTTGATAAAGTTAGATATTAAGAACTAAAGCTGGGCTTTATTCGTCGAGCCTCGAACCGCAGTACAGCAGAATTACCGCTGCTGATTGCTCCAATGTCAAGCCCCACTATTGGCAATACCAATGTTAGTGCAGTATCTCGCACTATTAGTAAGCCTCATATTTATAAATTTCTTTTTCGCTTATTCTTAATTTGTTAGTTCTTGCCTCATTCCATGAATTGTAAAACGGTAACCTGTAAGAAGTAATTTTTTCTATTCCGTATTGATTATACTTGTATTCAAATTTTGCAACCAATTTATTGTCATTGTCAAAAAGTTCTTCAAACGTTTCTTGTTCTTTATCGTTGTAATAGGTGGTTGACTTTTTGCCATCATCGTATATTATTTTTCTTTTTACAAGTAAGCGATTTTGATATTCGTATTCATAAGTTACTGTCTGTGTATAATAGTTTGATACTTTGTATAAAAGTTTGCCCCAATTAACACCGTATCCGTATTTAGTAATCTGAAAGCTGTTAACGAAACCCGATGGTTCAATTTCCAATTCAGAAATCAAATAGCCGCTGTCATTGTACTGATAAATCGTTTTTTTACCATTTTCAATGATTGAACTGTCAAGTCTTCCTATCTTGTTGTAATGGTATTTTATCTTTTTATATATGTCCGAATAGTCACTGTCGGTCTTTGGTTTAATTGATTTTGGATACATCTGCAGTTTAGACCATAACCAAACTTCATGGTCAATACGTCCGCTTGTATCATAATAAATGTTACGAAGATAATTAGTACCTGAACCTGCGTATTCTCTGACAAGCCTGCCGGAAGTGTCAAACAAGCGAAATGAAATACTTGTGTCTGTAACTGAAACTTTGCCTTCAGGCGAAGAAGCCCATTCAGAATAAGTAATCCTTGAAGTCCTGATGGATTTTAGTTTTAATTGCTTGCATAAGTTAATGTTTTCAATACTTTGCGGTGTTTGCCCCACAACGAAATTAAGGAATAAGAAAAGAAATGGTATAGTAATGAATTTGCGGGCCATATGTCATTTAACTCATGTTGTTCACAATTATTTTTTTATTTTGTTCAAATATTCTAGCCATAGTTGTTTATACTTTTCAGCGTCTTGTTTTGTTAAGTTGCCGTGTACTTCGGCAAAGCTTTCACCTGTCAATTGATTTAGTATCCAAGATACTCTTCCTGCAATAGTAAATACGTCTTCTATTATAATACCCCCGTGTCCGTAAAATTCTAAATCACCAGAAGCAATTCTGTCCCAAATTATTAAGTCAGCGGTATATTTTAGCCCAATTTTCCGTTTGTCGGAAAGACGTGTAACCAAGTAGGGAAATGATTGCTTGTAGTTTTTAATACACCAGCTTTTTGCCGAGCCAAACGACATATCAGTCGCAGTATCAATTAATGCTAATGCGTCCGGTAAATCAAATGTGTCAGAATATGAACCACCATACCAGTCTCCTAACATTCCCATTCTTTCTTTATCAGCATAAAGCCATTTGTCAGGCTTCTTAAAATGAACAGGAAATTTATATTTATAATAATTCGTATCAATGAATGAAAAGTATTGAAAAGTATCTTTACCTTTTTTTAGTTCAATAGTTATGGATGAGGACTTTTCCTTTTGGTCTCCCTGATGCTTGTCTTGTCTACAAGCATATAAACTTGTTATGATTAGAATATATGTTATTAGGGGTTTGAGCATTGCTTGATTGCTTATTATTGCATCTAACGGCCACAGCTTTGCGCCTGCCTGCAGCAGGCAGGTTCGGCAGGGCATTTGGAAAACGTCCAGCCCGGAACCGCAGCCGACCGAAGTTACAAAAGATGAAATTATATTCTGCTGCTCATCCGTGTTCGGCCAGCCGGATATGTAACTGATAGTAGTACTGCCGATTGTTATTCCGTCCACCAGCCTTGCGGCAAACCTTTTGTTCTACGTCGCCTCGATTATTTTGGCAATATCTATTTTGAGAGTACTTTCCACTTATTTCAAAACTTCTCTGTCAAAAACCCAAATGCTATGATGGTTCTTTGGTCTACCAGTAAATACTTCGTCAGCAATTAATTCATTTTGATTTGACCCAAATTTGTAATTAACCAGATTTAAATAATTCTTTCTCCACATTGTTGCTTGCAGACCATTTTCTTTTTGTTCTAATTTACCTTTGAATATTATTTTCACTCTTCTAGCCTTACCATCAGCAAGCATTCTGAACCCTATTTTCTTTTTTTTCTCGCCATATATGTGATATATCTTCAAACTAAATTTGTCACCTTCCTGCTTTATAATGAACATTTGACCTGTAAGCCCATCAGTCTTGTCCTCTAATTTACTTTTTTCGAAATTTAATATCCATCTCCCTGAAAAATTTGGAGTTTGTCCGGATATTGACGAGTTAAATGCTATCAAAATGATAGTTGTCAGCAGGAGTTTTGTTATTTTTTTCATAGGCCAAGATTAAGAATTGAACTTTAAAATCGTTGTTAAAACTCGTATTTGTAGAGAATAAATATTCGTCAACCAAGTCGTTTCATTAAGATTGAATGGACTGTCTATAAGTGGCGCACAACGGCTACGGCTTGGCGATGTGGCGGTATTTGAAAATCGTCAGCCGTAACCGCTGCCTGGCTTTTTGATAAGGTTAAATATTAAGAACTAATCCCGATAGCTACCGGGAGGGCTTAACCTACCTGCCGATAGGCAAGTTCATCGGGCCCGGACTACTGCTGATAGTTGCGCATAGCTGATGTTTCAATGTTCAGCTACACTTGCGGCAAAATCTTTTGTTAGCAGCCGGCACTTGTAGAGGTGTCTATTTGGTTCGAAATATTGCGAAAGCTCTGTCTTCTTTTGAAAAACCAACTTTTGGATAATAAGTCATTGCCGCAGGTACTGACAATAGCAAAATCATAACCTGATCTCCAACTTTCTCTTTTGTTAAGTCAATGAGCTTTTTCCCTATTCCGGATTTTTTGTAATTGGGGCTCACAGCCAAATCTGCAAGATAACAACTCCATGCCCAGTCAGTAATAGAACGAGAAACGCCAACAAGTTTAGTGTTGTCCCAGGCTGTAACGATTAGATTTGAGTTGGCATACATTTTTTTGATTCGATCTTTGTCAGTTGTTGGTCTGGGTAACCCAGCCTCATCATAAAGCTCTGCTATTTGGTCAGGTGTAGGGACTATGTCGAATTTGTAAGAAATATCCATATGAGTTTAATTTGGAAGAATAGTGTTTTATTGCTTGCTGCTAACGGGCAAGGCTTTGCGCTGTGGCGATACTTGCCTGCCGGCAGGCAAGTTCCGTGTTACTTCAGCCCCGAGCTGTCGCTGAGTAAAGTTAATGAAGATGATATTATATTCTGTAGCTCGGCTTTATTCGTTCAGCCCGGACTGCAGATGATAAGCGATATGTCGATCAGTATATATTCGTCAGCCAGCATAGCAGAAAACCCCATGTTGGGCGCAGTTCACATTCTCGTTTATTTCGACCAGCCGAGTTTTATTAGCCTATTTTGAAAAGTCGTATTATCTAACATACGGACGGCATTGTCTGATTCGTTTTGCGAACTCATTCTTATAAACGCAAAGCCTCTTGCTCGCTCATTATTGAAATCTCTCGGGATGGTTACTTTTACAACTCTTCCGAATTGGGAAAAGAGTCCAGCAAGCTCATTGGGTTGACATTCGTAATCAATATTTTGAACGTAAATATCTCGCACGTTATTCGGGAGTTTCGTTTTTGTTGAGAGAGGCTGAGATTTCAATTTTATTTCTTTCCCAACGTTTAAAGATTTTGAAAGGCCGTAATGAATTCTATAAGTTTCTCCGATTTTTACTTTCGGAGCAATGTTGGAATAATCTCGCTCCCGATAACACCATCTGAAAAATGGTTCATCATCAGTAAACTCAATATAACAGATTACATTCGACTCATATAAAAACTGTAAAAAGGTATCAGCAGTTTCACAGAAGATGGGTTTTTGAAATTTGTTTTTTTCGATAAAAGCAGTGAATTTGCCAAATACTTCTTCAAAATCTTCGTAGTTGAACTGAAACTTTCCATTTAGAAATGTAAAAAACCGAAGAAATAAGTCATAGTCTTTTTCGTTATAATAAAATGAGAGGTGATCTTTTATTTCACCTAATCGAAAGTCCGCATATTTCCTAACAAATTCGGGATTTGTAAAATCTGAGTGTTCAAAAACGTCTATTGGATTTCTTCCACTTCGTTTAAAATCTTCTTGTAACAATTGAAGCATTGCAATTATGTCTCTTGGACGAAAAAGTGAATTCCTGAGAAACCCAATAAATGAATGATCTTCCCACTTTCCTTCACGTTCATACCGAATTCTATACGGAAAGTAATGATCCCACGATTTTCCTGGCAAAGTTGCCAAACTTTGCTGAGATGACAATAATGTGTCAACCACTTCAAAAATAGGGGAAGTCCTATATTCTGGATATGTTGTTCGCCAGTCCAAAAGAACAGAATTATCTCTAAACTTATTATTCATATTTTGAAGCCCAAGTGTCGCATAAATATCGGGTCTCATTAATAACACAACTCTCATCCTACCAGGTGAATCTTTTATACTCGAAAAAAAGTCGTTGTTAATTTCCCAAACAGCGTTCGCTAACCCTTTGATACATTCTAAGTAATCTTCATAGGGAATATGCCCTGGCCGTATGTCGATTCCATCAATAAATAATAAGTGGTTTTTCGAAAGTTTGATTGAATTCAAAGCATTTTCAAATTGTCTTTTAATATACAGTAGATTAATTTGGAACCTGCTTTCTGAGAATGAAACCTCTGTGGATTCTCCTGCCTGAAGTTTTGCGTATTTTGCTACGATTTCAGCTGCAAGTTTGGATTTCTCTACAAATTGAAGCGCATAACTTATTTCTGGACTGAATGCAGACGCATAATACTCATCGACTGCGTTATTAACCTCTTTAAATTTTGTATAAAGTGGATTTAGCAAAACATCCTTCTCTTGCTCTGCAATTTTCTTGGACATTAAAAGCGCAAGAATGACACGCCAAATACTAGTGTAGTCAGACAACGTTAGATGCTTTTCTCTTTTTAGAATAACAAATTTTTCATATTCGGTTTCTCTAATAAAGGAAGTTCTACTAAGTGTGTTTTTATAATCATTATTGGTCAAATACATTGAAAATGCCGTTTTTCCTGTACCTTTTTCTCCCATCAAGAAATAGATATTGCTGTTGCATAATTTATCCAATTCCTCTGTCCTTACAAAAATTTCATTGAAGAGGGTTTTGAATTCCCTTGATCTATAATTTTCTGCATCGCGGAACCCAAACTGTAACTCCGTAATTTTCTTAAACATGATTGTTGAATTTAATTGCGACCAACGGGCAGGGCTTTATGCAGGTTGGGAATTGTTATTCGTCCGCCCACAACCGCTGCTGATTGAAAATATAAAGTTGAATCTAAGAACTAAAGTTGAAAGTTGTTTGTCCAGCCCGAACCACAGCTTAGATTTGCAGTTTGTTGATTTTTGCTGGTCGTGCCCAACTTGCATAAAACCCAATGTTGTAGGCAGTTAATTCTGTCTGACGATTGCTTCAATTTCATTATCGATACTTAAAAAGTCGCCTGTCAAAGCAAAGGATTTTAAGCGTTGTAAAAAACTTAGTTCATCAATTTCTTGACTGTCTGGCTTTAAGTATTCGCTTTGAGTAATCCCCATTACAGGTCGACTCATTTTTTTGTCAAGATATTGATTTAAAAGGTCTTTCTTTTTTGTTTTAATAGCTGCATAAATTAGAAGTTCATATTTGTTTTCAAGCCCAAAGTCTTTTGGCTCAACTTCCTTCCGTCTGTCAATTATTTTGTCGTATGAATTATATTTTTGAAAGTAACTTTCGATGTCTGTTTTAATTCTTGTCGCTAAATAAATAGCTAAGTCATTCCATTCCTGTGTCAACGGATAAGATGTCCTGCGATGATTATTCATTATGTCG
>JAEUVO010000025.1 GCA_016786885.1 Chitinophagaceae bacterium | reverse complement strand
CTATTGCCTGGAGTGCAACAGATACAAGTATAGAAAATGCACAAAAAGCAAAAGCGATGATGATTTCCTTCTGGGATGGTGCTGAAAAAGCGGCATTGCGCATTGACTTGTGGACAAAAGATATGATGGTGGATGAAATGGCCGATTTCTTTTACCAGACGTTGATGACAATGGCCGATACGTATGGCCGTGCCACTAAATATGCAGACCAGGTAGAGGAAATGAAAAAATTTGCTAAAGGATTTTATGAGAAATTCCGGGAAAGACAATTAAAAGAAAACAAAGCTTAAATCATATTATTATGAGCTTAGAGCAAAAAGTAATGACTGAATTGAAAGCCGCCATGCTGGCTAAAGATGAAGCCGCATTAAGAAGCCTCAGGGCTATTAAGGCTGCGATATTATTGGCGAAAACTTCTGAAGGTGCTGGTGGAGAACTGAAAGAGGAGGATGAAATCAAAATGTTGCAGAAGATGGTGAAGCAGCGTAAAGATTCACTGGAAATATTTCAGCAACAAAATCGGCCTGAGCTTGCAAAAAAAGAAGAAGAGGAGATAGCAGTCATTGAAAATTTTTTACCGAAACAATTATCTGCGGATGAAATAAAAGCAGTGCTGACAAAGATTATTGCTGAAACAGGCGCAGCATCTCCTGCAGATATGGGTAAGGTGATGGGAGTTGCTACCAAAGAATTGGCGGGCAAGGCAGATGGTAAAACTATATCAATGCTGGTAAAAGAGTTGCTGGCAAGATAGCCATGATTTTAATGGTTTATTGGCAAATTTTCGGCACTATCAGGCAAAACTGAAACGTTTTATTGTAATGATTCTTGACCTTCTCTTAGTAGTAGTTATTGTATTAGCCGTTATAAAAGGCTTTCAACGGGGGCTTATCATAGGCGTATTTTCGTTAGTGGCAGTTATTATAGGGCTTGCAGCCGCTATGAAACTCTCGATAGTGGTGGCTGACTATATAGGTAAGGCAGTGAGTGTGTCTGACGAGTGGTTACCTGTTATTTCTTTTGCCGTCGTTTTTATTGCCGTTGTTCTGTTGATTCGTCTTGGTGCCAACGCTATTGAAAGAACTGTTGAAATAGTAATGCTGGGATGGGTAAACAGGCTTGGCGGCATACTCCTGTATGCAGCAATATATATCGTCGTTTTCAGCGTTTTACTTTTTTACGCAGAGCAGGTAGATATTATCAGGCCTGAAACAATTGAGAAATCTGTTACTTATTCTTTTATTCAGCCTTTGGGACCAAAAGCCATTGATAGTATGGGTACAATTATTCCCCTTTTCAAGGGTATGTTCAGCGACTTGGAGCTGTTTTTTGAGAATGTTTCTAAGAAAATTTCTGTTTTCTGATCATTTCTTGCCTGCTTTTTCTATTACCACATATGGGGCTTTTATTTAATTATTAATAAATACCGCCTGACTGTATTTGAAACATCTGATTAAAACAAGGTAGTTGCCCCTATATTTGCCATAATCAGCCTTCTTTTATACGTTAATCAGCTGATTTTTTGCGCTAAAACGACTATTTTAGCAACCAGAGTTAAAGCTTAGATTGACTGCCCATGGAGTACGAAATCAGACAACAGGATAAGTTCAGGTTTATTGAGGAAGGTAACGGAGAACCGTTAGTGCTTTTGCATGGCCTGTTCGGGGCATTGAGCAATTTTCAAAGCCTGATAGAATACTTTCGCCATCATAATAAAGTGGTGGTTCCTATGCTGCCACTACTTGAAATGGATATACTACATACTTCGGTAGGCGGATTAGCCAAGTTTGTACATAAATTTTTAGAAGCCAGAGATTTAGAAAAAGTACATCTTTTGGGCAATTCATTAGGCGGGCATGTGGCACTGGTACACACACTTAAACATCCGGAGCGAGTAAAATCCCTGATCCTTACCGGCAGCTCTGGTTTGTTCGAAAACGGAATGGGTGACAGTTACCCTAAGCGTGGCGATTATGAATACATTAAGAAAAAAACAGAACTAACATTTTACGATCCGAATACTGCTACCAAGGAACTGGTGGATGAAGTGTATAGCATCACCAATAACAGGCTGAAGGCAATCAAGATTATTGCACTGGCAAAAAGTGCAATTAGAAATAACCTTGGTGAGGAACTAAACCAGATAAAACAGCCAACTTTATTGGTATGGGGAAATAACGATACCATCACACCACCATTCGTGGCAAGAGAATTTAATAAGCTGATTCCTAATAGCGAACTATATTTTGTAGACAAGTGCGGTCATGCCCCCATGATGGAAGTGCCTGATGAATTTAATGCTATACTGCACAAATTTTTGAAAAAACTAAATGAGCCTGCAACAGTCATTTGATTGTTATTGTCTTGTTTGAAAATAATAAAGCCGCTATCCATGTTAACCAGAGAACTTGAATCTCAAACACTCCCTTACCTGCACCTTACTGACAAGGTGTACCAGGCATTGCAACTGATGAACGATAATCATGTTACTCATCTTCCTATTGTTGATGGTGATAAATATGCGGGACTTATCAGTGAGGATGATCTGTTGCAGGCCGAAAATGATAATGCTGAACTTAACACCCTGCAACAATCCTTTGCCAATTCATCAGTAAAAGGAGAGGAACATTTTTTGAAAGCTGTTCAGGTGGCAGCTGAAAATGGATTAAGTGTTGTGCCGGTTGTCGGAGAGGATAATGAGCTAATAGGTACAGTTGCATACAATGATCTATTAAAGCATGCATCAGAGTTTATGAGCCTGAATGAACCTGGCGGCCTCATTGTACTTGAGGTAGAAAGCAACCAGTACTCTTTTAATGAGATCAGTAAATTGGTGGAAACGAATGATGCCCAGATAACCCAACTTAATACAACTAATGATGCCGAGACGGGACTAATGCAGGTTACCATCCGTATCAATAAGCCTGAGGTTTCAGATATAGTAGCTACATTTCAGCGATACGAATACAATGTAAAATACTTTTTTGGAGAAGAGCTGTATACTAACGAATTACGGAACAACTACGACAACCTGATGAATTATCTGAAGATATAAACACATTTCCCGTATTTTACATAGGGCAAAAATCCTGATAACTTAGAACTTTACCGAACCTGTAAATGATACGGGAAAAAAAATATTGTTTTGGGCTTTTTGCTGCATTGCTAAGCTGTTGTATAGTTACAGCTCAGTTGCCGGATGACCAGGCAATGGTTGCGGACACTTCTATTTCTGTACCGGTCTCAAAATTCATTGTTGGCGAAATTGATGTTTCTGGTAATAAGAAGACAAAAACCAATATCATACTCCGTGAAATTCCTTTTCATACCGGTGAAGAATACCTGCTTCAGGATCTTGTCAAAAAGTTTGAGGATGCCAGGAGGCAATTAATGAATACAGCGCTATTTCATTCTGTGATAGTGGCTGCTAAAAGCTTTGACGGTAATACAATTAATATTACAGTAACTGTAAGAGAACGCTGGTACCTGTTTCCTGTTCCTTATCTGAAACCAGTTGACAGAAATCTGAATCAATGGGTAGTAGAACAGAAAGCCAGCCTGAGCAGGGTAAATTATGGGGCAAAGATTTTGTATAATAATACTACCGGCAGAAATGATAAATTCAGGTTGTGGCTGATAGGAGGCTATACTAAACAGGTGTCTTTTAATTATGACAGGTTGTATATTGATAAGGCAATGAAATGGGGGATGAAGATTGGATTTGCTGCTGGCAAAAACCGGGAAGTAAATTATAACACCGTAAACAACAAGCAAGTCTTTTTAAAGGATAGCGACAGATATGTCAGAAGTTTTATTAATAGCTATGCTGAACTTACTTATCGAAGAGCAATAAAAACAAGACACAGTATAGGAGTAGGTTATTATGCTGAGAAGGTGCTTGATACTATAATTGCACTAAATCCTTCCTACTTTAAGTCTGGCCGGAAGAGCATTAGTTTCCCGGAATTGTATTACAATATGGCTTATTATGACGTTGATTACATACCATACCCAACAAAAGGGTATGCTGCAAGCCTCTCGATTAGTAAAAGAGGGTTTGACAACATCAATAATGTATGGCAGTTTCATGCAAAGGGTTTTGGAAGCTGGTATATATCTCCCAAAACATTTATCAACGTTCAAGCTTATGGTGGTATAAAACTTCCTTTCAAGCAACCATATTTTAATCAACGTTTTTTGGGATACGGAGATGTTTTCATGCAGGGATACGAATATTACGTTGTTGACGGAGTGGCCGGTGGTTATCTGAAAACAACCTTAGGCCGGGAGGTATTGAATTTCAGTATACGAATTCCTTCACGAAAAGGAAAAGAAGCAGAACGTATTCCGGTCCGGATCTTCGGAAAAATATATGGAAACAGTGGCTATGTTTATAACCCCGAACCCGGTGAAAATAACCTGAGTAACAGACTGCTAAATTCTGCCGGAATTGGAATTGACATTCTAACCTTTTATGATGTTACGTTCAGGTTTGAGTACTCCTTTAATCAGTTAGGACAAAACGGGTTATATTTACACAGAAAGACTATTTTCTAAATGAAAGCAGCTATTTACAGCAGGGTTTTTGAAGATGAGCATAAACAAGAGGTTCAGCTTTTTTTTGATGAACTCCAAACCCAAAAGATAGAACCAGTTATTTTTCACCAATTTTTTGAGCAAATTAAAAATGAGATCACCCTGCCGGCGGATACTAAAACGTTTTCACTTTATGAAGATCTGACTGAAGAGATAGAGTTTATCATCAGTCTTGGCGGTGATGGAACCCTGTTGGATACAGTGACATTGGTACGAGATAAAAAGATATCAGTAATGGGTATCAATTTTGGCAGGTTGGGTTTTCTTGCCAGTATTGGCCGGGATGAGGTGAAAACAGCCGTAAAAGCAATTGCCAAACGTACTTATGTAGAGGATGCAAGGACATTGATTCATATAGATGCTGATATTCCTCTTTTTGGTAATGTACCCTATGCGTTAAATGAATTTTCTATCCACAAGAGAGATGTGGCTTCGATGATCAAAATTCACACTTACCTGAATGGAGAATTTTTGAATACATATTGGGCGGATGGCCTTATTGTAGCTACACCTACCGGGTCTACCGGGTATTCTTTGAGTTGTAATGGCCCAATTGTTTTTCCCGACTCAGGTAGTTTTGTTATAACCCCTGTTGCGCCCCATAATCTAAACGTCCGCCCAATTGTGGTACCAGATACAAATATAATTTCCTTTGAGGTTGAAAGCAGGGCCGATCATATCATTTGCGCCCTTGATTCCCGGAGAGAAATCGTTCATAAAAATGTTACACTGGCCGTAAAAAAAGAGAGTTTTGAGATGAATCTCGTCCGGTTGAGCGAGAATAATTTCTTACAGACTCTCCGCAATAAGCTTACCTGGGGTCTTGATAAACGTAACTAAAACACTACCCAGATAACAAGAAAATAGCTACTTTTATCGTTCTATTATTTCCGACCATATTTTTAGTTATGAAGAAGTTGTTCTTAGCCGCCATAATGCTTTTTTTTGTTGTCTTTTCAGGCAGTCATATTAGTGCCCAGGATGCCGTTGTGCAGGAGGGGGAATTTGGTATTGGCCTTGGAGCCGGCCATTATTTTGGGGATTTGAATACCAAAGCAAGACTCAACAGGGCCAAATTGGCCGCTTCTGCTTTTTTCCGTAAAAATTTTGGTAATTATATCGCAGCAAGAGTTGGGGTATCTTTTGCTCAGTTAGGTTATTCTGATATTTACAATTCCCATAATAAATATATGGCAAGTCGTAACCTGAGCTTTAACAGCAAGGTATGGGAGCTAACCTTACAGGGTGATTTTAATTTCTTCCGTTTTATGCCGGGAGAACCACAATATAATTTCACACCTTATATCACCTTCGGGGCAGGTGTTTTTAGCTACGATCCTTATGCATATTTAAGAGGAGAAAAGGTTTTCCTCAGACCTCTGGGCACCGAAGGCCAGGGAAGCAGCCTCTATCCGGATCGTAAACAATACAGCACAATGGGTATCTGTATTCCGTTTGGCGGTGGTATCAAGTATTCTTTGAATGAGAGGGTGAATATTGCTTTTGAAGTACTGCACCGGTTTACAAATACCGATTACCTCGATGATGTAAGTAAAACTTATGTTGACCCTGCCGCTTTCCCGGCTAATCCTGATGGCAGCCAGTCTAACGCCGCTTTATTAAGTGACAGATCATATGAACTTGGAACTCCAATCGGTATTCCGGGGAGGCAGCGTGGCAATAGCAAACAAAAGGATCAATTTGTTACTGCCATGTTCCATGTTACTTTTAACCTGCAGTCATATAAATGTCCAACCGCTAATTAAGTCTTCTTTAATTACCTTTTGGTTTAGCGAGTAATTTCAAGAAAACTTATCTTTAAGTAATTAAACCAGGCTTGTCTTTCATCAGTCTGTGTATAATCTTATTGTTTAATATTTTAAAATAATCATTATGCGCCTTACTATGATCCTGTTCAGCTTGCTGACACTTTCCCTGCTTAGTTTTAATAAAGAAGAAACAAAATTTAGCCCTACTACTGCCGGTGACTGGTTTTTCCTTGAGGATAAAAATGTAGGATTTGGTGTTGATCATGATGCTATTCACTTTGGCAATTGGAAGGATGATGTTCGCCAGATAAAACTGAGGGTAACCGATGGCCCCTTAAAAATGTACAGTATGAAGATCCATTTTGATAATGGAAGTGTACAGGAGGTAGCGCTTAGAAATCGTTTTGCACAGGGCAGCGAAAGCCGTATTATCGACCTCGATGGAGGTCTAAGGCACCTGAGTAAGATTGAATTTTGGTATGAAACGAAAGGATTTGCAAGAGGCAAAGCGAGAGTAGCTGTTTGGGGAAGGAATTAGTAATCGATATGCTTCCGACAATATCGGGAGCAAATGCCCGTAAATGCTAAGTTTCGGGCTTTTTTTATTGTTTCAAATAACCGGAATCCGAAAATTGGCAATACCTTTGTGCCCCCTGTTAAAAGGGGGTTTTTTATGTCCAATTTGCTGGAAAAGATTGATAAAAACCGCCTTCCCAGGCATATTGCCATCATCATGGATGGAAATGGCAGGTGGGCTAAAGAAAAAGGAGAAGACAGGCTCTTTGGGCATTTTCATGGAGTTGAAAGTGTTAGAAATATAGTGGAAGGCTGTGCAGAACTGGGGGTCGGGTATCTTACTCTATATGCTTTTTCAACAGAAAACTGGGACAGGCCAGAATATGAAGTGGTAGGACTTATGGAACTTCTGGTCAGTACAATCAGGAAGGAAGTCGATAGCCTCGACAAGAATAATATCCGATTGCATGTAATTGGAGATATGAGTATGCTGCCAGATTATGCACAAAAAGAACTGAATGAAGCCCTGGAGATAACAAAAGATAATACAGGTCTGAATCTGATAATGGCACTCAGCTATAGTGGTAGATGGGAATTGCTGAATGCAGTCAAAAATATTGCATGGGAAGTGAAGCAGGGCAGACTGAGTGTGGAAGAAATCGATCAGGATACATTGCAACAGTTTCTTTGCACCAGTGGCTTTCCAGATCCTGAGCTGATGATAAGAACCAGCGGAGAATACCGGATAAGTAATTTTCTGTTGTACCAGTTGGCATATGCAGAACTGTATTTTACAAATGTCCGTTGGCCCGATTTCAGGAAAGACAATTTGTACGAGGCTATATGGGATTATCAAAACAGGGAAAGACGCTTTGGAAAAACAAGCGAACAACTGGCAGAAACATAAGGAAATTCTAAGTTGTGAAATCGGAATGAAATCTGTCTATTTCAGGGTTTCTTTAACAAAGACTTTCGATATTAACCTTTAATTTGCCGCCGGATCAAAATGGCGGTATTTTTTATAAACCGCAGAAAACAAACTAATTAAGCCCCGCGAAAGTGGGATAAGACAGACCAGAACAATTAAACATGCAACGATTTTTACAAAGGCTTGGTGGTATTTTAATGGCTGCAGTTATGCTTTCTATTACAGCATCGGCACAAGAAGTACCTGATACTACGAAGCCAACTTCAATAGATCCAAAGCTCATCGATTGGCAGAATGCCCGCATTGCTAAAGAATACACCATTGCTGCTGTCAACATCACTGGTATCCGTTTCCTGGATACTTCAATTGTTTATTCGATTGCTGATTTGCAACCTGGTGATAAGTTCGTACATCCTGGCGCTGATGTTTTTGGTAAGGCCATTAATAATCTTTGGAGACAAAAACTTTTTTCGAATGTTCAGATATATGTAACAAAGATCGATGGTGATAAAGTATGGCTTGAAATAAATGTACAGGAACGTCCAAAGCTGGGTAATTATAAATTCGTTGGTATTAAAAAGTCAGAAGAGGAAGACATACTGGCTAAAGTAACATTGACCAAACAAACAATTATTACTGAAAATACCCGGAGGGAACTGACTGAAAAGATCACCAATCATTTTGCCGAAAAAGGATTTCGCAATGTACAAGTGAGGATTGAAACAAAAACGGATACTGCTTTTATAAACTCCGATTTCCTGACTATTTATGTAGACAAGGGAAGTAAAGTTCGCATCAACGAGGTTGGTTTTTATGGCAACGAGAATATAGAAGACCTGAAGCTGAAAAAGCAGATGAAAGGAACCAAGGAAATGAGTAAGCTTACTTTCTATCCTGATGAAACAAAAAGCCCCTACGGAGAGAATAAACCTTTTTCTTTTAATCAATATATACGGGATTGGGGTTTCCTTTCACTGAGCAAAACTAAAATGTTGCTTGATCCCTACTTCCGTTTCAAATTGTTCAGTGGAGCAAAATTTGACGATAAGAAGTTTGAAGAAGATAAGGACAAGGTGCTTGATTATTATAATTCGATAGGGTATCGTGATGCACAAATTGTGGCGGATACCCAATACAGAACTGATGGCGGGAACCTGAATGTTGATCTGAAAATAAATGAAGGCCGCAGATATTATTTTGGCAATATCGTTTGGAAAGGAAATGCAAAATATTCCGACTCATTGTTGAATGTTATTCTTGGAATTAATAAAGGAGATGTTTACAATGTTGCTATACTAAATAAAAGATTAGGTAAGGAGGCAGCACAGGAAGGTGGGGATATCAGCGGTTTGTATATGGATGACGGGTATCTTTTCTTCCGGGCAGAGCCGATAGAAACTGCTGTTTATAACGATACTATTGATTATGAAATAAGGATCATGGAAGGCCCGCAGGCAAGAATCAAGAATGTAACCATTGCGGGCAATGAAAAAACGAAGGACTATGTAATACGCCGTGAACTTAGGACGATTCCAGGTGAATTATTCAGCCGCTCAGACCTTATTCGTTCACAAAGGGAATTGGGTAACCTGCAGTTCTTTAACCAGGAGACTATTAATCCCGGCGTTGTGCCTAATGCGGAAGACGGAACAGTTGATATAAACTGGAAGCTCGAAGAAAAATCCTCTGATCAACTTGAGTTATCTGCAGGCTGGGGAGGTGGTATTGGGCTTACCGGAACGTTGGGGGTTACTTTTAATAATTTTTCTATCAGGAATATCTGGAAAAAATCAGCCTGGGATCCATTACCCACTGGTGATGGTCAGAAATTAAGTTTGCGGGTTCAGTCTAATGGCCGTGCCTACCGCTCTTACAGTGCTTCTTTTACAGAACCCTGGCTGGGAGGTAAAAAAAGAAATTCATTGACTTTAGGGTTTAACAGCAGCAAATACTCTAATGCTTTTGATCCTTATACCGGAATAATCGATCGGGAAAGATCGGATACCAATTTTCTTAAGACAACAGGTGTATCGGTTTCGTTAGGTAAGCAATTAAAATGGCCCGATGATTACTTTAGCCTTGTTTATACTTTTAATATTACTCAGTATAAGCTTCGCAACTACCCAATCTTTGATCAAAGCTTCACTAATGGAACTTCGAATAACGTAAGTTTTAAAATTGCTTTACAACGATCTTCGGTATTCAATCCTATTTTCCCAACCAGTGGTTCCAATTTCATGGCCAGTGTACAGTTTACGCCACCCTACTCTTTGTTTAATAAGAATATAGCTAAATCTGATAACAGGTATAAGAATCCGGAGTATCATAAGTGGCGTTTCAATGCAGAATGGTTCGTCCCGATTGGAAAACCATTAGGTGCTGAAAAGAACCGCCAGTTTGTTTTGAAAATGGCAGCTAAGTACGGCTTCATGGGTCGTTATAATAAGGATCTTGACTATTCTCCATTTGAAAGATTCCAGGTTGGTGATGCAGGTTTGACGAATAACTTTGGTTTATTGGGATATGATATCATTGCGCATAGAGGCTACCCTGTTTACCAGTCATCCGATCCGACAGTAAATCCTGATCAGCAAAGTGCCAGCCAGTTCTTTACTATTTTTAATAAGTATCAATTGGAAATGCGCTTCCCGCTGGTAACTAACCCAAGCAGCACTATTTATGCACTTACATTCTTTGAAGCTGCAAATGGCTGGTATAACTATAAAGATTATAACCCCTTCCGTCTTCGCCGCAGTGTTGGTGTGGGTATGCGTTTCTTCCTGCCAATGTTTGGTTTGCTCGGATTTGACTATGGGGTGGGGCTTGACCGTATTCAGCCGGGACAAAGTGGTTTAAAAGGCGCTTCCCGCTTTACCTTTATGCTTGGCTTTGAGCCAGATTAATAGTAAGAAATCACAAACTCTATTATATGAAAAAGATACTTTTTCTTGCCTGTATGCTGGGATTTGGACTCGTTGGTTTTTCCCAGAAGTATGCTATTATAGATACCCGCTATATACTGGACAGAATGCCTGACTACAAGGAAGCCCAGAAACAGCTGGATGATATTGCTGCCGGCTGGCAAAAAGATATTGATACCAGGCAAGCAGAGCTGGATAAAATGTACAAAGACTATGAAGCTGAGCAGGTAATGCTTACGGAAGAGCTTCGCAAAAAGAGAGAAGATCAGCTCTTTAATAAAGAAAAAGACCTGCGGGATTTGCAGCGGAAACGCTTTGGTTTTGAGGGAGATCTGTTCAAAAAAAGACAAGAACTTATCAAACCTATACAAGATAAAGTGTACAACGCTGTTCAGAAAATGGCGGTAACCCGTGGGTACGATTTTGTGCTCGACAAAAGTGAGGGAATTACCATTATATTTGCCGACCCTAAACTGGATAAGAGCGAAGATGTACTGAAGGATTTGGGGGTTCGCTAAATGTTAAAAAAAGTAAAGGCGCAACTTGCAGCCTTTTTTAAGTATCATATAAAGCAATAACAAAACAAACCAGATGAAAAAAATTCTTACAGTAATTGCAATAGTGGGTTTGCTGTCTTTTTCAGGTTCTGCTAATGCACAAACAAAGATCGGCTACATAAGCGTTGACAATGTAGTAGGTCTTCTTCCCGAAGTAGCTAAAATTGACTCTTTACTCGAACGTTACCAGGTTGACTCATTGAACCCGGAATATGCATCATTGGTACAGCGCTATCAGTTTGATGATAGCTTGTACAGGGATTCAGTAAAAACACCAAAAGCTGTTCGGGATGAGATTGCAAAAAAATTGCCCGGTTATATTTACCAGATCCAAAATTGGCAACAGATAGTAAACCAGGCTTTAGAGGCAAAACAAAACGAACTGTTGGCACCATTATATCGCAAAGTGTATGATGCGATCAAACTGGTAGCAAAGGAAAAAGGCTATACTCATGTTTTTAATAAGGAAGCCCTATTGGTTGCGCCAGATGGAGATGATATGCTTACTGCAGTGGCAACAAAGCTTAAGATATCGATACCTAAAAACCCTTCCGCCGGAAAGTAAATAACAACAGCCGTTAAGAATATTAATAACCCTGACGTCAAGTCAGGGTTATTTTTTACCCGGCACTTCCTACTTTTGTTTTATGCAGCCACGCAGCTCAATAGGAGTTTTTGATTCAGGATATGGGGGATTGACTGTTCTAAAGGAGATTGTCAATAAACTCCCGCAATACGATTATTTGTACCTGGGAGACAGTGCAAGAGCGCCTTATGGCAATCGTTCTTTTGATACTGTTTATCATTATACCCTTCAATGTGTAAAATGGTTTTTTGAACAAGGTTGCTCATTAGTAATTCTGGCCTGTAATACAGCATCTGCAAAGGCATTACGAACCATTCAGCAGAACGATCTCCCAGGACTAGCGCCTGGCAAAAGGGTATTGGGAGTAATAAGACCAACCGCTGAAATTATTGGCAAATTTTCTGAAACAAAGAGTGTAGGTGTACTGGCTACTAATGGTACGGTAGTATCAGAATCATACCCGATGGAAATAAATAAGTTTTTCCCGGGCTTAAAAGTGCACCAGGAAGCCTGCCCTATGTGGGTGCCTTTGGTAGAGAATAATGAGCATGAAAACAACGGAGCTGATTATTTTGTAAAGAAAAACCTGCAGAATATTTTTGAAAAAGGGGAAGATATTGATGTGATATTGCTTGCCTGCACACACTACCCGTTATTAAAAGAAAAGATTGAGGAATATCTGCCGGTAGGAGTAAAACTGCTTTCCCAGGGAGAAATTGTAGCTGAAAGTCTTGCTGACTATTTGCAAAGGCACCCTGAAATTGAAAACCTTTGCAGCCGGGGAGGGCAACACACATTTTATACTACTGACTCAACGGAGGATTTTGACAATCATGCTACTGTCTTTTTTGGAAAACAGGTAAAGTCGAAACATGTTGATTTAGACTCTGTAACAGGTTGATGTCCAAATCTGTAAGCCCAGGCATCAAAAGAATAAAACAACATTCAGATTTTATCCTTCTAAACCTTTTTCATCTGACTTTCAACCCTTACCTTTGCCGTCCTTTCACAAAACAGTGGGTGTGGTGATCCGCTGTGAAACTGAAAACTGGGCCGTTCTCCCGGTCCGCATTTCAAAAAGTGAAAAAGAGTAATAATTATGAAACGTACATTCCAACCTCATCGTAAGCGTCGTAAAACCGTACATGGTTTTCGTAAGCGTATGCAAACTGCTAATGGCCGTAAGGTATTGGCCAGCCGCCGTGCAAAAGGCCGTAAAAAGCTTACAGTTTCTGATGAGAGCAAACTGAAATAAAAATGCTGCCGTTATTTCAACGGTGGTTTCAATAATTTTATAGCTCCGGTGTAGACCGGAGCTTTTTTATTGATGGGAAAACAATTTACATTAGGGAAAAATGAACGGTTAAAAAGCCGGAAGAGCATCGAGCAACTGTTTGATGATGGGCACCGCTTTTCACATGCTCTGTTCAAGGTGTTTTATATACAGAATGATAAACCGGGTTTGCAATTCGGAGTCGGTGTTAGCTCAAAAAATTTCAAAAAAGCGGTGGACCGTAACAGAGTTAAACGATTAACAAAGGAAGCATACCGTCTTCAAAAGAATGGATTGCAGCAACAGCTTAAAGAAAAAAAAGCCGGACTGGATCTTTTCATCATTTATACAGGGAAAGAACTTCCTGAGTATAAAAATGTATACAAAAGCATGACAGTAATTCTTCAAAAACTATACGATAACATTGCGCAGTAAAAGTATTATTAGAAGTGTAGGGCAAATATTAAGTCTGCCATTTATTGCCGTGATAAAGATCTACCAATGGATCATTTCACCCTGGCTGGGCCCTAAGTGCAGGTATACTCCCACCTGTTCTCATTATGCTGCAGAAGCTCTGAAAAAACATGGTGTGTTTAAAGGTTTGTGGTTATCAGTAAAACGAATCAGCCGTTGTCATCCATGGGGTGGAAGCGGATATGACCCTGTACCATAACAACTGTTAGCAGAAGACTATTTTAGGGTATGCAAGCCGGTAATAATTCAGTATATTGGTTTAAAAAAGAAAAGGGCTTTGGTTACCGTTTCTCTCATAGAGGATGATAAACACTATCGGGAAGGGCTGGAAGATCTGATAAATAGCTCTGGCTATTTTAAAACTCTTTTCTGCTATTCATCTGCCGAAAGTGCCTTACCTCATATCATTCAGCACCCTCCTGATATAGCCATTATTGATATCAAACTCCCGGGTATTAACGGAGTCGATCTTATTTTATCTGTTAAAAAGCAAGCCCCGGCCATTCAATGTATGGTTTGCTCGTTTTATGATGACAATGAATATGTATTTAATGCTCTTCGTAATGGAGCAAGTGGCTATATTCTCAAAGATTCTATGCCACAGGAAATAATTGCTTCGTTGCGGGAGCTACACGATGGGGGCGCACCGATGAGCAGGTACATTGCTAAAAAAGTGATTTCTGCTTTCCATGATAAACAGCAACTGCCTAAACTATCTGAGTTATCCGACCGGGAAAATGAAATATTACAACTAATATCAACAGGACTTGTTGTAAAAGAGGCAGCAGCGAAATTAAACCTGAGCTCTCATACCGTAACCAAGCATTTAAAGAATATCTACATAAAACTTCATGTAAATAACAGGATTGAGGCAGTCAACAAACTGAATCATTTGCGATGATCTTAGCAACTAACAAAATAAAAGACAGCTGATATTCAGCTGCCCTTTATTTAACGAGAAAGTTTATTTACGCTTTAGCAAATCTGTCAGCCACTTTATTCCAGTTTACCACATTCCAGAATGCAGCCAGATATTCAGCTCTTCTGTTCTGGTATTTCAGGTAATAGGCATGTTCCCATACATCTACACCAAGAATGGGTTTTCCTTTTACTTCTGCCACATCCATCAACGGGTTATCCTGGTTAGGAGTGGAAGTAATTTCCAGTTTACCTTCTTTTACAATCAGCCAGGCCCAGCCACTGCCGAATCTTGTCATACCCGCATTGGCAAATTTCTCTTTAAATGCATCAAAAGAACCAAAGGCATCAGTAATGGCATCAGCCAGTTTGCCGGAAGGGTTTCCGCCGGCATTTGCTGCCAGGCTTCTCCAGAAAAAAGTATGGTTCCAGTGACCACCACCATTATTGCGAACTGCCGGAGATATTGAGCCGGCTGCCGCTACTAACTCCTCCAGGGTTTTATTTTCGTTAGGAGTACCTGTAATGGCTTTATTGAGGTTGTCAACATAAGCCTGGTGGTGTTTACCATGGTGTATCTGCATGGTCAGTGTATCAATATGTGGTTCCAAAGCATCATGTGCATATGGAAGAGGTGCTAACGTAAATGCCATAGTAAATGTGTTTAATGTGTGAACTAATTACTTTCTTAAGAGGATAACAAAATTAGGAAGATGAAGTTTATAATAGCGGGACCGGGAGTGAATTGTTTCCTATTTCGAAACTATTTTGCCAACCGGTTTAATTTTTTACCTTTTTCAGTAAATGTTTCTACCAGACCTCTTGTTTCCAGGTCAAGCCGGATAGAGATAGTATACCAGGGGATTGATTTTTTAAATCCCGGCATTTTCTTATTTATGATTTTCACTACATCATCGGTCAGGTCTGTAAATGTTTTGCCTTTACTTCCTTTCAAACTTTGCAGTATAGCTGCTTTAAATGGTTCATAAATAGCCATGTCAACAGCAAACTGGCTTCCCGTACGGGGATGGGTGGTGGTTACTTTTTTTATCCTGACAGCTTTTGCCATACCTTATCTTTTATTTTTAAAAAAATCTTTCATTAGCCTGGCACATTCTTCTTTCATCACTCCCCTTATCAGTTCAGTTTTAGGATGAAATGGCCAGTTGGTACCGGCAGTTTTTTTATAACCATTTTTTTCATCATCGGCTCCGTAAACAATTTTTCCGATTTTACTCCAGTAAATTGCCCCTGCACACATAAAGCAAGGTTCAATAGTTACATACAATGTAGCATCGGGCAAATATTTGCTTCCAAGAGAATTAAATGCTGCTGTAAGAGCAATCATTTCAGCATGTGCAGTCGGGTCATTCAGGCGTTCAGTCATATTGTGGCCGCGGGCAATGATCCTTTCATTTACCACCACGACAGCGCCGACAGGTATTTCCTCCTCCTCAAAGGCTCTTTTAGCTTCCTTTAGTGCCTGTGTCATAAAGTATTCGTCTGTCATTGTGAAGAGGTTTTACCTAACTTGGTATAAAATTAGAATTAATGGCAGACATATCCAGCCTCAGCCAGATGCGCCGGTTTTTTGACAGTGGAGTTACAAGGCCATATGCCTTTCGGAAACAACAATTGCTTGCCTTTAAAAGTGCCCTGAATAAATATGAAAAAGAGATCTATGAAGCTTTGTATGCCGATCTGAAAAAAGTACCGGAAGAAAGCTGGTTTACAGAAAACGGTCTTTTGATGCAGGAGATAAATTATGCATTAAAGAACTTGCGGGAGTGGATGCAGCCGGAAAGAGCAGGTACAAATTTGATAAATCTCCCGTCATCAAGTTATCTCTATCCTTCACCAAAAGGGGTTGTATTGGTTATCGGCCCGTGGAATTTTCCATTGCAACTATTACTTATACCTGTGGCTGGAGCCATTGCTGCGGGAAACTGTGTGGTCGTTAAACCCAGTGAATTTGCACCTGCTACAGGTGCTGTGATAGAAAAAATAATCGGAGAAATATTTTCAAATGAATATGTTATGGTGGTTCAGGGAGATGGAGCAGCAGTAGTACCCACCATGATGAGCAATTTCCGGTTCGATCATGTATTTTATACCGGCAGTATTCCTGTTGGGAAAGCAATTTACCAGTTAGCGGCGAAAGACCTTGTGCCGGTTACCTTGGAGTTAGGGGGCAAAGATCCCTGTGTGGTGGAAAGCGATGCTAACCTGAGAGTAGCTGCTAAAAGAATTGCTTTGGGAAAATTCTCCAATGCCGGGCAGATGTGTGTAAGCCCTGATTACTTGTTGGTTCACTCGTCAGTAAAGGATAAGCTGCTGAACTATCTTAAAGAGTATACGCAGAAGTTTTATGGAGAAAACCCGGCTGAAACATATGGATATGATAAAATTATTAATGAAAAAAGATTTGACCGGTTGATAAGTTATCTTAATCAGGGTCGTATTGTTTTTGGTGGTAAGCATGACCGGGAAAAACTTTTTATTAGCCCCACCATTATAGATGAACTATCACCGGAGGCACCGGTGATGCAGGAAGAGATATTTGGTCCGATATTACCGGTGTTCACTTTTAGCTCAAAAGAAGAGGCTTTGTCGTTGATCAACAGGCATCCCGATCCTCTTTCCTTCTATGTGTTTACCGGCAGTAAAAAGAAAGAAGAGGAATGGTTATCTGCTGTTCAGTTTGGAGCAGGATGTGTAAATAATACGGCAATGCAGTTTACTAATCATCATCTTCCGTTCGGAGGTGTTGGGCAGAGTGGTATCGGAGCCTATCATGGTAAAAATTCCTTTGATGTGTTTACGCATCGTAAATCAGTGATGAAAACGCCTACCTGGTTTGACCCGGCTATTAAATATCCGCCATTGAAAGGGAAACTGAAATTGCTGAAATTCTTTATTAAATAGAAAATGAAAAAACTTAAGCGGTTTGGAATTGTTATATTGATACTCATTGCAATATTTGCAGTGTATGTGGAGATAGCGAACCGTAACTCAACCAATATGACGTACAGGCAAAAAGTACTGAAAGCTGTATATCCTGTATGGATGTGGTTTTCCAGACTTACCGGAAAAAATAATGAAAGATTTACTAATGATGACAAATCTCCTTCCATATCTTTTTATTCTTTAAAAACAGCGCTGAATAACGGGGATACATTAGATTTTTCCTTACTAAAAGGGGAAAAAATATTATTAGTAAACACGGCCAGTGATTGCGGGTATACCAACCAATACGCCGATCTCCAGAAACTGCATGAAAAATATAAAGACAAGCTTTTGATTATTGGATTTCCGGCCAATGATTTTAAGGAGCAGGAAAAGGGCAGTAACGAAGAGATAGCTGAGTTTTGTAAGAAAAACTATGGTATCAGTTTCCCGTTGGCACAAAAGTCAATAGTGGTTAAGTCTGCAGATCAAAACCCCGTTTTTCAATGGCTGACTGATGCCGGAAAAAACGGATGGAACAATAAGTATCCTTCCTGGAACTTCTCAAAGTACCTCGTAGATGGGAATGGTATACTGACCAATTATTTTGATCCTTCTGTTTCGCCGTTATCTGACGAAGTCGTGAATGCTATTAATAAACAATAAATCACTTATATGTTTACTAAAGCCGATATTGAAAAATACTTCAAAGCTGAAAAGGCAGAAAGCTGGATATTCATGGCCATCGGTATTGCCGGAATCGTTGCAGCAATCGTCTTCTTCTTTTTAAGAAGAGAGTTTTACACAGGAGCTGCAATTCCTTTCCTGCTGGTTGGTTTATTACTGGCTTCAGTAGGATATACCGTGTACAGGAAAAGTGACAATGACAGGGTAAGAAATGTTTATGCTTTTGATATGAACCCCTCTGAACTGAAGGATAAGGAACTTCCCCGGATGAAAACAGTAATGAAGAATTTTTTGATCTATCGTTGGGTGGAGATATTTCTTTTTGCAGCCGGGGCCGGGTTGTATATCTATTTTATCCGTGATTTTAAGAATGATTTCTGGCGGGGTTTTGGGCTTGCCTTAGCTGTTATGGCCATACTGGCATTAGCAGCAGATTTCTTTGCCGAAAAAAGAGGAAGCATTTACACAAAAGGAATCGAATCCTTTGTAAAATAAATCAGGAAACGATCCCTTCTTTCTTTTGCTGGTCCAGTAAAAATTTTATTCCAAAGCTTAGTTTTTTTGCTGATGGTGATTTGGCGCTTAAGGCCCGCCAGAAGGGAGTAATCTTGCTCAGTGGTTTACCTTTTTCATATTCTTCATAGGCGGCTTCGGCAACTATGCGAATAAAGATCCCGGTAGTAACCGGACAGGTATAAGCTGCTTTGTATTCAGCAGCCAGGTCTTTCCGGATTTGTTTTATATCGGTAAAATGACCTTTTGGTATTTGCCGGATGTATTCATCCATTATCAGGGGCGTTGCAATGAGCATTTTGCTGCCTGCCGGAATATCAGCAAAATCATAGTCATTTTTCTTAACCTCTGCCTTCTTATCTACATGTAATTTTTCCTGCCAGGATTTTCTTTTTGCAACCGGTTTGTTTTTTACAGCTTTTGCCATAATGCTTATTTTGTATAAAAATAAGCATTATGAATGCGAATGACATTATCGGATCAGCAGGCGTAGGATTGATACTACTAGCCTATTTTTTAAGCACGGAAAAACTGCTGAAGCAAGATGGTAAAATGTATTTTGTATTGAACATAATTGGAGCAGGACTGGCTACTATTACCTCACTGCTGATAGGTTACTGGCCATTTGTGATACTGGAGGGAACCTGGACATTGGTGTCTCTGTATGGGCTGATGAGAGCGATGAAAATACCCATGACCTAATTAACCGGGCACTTTTCATGATAGTTTACCAGCTCTATAGGTGTTTTTTCAAATGTATAACCAGCATATACTTGCTGAATCTCGTTCAGCACCTCATCAATTTCTTCCACTGATTTCAGCGTCACTAATTTGTTGCGGTATTCTTTAATATTGGGCAGGCCTTTTAAGTAGTTGGCATAATGCCTTCTCATTTCATTTACTCCTACTACCGGGTTTTTCCATTCCACCGATTTGTATAAATGTTTACGACAAACCGCCACCCTGTCCTCAATAGTTGGGGCAGGTAAATGCTCACCTTTCTGAATAAAATTTTTTATCTCATTAAAAATCCACGGATAACCGATAGCTGCCCGCCCTATCATAACACCATCCACACCATACCGGTTTTTATATTCCAGGGCTTTTTCGGGAGAATCAATGTCTCCGTTACCAAAAATTGGAATTTTAATACGGGGATTATTTTTCACTTTACCGATCAGTGTCCAGTCAGCTTCGCCTTTGTACATCTGAGTTCTTGTACGTCCATGAATAGCTAATGCTTTAATGCCAACATCCTGTAATCGTTCTGCTACTTCTTCAATATTCTTATTATTATCATCCCAGCCCAATCTTGTTTTAACGGTAACAGGCAATGAAGTTGATTTAACTACAGCAGATGTTAAACGAACCATGAGATCAATATCTTTTAGTACACCGGCACCGGCACCTTTCAATGCTACTTTTTTAACCGGGCAGCCAAAGTTGATATCGAGCAGGTCCGGATTAGTGACTTCCACAATCTTTGCGGCCATAGATAAGCTTTCTTCATCCCCACCAAATATCTGTATGCCAACAGGACGTTCGTATTCGAAGATGTCTAACTTTTTACGACTCTTAATGGCATCTCTTATCAATCCTTCGGATGAAATGAATTCGGTGTACATCATGTCGGCACCATTATCCTTACACACGGCACGGAAAGGCGGATCACTCACATCTTCCATCGGGGCCAGAAGCAGCGGAAATTCAGGTAGTTGTATGTTGCCGATTGTCACCATTCCATTTGTATTTACCTATTTTTGCCATCTGTTGTTTACAGGTAAGCCTGCAAATTTACAATCTAAAAACCAGAGTAATACATGAAGGGATTATTAAAGACAAAGTCAGCGGGAAACCAATTTTTATTGCTTGTTAGTATTGCACTGGTCAGTTTTTTCCTGCTAGGTCTTATTGGAACAGTGATACTTTCTGCATTAACCGGTATGGATATAAAAGAAATGAGTGATATGGCTAAGTGGGATTACAGTAAACCAGCCACTATTACTTTTATCCGGGGGATGCAGATCATTCAGTTTATCAGTCTGTTTTTAATACCCACTTTTATTTGTGCAAGGCTTTTCAGTACGGATACTAAAAAATATCTCGGATTAAGACAGCCTTCTGCACGGTCTTATTGGATAATAAGTGTATTGGTACTGATACTGGCAATACCTTTTGTACAATGGCTCGGAGAACTAAACCGGGGTATCCGTTTTCCTTCCGGAATTGAACACTGGATGAAAACTAAAGAGGCGGAGGCCAACAAAACAGTGATGGCTTTACTGTCAAGACAAACCATCAAAGATCTTATTTTGAATATCATTTGCATAGCTGGATTAGCTGCAGTAGGGGAAGAGTTACTATTCCGTGGTATGGCACAGCGTCTGCTGATAAAGATGTTCAGAAGTCACTGGCCGGGAATCATCATTGCCGCTTTTCTTTTCTCTGCTATGCATCTTCAGTTCTACGGTTTTTTTCCAAGATTTGTATTGGGAATATTACTTGGTGTGGTTTACTGGTACAGCGGAAGCCTCTGGACAGCCATCATGGCCCATTTTATATATGATGGCTTACTTATTACACTGGCTTATTTTAACCCTGCCATGTTAAATGATGAAGTAGCAGTAAAACTTTCTTCCATTGCATTAACCGCAGCAATCAGTTTTATTATGATGGCACTGGCAGTGAACTGGATGATAAAAAATTCAAGAACTTATTATGATGAAGTATATGCAGATGATAA
Organism: Chitinophagaceae bacterium; assembly: GCA_016786885.1. GTDB lineage: Bacteria > Bacteroidota > Bacteroidia > Chitinophagales > Chitinophagaceae > JJ008. The sequence continues at coordinate 32,504 of JAEUVO010000025.1, read as the reverse complement.
AATTCCGGTAAAAGATCATCCGTTCTGATAAAACTTTATTACATGGCATTCAACTGGCAGACTTTTAAGACAAGAGCATTAACAGCAATTGTGTTTGTGGCAGTAATGCTGACCGGTTTGCTGTGGAATCACTGGAGTTTTTTCGTTTTGTTTTCCATTATTCATTTTGGTTGCTGGACAGAGTACCAGAAACTGGTAGGCCTGATTGATCCGGGTTACAAAGAGATAACTCCTTTTCATAAATATGGTGTGATGCTGGCCGGCTGGTGCCTCATGTTATGGTTCAGCGGAGATGGCTTGGCTATTGGTGGATTACGACTCCATGAAATGGGCTGGTGGCTGGGGTTGATACTTGTTTTTTTATTGCCAATAACTGAATTGTTGTTTTCAGGAAATATCAGGTTAAAGAATATCGCTCACTCTCTTTTCGGGCTGGTCTATATTTCGCTGAGTTGGGGACTGATGATGGATTTATACAGTACCGCTATCAATATTCATCTGCATGATACAGTGTTTGTTTTAGAAACCGGAATAATTCCTGTTATCATCATTTTGAGTATCTGGGTAAATGATACGATGGCATATATAGTTGGTTCTTTCATCGGCAAAACTCCTTTATCATCCATTTCGCCAAAGAAAACATGGGAGGGGACGATCGGGGGGATATTGTTGGCTATTGCAGCTATTGGATTTTTATTTCCATTATTGTATTTCGGATCTTTCACCAGTTATCTATTGATTTTTATTCTGCCAATTGCAGCTATTTCGGCTGTTGCAGGCACTTTCGGCGACCTGCTGGAATCTAAACTTAAACGATTGGCAGGTGTAAAAGACAGCGGCCAGATCATGCCGGGACATGGTGGTTTTTTAGACCGGTTTGATTCTTTGTTATTAGCAATACCATTTGTGTGGTTATATGTACAGTTGTTTATGAAATAGTCAATTGACTATTCGACATTTACTATTCATTATATTTGCCCTATAACCAAGGCTCAATGACAATCCATAAAGAAGGCTATAAGACCATTGCGATCAGTACTATTGTTTTTGGGGTTATCAACCTCGTTTCTTTTTATTTTCTGAGTGCAAAAGCACCTCTGATCAGCTTACTGATATTTGTCCTGACATTAGGATTATTGTTGTTCCTTATCTCTTTTTTTCGCATACCCAACAGGCAATTGACAGTACAAGAAAATGCTGTCATTGCCCCGGCAGATGGCAAAGTGGTGGTGATCGAAGAGGTACAAGCCGATGAATACTTTACCGATCGCCGTATACAGGTGTCTATTTTTATGAGCCCGTTGAATGTGCATGTAAACCGAAACCCCGTAAGCGGCGAAGTGGCCTATAGCCAGTATCATAAAGGAAAATACCTGGTGGCCTGGCATCCCAAGTCATCTACTGAAAATGAACGGCATACCGTAGTGTACCGGAAAGGGGGTAAGGAGATACTGGTAAAACAAATAGCCGGAGCCCTTGCTAAAAGAATTGTAAACTATCTCTCGGCAGGTCAGCAGGTAAAGCAAACAGAGGAAATGGGTTTTATTAAATTGGGTTCAAGAGTTGATCTGCTGCTTCCTCTTGACGCAAAGATTCATGTGAAAATTGGCGATAGACCTAAAGGCGGCGTGACGGTCGTTGCCACATGGTAAGAACAAAGCCTTTGGCTTTCATTTTTATAGGAAAATGCTCTCCAACTCCTTCAATGAATAAACTGTATAAGTTGGGGCTTTACCATTGACCAGTTGTACTTCTTTAGTAAGATGATTTACATGCACCTGGTCGATACCGGCATTCACTGCACCAAGTATATCCACTTCGATAGTATCGCCTATCATGATGCTCTCTGCCGGGCTGGCTCCCGTTTTCTGGAAAGCATAATCAAAGATTTCTTTGTGTGGCTTCAGGCTGTTACTTCCCTCGGATGTTATTACCTTAAGAAAGTATTTATCCAACCCTGAACTTTTCAATTTGCCATGCTGTGTCTTCTCAAAACCATTGGTAATAAGATGTAGCTGGTATTTTTTCTCTGCCAGGTAATCTAGTATTTCAATCGCATAAGGGAAAAGAAGTTTACGGGTAGGGAGCAGATCGAGAAAAATGGTTCCCATTTCACGGGCCAGCTTTTCATCTGCAATTTTAAAATCCAATAAAGCCAGCCACATTCTTTTCCACCGCAGTTCATCCACCTTGATATAGCCATTGCGGTAGCGATCCCATAGCTTATCGTTATGTAGCAAGTAGTTTTTATGAAAAAGATCAAAGTCGTGAATACCTTTTTCTTTCAGGTTCAATGATTGATAAAGCTCTTCGAGTGTTTGCCGGCTATTAGCCTCAAAATCCCATAGGGTATGATCAAGATCAAAAAACAGGTGTTTGTATTGCATAATCGTAAAGTACGAGTTGCGAAGTTAAGTGTATGGTTTGAAGCGGAAAAAGTTCGTACTTCGTACTTCAAACAGCGCAGATATGAATGTGATCATTACCGGAGCTTCAAAGGGAATAGGGAAAGCCATCGCTGAAATATTTGCCGCTAACGGGCACAACTTATTATTATGTTCCCGCGGGGAGACAGCTTTGTATAAGACGATGGAAGAATTAGTGACAAGGTTTCCGTCAGTCAGTATTAAAGCAAAACCTTTTGATCTTAGTATAAAAGAAGAAGCGGTTGCATTTGGGAAATGGTGTCTCTCTGTTGCTGTTCCGGACATTGTAGTAAATAATGCCGGTTTATTTGAGCCGGGCAGTGTATATAATGAACCAGAGGGAGTGCTGGAAAGCCAGATCGCCACAAATCTCTATAGTGCTTATCATGTAACAAGAGCTGTTTTGCCGCCAATGATACAGCAGAAGAGGGGACATATTTTCAATATATGCTCGATAGCTTCATTGCATGCCTATTCCAATGGCGGAGCCTACAGCATTAGCAAATTTGCTATGTATGGTTTTAGTAAGAACCTGCGGGAAGAAATGAAGCCGTATGGTATAAAAGTCACTGCTGTTCACCCGGGGGCAGTGATGACCGACTCATGGGGCAATTATGATAATTCTTCCAAACGCATTATGGAGGCTGATGATATTGCCAAAATGGTGTTTGCAGCGTCGCAGCTTTCTGTTCAGGCCTGTGTGGAAGATATAGTTATCAGGCCTCTGTTGGGCGACATCTGACCATTAAAAAGCTGGTTTTCCCATTAGTAAACTTTTGGTTTTTATTTACATCGGCAGGACTATTTTTAAGGCTGCTTAAATGAGAAAAACAGCTTTTATACTTCCCTTTTTGGTATTATCAGTTTTTGCACCAGCACAAGGACTGTTTAAAACAATCATCCCGTCTGTGCCGGTTGTCGCGGGGGAATCATTCCGGGTGCAATATTTTATCGAGGATGCATCTGTGATCACAGATTTTACTGCTCCTGATTTTCAGCCTTTTAAGCTGGTCGCAGGGCCTGATATATATCCCGGCGAAAAAAATCATCAGAATAATTTCAAGCAATCAAAGAATTATGTGTTTACACTCGTTGCAGCAATGCCCGGTAAATACATTATTCCGGGTGCAATAATTAACAGCAATAGTAAATTATTAACGAGTAACGAAGTACGAATAGAAATTATTTCAAAAGAAAATGCTATTCAGCTGCTAAATAAGGAGCAGTTGCAGGTGTCTGAATATTATTTGCGGCCTGGCGAGGATGTAAATGAAAAGATCAGGCAGAATCTTTTTCTAAAAATAATGGTGGATAAGAGAAGCTGTTTTGTAGGAGAGCCTGTAGTTGCCACCTTCAAATTATATTCCCGGCTCGAATCAAAGTCTGACATTATAAAGAACCCCGGGTTTTATGGTTTTACTGTGTACGATATGATAGGCCTTGGAGATAAGCAGCTGTCCACAGAATATGTGAATGGCAGACCCTTTGATGTTCATACCATCAGGAAAGTACAGTTGTACCCATTACAGGCCGGCCGATTTACAATTGACCCAATGGAAGTGAAAAATAAAGTTGAATTTTCTAGGAGCATCGTAAATAAAAAGACAGAACAGAAAATAGTTGAAGGGGTGTTGAATGATGAGGCTGATATTCCTGTAAGCGGAGCAGAGATAGTAGAAACAGAAATGAGCACTTCGCCTGTGACCATCGATGTAAAACCTGTGCCAGAAAAAACTAAGCCTGCAACTTATAGCGGTGCAACAGGCCGGTTTACTATTATGGCTTCATTGGAGAAAAGTATTTTGGCAAGGAACGAAGAGGGATTTCTTGTTATAACTATAAGTGGAAAAGGAAATTTTATACAGTTGGAGCCGCCTTCCATTCAGTGGCCTGGCGGAGTAGAAGGGTTTAGTCCGGTAGTCAACGATTCTACTGATAAGACACAAGCGCCGCTAAAAGGCAAAAGACAGTTCAGGTACGGGTTTGTTTGCGGGACTCCTGGTAATTATTTATTACCTGCTATCAGTTTTTCTTTTTTTGACCCGGATAGTAATAAGTTTAAGACAGTGTTCACTTCAGCCTTACAAGTGTCTGCCAGTACTGAAGAAACCAAAACGAACCTTGATGAGGAAAAAAAGACATCAATTGCAGAACAAAGTGAAAAAACAAGCCGAATAGCTGTGGGTATTGTTATGCTATTGGTGTTGGTGATCCTGGCCTATTGGGCATTCAGGAAGAAAGATCAGCCTCCTGTTATTGTCATGGCAGAAAAACCTGTACCTGCCGCTGAAGAGGTGTTACAAGGTGTAATTATTTTACAGTCAGCAGAGGATAAAGAGTTTTATAAAGAGCTTTTCCAGGCGATTTGGACTTATTTCACCAATCATATTGAATTGACAGGGAGTGCTAAGAACAAAGCGAACCTTCTTATTCTGCTTAAAGAAAAAGGAGCCAGGAAGGAGAATATTGACACTCTTTCCGGTATTTTTTCTGCATGCGAAGCAGGAATGTATACTAATGTCAGTCTGAAGGCAGATAGGGAAATGTTGCTCCAAAAAACAAAGGAAGTGCTTGAGGAGATAGAGAAATCTTTATTCTGAATATTTGTATCCAACACCTCTTACGGAATAAAAGTATTTAGGATTACGGCTGTCCTCTTCAAAATACTTGCGGAAATTGAGAATAAAGTTATCTATCGTTCTGGTAGTTGGGTAAACATTATAGCCCCAGACAGCTTGTAATATCTTCTCCCGGGGTACTACTTCATTTTTATTTTCAATGAGCAGTTTCAGGAGCATGGTTTCCTTTTTGCTTAACTGAATTTTTTCGTTATTGAAACTAATGGCTTCTTGAGCTTTAAAGTCAATAGTATTATTGCCAAAAGTATAAATGTCGCCGATACTTGATTTATCCTGTAGTTTTTTATTTTTATTAATGAGTTTATGTACTCTTAATAATAGCTCTTCGAGGTTGAATGGTTTTGTAAGGTAATCATCAGCACCTTTTTTAAGGCCGAGCACACGGTCGGCACTGCTGTTTTTGGCACTGAGGATAAGTATGGGCACCTCGTTATTGCTGATGCGGACTGTTTCTGTAACGCTAATCCCATCCATTTCAGGCAGCATGACATCCAGGATAATCAGGTCGAAATATTCATTTTCAACTGCTTTTAATGCAGCGGCTCCGTCAAATGCAGAAGTTACCTCGTAACCTTCCAGTTCCAGGTTTAACTTAAGAGCTTCGTGGAGGTTTTCTTCATCCTCCACCAGTAATATAGATGTCTTTTTATCTCCGCTCATACTCTAAAAATAACGGCAAAATTACTACCTGAGGGTACATTGTTTGTCACCGAAATGTCGGCATTATGCCCTTTGGCAATTTTTTGGCAAAGGTAAAGGCCCAATCCGGTTCCCTGTGCTTTTCGGGTAGATTCATTACCTATCCGGTAAAACTTAGAAAAGATCTTTTTCTTTTCTTCATCAGGAATGCCAGGGCCTTCGTCTATTATATGTAATTGAAGATTTGAACTATCTTTTTTCAAAACCGCCGTTATGATTCCTTCTTTTGGAGAATATTTTATGGCATTTTCCAACAAGTTGTTGATTAGTATTTGCAATAATAACGGATCTCCCTTTACATCGGCATCTTCCTCAATTTCCTGGTTAAATAATCTGTCAGGAAATCTTTTTTTGAAATCCTGCACACAATCTCTTAATAAGGCAGAGAGGTCCAGTTCTTCGTTGTCTGATTTGTATCTTTCTGCCTCCAGTTGAGAGGAAACAAGAATGTTATTGGTCAGAAAATTAAGCCGGGTTGTTTCATCCAGTGTGGTGCGAATGAGCTTCTTTTGTTTTTCAGGATCAAGAGTATATTTCTGAAGAGTTTCCAGGTTTAACCGGGCAACAGCAATAGGTGTTTTGAGTTCATGGGTTACCGCCATCATGAAGTTTTGCTGCTGTTGCTGAAGCTTGAATTGCCTTTTTACAGACCGGTAAACAAAGGAAGCGCCAATCAGAATAAGAATAAGGAAGGTTACTCCCTCTGCAATATATTTACCTGTATTCCGGGTAGTTTCATTATTAATGGCTTCCAATTTTTCAGCCATGCGCAGCGTTGATAATGAATCGGCTTGTGAAGAAAGATTGATATACCGTTGTTTTGCAATTTGCTGATTTTGCTTTTCAAGAATGATAAACCACCATACTAATGCTGCAATGATATAAAAGAGTAATGTCCAGTATATGAAAGTGGTTCGGCGTAATCGTTTCCTGGTGTCATCCTGCATATTGCAAAGGGATTTATTATTTCTTTTCAATACGCAGTCCTGCGTTTAGTACATTTTTCAGGGGATCTTCCCGCATTATTTGTTCAATGGTAAAAGTATAATCTCCGGGTCTCTTAAAATAAAACTCCTGCCCTCTCGGTGTCAGGAGTATCCTGTGTTCATAAATATCATCCATTCCACTGGCCAGCCAACCCCTTTCATTTGTGGCCAGCGGTAAATCATAGCGTACTGATTGGGCAGAATCCTGCCCCGGCTGTTTGGCGTAAAGATTAATATAGAGATTATTAAAGCTGTATTTGTCATTGTGCCGTAAAACGAAATATAAAAGATAGGGGGAGGAAGTATCTTTTATTGTAAATGTGAAGGAAGGTTTGTAATCACTTTTCCAGCTATGACCAGGTATAGTAACTGATTTTTCATACAGATCGATAGTGGTACAGGAGAATGTTGTAAACCACAAACTGCAAGCTATCAGCCAGTATATAATATTTTGATTCCTTCTCATACTGCAAAAATATATTAGAGAGGTGTATTTTTTACAATACATTCAAAACTTGCTCCTTTGCTTTTTCCAGTTCATCTTTCATCAATACCACGCATTTCTGGATGGTAGAATCATAGGCTTTTGAGCCGGTCGTATTTATCTCCCTTCCTATTTCCTGGAGAATAAATGATAATTTCTTTCCTTTTGACTCGTCATTTTCTGCCAGTAATGATTTGAAATAATCGCAGTGATTTTTTAACCGAACCTGTTCTTCGCTGATATCAATTTTTTCTATGTAATAAATAAGTTCCTGCTCCAGCCGGTTACCGTCATAGTTTTCCTTACCTACGTTTTCTTCCAGCAGCCGGGTAATACCTTCCCGGATTTTCTGCTGACGCAGAGGCTCTAATTTTATTACTTCTTCCTGTTGCTTCAATATATTATTAATACGTACCAGCAAATCTTCCTCCAGGGATTTTCCTTCATCCAATCGGTGGGAGTTGAGATTCTCAATGGCCAGCTCCAAAACCAGCTGAAATTCTTCCCATTCTTTTTCGGTGAGTGTGTCGCTGCTGGGAGTGATGACTTCAGGTAATTTTACCAGAGTGCTCAGAATATGGGAAGAATCCAGTCCAAGTGCAGCTGATAATTCAGCCAGTGGTTTATAATAAGCCTTTGCCAGGTCTGTATTAATGGAAACCGGCTTGGAACTACCGGTATCTTTCAGGCTTATCATGCAATCAACACTTCCCCTGCCTAATTTTACAGAAAGTAGCCGGCGAATATCAAATTCAAATGGTTTAAGAAAGGCGGGCAGCTTTAGTTGAAGTTCAAATTGTTTTCCATTCAGGGATTTGATGTCTACAAGGAAAGTTTTATCACCTACATTTTTTTCGGCTCTTCCGAAACCAGTCATTGATTTAAGCATGGAACAGGATTTGTGTTTCGTGTAAAGGTATTTTAATTATTGATTATACTGTAGTTGGTTATTTCATATGGCCGCAAAAGGATTATTAGAGAAAGAGTGGTTAATTCTGTCAGCGACTTTTTGTTTTATTATGTGTTGAGGATTGATACAGCAGCAAAAAAAACCCCTCCGTAGTAAGCGGAGGGATAATATATGGATGGGTTAGTAAGTACTGGGAAATGAATTTCCCAACACAATATTAAAAATAATTTTCTTTAACCAAAAAATATTTTTAATATATTTTATTAACATTTTAAATATTGCTGTGGATAAGCGATTGTTTTTTTATACCAGGTTTATATAGCTTTTATGATTTCAGAAGTAGTAAAAGAAATATTGGTGATGAATATAACAGTTGCTGTATTCTGAAACATTGATGAATAAAGGGTTTCAGGCCTCTCTCAATAATTGTGATGATTAATTCAAAATAATTATCAGTGAATAATTTTTTTTAGGTTCAGTTATTTCTGGGTATAAAAGGGTATGTTTCCCGATCAAAAAATATTTTTTGCTGAGAAGGTCCCGAATTGCCTCTTTTGCGTCTTTAAGCCACTAAATAGCTTATTACCTTTACCAAAATTTATTCTATGCGATTTGATGATCCTGTTCCGGTAACAACGATAGCCCAATTAATAGGTGCTGAGTTAGTAGGTAATATAGAAGGATTTGCTACAGGCATAAATGAGATACACAAAGTAGAGGCTGGCGACCTTGTTTTTGTAGATCATCCAAAATATTATACTGCCTGCATCAATTCGTCAGCAAGCTTCATTATTATTAATACGAAAACTTATTTTCCTGAAGGGAAAGCATTATTAATAGTGGATGATCCTTTTGAGGCTTACCTGAAGATCGTAGAGTTTTATCGGCCCTTTGCACCATCAATGAAAATGATGAGTGAATCGGCCTCGATAGGAAAAGGAACAACCATTATGCCCGGTGCTTATATTGGTAACCATGTTACTGTAGGCAATAACTGTATCATTTATCCTAATGTTGCTATCCTTGACCACTGTATAGTGGGGAATGACGTTATAATACAGTCCGGAACTGTAATTGGTAGTGATGCCTTTTATTATAACAAAAAGACAAGCCGGGAGATCCATTATAAAAAAATGACCAGTTGCGGCCGGGTATTGATAGAAAACGGTGTGGAAATCGGTGCAAATTGTACTATTGACAGAGGAGTGAGTCATGATACAATAATTGGCGCAGGTACCAAGATGGATAACCTGGTACACATAGGTCATGATACGGTAGTAGGGAAAAACTGCCTTTTTGCGGGGCAAGTGGGTATAGCCGGAGCTACAACAATAGAAGATAATGTGATTCTATGGGGACAGGTGGGAGTAAGCAAAACATTGACTATTGGTAAAGGCGCTGTTGTGTATGCACAAAGTGGTGTGAAGGATTCAATTGAAGGGGGGAAAGTATATTTCGGCTCACCTGTAGAGGATGCTCGGGAAAAAATGAAAGAGTTGGTCTGGATAAAAAGGATACCCAAATTATGGGAAAAGGTGATGGAAGGAAAGGAAAAATAGTTGATTAGAGTAGATGAGTTACTTTCTAATCCAATGAATAAAAATATTCTTTAATCAGGTACATAATCATAGGGCAATAGATCAGCAAGGTTTTTCCAGCTCCAGTAACCCTGGTTGATCCAGTCTTTCTGTTCATAATAATAACCGTTTTCAGTAATCGTTATCCAGCTTTTTATATCTATATAAGATATCTGGTAGGGTATGCTTTTTGGTAGCTTCATTTTTGCCAGGTATTGTTTTTCAGGGCTTTTTTTCGTGTAGGTGATGCTAATCTTTCTTGGGTAAAATATTTCTACTTCAGCAGGCCCGGTGGTTATAGTGTGTACTATGCTATCTGCTCCAACACTATCGGCAGTATTAGGTACAATATTGTAATAGGCGGTATCGTACACATTTTTCACTTTAATAAACTTTTTATCATTGTTTTCATCCAGCAGATCAACGATCCACCCTTCTTCCAGCAGAGTGCTGTCATAATAGCTGTGCATAAAATGAAGCCTGGATCCTTCATAAGCATTAATCCTTGCCCTACTCCATATTTTTTTCAGGCTATCAGCACCTTCCATTTCTGCAAAGAGACAGTATCCTCTGTAAGAATTGATATCCGTATTGTAGTGATAGACAAAAGAGTCAAGCTGGTATCGAAGCTGGTAGCCCAGCGCATTATTGCTGATGAGTATGGCATCAGTGGCCATTACTTTCAACCGGTTACTTTTTTTGTAGAAAAAGAATTTCAGTACTTCAGGATTTGTCAAAACACAGTTGGCTGCATTAGGGGTGGCTCCAATAAAATTCTTAATAAAAAAATCCCCATACTTTTGCCAGCCATCCGCTACTTCAAAGCTGCTTTTTAAAACCACTTCACCAAGACTTTTGTCTTCCTTCAATAATAATATTTCAAGTTTGTTATTCTCGCCAACACGGATTGTCTGCGTTTGGTAGCCGGTATAACTAAAAACAAGATCATATCCCCCTGATTTTAATGTGAGGGAGAACTCACCATCTTTATTTGTTACTGTTCCCAGTGTAGTATTTTGGCAAAAAACAGATGCTTTTGACAACGGCTCTCTGCTGGAAGAATCAAGTACTACGCCTGTAACCGTAAACTGCGCTTTCGTTACAAATGAGAAACAACATACAAGGATGAGAAAAAGGAAGTGATTTTTTTGCATAGAATCAAGATTGCAGGTTAAAGATACTCGGCTGCTGGTCAGGGTTGCACGGCATTAATAGTGCCAAGGTATTTTTTACAGGCTTTTTTGATAGTTTCCTCTACAGGGGTAAAGGAAAAACCCGGTAAAGTCTTCAGTATTTTATCATTTTCAAAAAAAGTCTCGCTTAGTGCCACCCTTGCACTTTCCCTGGTTAACAATGGCTTCTTTCCGGTAAACATTGATTTTATCTTTTCAACTCTCCAGGCCAGTTTCAAAATAAAAGGAGTTGCTTTTCTGGCAGGTCTTTTTTTAGCGAAATTATCAGCAATGGTATCTTGTAATTTTTTAAATGTCCATGTATCGCCATTCACTATGTATCGTTGCTCTGAAATGGTAGTTTCCATTAAAAGCAGTGTGGCTTTTGCCACATCCTCCACATCCACAAAACCATTGATGCCTGGTGTATACCAGTTGAATCCCTCGTACACCTGTTTGAAAATAGCGCAACTACTACTATGCCAATCGCCATAGCCAAGGATGGTACTTGGATTAAGTATTACGGCATCAAGTCCTTCGCTTATTCCTCTCCATACATGCAGTTCAGCTTTGAATTTGCTTTTAGCGTAATGGGTGTTTACTTTACTCTCTTCCCACTTTTTTTCTTCGTTCACATGGCCACGATTAGTTGTTCTTCCCAATGCGGCTACTGAACTAATATGAATGAGGCGTCTTACATTTTTCTCCAAAGCCATGTTTACGACATTAGCTGTGCCTTCCACATTTGTCTGGTACATCAGCTCCCGGTCTCTTTTAATAAAAGAAACGATTGCAGCTGAATGAATGACTACATCAACCCCCTCCATAGCACCCTGTAAAGCCACCACGTCTAATATATCTCCTTCCACCCACTCGACTTTATCCATTATTTCTATTGATATCCAGGAAGGCAGTTTACTGTTCCGGCGGATAGCTCTAACCCGGTAGTTTTTTTCTACTAATTGTTTAATGATATAGGAACCAAGAAAACCAGTACCACCTGTAACTAAAATCATCTGGAAATCAATTTAGCAGCTGCGAAGTAAGATGTTTTATTCATATTCATAATATCCTTTTTTTGTTTTTCTGCCTAATTCTCCATTGTCCACTTTCTTTTTCTGAATAACAGAGGGTCGTAATCGTTCAGGATTATTTAGTTGCTCATACACAGAGCAGCTTACAGCATAATTGATATCGTTGCCTATTAGGTCCATCAATTTGAAAGGGCCCATTTTAAAACCGGTAGCTTCCATTAGCAGGTCTATCTGTGTAAAAGCACTAAGGTTATCCTCAACCAATCTTAATGACTCAATATAAAAGGGCCTTGCCACCCGGTTAACAATAAAACCGGGAGAGTCTTTGCAAATGACAGGAACCTTGTTCATTTGTTTTGCAAGTTCTACAATAGTGCTTGTTGTTTGGTCATTCGTGTAGCAGGTATTCACTACTTCCACCAGCTTCATAATTGTAGCGGGATTGAAAAAATGCATCCCAATAACCCTCTCTGGCCGCTGTACACTTGCTGCAATATGTGTAACAGATAAAGAAGAAGTATTACTGGCAAAAATGCATTCGCTATGATTGAGTTCGGCCAACTGATTGAACAGGGCAATTTTTACAGGTAGCTTTTCTATTATGGCTTCAATGAATATATCTGCCAGGCAGGTTTGAATATCATTTGTAAACTGTATTAGTTGAATGACCTTTTCCTTTTCTTCGGCAGTTATCTTATTTTTTGTAGTTAATGTTTCAAGATTTTTTTCAATACCCATTTTTGCCTTTTCCAAGACGCCCTGGTTAGGTTCATACAGAATGGTGGCAAACCCTGACTGCGCAGCAGCTTGTGCAATACCACTGCCCATGGTTCCTGCTCCGCAAACACAAATGCTGTTGATATTCATTTTGTGCAAGATTGTGAATGTAAAGATATTAGATACTAAGGCATTGCCCGCAGGGACTGTTCAATAAATATTGTTTGTGCTGTATTCTGTTTATCCGTACAAAATATCAGTTATTGCTCCCGGCATTTAATTTTCAAGCGGGGCAAGATATGACTGCTCATTTTAGTGGCTTCAAAACTTATATCCTACCTTTAAAGAACAACACTGCTGTATGGGAATCTCTTTTCTTACAATACTGTGTTGTTTTCTTGTAACTGGCTATTCCCAGGCAGTTGACCGCTGGGCGCAGGTTGTCAACTGGGATGGTGTAAGTCATTGGTCCCGTTATATGATCACACAGCCGGGTTACCAGGGTCCTAACTCGTTGCCTGTTCCCCGTATTGGAAATGGAAGTTCCGACAGCAGTTTTGCTTTTGCTGTTACAGGCAATCTTCATTTTTCTTCAGGTGATAATACTCAAAATATAGCTGTATACGCCAATTATTCATTGGTAAAAGATATGGTATCCATTGACTTACTATGGATGCCATATGAACATTATGTAATGAGCCAGGACATAAAAGACAAAAGGCATGTATTTACTCCATTTTACAACAGCCATTCAACTATCGGGGATATTCATTTCAATACGACTTTCCAGTTGTTAAATAACTGGAGGAAATCTATACACCTTGCTTTAAGAGCAGGCTATCGGTTTCCTTCGGGAAGTGGTTTTGGCGCTGCAAGATATACTGATGGTCCTGGTTACCATTTTGATCTTTCGATAGGAAAACCATTTAAAAATTCTCCATTAAAATGGATAAGTATGATAGGCTTTTACGTCTGGCAGATTGAATCGGACAGTCATAATCAGAATGATGCTTTTTTGTTTGGTAGTGGGTTTGAGTGGAACAAAAGATCACTTAAACTGCAAACCAGTATTGCAGGCTACATTGGATACCTGAAAGAAAAAGGGGATAAGCCAGTAGTGTTCAGGGCGAATATGGAAAAAAGAATAAGCCAAACCTCTTTGGTATTTGGGTTTCAGCAAGGATTGAATGATTTTGATTACAGCAGTGTAGAAATTGGAGCGAAATATAATTTTCGCTGGAAAAATAAAATACTAGCTAAACAGCAGATGTGAATTGTTTCAGGAACCGCACATCATTTTCACTGAACAGGCGCAGGTCATTCACTCCATACTTAAGCATAGCCGGACGTTCGATACCCATGCCAAAAGCAAAGCCGGTGTATTTGTTCGGATCAATACCGCAATTGGATAATACATTCGGATGCACCATGCCGCAACCTAATATTTCTACCCAGCCCGTTTTTTTACAGATATTACAACCATCACCGCCACAGATGAAACAGGTTACGTCCATTTCGGCACTTGGTTCAGTGAAAGGGAAATAAGATGGACGGAACCGGACTTTAACATCCTTGCCATACATTTCTTTGACAAAGAAATAAAGCGTTTGCTTCAGGTCAGCGAAGGAAACATTTTCATCAATATATAATCCTTCTACCTGGTGAAAGAAACAATGGCTTCTGGCACTCACTGTTTCATTGCGGTACACACGGCCTGGCATTAGCATACGGATCGGTAACTTACCTTTTTCCATTTCTCTTATTTGTACACTGCTGGTATGCGTACGCAGTACCCAATCCGGATTTTGCTGAATATAAAATGTATCCTGCATATCCCTTGCCGGGTGATGTTCCGGTAAATTCAGAGCGCTGAAGTTGTGCCAGTCATCTTCAATTTCAGGTCCTTCTGCTACAGCAAAACCAAGACGCTGAAAAATAGAAACGATCCTGTTGCGCATCAAAGTAACCGGGTGACGGGAGCCCAGCGGTAATTCATCGCCGGGAAGGGTTAAATCGATGTTCGATGTTTGGTGTTCGGTGCCTGACGTCGCTTCTTTCAGTTCAGCATATTTGGCCTCAACTGATTGTTTAAACTCATTCAGCAGCTGACCAGCTTCTTTTTTCTTTTCGGGAGCTACATTTTTCATCTCTCCCATGATCTCTTTCACAATGCCTTTTGTGCCGAGGTATTTAATGCGGAACTCTTCCACCTGCTTCTCATCAGCGGCAGAAAAAGAAGAAATCTCTTTTTTGTAATCCTCAATTTGCTTCAACAGTTGTTCCATAAGTGTGCAAAGATAAGGAATGGACCGTAGCGATTGAAGGACTGAAAGTGACCAGTAAGCAAGGGTTTGTCAATACTCTCTGTTTTCCATTTTCCACTATCTTGCATATATGTCGGACCACCTCAATATTTCGGATTTTTTGTCTCCTCTCGATCTTCATGAATTATCGCATGATGAAGGATATAAGGATGGACAGCTGGGTAAAGTTATTTCAACCTATGTGGATGAGTTTCCTGATCTTGATGAAGCGCAACTGGTGATTGTTGGTTGTGGAGAGCAGCGGGGCAGCGGACTGATACATGGACAAAGCCAGGCACCGGATATCATCCGCCGCCATTTTTACAGTTTATATTACTGGCACCAGGATATTAAGATCGCTGATGTGGGTAATATAAAAACAGGGTCATTGTTTACTGATTCATATGCTGCTTTGAAAACAGTGGTGCAGGAATTGATAAGTGATGGAAAAACGGTTATTATACTTGGTGGTTCGCATGATCTCACATTGTCTCAGTATTATGCTTATTCCGAAACCAAAAGGATTATTGAAGCCAGTTGTGTGGATGCATTGATTGATCTTAATCTCGACTCACCCTTTCGCCATGAGAATTTCCTGATGGAAATGCTGACAGGCGAACCTAATTTCCTTCGTCATTACAATCATATCGGATTCCAGAGTTATTATGTGCATCCGAAAATGCTGGAGACACTGGATAAACTTCGCTTTGATTGCTACAGGGTAGGTAGTGTAAAAGAAAGCATTGATGAGATGGAACCGGTGATTCGTAATAGTAATATGTTCAGTTTTGATATTACAGCAATTGCCAGTGCGTATGCACCTGCTAATTCGGTTTCTCCCAACGGACTGAATGGAGAAGAAGCCTGTGTGCTGCTACGCTATGCCGGTATGAGCCCCAATGTGAATTCTATTGGTATTTACGGGTATAATGCCCAGTATGATAAAGACGAATTGACGGCCAAACAGATCAGCCATATGCTCTGGTATGTGCTGGATGGACGCAGCCGTGGCAGAAAAGAAGCGGCACTGGATGAAAAAGAATCTTTCAATGAATACCACACCGCTTTTGCAGAAGTAGAAACCACTTTTTTACAAAGCAGGAAGACGGGCAGATGGTGGATGCAGCTACCGGATAAAAAATTCATCGCCTGCAGCTACAAAGATTATTTACTGGCCAGCAGCAATGAAATACCGGAGAGATGGTTGCGGGCACAGGAGAGGGGGTAAGGCCCCTGTCCCCTGAAGGGGAACTTAGATCAATGCTTCATTCTTGATTCATAAGCTCTTAAAGTATAAAGAATTTCCAAACCTCCCCTTTAGGGGTGTAGGATTTTAAATATAAAAAGCCATTTATGGGGATTGTTATTTGCACCGGTATTTGCTCATACGGCATGAGCGGCAAATTATTCCATGCTCCTTTTCTTCATGCCCATCCGGGCTATGAATTATCGGCGATTGTGGAAAGGCACAACCATGATTCAAAAGAAAGATACCCGGAGGCAAAATTATACCGTTCTGTAGAAGAGTTATGTGCTGATACTGGTTTGCAGCTGATAGTAGTGAATACTCCCACCCATTTGCATTATGAACAGGCAAAACTGGTATTGCAATCGGGCAAACACCTGGTAATAGAAAAACCATTTTCAACAACAGTGAAAGAAGCGGAAGAATTAACTGCATTGGCTGAGAAAAATAAACTGTTCATCAGTGTGTACCAGAACCGTCGGTACGATGGAGATTACCGGGCGGTGAAAGAGGTATTGCAGCAAGGCTTGCTGGGAGAGCTGCGGGAAGTGGAAATCCGTTACGATCGTTACCGTCCAACCTTTGGTGGTAAGCCGCATAAAGAAGGAAATATGCCCGGGGCAGGTATTATCTATGATCTTTCTCCTCACCTCGTGGACCAGGCGATACAGTTATTTGGTTTTCCCAGAGCTATGTTTGCTGATGTATGGAAAATGCGGGATGATGTAACTGCACCAGATTACTTCGAAATACTTTTTTACTACAATAAATTACGGGTACGGTTAAAAGCCACTTGTATTGCCCGTGAATCTACTTATGCTTACACCCTGCATGGCATGAAAGGGAGCTTCTTGCAGCAGCGGTCTGATATGCAGGAACAGCAATTACTGGCCGGAGTAAAACCTTCTTTAGAAAGCTGGTGTGCTGCACCATCAGCACCCGATGGCCTGCTGCATACAGAAATAAATGGAGAAGCGGTGCGAAAAGAAACCACTTCATCTCCCGGTAACTACATGGGCTATTATGATGATGTGTACAAAGCGCTGACCGGGCAAGGCGCCAATCCCGTACCTGCAGCCGATGGTATAAAGAATATGCGGATCATTGAAGCAGCGTTACAGAGTGTTAAAGAAAGGAGGGTAATAGAATTGAGTTAAGAATTATGAATTAAAAATTAAGAGTAAACTGAAATTTCAAATGGCAAACAACTTACGTCAACTCATAATTCTTAACTCTGCACTCTTAATTCTGCTCTCTTCCTGTTCTATAGAAAAACAAATCTCAAAATCTGTACAGGCAGATGTACTTAACATAAAAGCTCTGCAAACCGCCCATGTGGGCATCAGCATTTACGACCCGGCAGCCAATAAATACCTCTACAATTACCAGGGCGATAAATACTTTGTGCCCGCCAGCAACACCAAGATACCTACCTGCTATGCAGCAATGAAATATTTGGGGGATAGTTTGGTGGGGCTAAAATATGGATTCTCAAGAAGTAAAGGTCAGTATGATTCAGCAGTGCTAGGAATTCAGCCCAGTGGAGATCCAACTTTTCTTCACCCAGATTACAAAAGACAACCAGTCTGGGATTTTTTTTCGGCTAACTCGAAAAAACATACGGAGGCAATAGGTATTCTTGATACGATATGGCAAGAAGGGCGATGGGGTAGCGGATGGTCATGGACTGATTATGATGCTTCATATATGGCTGAAAGAAATGTAATGCCGATTTATGGGAATGTGATTAATATTAAATTAAACAACCCTAATCAGCGAGGTATTCAGGATACAACTTATCCACAACTGTCTAATCCCAAAATGTTCAAAACACAACACCCTCTTTTTGATACGATGGTGAACGCAAATACATATTTACTGTTACCTGATAATTTGTTATCCAGCAGCCCATTATTTCAAATAAAAAGAAGTGTAGCGTCAAACAATTTTTGGTTTGATAAATCGACCACAAAATTTTCCAATACTTCTATTCCGTTTGTTACATGGGCAGCGGATGGTTTATGGAGTAAGTATAGTTCTTCAATGACATTGGATGTTATTTCAAGTGATCTTAAATTCAGATTTGGCATAATATTGCCACAAGGAGGTGACAGTAGCTACGCTTTTATTGGACCTGATTCACGGAGTGTTGGAATAAAAATTAAAGAATGGCATGTCATTCACTCCCAACCCACCGACTCCGTCCTCAAGCCTATGATGCACCGTAGTGATAATTTTTTTGCGGAGCAAAATTTATTAATGGTAAGTAATGAAAAACTGGGAGTGATGAATGATGCAAAAATCATTGATACGATTCTCAAAACAGATTTCAAGGACCTGCCGCAAAAACCAAGATGGGCCGATGGCAGCGGCCTCAGCCGCTATAATTTATTTACTCCGCAAAGTTTTGTAGCTATTCTAAACAAAATGAAGAATGAATTTGGTATGGAACGCATCAAAGTCATCTTTCCCACTGGCGGAGAAGGAACGATCAGCAGTTACTACAAAGCCGACAGCGGCTATATCTATGCCAAAACAGGCACACTCTCGGGTGTAGTAGCCTTCAGCGGTTATTTATATACCAGGAAAGGAAAATTGCTGATATTCTCAACATTGGTCAACAATCACCAGGCTTCTGCTACTGATATAAGAAGAGCTATAGAAAAGTTTTTGCAAGGAATAAGAAACCGGTACTAAGCCACGGAGTTTTGTCACTCCGACGAAGGAGGAGTCTGAGAGACTACAACAAGAATTCACTTGCAAAATTTGAGATGCCTCGTTCCCCGGCATGACAAAACGAAGAGGTTGACTACTTCCCAAACATCCTCTCCAACTGATCCTGCTTAAATTCCAGATAAGTGGGATTGCCATCCGGCGTTACATTCGATTGCTCACAAGCAAAAAGATCATTCACCAGTTGCCGCATTTCTCTTTCAGTCAGTCTTGTACCGGTCTTGATGGATTGTTGCCTTGCCAATGAACGGATTAGTTTTTCTCTTTTCGAGAATTTTACTTCAGGGCTGAAGTGTTTGTATTGTTCCAGCAGGATATCAATGATGTGTTTTTCATTCCCGGATTCCACATCGGCAGGTGTGCCCTGAATAACATAAGCATTCTTTCCGAATGGCTCAATAGTATAGCCGAGATATTGCAGGTCACCTATAATTTCTTCCATCACCGCCGTATCAGCCGGAGTAAGTTCCAGTGTCGAGGGAAACATGCTTCGTTGCGTAGCCACCGGCTTGTCTTTGCTTGCCGCTTTTAGTTGTTCATATACTACTCTTTCATGCGCCGCCTGCTGGTGGATCAGGAGGAAGCCGTTCTTTGAAGGAACAGTGATGTAGGTGTTCAGCAGTTGGGTTAGTTCATTAAGATCTGAAGTATGATGTCTGAAGTCTGATAGGGAGGATTCCGAACTTTCGGGAATCTGACCTCTTACCTCTGACTTCTGACCTCCTTCATAAAAATCCTTCCAATGCTTCAACTCACTTCTTTCGCTCTTCTCAATAAAATGCGCCTGGTTTTTCTGCGTAAAGCCTTTGAAGATAGAGCCGGAGGCGGCGGCTGATTTTTTTTCTTCGGTAAAGGGTTGCTGAATAGAGGAAAGTTGTTGTATGGAGGCATCCAGGTCAAAATCGAGAGTGGGGGTGACGCTGAACTGAGCTAGTGCATGTTTTACCGCTGCCTGTACAAAGGCATAAATGATCTTTTCGTCTTCAAACTTAATTTCCTGTTTTGTCGGATGCACATTTACATCTATCACCGTTGGATCAAGATCGATAAACAGCACATACATAGGGAAACTGTCCGAAGGGATCATTTCCTGGTAAGCATTCATCACCGCATGGTTCAGGTAAGCACTTTTAATGAAACGGTTATTGACAAAGAAGTACTGGTCACCTCTTGTCTTCTTTGCAGTTTCTGGTTTCCCAACAAAACCATAGATATTCATGTAATCGGTATCTTCTTTTACCGATACCAGTTTGGCATTGTAGTTATTGCCGAGTAACTGAATGATGCGTTGCTTTAAACTGCCGGCCTCTAAATGAAATAACTGCTGATTATTGGCCGTAAGTGTGAACAGAATTTCAGGAAACGACATAGCCACTCTTGTAAACTCATCCACGATATGCCGCATCTCTGCTGCATTACTTTTCAAAAAATTCCTGCGGGCCGGAACATTGAAGAACAAATTCTTCATCGCAATGCTGGTGCCTGCAGGGGCAGCAACAGGTTCCTGTTTTTTTACCACACTGTTCTCCACTTCTATATATATGCCGGTTTCGTCTTCAGGCCTTTTGGTTTTTAATTCTACCTGGGCCACGGCAGCAATCGATGCCAATGCTTCGCCACGGAATCCCATCGTTCTTATATGAAATAGATCTTCAATACTTTTTATTTTGGAAGTAGCGTGTCGTTCAAAACTCATTCTTGCATCCGTCTCACTCATGCCGCTGCCATTGTCAATTACCTGGATCAGTGATTTGCCGGCATCGGTAATAATGAGTTTGATCTCGGTTGCCCCGGAATCCACCGCATTTTCCAGCAATTCCTTTACAGCGCTTGCCGGCCGCTGAATCACCTCTCCGGCAGCTATCTGGTTGGCAATATTATCAGGTAATAATGTAATCTTATCTGGCACAAATTCCGCTTTAGCCGCCAAAAATAACCATTTCAGTTTTAAGCAACTATTGACTCATCCTTTGCATCAAAAAGAGTAATTTTAAGATTCGTTATTTAACACCATAATTTCTTTAGTATGACGATTCTGAGAGCCGCATTGCTGTGTCTTTTTTTCATTCCTTTTATTGCTACTGCCCAGTATAAAAGCAAACTGAGCAAGGATCAGTGGGTTGACAGTGTGTTCAACAGCCTGAGTGATGATGAAAAGATCGCCCAATTGATGGTTATAAGGGCTCATTCAAATTTAGGCCCTGATCATGTTGCCAAAGTGGTGAATGACATTCAGAAATACAATGTGGGGGCTTTGTGTTTTTTCCAGGGCGGACCGGTAAGACAAGCTAACCTGACCAACTATTATCAAAGTATTGCGAAAACACCTTTGATGGTAACGATTGATGGTGAGTGGGGCTTAGGAATGCGGTTGGATAGTGTTATTAAATTTCCTTACCAACTGACACTGGGCTCGGTCAATGATGAAAATCTTATTTATCGCATGGGGCTGGCAGTAGGTGAGCAATGCAAACGAATTGGAGTACATGTAAACTATGCACCGGTAGTTGACATTAATAATAATCCAAACAATCCCGTGATAGGGTATCGTTCGTTCGGGGAAGATAAAGACAAGGTTTCAAGATATGGCGTAGCCTATATGAAAGGGATGCAGGATGCCGGCATTATGGCCTGTGCCAAGCATTTTCCCGGCCATGGAGATGTGGATGTAGATTCTCACTACGATCTGCCGGTGATCAACAAAAACATGACACAGCTGGATTCAATGGAATTGGTCCCCTTTAAAGCAATCTTTGATGCGGGTGTAGGCAGTGTAATGATTGCTCACTTGTACATTCCGGCAATCGATAATACGGCAAATAAAGCAACATCTATTTCAAAAAACAATGTGACCGATTTACTGCGGAACAGTTTGCATTATAACGGCCTCACTTTTACAGATGCACTGGAGATGAAAGGGGTGGCTAAATATTTTCCCGGCGGTACTATTGCCGTGGAAGCTATTATTGCCGGAAATGATATGCTTTGTTTGCCTGCCAGTGTGCCAGAGTCAATTGAAACGATTAAAAAGGCAATAACTGATAAAAGATTAAGTTGGAATGACATTTATTCAAAACTGAGAAAAGTGCTGGCATCAAAATATCAATTAGGATTAAATAAATGGTCACCAATTGATACCAATAACCTGTTGGCGGATGTAAATGCTAAAACAGATGCGATCCGGTATGAAGTAGCAAAGCATGGCCTCACTGTTCTCTCTCAGTCCGGGACCAAGGCTTCAAGAAATGATTATGCACAGGTACCATTGACTGATGAACAGAAAAAAGTGGTATATGTAGGTATTGGTCTTTCTGAACTGAATGAATTTGGCAAGCGGATGAAGAATGACTATGATGCTAACGTCTTTCTGTTATCTTATAAGGATGGAAAAGAGAAAGCGGATGAAATTGTAAAAGAAGTGCAAAAGGACGGTAAGTATGATGCTGTTATTATTGGCATTCACAACTATTCTTTAAGACCGGCAGAAAATTTTGGATTAAGTCCTGTTGCGATAAAGCTGTACAAAGATTTGAACTTTATAAAAACTATTACTCTAACATTTGGCAATGTGTTGGCCACAAAAAACTTTTGTGACGCCTGGACTTTAGTAGCCTGTTACCAGGATGATGCCATTACCCAGCAGGCGGCAGCAGATCTGTTGCAGGGTAAAATAGCAGCACAGGGAAAATTACCGGTCTCTTTTTGTCAGTATAAATTCGGAGACGGGATAGTACAGGGAAACATAAAACCAACAAAAGCACAGATCAAAGAGAGGTTGTCTGTAGTGGATTCAATTGCTGCAGATGGAGTAACCAGGAAAGCATATCCCGGTTGTGTGGTACTGGCAGCTCATAAAGGAGAGATCATATATCATAAGGCTTTTGGCAATTACGAATACGACCCGTCTTCACCGGCCATGAGTGCGGAAAGTATTTTTGACCTGGCTTCTGTGACAAAGATCTCTGCTACTACTGTTTCTGTAATGAAATTGTACGAGGAAGGAAAAATAAAACTGGAGGGGAAACTGAAAGATTACCTCCCTTGGGTAAAAGGAACAAATAAAGAGGATTTGAAAATTGATGATATCCTGCTTCACCAGGCGGGGCTGGTTCCGTTCATAGCTTTTTATAAAGAAACAATCGATCCTGCAACCGGGGCTCCCAATCCGGCTATTTATTCAACAAAACCTCAAAAAGGGTATGGAGTTCGTGTGGCAGAGAATATTTATTTACGCAACGACTGGCAGGATACAATGATGTACCGGATTTTAAAAAGTCCAGTTGGACCCCAAAACAAGTATGTATACAGCGATAATGATTTTATTTTCCTGGGAAAGATCGTAGAAGAGGTAACAGGGATGACACTTGATCAGTATACACAGAAAACTTTCTACAATAAAATCGGCATGTATTCAACCGGTTTCAAACCCCGTAATAAATTTCAGCCGGAGTGCCTTGTACCGACAGAAACAGAAAAACATTTTCGCCGGCAAACAACAAAGGGAGATGTGCATGATGAAGGAGCTTCCATGTTTGGAGGAGTGGCAGGCCATGCCGGTCTGTTTTCCAATGCATATGATCTGTCATTATTATACCAGATGTTATTAAATGGTGGCGAACTGAATGGAGAACGATATTTAAAACCTGAGACGGTAAGACTGTTTACTTCTTACAACAGTAAAATAAGCCGTCGTGGATTAGGGTTTGACAAACCTGAAAAAGATAATGCGATCCGTAAAGATCCTTACCCGGCACTATTAGCTTCGCCAAGAACTTTTGGCCATACTGGTTTTACCGGTACCTGTGTGTGGGTAGACCCTGAACATGAACTTGTTTATATATTCCTTTCCAACCGTGTACATCCAACCCGGGATAATAACAAGCTGGGACAAATGCTGATAAGAGGAAAAATACAGGATGCTATTTACAAGGCATTGGGTGTAGAAATGTGAATGATTGTTATTAGTCCTTTTTATCCTGTCCTTGATTTGGATTATCTGCTTGTCCGGCAGACGGGTTCGGCCGTTGTTGATTTCCCTGATTCCTGTTAGGATTATTTGGTCGCTGTTGATTTCTGTTAGGATTACCTGCTTGCCGGTCAGGCTGGTTTTGTTGTCCTTTTTGCTGACCACCCTGTTGATTACGCTGCTGCCCACCCTGCTGTCTTCTCTGTTGATTTTGCTGCCCGCCTCCCTGTTGTTGCTGCCCTTGAGCCTTATGCCTTGAGCCTTGAGCCTTATCTCTTTGTTGCTGTTTCTTTTTCTTCTCCGCTTTTTCCAATGTACGCAAACTGATCTGTCCCACCAGTTCCACTGTTTCCGGTTCTGCTTCTTTGGGTTTGCCTGATGTTACTTCCACCGGTTCCAGTTCATCAGGTCGTATACCCTGCTGGTTCAGTGATTTTATTTTGCTCACCCTTTCCAAACTCAAAGGGTACTGCTTATTACTGTCAGGTAATGTGTACCACATCAGGTTTTTGAAAATATCTTTCTTTATCAGGAAGGCATTGCCTTTAGCCACCTGCAATACATCACAATTATCAGGAAAATGCTGCAAGGCGTCTAAATAAGTATCCAGTTCATAGTTCAAACAACATTTTAGTCGTCCGCACTGGCCGCTTAATTTTGTTTGATTGATGGATAGGTTCTGGTAACGGGCAGCTGCAGTATTCACTGATTTAAAATCAGTCAACCAGGTGCTGCAGCAAAGTTCACGGCCGCAACTGCCAATACCACCAACTTTACCCGCCTCTTGCCTTGCGCCAATCTGGCGCATCTCCACTTTTACTTTAAACTCAGAAGCATATACTTTGATCAGTTCCCGGAAGTCAACCCTTCCGTCGGCGATATAAAAGAAAGTTGCTTTTCGTCCGTCTGCCTGCATTTCCACCTGGCTTATTTTCATATCTAGTTTCAACTGTTTGGCAATGGCACGGCTGCGGATCACAGCCTCTGGTTCTCTTGCTTTATTCTGATTCCTTATCTCAATATCACGGTCGGTAGCCCGCCGCAATACTTTTTTCATTTCGGGATTATCTTCCTTCACATTCCGCTTCTTCATTTGCAGGCGAACGATTTCACCGGTCAGCGACACTTCGCCCACATCAAATCCACTCACTCCTTCCACGGCTATCAGGTCTCCTTTTTCAAAAGGTTGTAAGGATGTATTTCTAAAAAAATCTTTTCGGGTACCCTGGCTGAAGCTGACTTCAATCACTTTGCAGGCACTATCCATATCAACAATAGGCATGTTGAGCAACCAGTCATGCGCATTCATGCGGTTGCATCCGCCGGAACTGCATCCGCCGTTACTCTTACATCCGTTTGGCTTTCCGCCGGTAGAGGTGCTGCAACCTGTACAACTCATTATTCAAAAAATAAAAAGTCAAAATTCAAAAACAAAAAATATTGAGGAAGATGATGAACCGGGCTGCAGAATTACTATCAGGCTGTCGTTGCGTCGCACTCTTGTACGTTCGGTAATTCTACTGAGCAAGACTTGCCAGTACCCGATACATGCGAAACTGTTATATGTTGCAAAAACAAACGAAGCATTTTATAATTCTGCAAGCCGTGTGGTGTTGCCTAATTCCCAATAAATCAATACACTAATTACCTACACCTGCCTCAATCCATCAAAAATACAATCTTATCCTGAATAATATGGTATAGTTTAATGGTAAGGGCATGGAAGAGCATTTTGCCATTGGCATTCCTTTCTATATAGTAGCTGGCCCTGTCAAGTTCCTCTATAATAGCCTGCTGCTGCTCCATGCCGGCAATTTTGTTCAGCCGTTCGGCAAAATCCCGCTCTGTACCGAAAGCACCCGGGGCATCGCCTGTGGCCCGGAGCAGGATGGCCTGTTCCAGCAGGTGATTAAAATAACGGAGAAACTGTTTTTGCTTTTCCCGTCCCAGCCGACTGATCTCTTCCACCCATTTGGTTTGTGCCACCGGTCCTGTTTTCAAAACAGCATTCAGCCATTCTCGTAAAAGTGCCTGCCAGTCTTCTTCAGCATGTTGCACTAATTGCAGGGCTTCCCGGTAATTGCCTTCACTTACACTGGCCACCTGGCGGGCAATAGCAGGTTCCGTTTTATTGCGACTGGTAAGAGCCTCTTCAATATCTTTTGTTTCTAATGCCGGTACTTTTATCAACTGGCAACGGCTGACGATGGTTTGCAACATCAGCGCATCATTTTCTGTAACGAGTATGAACAGCGTGTTAGGCGGGGGCTCTTCAATCAGCTTTAATAACTTATTTCCTTCTGCTCCCAGCATTTCCGGCATCCACATGATGAGGATCTTGTATTCACTCTCAAAACTTTTCAGACTCAGTTTGCGGATAATGTCATTACACTCTTCTGCGGTTATCTTTCCCTGGCTGTTTTCTTTTTCTTTGATCAGTTCAATCCAGTCGAAGGAGTTGCCGTAAGGATTTAGTTTTACAAATTCTCTCCACTCAGTAATAAAGTCAGTAGCGACAGGTTTTTCCCCGGCTTTCTTTGTAACAGTAGGGTAAGAGAAATGAATATCGGGATGAACCAGTTGCTGAGCTTTTAGACAAGCAGGGCAAACGCCGCAACTGTCTGTTCGAGGTTTAAGGTTTGTCTCGCCTGAGGCGAGATGAGGTTCGGGTTCTCCGAATAAAGATGGCCCTAAGCCCCCTTCAGGGGTTTTTGGGGTACAAACTACATACTGGGCAAAGGCCAGTGCTAATGGTAATGCGCCGTTTCCTTCTTTTCCTAAGAATAATAAAGCATGGCTAAGCCTGTTATGTTGTACCAGCTCTGCTAGTTGTTGTTTTACTGCCTGCTGACCTATGATATCGGAGAATTGCATGTGGAACAAAAATAGGATTTAGCTGAAATGAAAAAATATTAGATTTAAGTATGAAGCTAAATTCATTATTGTCGTTTGTTTTTATTTCCATATTGGCTTGTAATGGTCAGGAAAAGGGGGAAGTTTATAATTCAGAAAAAGGATATTTCAATGACGGAACCCTATCAACCGGAATTAATTTCTTAGGAATACTTACCTCTGATTCTATTTATAGCTCCAAAAAAGCGTACTCAATAATTGTTCCTGGTAGTTTTAAAGGCAGAAACATTGCGTGGGGAAGCGATTATTTTACCGGTATGAAAAAAAATACTACAGGGCCCACTGTTTTTTTTCTAATCTGCACCTATGATACTACTGAAACACAAATTGTGTTTGATAAAAACGGCAACCTTGATTTTACTGATGACAGTATTTATGCCATTGAGCCGGGGAAATGGTTTGAGGTAGGTATGATGAACCACTATGAAAATGCAGGTCAGTTTGTGACCCGGTGGCTTTTTAGAAGGGATGTTCCAGACTCCCAATATGGCTGGTTGCATAAGGGAATGACAAGCAGATGGAAAAATGCTTTGCCGTCAAAGTATGTTATGTTTGATAAGAGGAATAATTTCAGGAGGGTACTGTTGCCGGACAGTAATGTGGTTACATTATATGATTACAATGTAAATGGGTTTTACAATGACAAGGAGGATAAGATAATAGCCGGGGATATTTTGAAAAACGGCCGCCTTATAAAATATCAAACATGGACTAAAGAAAGCAGAAAGAATGTACTGCTACCGTTTAAAAACAACACCTATAAAGTTATCTCTATTGATAAATTTGGAAATAATGTTGAACTACTTGCTTTAAATAAAATACTTGATACAACAGAAGTATTAGGCGACTTCAGGTTTATCGATGAAACAAGTGTTAACAGAAGATTTGAGTTTACAGCAGAAACAGAGTTAACGGTCCTTTATTTTTGGGGAAATTGGTGTGTTGGTTGTCATGTTCAGGGGCCCTCTTTTGTAAAGCTGATAAATCAATATTCCGGCAAAGTGCAATTCTATACATTTAATAGCGGAGATAAAGAGGAAGATATGTTAAAGTATCTCAAATCAAAGAACTATCCGTTTCAGAAGTACCGGATTGACCAAAAAGGAACGAAAAAATTATATGTAGAAGCATACCCTTCTTATCTTATTGTTGATAAAAACAAAAGGATTTTACTTAGATCCTCTGATATAAATGAAGTGAACCAATTTTTAATAAAAAATAGTCGCTAGCCTAGTTTAAATATTTCAATACTTCCTCACTCATCGGGTTTGATTTGTGATGAAAGACAGCAACTAATTTTCCATTTTCGTCCAGCAGGAATTTGGTAAAATTCCAGATTACAGGATCTTGTAAAAATCTTTTCCAGACAAGATCTTTTGAATTGTCGGCCGGTACATTTTTCGCCAGTTCTTTGGATTGCTCATTCAGGTATTTGAACAATGGATGAATATCATCACCCCGTACAGATACTTTTTCTGCGAGCGGGAATGTAACACCATAGTTCTTGGTACAAAATTCTTTTATATCGGCATTGGTGCCCGGTTCTTGCTCACCAAAGTTGTTGGCCGGAAAACCTACAATTACCAGTTTGTCTTTATATTTTTCATACAAAGTTTCCAGGTCTTTATACTGAGGGGTATTGCCGCATTTAGAGGCTGTGTTAACAATCATGATCTTTTTCCCTTTGTACCGGGAAAAATCAATATCTGTTCCATCCAGACCGGGCACTTTAAAGTCATAAATAGAGCCGCCGGTTAATGTAGTAGCTAATATCATAGTCAAAAGCAATGTTTTCATGATTGATGTTTTCGTTTCAGGAGAATAACAAAGTTATATCAACCCTGGTTCTAATCGGGCATTAAATATTGAAAGTTGCCATTACTGCTTTTCAAAACAACCCAGGTCCGGAAGGCCAACAGGCCTTGGTTTTCCGTCCAGGTCGGTAATTGCCCCCGCATTAACTCCTTTGTTAAGGGCAGGAGACGCAGTATTTAACCTGAAATCATAATAATTTTTTGAGGTATTAATACTGTCGAACAGGGGCGGCTGGTTATTGATGATCTGGTTGCTGATGATATTTGAAGGCGGGGTTTGTA
The DNA here is from genome assembly GCA_016786885.1 of Chitinophagaceae bacterium. Taxonomy (GTDB): domain Bacteria; phylum Bacteroidota; class Bacteroidia; order Chitinophagales; family Chitinophagaceae; genus JJ008. The sequence continues at coordinate 3,603 of JAEUVO010000025.1, read as the reverse complement.
CTTTCCAGAGATTATAATCAAAGTTGACATTAAAAGTGGTGGTTCCGTTTTTAATTACCACCACTTCATCATTCACCAACCCATTTTCGCCCCAGAAAAGACAGTTACGGAATATAGCATTCAGGTTATTTGAAATATTATTAGCTGTATTACTTAGAGTAAGTACCGGGTCTTTATGTTCAATGTAACGATTAGCATAGGTAACCACAGTGCAATGGGTAAACTGGTAATCACCACCTTGGGCCAGGAAAAGGTTTTTACCACAATTTGTGATCAGGCAATTCCGGGCCCTGATACTTGAATTCAATGAAATGATACCAGCATCATAGGCATTATCAATAATACATTCATTCAGGGTAAGTTTGGGATTAGCATTAGGTGATGGTGCTGTGATGCCAATTGCCTGGTAGGCATTTTTTATTACTGTATAATTGAGAATATTATCTTTTGCATTATCCAAAAAGAAAATACCCGGCCAGCTGGCAGGAAAATCTTTGTAAGGTTCATCCAGCCTGTCCCCCTGGAAATAAACCCTGTCAGCCGTGTCTTTCAATCCGTTTACCTGCAAAGTGCCATCCACAACAATGGGTGCATCTGCATGAATATAAATACGGCAACCTTTATTAATGGTCAGAGTTTGATTGGTGTTTACCAGTAATGATCCAAGAATAACATAGGGCAGGTCATTGTTCCATGTTTCGTTTGTGTTTATAACTCTGTCCCTGAAAAAATGGGCATTCTGCCCCCATGCTTCTAATTGTACCAGTTTGTCGTTCCCGTTATAGCTTACTTCAATACTGTCCCGGATAACAAAAGGAAGATTAGCCGCAGTAGGATTAATATTGACCTGTACAAATACATAGAGGCTATCATTGGCATTTATTTCAAGATTGCTGAACTGTAAACCGGCAATACCATCTACATTCATTTTGAAAGAAGAAGAGGAGCCGCCTATCAGCTTCAGCGATGACAAACGCAGCTTTTGATTATTCTCGTTTATGATCTTAAATGTTCTGTACGTTGAGCCAGCTGTAACAAATACCGTATCATATTTCAATGTATCAGCGCTGATACTGACTCTTGCATCCGAAGAGGTGATAAATGAATCTTTCCGGCAGGAAAAAAGAATAATCAATAAGGATATGGCGAGTATTCCGGGGATCTTCATTACGGTCAAAAATAGTTTAACTATTTGAGATTAACGGGATGCTATACAAAGAGTGGCAAGACTTAACCGTACATTTTCAGCTTTTAATAGTTCATTTCCGCAAGCTTCCAGGGTGGCGCCGGTAGTTACTACATCATCTACCAGCAGGAGGTGCATATTTTTTATTGCATCAGCATCGGAAAGGATAAATTTTCCTTCCATATTTTTCCATCTTTCTATCCTGCCTTTTTTTGTTTGCGTTTCTGTATGCTGCGGCCGGCTGATTATTTTATTAAGTACGGGGATTTTCATCGCCTCAGCCATTCCCTCACATAAAATGGTAGCCTGGTTATATCCCCTTCTTTTTTCTTTGGCAGGGAATAATGGAAGTGGGACCAGTGCATCTACTTCAAAACGGCCGGATTTTTTTAGCTGTTCTCCCATTATTTTGCCTAGTTGCATTCCCAGTTCTTTATTTCCCTTGTATTTAAACTGGTGCATCAGGTGTTGCATCAGTGATTCTTTGGTGAAGTAGAATTGGGCAGTGGCGCCGGTGAGTGGCAATCGTCCCCAAAATGTTTTCTCCACGGGGTTATTGGGATGTAATTCAAAATTTGTTTCCGGCATAGCATCTATACATTTCATACACAATACGGACTCTTCGTGCAATATATCGCTGCCGCATCCTGTGCAAATATGCGGGAAGAGTAGATGCAGAATAGCGTCTTTTATTTCTTTTGGTGTGATCATTGGAACAGGTATCTGTACACTTCCTCCACTCTGCCCATCATTACCACTTCAATATCGAATTTTTGTTTTACTAATCCTTTTTGGTTGTATTTGGAAACAATGATTTTTTCAAAACCCAGTTTCTCAGCTTCTGCAATGCGTTGCTCAATACGGTTAACAGCTCTTATTTCCCCACTCAGGCCTACCTCTCCGGCAAAGCATATATGCTGAGGCACTGTAACATCTTCATAAGAAGATAATAAAGCGCAAAGCACAGCCAGATCAATAGAAGGATCTTCCACTTTAATTCCTCCGGCAATATTCAGGAACACATCCTTCATCCCGAAATGAAAACCGCCTCTTTTTTCCAACACTGCCAGTAGCAACTGTAAACGCCTTAAATCAAAACCGCTGACAGTACGCTGCGGCGTTCCATAAACTGATTGAGTTACCAATGCCTGTACTTCGATCAGTAAAGGCCGCATACCTTCTATTGTTGCTGCAATGGCTATACCACTAAGCTGATCCTCTTTCTGCGTAATTAATATTTCACTGGGATTTAAAACGCCTCTCATGCCTTCGTCTGTCATTTCATAGATGCCCAACTCGGCAGTACTTCCAAAACGATTCTTCAGTGTTCTTAAAATTCTATAGGCATAGTGCCGGTCACCTTCAAACTGCAATACTGTATCAACCATATGTTCCAGTATCTTGGGTCCGGCAATGCTGCCATCTTTTGTTATATGCCCAATCAGGAAAACAGGGGTATTGGTCTCTTTTGCAAAGCGTTGAAATTCTGCAGCACATTCTCTTATCTGTGATACACTACCCGGGGAAGAATCAATGAAATTTGTTTGCAATGTTTGTATAGAATCTACAATGACTAACTGCGGTTTCAGTTTTTTTATCTCCTGGAAAATAGTTTGAGTGGATGTTTCAGTTAAGAGATAGAAGTTGTCATTCTTCAATCCTAAGCGGTCGGCCCGCATTTTAATTTGCTGTTCGCTTTCTTCTCCGCTTATATAAAGAACAGAAACATCTTTAAGCCATAATCCATTTTGTAAAAACAAAGTTGATTTGCCAATACCAGGTTCTCCGGCAACCAATACCAGGCTTCCGGGAACAATACCACCGCCCAGTACACGGTTCAATTCCGGATCAGCAGTGGGTAATCTTTTTTCTTCGCTGCTCTTTACCTCATTTAATGAGATAGTTTTACTGATTCTTTTTTCTTCTGAATAATCTTTCCAGGTATTGCTGCTTTTTGAATTATCTTTTTGAACCAGTTCTTCAACAAATGTATTCCACTGGCCACACGAAGGACATTGACCCACCCATTTCACACTTTCGTAGCCACAGCTCTGACAAAAAAATGATGTCTTTACTTTACTCATGTAATAAAATTAAACGATTGGGTTGTGTTTATTCAAAACTTGAATAATGAGTAGATAAAAAAGAATAAAACATGGATAGATTGGAGTAAATCAGAACCCCAAAATCGAAGAGAGTTAATTGAGATTTACTGGTTGATTTGAAAATGTAAAAAGGGCCAACCTTGCGATTGACCCTTTTACTTACTAACCCATTAAATTCTATTGCTAAGTTACAATTATGCCCCACATTTCAAAATAAATTTTTCGTGCTGTGAATAACTTAGGAAGGCTGTCATGATGGAAAAAAACAAATAATTTTATTTTTTAATTAATTGATTATTAAGTAATTAAATG
>JAEUVO010000024.1 GCA_016786885.1 Chitinophagaceae bacterium | reverse complement strand
ACTGAGAAGGATAGTTTTGGAAAGTATTAGCTAAGCATCTTCAATTTGAATGTATATTCAGGCGGCATGAAATGGCTGCCTTTTTTTGTAATTGTTCAATTTGTAAGATATTATTTACAATAAAGCAAGTAAAGTAAGCGTTAACATTTCTTTCTCATTATTAATGCAGCATTAGTTTAATATGTTTGTCTTTGTTGCTAAAACCATTATTATGAAAAGGATATTCTTCGTTTGCCTGGCTATAGTAAGCAGTTCTTTTTTGTTTGCTCAACCCGGGGCAGTAGGTAAAATCCCGGGACGTACCCAGTTTTATGCAGAATTAGGAGGAGCTGGTATTTTATTCTCTGCGAACATTGATACAAGGTTTGCCAAATCTTCTTTAGGTTGGGGAGGCAGAGTAGGATTGGGTTTTGTTACTGCTGATGAAGTGACTGTTATCAGCGGAAATTATAACTATGAACTTCGGTCAGTGGTTACTATACCGGCACAGGTCAACTATGTGTTTGGCAAAGGAGATTCTCCGCATACGTTTGAAGTAGGGGCTGGTGTAACCTATGTGGGCAAAAAACTGGAGATTTTTAATTTTTATGACGACAAAACTTCCAATTTTTTCGGAACAGCTTCTTTCATGTATCGCCGTCAACCCCTAAAAGGAGGTTTCACCTGGAGGATCGGGTTTACTCCGTTAGTTGCTAAAGGATATATTCAGCCATCTGGCGGGGTAAGTGTGGGATATAGTTTCTGATAAAATTCAATAGCATAAGTTTTTTGGACCGGTCTCAATGACCGGTTTTTTATTGCACATTCCTCTTCAATTCCCTCACTAATCAATTGTCCAATATCATGATAGGAATCATTTTTCCTCTTGAACTATGTCACCTTCCCTTCTTAATTATGGGTCTACTTTGCTGAGGTTTATTTCACTTTTCAGGTGGCCGATTGGCCATTCAGTCAAAACTATCATCATGTCCTCAACTGACATTACCAAAGCGGTCGATCTTTCGATACATGCGGAAGGTACAGGCCCCAAACGACTTCGCCGGCCGGTTTATGTTGATTTTATGCCACCCTGTAACAGCGCCTGCCCCGCCGGGGAAAATATCCAGGCATGGATGGCACATGCACAGGCGGGTAACTATTTTGAAGCATTTCAAACAATACTGGATGATAACCCATTTCCCGCCATCATGGGCCGGGTTTGTGTAAAACCTTGCGAAACGGGATGCAACCGGAATCACATTGACACTACTGTCAATATTCATGCAGTAGAAAGATATATCGGGGATGAAGCTATTAATCATAAATGGCAGGTGAATTATTCGACCAAATTTTCCGGAAAAAGAGTATTGGTGGTTGGGGCTGGTCCGGGAGGTTTGTCTGCTGCGTATCATCTTGCCCGGATGGGTCATGTGGTAGAAATATTTGAAGCCAGCGGCCATCCGGGTGGTTTATTGTGGAGTGGTGTTCCGGAGTATCGCTTACCAAAAGAAATACTGGATGCAGAAATTGACAGGATCGTAAGGATGGGAGTAAAGATCCGCCTGAATTATAAAGTGGAAGATGTACTTACTGAAAAGGAAGCCGGCAATTTTGATGCAGTTTATCTCTCTGTTGGAGCGCAGCTTATCCGTAAAGAGGATTTTAAGCATGATGCTTCTGTGTATATAACCGATGCTTTTTCTTTTTTCAATGAAGTGAAATCAAATACATCACCATATATACAAAAGAAAGTGGTTGTGTATGGAGGAGGTAAACTGGCTCTGTACTTATCCCGTATGATAAAAAGATTTGGCTCTGAAGTGTCTGTGTATTTTCCCGGCGATAAAAAAATGATGCCTGCTTACGATTATGAGACCGAAGATGCACTGGCAGAAGGAGTAGATGTGCAGTTATTGCGAAGTATCAGCAGAATAGAGAAGAATACTGTTACTCTTGAGATACTGAAAGTAGAAAAAGGAAAAGCGGTTGGTACCGGTCAGTTTGAAACAATCAAAGCCGATGTATTGATCAATGCCAATAAGCAGGAAGCTGATTCTGGTTTTCTTCGATCTGTTTCAGGCATTTCTATCAGCGATGATGGAACAGTTACCATTAATGCAGAACGGATGACAGGGCATGAAGGGATTTTTGCCGGGGGTGATATGCTGCCCGGTGAGAACAGGAGTTCAACCATTGCAATCGGTCATGGTAAAAAGGCCGCAAAATATATCAATGGGTTTTTAATGAAAGAAGCCTATCAGAAACCTGATAAACACCCAACTGCCGGTTATCGTAAGCTGCACATGTGGTACAAAACTGATGCACCGCAAAAAGAGCAGGATAAACTGGCTCCGGCTGTAGCAGTACAAAATTTTGATGAAGTAATTGCAGGCTTTTCTGAATCAGAAGCAAGATTTGAGGCACATCGATGTTTGAGTTGTGGTAATTGTTTCGAATGTGATGGTTGTTTCGGAGCCTGTCCTGAAGATGCCATTATTAAATTGGGAAAGGGTAATCGTTATAAGTTCAACTACAATGCCTGCACCGGCTGTGCGGTTTGTTATGAGCAATGCCCCTGCCATGCAATAGAAATGATTCCTGAACCTGTTAATTCAACTACTGATGTCAAGTAAAAATAAATTAATCGCAACGATAGATGGAAATGAGGCCGCTGCATATGTAGCATACCGGGTGAATGAAGTCTGTGCCATCTATCCCATCACCCCTTCATCTACCATGGCCGAACTGGCCGATGAATGGGCTGCAAAAGGAACACAAAACATCTGGGGCAATGTGCCGGATGTAATAGAAATGCAGAGTGAAGGCGGTGCCGCAGGTACCGTTCACGGTGCATTACAGACAGGGTCGCTTACGACAACCTTTACTGCATCACAAGGCCTGATGCTGATGCTGCCGAACATGTATAAGATCGCCGGTGAGTTGACGCCTGCCGTATTTCATGTGGCAGCCCGGTCATTAGCTGCACAGGGCTTATCCATATTTGGAGATCACCAGGATGTAATGGCAGCAAGAACAACAGGTTTTGCTATGTTGAGCTCTGCCAGTGTGCAGGAAGCACATGATTTCGCATTGATAGCACAGGCAGCAACATTGAGATCGAGAATACCAATAGTACATTTCTTTGACGGATTCCGTACATCACATGAAGTGAACAAACTGGAATTGCTAAGCGATGAACAGATCAAATCTATGATACCGGATGAACTGGTGATTGCCCATCGTAAAAGAGGCTTGAATCCTGAACATCCATTCATCAGGGGAACAGCACAAAACCCTGATGTGTATTTCCAGGGTAGAGAAACGGTGAATCAGTTTTACAACAATATGCCGGATATAGTGGAGGAAGTAATGAATGGTTTTGAAAAACTAACTGGCAGAAAATATGAACTTTTTGAATACACCGGCGCAGCTGATGCAGAAGAAGTAATTATCGTCATGGGATCTGGTGGAGAGACTGTTGAAGAAACAGTAAAAACTCTAAATAAATCAGGGAGAAAAACCGGAGTGATTGTGGTTCGTTTGTACAGACCATTTTCCCTGGGGCATTTGATAAAAGTATTACCAGCTTCTGTTAAATCAATTGGGGTATTAGACAGAACAAAAGAATCCGGCGCAGCAGGCGAACCGATGTACCAGGATATATTGGCTACAATGGTAGAGGCTTTACAACAAGGTAAGCTGAAAAAATTACCAAACATTGTAGGCGGACGTTACGGACTTTCATCTAAAGAGTTCACACCGGCCATGGTGAAAGCGGTGTATGATGAACTGAAAAAAGAGCATCCAAAAAATGGTTTTACAGTTGGTATTAATGATGACGTCACTTTCACCAGCCTGGAATATGATCCTGAGTATAAATTGGATGAAAGTGAATGGCGGCAGGGTTTGTTCTTTGGATTGGGTGCGGATGGCACTGTTGGAGCCAATAAGAATACCATTAAAATTATTGGAGAGAATACTGATTTGTATGCGCAAGGTTATTTTGTATATGACTCTAAAAAATCAGGAGCAAGAACTGTATCGCATTTACGTTTTGGGCCAAAACCGATCAGGGCACCGTATTTAATTTCAAAAGCTGATTTTATCGCCTGCCACCAGTTCAACTTTACTGAAAAAGTAGAGATGCTGGAATTTGCCAGTGATGGAGCTACTTTTTTGCTGAATAGTCCTTACGATAAGGATGAAGTATGGAGTAAACTTACAGGGCAGGTACAGAAAAACATCATTGATAAAAAAATAAAACTATATGTGATTGATGCGACAACCGTAGCAAGAGATACAGGAATGAGTGGACGTATCAACACTATCATGCAGACCTGCTATTTTGCTCTGTCGGGGGTATTGCCAAGAGAAGAAGCTATTAAACAAATCAAAAAAGCAATTGAAAAAACATATTTCAAAAAAGGGCAAAAAGTAATTGATCAGAACTTTAAAGCAGTGGATGCCACACTGGCCCATCTGTATGAAGTGAATTATCCAAAGAAAGTTTCTGCAGCTGAAAATGAATTACTGACCGTTTCTGATAAAGCTCCGGGTTTTGTAAAAGATGTAACAGCGGTTATGATGGCTGGTCATGGTGATGATCTGCCGGTAAGTAAAATGACAATAGATGGCACTTATCCCAGCGGCACTACGCAATGGGAAAAAAGAAATATTTCTGACCTGGTTCCTGTTTGGGAGCCGGATACTTGCATCCAATGCGGTAACTGTGCTTATGTGTGTCCGCATAGTGTGATCAGGGCTAAGTTTTATCACAAGGATCATTTAAAAAAAGCACCGGATGGTTTCAAATCTGCTCCGATAAATGCGAGAGGTTTTCCTGAAACGCAATATTCACTCCAAGTTTACCTGGAGGATTGTACCGGTTGCAATTTGTGTGTTGAAGTTTGCCCGGCCACTGACCCTCTCAACCGTTCCCGTAAAGCCATCAATATGGGTGAGAAAGAGCCAATATTGAAAACAGAGCAGAAGGGTATTGAATTCTTTGAGAATATTCCATGGAACGACCGTTCAAAAATTGATTTCTCTACTGTACATGGGGCTCAGTTCCTTGAACCATTATTCGAATTCTCCGGTGCCTGTGCAGGTTGTGGTGAAACGCCATATTTGAAATTATTATCACAATTATTTGGTGACAGGTTGTTGGTAGCAAATGCTACAGGTTGTTCATCTATCTATGGCGGTAATCTTCCAACCACACCATGGGCTGTTAATAAAGAAGGCCGGGGACCGGCATGGTCTAATTCATTATTTGAAGACAATGCTGAATTTGGATTGGGTATGCGTATCACTGCAGATAAGCAACTTGCGGTAGCAAAACAATTGTTATCAGAATTGAAAGACGAGCTGGGAGCTGATTTTGTAAAACAAATACTGGAAGCACCGCAGGTTCATGAATCAGAACTTGCTGAGCAGCAACAACGGGTGATGCAGTTAAAAGAGAAGTTGAAAGCAATGACTTCTTCTGCAGCTAATCATTTATTATCAGTAGCTGACCAATTGGTACGCCGCAGCGTTTGGCTGGTTGGTGGTGACGGATGGGCTTATGATATTGGCTATGGAGGTTTGGATCATGCATTGGCCAGCGGAAGAAATGTCAAAATATTGGTGCTGGATACCGAAGTATATTCTAATACCGGCGGACAGAGTTCCAAATCAACACCTACTGCTGCCACTGCAAAATTTGCTGCCGGTGGTAAGGCTGGTGGTAAAAAAGATCTTGCAATGCAGGCTATTTCCTATGGCAATGTATATGTGGCAAGAGTTGCGTTTGGTGCTAATCCTCAGCAAACATTATTGGCTATGCGGGAAGCAGAGGCTTATGATGGTCCGGCATTGATCCTGGCATATAGTCATTGTATTGCGCACGGTTATGATCTGAAGGATGGATTGGATCAGCAGAATAAAGCCGTTTCCAGTGGGCACTGGCCATTGCTGAGATATAATCCGGTTTTAAGAAAGAAAAATCAGAATCCGTTTGTACTGGATTCGCCACGGCCAACAATGCCACTAAAGGATTATGCATATAACGAGTTACGGTATAAGGTACTTACAATAACTAATCCTGAAGCAGCAGACACACTGATGAAACATGCACAGGAGCTTGTAAACCTTAAATGGAAAACATATGAAGAACTGGCTACCAAAAAAGCAAGTGAATTTGTTCCGGTAGCATAAAAACACAGTAATATGAAAATGCATTCCACTTACATGGGGATGAAACTTGATTCCCCGATCATCGTTTCGGCCTGCACTTTATCTGAGCAGGTTGATAATATTGTGAAGATGGAAGATTATGGCGCAGGTGCTATTGTGATGTTCTCTTTGTTTGAAGAACAGATACGAAAGGAAGAAGCAAGATTTAAAGGAGTGATGTCTGAAACCACCTATACTTTTCCTGAAGCATTGGATTATTTCCCTGACCTGGATGATTTTAATGTGGGAGTGGATGAATACCTGGAAAATATCCGGAAGGCAAAAGAAAAAGTAAAGATTCCCATCATTGGTAGTCTGAATGGAATCACTACGGAAGGCTGGATCGATTACTCTAAATTGATGGAGCAGGCTGGTGCGGATGCCATAGAAGTCAATATCTTCTTCATTCCCGGCGATATTACTATGTCATCTTCCGAGGTAGAACACCGCTATCTGAATATTATTGAGACGATCAAACAAACGGTGAAGATTCCTGTAGCGGTAAAGCTGAATCCTTATTTCAGCGCTACAGGTAATATGGCGCTACGAATGAAGAATGCCGGCGCTGATGCACTGGTATTGTTCAATCGGTTTTATCAACCTGATTTTGATATTAATGAATTGGTGATCAAAACTGACCTTCATTACAGTGAGTCTAATGAAATAAGGTTACCCCTTTTGTGGATCGCCTTGCTGTATGGTAAGGTGAAATTATCATTGGCTGCCACTACCGGGGTACAAAGTGCAGTAGAGGTTGTAAAATACCTGCTGGCTGGTGCAGATGTTGTGATGACCGCATCGTCATTGTATAAAAATGGTATTCCTTATCTGAAGACTATGAATAAGGAACTGCAGGACTGGATGTATATGATGGGTTTTGATAGTATTGATTCTTTCAGGGGAAGCATGAGCCAGCAAAATGTTTCTGACCCTGTTGCTTTTGAAAGGGCTAACTATATTAAGATACTGGAAGGGGTGAAATAATAACCTGTATGAAAAAAAGTGAAGTTGAATTGCTGGCGCCTGTTGGATCTTTCGACAGCTTACAGGCCGCAATCAATGCAGGCGCTGATGCTATTTACTTTGGGGTAGAACAACTGAATATGCGTACCCGTTCCGCACAGGCTTTCTTTCTCTCTGATATAAAAAAAGTCAGTGACATTTGCAGGAAAAAAAAGGTAAAAGCATTTATTACACTTAATACCGTAATGTATGAGCATGATATGCAATTGCTGCATACCATTCTGAAGGAAGTAAAAAAAGCCAAAATTGATGCTGTTATTGCATCAGATTTTTCAGTAATCAGTTATTGTAATGAGCATAGTATTCCTTTGCATATTTCCACACAGGCTAATGTAAGCAATATTGAGTCGGTTAAATTCTTCTCCAGTTATGCTGATGTGATTGTGCTGGCAAGGGAGCTTACTTTAAAACAAGTGGAGCAAATAACTAATGAGATAAAAAGAAAGAGAATAAAAGGGCCTTCAGGTGAACTGGTTAGGATCGAAATATTTGTTCACGGTGCATTATGCATGGCGGTGTCCGGGAAATGTTATATAAGCCTGCATACACAAAATGCTTCAGCTAACAGAGGAGCTTGTGTACAGAATTGCCGGAGACCTTATATTGTAAAGGATGGGGAAACAGGAGAAGAGTTGATGATAGACAACGAGTATATTATGTCACCAAAGGACTTATGTACAATAGATATTCTGGACCATGTATTGGATAGTGGGGTGGATGTTTTAAAGATAGAAGGCCGTACAAAAGGTGCCGACTATGTACAAGTGGTTACAAAATGCTATCGGGAGGCAATAGATGCAGTAAAGAATGGAACATATTCGGCACAAAAGATTGATCAGTGGAAAGGTGAGTTGGATAAAGTGTATAACCGTGGTTTCTGGGAAGGCTATTATCTTGGAAGAAAATTAGGAGAGTGGACATCACATCCCGGCTCTGCTGCTACGGAAAAGAAAATATATATAGGAAAAGGAAGTAAGTATTATCCAAAGATTGGAATCGGTGAATTTGTAATTGAATCCGGGAGCTTGAAAACCGGGGATACATTAATGGTGACAGGACCAAAGTGCGGAATGGTAAAAGAGAAAATGGAAATACTGGTAGTAAATGGTTTAAAAAGCATAGAAGCTTCAAAAGGAGATAAGATCACTTTTCCTTTTGCCACTAAAGTGACGCCGGCAGATAAATTATACAAAATTGTAGAAGCGTCAAATGCATAAGATCATTCATTACCGGAATAAATGTATCGGTTGTGGTGTTTGTTATGAACAGCAACCAGAACTTTGGCGGATATCAAGAAGAGATGGTAAAGCCACCCTGATCAAGGCGATTGGAAAAAAAGATGTTTTTATCCTGCCTGTTTCAAAAGATGTGTTATTAAAATCAAAGGAAATAGCCGCTGCATGCCCTGTACGTATAATTAAAGTAACATGAATGAGAAAATTATAGAATTCATTTCAAAACAAACCTGTGCCAATGTTTGCTGCGTGGGTGATAAAGGACATCCTTATTGCTACACCTGTTTTTACTCATTTGAAACCGAAGAAATGCTGCTTCATTACAAGTCTTCGAATGAAACACATCACTCAGTTCTTCTTTTACGAAATCCGCATGTAGCTGGAACTATCTTGCCGGATTCTTTGAACCTTTTGCAGATAAAGGGGGTGCAATTTGAAGGGTTGATTCTGCCTTTTGACCATTCTCATACCAAAAATGCCGGTTCACACTTTCATAAAAAGCACCCGATTGCTCTTGCAATGCCCGGCGAAATTTGGACGATCAAGTTGACAAGCATTAAGTTTACGGACAATACACTGGGATTTGGTAAAAAGCTAATTTGGCAAAGGGAAGAGACTGGAGCTCACCATTCACACTGATTTCACCAGCCTAATCTGAAGCACTATAACAATTGTTCAAACCTGGCCTGGAAGAATCGCAGGTATTTTGGCTCGTATACCATTTTCAATCCTTTGATTTTGTTTCGGCGGTCATACACCCTCGCTGTTGATTCAGCGACCACATCCATATGTGCTTGTGTATATACCCGGCGTGGAATAGTAAAGCGAACGAGTTCCAGTTTGGGATAGTAATTCTCTCCATTGGCTTTTCTTCCGGCAGATACAACTCCTCTTTCCATTGTTCTGACACCTGAATCAAGATAGACCTCAGCTGCTAATGTTTGTGCGGGATATTCAATCTGTGGGATATGCGGTAAGAATTTCTTCGCATCCACAAAAATGCCATGGCCGCCAATTGGCCTTACAATTGGTATCCCGTAGTCAATCATCTTCTCACCGAGGTAGATCACTTGCCCTACTCTTGCATGAATATGATCATCATTCACACTTTCTTTAATTCCAATAGCCATAGCTTCCATATCACGACCGGCTAAGCCACCATATGTATGTAATCCCTCATACACCACCACCATATTTCTTGCTTCTTCAAAGACATCCCAATCATTAATAGCTAAAAAGCCGCCAATATTCACCAGCGCATCTTTCTTGGCACTCATAGTGGCGCCATCTGTATACGAACAGATTTCTTTTACGATCTGTTTGATTGATTTTTTCTCATACCCCTTTTCTCTTCGCTGAATGAAATGTGCATTTTCAGCCACCCTTGTCATGTCATGAATAATACGGATGCCATGTTTTTTAGTCAGAGCTCTTAGTTCTTTAAGGTTTTTAATGCTTATGGGTTGACCACCTGCCATATTTACACTGGTGGCTATGCTGATATATGGTATTTTTTTCGCACCATATTTGTTGATCAGTATCTCCAGTTTTTTCAGGTCTACATTTCCTTTAAAGGGATGTTCGTTCTCCGAGTCGTGTGCTTCATCGATGATGATATCTTCAAATTTACCTCCGGCGAGCTCCTGGTGAAGCCTGGTTGTGGTAAAGTACATATTGCCCGGAATAATGTCACCTTTCTTTATCAGGATTTTGGAGATGATATTTTCAGCGCCACGGCCCTGGTGTGTGGGAACTAAATATTTATAACCATAAGTATCCTTTACTACCTCCTCAAGATGATAGAAATTTCTGCTTCCGGCATAAGCTTCATCACCCATCATCATCCCTGCCCACTGCTGATCACTCATAGCTGATGTACCACTATCAGTCAGGAGATCTATATAAACGTCTTCTGATTTCAGAAGAAAGGTGTTGAACCCGGCTTCCTGCATGGCTTTCCTTCGGTGTGCAGGGGTAGTCATTTTTAATAACTCCACCATTTTTATCTTATAAGGCTCAGCCCAGCTTCTTTTTATTGTATGTTTCATTTACAAACGATTTTAATTAAGAGGTTTTAGTTTGGCAGTAAAATGCCTGAGCAGGGGAGTTTCTTCTGTAATGGTAAGTCCTTTTAGCTCTTTTCTTTTCTTGAACACTTCCAAGATCACTTCAGCTACATAATCAATATGGCTTTGTGTGTACACTCTTCTTGGAATTGCTAGTCTTACTAATTCCATTTGTGCCGGGATGAGTTTACCATTATCATCATATTTTCCAAACATAAGTGAGCCGATCTCTACGGCACGGATACCACCTTCTTCATACAATGCACAGACCAATGATTGTCCGGGGTATTGCTCAACCGGGATACCAGGGAGAAATGCTTTGGCGTCAAGATAAACAGCATGTCCCCCGGCCGGTTGCATGACAGGCACCCCAGCTTCAATCAGTTTGTTCGTCAGGTATTCAATACTTCTTATACGGTATTGCAGATAATTTTCATCCATTACTTCCTGTAAACCGATTGCCACAGCTTCAAGGTCACGACCTGCCAGGCCACCATAAGTAGTAAAACCTTCAGTGATGATCAAGAGATTTCTGCAACGGATAGCCAAATCAAGGTCTTTCATGGCAAGAAAACCACCAATATTGGCAAATGCATCTTTTTTGGCACTCATGGTGCAGCCATCAGCATAGGAAAATAATTCCCTTGCAATTTCGGGAACAGATTTCTGCGCATAGCCTTCTTCACGGAGCTTAATAAAATATGAATTTTCTGCAAACCTGCAGGCATCAATAAACAATGGGATATTATACTCGTCACAAATCTTCCGTACATCTTTGATATTCTGCATGCTTACCGGCTGGCCTCCTCCCGAATTATTAGTTACTGTAATTATGATCATCGGGATATTGGAAGCATCTTTTTCTTTTATCACTTTTCGAAGCGCTTCTATATCCATATTCCCTTTAAAAGGTGCAGGAACGGAGGGATATTTTCCTTCTTCACATAAGCAATCGATCCCTTCTGCGCCAGAAAATTCAATGTTGGCCCTGGTAGTATCAAACAAGGTATTACTGATAAAATACTTTCCTTTACCCCCAAGAATGGTGAAGATGATTTTTTCAGCAGCTCTTCCCTGGTGAGTAGGAATGATATAAGGCATGTTAGTAATACTTCGTACCGAGTCTTCGAATTTGAAAAAACTATTGCTACCTGCATAGGATTCATCGCCCTGCATGATGCCCGCCCATTGGTTACTGCTCATGGCACTGGTACCGCTGTCAGTAAGAAGGTCAATTAAGATGTCTCTGGCTTTGATGCGGAAGGAATTATAATCTGCTTTCTCCAGTATTTTTTTTCGTTCTTCTTTAGTGGTAAAATAAATCGGCTCTACCGACTTGATCCGGAAGGGTTCTATGATCGTTTTCATTCATGAAATTTTGGACAACGTTTAGTTGTATTTTAGGAAAAATTATTGGCCAACAGGGAAAAAGCAGGAAACCCTAAGTGGGTCTGCGAATGATATTTTTCCAGATATTCATGAATACTAAAAACCTGCTCAAATGTAGGAGGAGCAGGATTTTTAGGGTATGACTTTAATCAGGCGCCGAACTGTTTCAGATGATGGTCAATGTGTTTCCAGATCGCCTTGCTCCAGTTTTCTTTGGTAAGTTTTCCGAAAACAGGATGCTTCTCGCCATTGATGGCAGATTCAGTGAATTGATCGACGAGTTTTAAAAGGCCGGCTTTTTCTTTTTCAAAATCTTTTCCTGAGCCAGTCATTATAAAGGTGTCATCGGTGGGGAGACCCTTTTTATAAGGCTTTTCATCCCATAATTTACTTTTGAAAAAGGGCAGGATCAGTTTGAAGAAGAAATGCCCTTTTGGTTTATGGGTGCCATAAGCTATTTGGATAGCCGGTTGTAAATGCGCCAGCATCTGGGCCACATCCATTTTACCCCATTGACGTTGTGATTGTGGTTTTAAAGTATTAATTCTATTGATGATTTCCTGTTTCACGGCAGGATCGAAAAGATTTTTGACCTCCATACTTTCTAATTAAAGGAGAAAGATCGGAAAATTTTGAGAAATACGTTATTACTGCAAGTACAT
This sequence comes from Chitinophagaceae bacterium, assembly GCA_016786885.1. Lineage (GTDB taxonomy): Bacteria > Bacteroidota > Bacteroidia > Chitinophagales > Chitinophagaceae > JJ008. Next base: position 16,146 of record JAEUVO010000024.1, on the reverse strand, counting down.
GTAGTGTACCTATTTTCTTTTCAGGCCTGAACAGTGGACAATATATTTTCTTTCAACCATTGGTACCACTCAGGCAACCCTTCGCCAGTAAGGCAGCTTACTTCAATAAACCTGAGCCCCGGATTTACCTGCCGGGCATATTCTTTAGCCTTCTCTATACTGAAAGGGACATAAGGGAGTAAATCAGTCTTATTAATAATACAAAGATGAGCTGTATGAAACATGTCAGGATACTTAATTGGTTTGTCATCGCCTTCAGTAACACTAATAATAACTACTCTTTCTTTTTCGCCAAGGTCAAACATAGCCGGACAAATAAGGTTGCCGACATTTTCAATAAAGAGAATTGAATTTTCTATCGGCTTAATACCCTGCAAGGCATGCAGGATCATGTGTGCATCAAGGTGGCAACCCTTGCCCGTATTGATCTGTACCACTTTGGTGCCTGTAGCATGGATTCGATCAGCATCCCGGGATGTTTGCTGATCGCCTTCAATTACATAGAAATTGAACCGATCTTTCAGATCTGTCAGTGTTTTTTCAAGCAATGATGTTTTTCCGGAGCCGGGTGAGCTTACCAGGTTCAGGGTAAGTATATTTTTTGCATCAAAATATCCCCTGTTTCGTTCTGCAAGAAGATTATTTTCATACAGTACGTCTTTCTCAATATCTATAATAGTTTTTCCATGCAAGTGATTATGTTCATGGCTATGATGATGTTCGCCATTTTGCCTGGAAGTAGAAGTATTTGTATCACATCCGCAAGTAGCACACATAAAATAAAATTTAGTTGGTTTGTTTATTTAACCTGATTCAGTTATTCAGACTTTTATTTTTTTATAACGGTACTGCGATATCTTTTTATCAGAAGGATTGCTATCGCCACTACAATAAATACAGGTATTACATGTTCGGGTTCAATAAAATAATGTTTAATAGTAAAACCATGTGTATGCCCGTGGCCTTCATGTGCAAAAGCTGAAACGCTAAGTAAAGTAGCGGCAATCATTAATATGTTTCTTTTCATACCCGGCATTTTAGTGTGTAATATTATCTTATAAACTCCTGCCAATCGCTGATTTTCATCAAAGTGAAAAATGATAGCTGTCAATGGCAGGATAAGTAGCAGAGATCTTTGATCAATATCTTATGAGTCAATGCATTCGGATATTTGTTATTAGTACTTCCTGTATCAACCCTGCTCTTTTTGTAAAAACAAATAGCCTGATCAGTATTACTGACAGGCTATTTGTTTTTTGATACTGGATTCTATTAACTATTTTTTCTTTTTAGGGTTCTCAATAGCAGCCTGGGCGGCGGCTAATCTTGCAATAGGCACCCTGAAAGGAGAACAGCTAACATAATTCATTCCGATACGATGGCAGAATTTTACACTTTCCGGATCACCCCCATGTTCGCCGCAGATACCTACTTTCAGATGGGGCTTTCTTTGACGACCCCTCTCGGTTCCTACTTTTATTAATTGTCCAATGCCTTCCTGGTCGATTGTCTGGAATGGATCATCGGGCAGTATCTTGAGGTCAAGATATTTGGGTAAGAAACCACCGATATCATCCCGGCTGAAGCCAAAACTCATTTGAGTAAGGTCATTAGTACCAAAGCTGAAAAAGTCGGCTACATTAGCCATATACTCAGCCCGGAGTGCGGCTCTTGGTGTTTCTATCATGGTGCCATACAAATAAGGGATTTTTTTCATTCCCATTTTTTCGCATACTTCTTTATATACACGGTCTACTATCTCTTTCTGATGACGCAGCTCATGAGCAATCACTGTAACAGGAACCATGATCTCAGGGAATGCTTTTTTACCTGCTTTTATCAGCTCTGCAGTGGCCTCAAAGATGGCTCTTACCTGCATCTCGGTTATTTCAGGATAGCTGATACCGAGGCGAACACCACGATGACCCAGCATCGGGTTATTTTCATGCAGGGCCAGCACCCGTCTGTTCAGCATACCCATACTGATGCCCAGTTCTTTGCTGAGTTGTTTCAACTTTTCTTTGTCATGCGGAACAAATTCATGCAGTGGCGGATCAAGCAGGCGGATTGTAACCGGGTGTCCATTCATTACACTCAACGTATCCTTCACGTCTTTCTTTACGTATTTGAATAAGCCATTCAGTGCCTCTCTTCTTTCTTTTTCTGTTTTACTGACGATCATTTTGCGAAGCTGGAACAAAGGTTCTTCGCTTCCCTCTCCATAGAACATATGTTCTGTTCGGAACAAACCAATACCTTCTGCTCCAAACTTCACGGCATGAGTGGCATCTTCAGGAGTTTCTGCATTGGCACGAACACCGATCTGTTTTGTTTTATCCACCAGTTTCATCAGGTCTTTATACGATTGGTTCTTGTCTATATCAATGTCTACTAATGCCATACTTCCTTCGTATACCAGTCCCTTTGTTCCATTCAGGCTTATCCAGTCGCCTTCTTTGATAATAACACCATTTTTTGCATGGAAATTTTTTACATCACTGTGTATTTCAATATCGCCACAACCGACAATACAACATTTACCCCATCCTCTTGCTACCAGTGCAGCATGAGATGTCATACCACCTTTGGTAGTGAGTATAGCTTGTGATTTATGCATACCATCGACATCTTCCGGTGAAGTTTCTTCTCTTACAAGGATCACTTTTTCTCCTTTGGCAGCCCATGCTACGGCATCAGCGGAAGAAAATACCACACGGCCTTTGGCTCCACCGGGTCCTGCCGGCAAACCCTTGGCAATAACAGGAGCAGTTAGCTCTGCTTTAGGATCAAGCATAGGTAACAATAATTCAACTAACTGATTCGGGCCAACCCTCATAATGGCTGTTTTTGTATCAATTAGTTTTTCTTTGTGCATCTCAGTAGCCATACGTACGGCAGCCACACCATTTCTTTTACCAACCCTGCATTGTAACATAAAGAGTTTCCCTTTTTCAATGGTGAACTCAATATCCTGCATGTCTTTATAGTGCTGCTCAAGTCTTCTCTGATAGTTGTATAATTCTTTATACAATGATGGCATTAATTTTTCCAGTGATGTATAATGCTTGCTCTGATCATTCATAGAGTATTCATTCACAGGAGCCGGAGTACGGATACCTGCTACCACATCTTCACCTTGTGCATTCACCAGGTATTCTCCATAAAATTTATTCTCTCCATTACCGGGATTTCTTGTAAAGGCTACACCGGTACAGCTATCTTCTCCCATATTGCCAAATACCATGGCCTGTACATTTACAGCAGTTCCCCACTCATGTGGTATCTTTTCAATACGACGGTATTCGATAGCTCTCTTTCCATTCCAACTGGCAAATACAGCGCCTATACCACCCCACATTTGCTCGTAAGGGTCATCGGGGAATTCTGTTCCTAAAACTTTTTTTACCGTTTTCTTGTAGTCTTTTACTAATTCTTTTAATTCATCAGCAGAGAGTTCTGTGTCGCTTTTATATCCTTTAGTGTGTTTGATATGCTCCAGTTTTTCATCCAGCATTTTGCGGATTCCTTTGCCTCCTTTTGGTTCAATGCCACCGGCCTTTTCCATAACTACATCTGCATACATCATTATCAAACGGCGGTAAGCATCATAGGCAAAACGTTCATCACCACTTTGTGCAATAATGCCTTTAATTGTATTTTCATTTAAACCAACATTCAGCACAGTTTCCATCATACCAGGCATACTTCTCCTGGCGCCTGAGCGAACTGACAACAATAATGGGTTAGCAGAATCACCGAATTTTTTGCCGGTGAGTTTCTCCATTTTCTCCAGCGATTCCTGTACCTGTCCTTTTAAAGCCCGTGGATAAGTTTTTTTATTGTTATAATAATAAGTGCAGACTTCCGTAGTAACCGTAAAACCAGGGGGAACAGGTAAACGTAATTTCGGGTGACCAGCCATTTCAGCTAAATTGGCACCCTTACCACCCAGCAAATTTTTCATTGATTCATTTCCATCGGCTTTGCCGCCTCCGAAGAAGTAGACATACTTTCCGGCTTTTGTTTTTGTTGCCATAATATAAAAGCTTTTGTGCTCTGCATAGTTATGGCTAAACCTCCTGAATAACGGAAACGCAGGTCAGCGGAAATCCTGATTCTTATCATTTTTGAAGGGGCAAATGCCGGTATCACAGCATATCCGGCAGGCAGGATTTTTCGCTATGGAAAGACTATTTGTATTCGTAGTAGGGGATATCGTCATGGCTCTCCGTTTCCTTTTGCTGCCAGTAGGCAAGAGTAACTATATGGCCATTTTTCGTTTTTAGCATTCTGCCAAAGATTGCATTAACAGGATTGAAGGTATAATCTGTAACACCTACAGTAAAGGTTTGAGATTCGGTGTTTGAAGTTTGAGGTTGTGGCGTTTCTTCGTTGCCTTCAACTGGTTTTGGCGCCGGGGCTGCTTTTGGAGGCGGGCTGGCTGCTGTTATTACCTTAAAACCATTACACTCCAGCAGCTCTTTAAGGAAAGCAACCCTTTCGGGGTTTACATTCTTTTCTACAATGCCGCATTTGACACCGTCGAGTTCTTCGAATTCATGATTTTTATTGAGGGCCATAGTTGTTAATGTAATGATTTGATATATTCGAAAATCCAGCTTAACAAACCGATCATAATAATACCTGCGCCACAGATGACTAAAGCCAGTTTTACCACAGGACTAACTTTGATTGGTTCCATCGGGTTATCATTTTTATCCATGAACATGGCTCTTACTACCCGCAGGTAATAATAAAGAGAGATGATCATGTTTAATGCAGCTACAAGGATAAACCAGTAGGCTGCTTTGGCGCCGCCGGCTGTTAACAGGAACAGTTTTCCAAAAAAACCGGCAGTTGGAGGAACACCAGCTAATGAGAACAATGCTAATGCCAATATCCAGCTAAGGAAAGGATTGGTTTTATATAATCCTTTATAGTCGTCAATATTTTCTTTGCCAGTATGTTCAGCGATCACAGCCGCTACACCAAAAGCGGCAAGGTTGGAGAATACATAGATCAGTACAAAATAAACCACGGCGGCAATGCCCATGTAATCGTTGCTGCTGATACCAACCAGGATAAAACCCACCTGTGCGATAGAAGAAAAAGCAAGAAAACGTTTGATATTCTGCTGGCGCAGGGCAAATAAATTTCCGATCAACATGGTCGCAATTGCCAGTATCACAAGTAGGGTATACCACATATCCTGCATCGGCTGAAACATCTTATACAGCACTGTAATAAATATGAATGCTACGGATCCTTTTGATACAACTGATAAGAAGGAAGTGACGGCCATTGGTGATCCTTCATACACATCGGCTGTCCACAGGTGAAACGGGACAATTGATAATTTAAATGCGAATGCTGTAACCAGGAATATAAAAGCAAGTATCTGTACGGAGGAACCATCAAGCTGAGCAGTTATTTCAGGGAAACTAATAGTGCCTGTGGTACCATAAAGTAAGGAGATGCCAAACAGTAAAATACCAGAAGAGAAGGCCGAAGAAAGGATCATTTTCATGGCACCTTCTGAAGAACGTTTTTTCTCCAGGTCGAAATTGGCCATTGCGGCAACAGGTATAGTGGCCAGTTCCAGCGATAAATAAAATATCAACAGGTTGCTGCTCGAAATCATCAGGAACATACCAAGCAATGCAGATAACATCAGCATAAAAAACTCTGGCAGGTGCCCGGTCTTTTTGAGCCAGTCAGAGCAAAGCAAGGAAATAAGATATACAGCAAGGCTCAGTATATTTTTCTGGAAAGCGATCAAAGGGGTGGTGTAGAACATATCCCCGAAAAGATTTCCTGTTTTATTGAAAAAGAAACCAGCTATGAAATTCAGCAGCAGCAATACCTGCACCAGTGATAGTAATGATTCATTTTTCATCCCTTTGCCTATCTTAATAAACAACAAGAGGAAGATGATGGCTGTAACCAACAGTTCACTTTTCATTAATGTAAAAAACTCATTCATCCGGTCAGGTTTTATTTTCCAGCGATCCTGTTCATAATTTCTTCAGCTGCTGGCCTCAGCAAATCATTTAACCAGCCAGGGGCAATACCAATAGCTAAAATCCCGGCTACTAATATTATAGCTGCCAGTTTTTCGTTCCAGGCTGCATCTTTCAATTGTAAATGGCTTTCGTTTTTAATCGCTCCCATCATCGTTTGTCCGGTTGCTCTTAAAATATAAACTGCTGTCACCACGATTGACATTGCCGCAGCTATAGTAGCAATGCGATGGAATGCATCAGCATTTTCCCAGGAGCCCATGAAAACAGTCATCTCCGCCACAAAGCCACTGAATCCCGGCAAGCCTAATGAACAAAGACCTACAATGAAGAAAACTGTACTTATAAAAGGCATCACTTTCATGAGTCCACCCATTTCACCTGTCATACGGGTATGAGTCCGGTCATACACCATACCAATTACGGCGAAGAAAAGAGCCGTCATCAAACCATGTGATACCATCTGCATCAGTGCGCCAGTGATAGCTGTTTGCGTCAGCATGCCAATACCCAATAAGCTAAAACCAACATGGCTTACTGAGGAGTAAGCATTGATGTATTTCAGGTCCTTCTGCATCATGGTAGCGAAAGCACCATATAAGATAGCAATCGCAGAAAGTATGATGATGATATTAGCATATTCTTTTGCTCCTTCCGGTAACAAATACGTAGCAACCCGCAAACATCCATAACCACCCAATTTCATAGAGATACCTGCGAGGAACATTGAACCGGCTGTTGGTGCAGAAGAGTGGCCATCAGGCACCCAGGTATGTAAAGGGAACAACGCTGTAAACACACCAAAGCCCACAAATAGCAAAGGAAACAACAGGTTTTGTATGTTGACGGGGATATCTGTTTTAGATAATGCCAGTATATCAAAGCTGTGACCAGCGATGAAATATAGTCCCAGCATGCCGACTAATATCAATGCAGATCCCCCCATCAGCATCAGGGCCAGTTTATTGGCACTGTATTCTTTTTTTCCACTTCCCCAGATACCGATCAAAAGATATTTAGGTATCACAGATATTTCAAGAAAGAAAAAGAGTATGAACAGGTCAAGCGAGATAAAGAAGCCATAAGCGCCTAACCCAAGCAGTAGCAGCAGGAAATAGAATTCTTTTGTCATTTTCTCTACATTCCAAGATACCAGCACACCGGCAACAACAACAAGAGAAGTCAGTAATATCATGGCCACAGAAATACCATCTACGCCAAAATGAAAATTGATATTGAGTGAATCAAATAGTTTATAATTCTGTTCAAATAACATTTGTGCAGAATTATTTTCTGCTCTTTCCTGCCGAAAGGCAAATAACAAGGCAAAGGCCAATATGATCTGTACTATTGAGCCAAGCAGGGATATCCATCTTACCTGTTGCTTATTGCGGGAAAATAATACCGCAACAGCAGTTAGTAAAGGAGCTCCTATGAGTAATAAAAGATTCATCAATTCTTATTTATCAAAATATGCTATCTCCATATATAAATGAACAATGCAGCCAGTATGATCACACCGCTCAAAAAATAAATTGCATATTGCTGTACTTTACCTGATTGCATTTTCTTAATTCCTTCTGAAACTGCCTGGGTAGTATTGCCAGTCAGGTTTATCAATCCGTCCACTACATTTCTGTCGAACCAGGCGGCTGGTCTTCCTACCAGGTTGAACAGTATTCTTTTTGTAATGAACAGGTATATATCGTCAATATAAAATTTATGGTAAGCTGCTTTGTACAAACTGCCCAATGAAGCAGCAAGCTTTGCCGGTTTGTCATTTTGTTTTGCATACAGCCATAAAGCTGCGAGAATGCCTGCAAGTCCTAATGCTACAGGTGCTATGGAAAACTGTAAATGAAAATGAGATTCCAGTGGATTGCCATCAGAGCTTACAAATTCTCCAAAAGGTATGAACCCGGCCGCCGCCGCACCAATGCCTAAAAGTACCAATGGTAACATCATTACAAAACTTCCTTCACCATGGCTTTCTCCATGAGTATGATGAGACTTGTTCCAGAAAATTGAAAAATATAAACGGAACATATAGAATGCAGTGAGGCCAGATGTGATCAAAGCAACCCAATAAATCGCTGTATTATTCTGATAAGCTGCCAATAAAATTTCTTCTTTGCTGAAAAAACCGGCAAAAGGTGGTATCCCTGCAATGGCCAGGCAGGCAATCAGAAATGTAAGATGCGTAATTGGCATATACTTTCTTAATCCGCCCATGTCTTTCATTTCATTGCTATGTACATAATGTATTACTGCGCCTGCACCAAGGAATAACAATGCTTTGAACATTGCATGAGTAAACAAATGGAACATGGAAGCAGTATATCCTAATCCAGATTCGCCACCATATTTTGAAACACCCAACGCAAACATCATATACCCGATCTGCGACATGGTAGAATAGGCCAGTACTCTTTTAATATCTGTTTGCGTACAGGCAATGATGGCAGCAATGATAGCTGATATAGCACCAACCCAACCGATAATTTCCAATACGGCAGGTACGGTAATTGCATATATAGGGAATAGCCTTGCTACCAGGTAAACACCGGCAACTACCATGGTAGCAGCATGTATCAAAGCCGAAATAGGAGTGGGGCCTTCCATCGCATCAGGCAACCAGATATGCAGCGGGAACATGGCACTCTTACCGGCACCACCGATAAAAACTAATGCGGCACCCCATGTCAATGCTGATGCACCAAGGAAAGATGAAGTGGCTGCCGTTTTCACTGCATCCGAATCAGGGGATGTAAGTGTGGCGATCATCGTATTAAAATCAAGTGTGCCTGATGAGTTAGAGAGGATTAATATACCAACCAGGAAACCCAGATCTGCAAAACGGGTTACAATAAATGCTTTTTTGCTGGCTGCCACAGCACTTGGTTTGTCGTAGTAAAAACCAATTAGCAGGAAAGAAGAAACACCTACCAACTCCCAGAAAATATATATCTGGAAGATATTGCTTGAGAGTACCAGTCCAAGCATTGAGAAGGTAAACAAGCCAAGAAAAGCATAGTAAGTAGAGAATCTTTCTTCTCCTTTCATATAACCAAGACTATATATATGCACCATCAGCGAAACAAAAGTGACCACCACCAGCATCATGACAGAAATTGAATCAACAGCCATACCCATATCAATGGATACACCGGGAGAAAATTCCAGCCAGGTCAGCTTCATCGGGATGAACTGCTGGTATACACCATCAACCTTGCCGTACACAAAAAAATATTCATACGCTGTGTACAGGGCAAGGACGGTGGAAGTAAGTAAAAGAGCCGTTCCGATAAGGCCGGAACTATTTTTAAAGATCTTTCTGCCGAATAGGCCCAGCAATAAGAACCCGGCAAGCGGCAACAAAGGAATCAGTGCAATAATAGTTGCGTTGGGCATATTGGTTTAATACTTTAAGTCTTCAGCATTCTCCACATCAATTGACTGGTGGCTGCGGTATAAATTAATAATGATGGCTATGGCTACAGCAGCTTCAGCCGCAGCAATAGCAATAATGAATAAGGTAAAGAACAATCCATCCAGCTTTCCGGGCCACAGGTATTTATTGAATGCAATAAAATTCAGGTTCACACTGTTTAGTATCAGTTCAATACTCATCAGCATGGTGATAAGGTTTCTCCGGGTAAGAAAACCATACACACCGATAAAGAACAGTGCAGCGCTGATGAATAAAATATGATATAGTCCGGGTTGCATCATTTTGTTTCGGGTTTACTCCGTAAGGCGATCACAATACATCCGATCATAGCGGCCAGCAATAACATCGAGATCACTTCAAATGGCAATGCATATCCTCCTTCTTTAGTGCTTAACATATTCTGGCCGATGTTTGACATGGTAGGGCTTACCAGCGCCTTATCAAAGTCGAATTCATGCTGGTACACCTGCACCATCGTTAGTGCAAAGCCGCAGAAAACTGCCAGTGCCGAAAATATTTTTCTGCCAGGTTTTTGTTTGGGTAATTTCTCCCCGGCCTGTTGGGTAAGAAATATGGAGAAGATGATCAAGACTACAATGCCTCCCACATACACTACTATTTGTACTGCAGCGATAAATTCATATTGCAGCCAGAAATAAATACCAGCAATACCGATCAGGGAAAACAACAAATAAATTGCTGCACGGAATATCTGTCTTGTAGAGACAGACAATAAGCCGCAGGTCAGTGTTAATGCTGCCAGTAAGTAAAATATTATTTCAGAACCGTTCATTTTTTTATACTCTTTCTACTTTCGGATCCTAAAGTCCCCCTTCAGGGGGATTTAGGGGCTATTCTACCCCTTCCATAATCTTCGATCCGGGGTTATTTAAAATTTTAGTCAGTTCATTTCTGTCAAACACACTATGTTCAAATGTCTGTGCCATTTTTATAGCATCAGAAGGGCAGGCTTCCACGCAGAGGTTGCACATGGTGCACAGCTCCAGGTGATAGACAAGTTTATCAATCGCTTTCTTCTTTTTTCCTTCGGGTGTCAGTTCATTTTTAAAGATCACTTTGATGGTACCATTTGGACAGGCCAGTTCACAAGCCTGGCACCCGGTGCAGCGGTGTTCATTGTTCTCATTATGTGGCATCACCACTTCACCTTTAAACCGTTCTGGTAAAACCAGCGTATCCCGGTTATCAGGATATTGTTGGGTAATGATCTCTTTGTGATGGGTGAAATAATACAAGGTCCGCTTCATGCCGACAAGCAATGACCTTACTCCCTTGTAAACATCTTTTATGTATTTCGTAATAAACATGCTCCTGATCCGCCTGCGGCGGAGGATTTAGATTCAAATTAATTTATATTTCAATCAGCCACCATTCTCCCCTTCAGGGGATGGGGGCTAAAAATGCCAACCCAATATCGCCATTGCTGTTACTATCAATAAGTTTATCATACTAATTGGCAACAGGTATTTCCACTCCAGGTTCAGCAACTGGTCAATCCGTAATCTTGGGAATGTCCATCTGAACCACATAATGACGAATATTAAGAAAAACGTTTTTCCAAAGAACCATACACTTGATGGAATATAATCCATCACATGGTTAAACCCGGTCCAGTTGCCGATATGGAATGGCATCCAGCCACCGAGAAACAGCGTTGCACCGATCGCACAAACAATAAACACATTTACATATTCAGCGAGGAAGAACAAAGCGAATTTCATCCCCGAATATTCAGTATGAAAACCAGCAGTTAATTCTGATTCTGCTTCTGCCAGGTCGAACGGAGCCCTGTTGGTTTCTGCTGTAATAGCAATAATAAAGGTGACAAAAGCAATGACCATTGGGATATGCCCCTTGAAAATCCACCAGCCGTTAGCTTGTGAGTGAATGATGTCTGATACCTGCAGGCTGCCTGTCATTACTACAACGGCCAGTATTGATAAACCAGCAGATAATTCATAGCTGACGATCTGGGCGCCACTGCGCATCGCACCCATCAAGGAATACTTATTATTACTTGCCCAGCCTGCCATGAGAATACTAATGACCATGATGGAAGAGACAGCAGAAACATACAGCACACCAATATTCAAATCCCACAACTGAAAGTCTTTGGCAAAAGCAATTGGCGCCATCAACAGCATGGCAACGATCATGGCAACAAAAGGGGCCAGGTTGAATAATAATTTATCGGCACCATTTGGCGTCAATCCTTCTTTCACCAATAATTTTAATGTGTCAGCCAGTGATTGAAGCATTCCTTTTGGCCCAACACGGTTGGGACCAAGACGTATCTGTATCCAGGCAGATACTTTTCTTTCCATGATGACCAGCACTAATCCCAATGCTGCAAACAAACCGATCACAGCAACACCGGCAAGCACCATTTCAATGATCAATGTCATTGTCGGGTTGAAGGTTTTGCTTAACCATTCATGCAAGTTGTTCGCTATGTGAGAAAAACTCCACATTATCTGTCTATATCAGGTATTACTAAATCTAATGTTCCCATCATTGCTACCAGGTCTCCCAACTTACTACCCCTGGCAATATGATCCAATACAGAAAGGTTCGAGAATCCGGGTGAACGGAATTTTATTCTGTAAGGAGTAGTGCCACCTTCGCTTACAATATATACACCCAGTTCGCCACGGGCTGTTTCCACTCTTGTATAAAATTCTCCTTTGGGTAATTTCAATACGGCTTTTGTCTTCGCCTGGAAATCTCCTTCAGGAATATTATCGATTAGTTGCTCAATGATGCGGATAGATTGCTGCATCTCCCGGATACGAACCATATAACGGGCAAAGGAATCGCCGCCTGTTTCCAGTACTTCATCAAATTCCAGCTTATCATATATTTCGTAAGGATATATTTTCCTTATATCACAATTTACACCACTTCCTCTGGCCGTGGGGCCTGAACATCCGTAAGAAACAGCATCTTCTGCAGACAAATAACCAACATTCTTCATCCTGTTCTGAAAAATGACATTACCAGTTACCAGCTCATCATATTCATGGATCTTACGTTTGTATAATTGCATGAATTCTTTCACCTTCTTCTGGAAATTTGGATGCAGGTCCTGCATCACACCACCAGGCACCATATAGTTCATGGTTAATCTTGCACCACAGGTTTCTTCCATTATATCATTGATGCTCTCTCTTTCCCTGAAGGCATGAAAGAAAGGAGTGAAAGCACCAAGATCCATCGCCATAGCTCCCCACCACAATTCATGGGAGGCAATTCTCGTGAGCTCATCCATCAGCACTCTTATCACTTGTGCTCTTGGCGGAACTTCTACCTGTAACCCTTTCTCAACACATAAAGCACAGGCATGATTATTAATATGAGATGAGAGATAATCCATCCGGCTGGTGACATATATGAATTGCCGGTAGCTGAGGCTCTCACACATTTTTTCGATAGAACGGTGTATATATCCCAGGTGTGGCTCTACTTTTTTTATAGTTTCCCCGTTGAGTGTAATGACAAGATGAAGTACACCATGAGTGGCAGGATGTTGTGGTCCTACATTTACAATGATGTCGCCTTCAGTCGTTGTGCCTACTTCTTCAAACATATCAGAGTTTGATCATATTAATAGGGTCTTCAAAATCTTTTCTTAAGGGGTTCTTTCCTTCCCATCCATCCGGTAATATCAGTAGTCTCAGATCGGGATGGTTGAGGAAATTCACTCCAAACATTTCATATACCTCTCTTTCATGAAATTCAGCAGTCCTCCAGATATGGGAAACTGTTTCAATTTCAGGGTTACTTCTGTCCAGTTTTGATTTAATAACAATATTATGCCTGTGTTTTGTAGATGAGAGGTGATACACCATGGTGAGATGCGTCTTCCAGTCGATACAGGTCAGGCAATAGAGATAATCAAAGTATAAGGAATCGTTATTGCGAAGCTGTTGTGCCAGCGGTAACCAGTCTCTCGGCTCAATATTAATAGTGAGCCATTCGCCACCTTCTTCAAAAGCGGCGGCTGGCAGCAATTCGGTTATTTTGGTTTTCAATTCTTCGTTCGACATAACTAATCTTTGTCCTTTCTTATCTGTTCCCTTGTTAGTCCGCTTTTGATTTTTTCCTGCAATTTTATCAATGCATGAAGCAAAGCTTCAGGCCTTGGCGGGCAACCGGCCACATACACATCCACCGGTATCACATGATCAGCACCTTTTACAACAGAATAAGTATTATAGAAAAAGGGACCGCCACTGATGGCACAGGCTCCCATGGCAATTACATATTTCGGGTCAGCCATCTGGTCGTACAATCTTTTTAATACCGGGGCCATTTTATTTACTATAGTACCGGCAATGATGATAACATCGGCCTGGCGGGGTGTAGCTCTCGCCACCTCAAAACCAAAACGGGAAAAATCGTATTTCGCACCAGCTACAGCCATGTATTCTATACCACAGCAGCTGGTAGCGAAGGTCAGCGGCCATAAAGAATTTGATCTTGCCCAGTTGATGACATCATCCAGTTTACTGAGGACGATGCCGCCACCCGGCGTTTCATGTATTTTTCCAGGGAAAGCAGGCCCCCCACCCCCCGCGGGGGGGATTAGAGAAGAGTCATTTATTATGTTATTTTTTTCACTCATTCAGAATGTATAAATTTTTTACTCTTCAAATAAGCTGGCCTTGTGTAAAGCAAAGCCCCTCTTGCGGAGGGGTTTGGGGAGGCCCTACATCCATTTCAATGCACCTTTCTTATGGGCATATAAAAAGCCCATGAATAAAACGAAAAAGAAAATGACAATTTCAATCAATGCCACCCAACCCATATTTTTTGCCACCACCGCCCAGGGGTATAGAAAAACAAGCTCCACATCAAAGATCAGGAAGATGAGGGCAAATAAGTAATATCCTACATTTAATTGTATCCATGTTTTACCCTGGGTGGGTATACCACATTCGTAAGGTTCGCCTTTTTGTTTATTCTTTGAAGCCTTGAGTACAAAAGTGGAAAGAAGGATCGCAATACCCGAGAAGGCAATGGCGGCAATAATTAATACTATGAGCGAGGAAGCACCCATATGCAGTTTGATTTGTACGAATATAGGAACTATGCGTTAAAATGAAACATGACAGTTATCAACGAAATACTTGTTGAATATCATCTTAAAATTCATGCAGCATCAGAGGGCATTATCCATACAATTCCTGGTGAATTGCTTTTTTATCATATCCCATTTCTGTAATTCTTTTTTTCGCCTCATCAATCATATGTTTCCAGCCGCAGAGAAAAAAACAGGCATCTTGTTTTTCTTTACAGAGATCTTCATAGATCCCATGCACATATCCATTATGCCCTTCCCAATGTTCACGGGATAAAGTGGGGTGATAGTGAAACCCGGGTAATTTTTCTTCCAGTGTTGTCAGTTCTTCATAATAAAGAAGGTCAGCTTTGTTACGGCATCCAAAGATCATATGAATATTTTTTACAGGAATATTATGCCTGTAAATATGATTGACCATGCTCCTGAACGGTGCAATACCAGTACCAGTACAAATCAGAAAAATATCTTTTTCAATTTTCTCTGGTAAAGTGAATACTCCCTGTGCGCCGCGGAAGGTTAGCTCACTTCCAACTTTTATTTCACTAAAAAGGTAATTAGTTCCCAGGCCGCCTTCTGCCAGTACTATTAATAACTCAAAAACATTGGTATCATCCGGCCAGGAGGCAATGGAATAGCTGCGCCAGCGTTTATTTGGTTTTTCATGTATGGGCAGGTCCAGTGTTACAAACTGTCCGGGAATAAAATCAAATTTTTCCAGCTCTGGGATTTGTATCCAGAATCGTCTGGTATTATGAGTGTGATCGTCAATTTTGATGACTATGCCTTTTCGCCAGGGTTGAAGGGCCATTATTATCTGGTTTTGATAAAGATAAAACCAATAAGGGTATCTTTTATTATTGAGAGGAATTTATTCCCCTTTTTCCCGGATGATCTATCTTTGCAACTCTCATGAGAGTAAAGGATTTGCTGGAACAGTATCAAAACACCCCCCGCCTTTTTCAACTGGCGGACAGATTATCCTTTGCCCAATCACAAAAGATATATCTAAAAAATCTTCAGGGAAGCTCATCACAATTTGTGGTAGCGGCTGCTTTTTTGCATCCTTCCTGCTCACAGCTTAATCATCTTATTGTTTTGAATGATGCTGAAGAAGCGGCTTATTTCCATAATACACTGGAAAACCTGACAGAAGCACTGGATATTTTTTATTTCCCTTCTTCTTTCAAAAACAGGAAGAACTACCAGTTACTCAATTCTTCACATGTGATGCTTCGTACAGAAGCATTAACCAAAATTGCTGCAGGAGGAAATAAGAAGGTATTGGTTACCTACCCGGAAGCCTTATTCGAGAAAGTTGTGTTACCATCAACACTTTCTTCCAATATTATTCATATAAAATCAGGAGATAACCTGAAAATAGAAGAGCTGTTATTGAAACTGGCAGATTATGGATTTGAGAGAACTGATTTTGTGTACGAGCCGGGGCAGTTTGCAATTCGGGGAGGTATCCTTGATATTTATTCTTTTGGTAATGAAAAGCCGTACCGGATTGAATTATTTGGCAATGAGGTTGACTCTATCCGTATTGTTGATCCGGAAACACAGTTGAG
>JAEUVO010000022.1 GCA_016786885.1 Chitinophagaceae bacterium | reverse complement strand
GAAACGGGCAATGAAATCAAGTAAAGCCTGACGCTTCTCTTCTGTTTTTTTATTCTTATCATTTATCTGGCGGGCCATCAGTTGAGATGATTCATACCAGAAAGTATAGTTACCGGTAAATATTTTTATTTTCTGCCTGTCAACATCTGCCACATGTGTACATACTGCATCCAGGAAGTGACGGTCATGGCTCACTACCAGTACAATATTTTCATAGTCAGCTAAAAAATTCTCCAGCCAGCTGATGGTTTCAATATCCAGACCGTTGGTCGGCTCATCGAGCAACAGTATATCAGGGTTCCCAAATAATGCCTGTGCCAGCAGTACCCTCACTTTCAGAGTAGACGGAATATCTTTCATTAAGGATTGATGAAACTCTTCGGTAACTCCCAATTCACTGAGTAAAGTAGCAGCATCACTATCGGCCGTATAACCACCCATTTCACCAAACTCATGCTCCAGTTCACCCGCCCTCATACCATCTTCTTCCGTAAAATCAGCCAGCGCATAAATGCTTTCTCTTTCTTTGGCTATGGCCCATAATTTGGTGTGCCCCATCATCACCGTATTCAATACTGTCTCTTCATCAAACTGAAACTGATTTTGTTTCAATACGGCCATTCTTTCGCCGGGAGTTATTTCCACTGTTCCTTTATTGGGCTCAATCTCGCCGCTCAGTATCTTCAGAAAAGTACTTTTACCGGCGCCGTTAGCACCAATTACTCCATAACAATTTCCTTTGGTGAAATTGAGATTTACCTCTTCAAACAATACCCTTTTACCGTAAGCCAGTTTCAGGTCTTTAACACTGATCATTTTTTAAAAATTTGAAGCCGCGAAGGTACGATAAGTCAGGCTGATAAAAACAATGAATTAATACCTCAATAACATCGTGAATAAAAAAATCCCGTCCCGTTATAAACGGGACGGGATTTAAATTATTCAACCCGGTTGATTATTTATAAACTACAATACTTACACCTTTGGTTGATACTGAACCATTTTCGTCATTAGACAGGAACAAATGATATGTTCCGCTTGCCTGGTTAGTAATATCCAGTGGTATAACGCTTCCATAAGTGAGGCCACTGGCAACCTGGGATTTAACCAGCTGACCAGCACTATTGTATATCTTAATATTCAGTTTAGTGTAAAGGTCTGTATTAAGCCTGATGCTAAACCGTCCGTTATTCGGGCTCGGATATACAATTATTGCAGGATACTGATCTAATGTAAGGTGACGTTCTGCACAATCATTTACAAGGATCACTCTGCCAACAGAAGACTGGCAACCTGCATTGGTAGCTGTGTAAGTTACCGTTCTCGGACCAACACCGGCCGCAGAAGGTGTAAAGGAAGTTCCTGATACACCATTTCCGCTGAATGCGCCGCCCGCAGGACTTGCACTTAGGCTAATAGCCGGATCAGAGACACAGATAACAGCAGGTGCTGTAAATGCAATGATCGGGTATGTATTTACCGTCAATATTGCTGCATTGGAGGTAACTGATCCGCAACCTGCAGTAACTATAACCCTGAACCTGTAACCATTCTGGCCCGCAGGTATAGCAGTTTGTGCAAAAGATGAAGTAGTAGCTCCGGTAAGATTGGTCCATGTGGTACCACCATTCACACTGAGCTGCCATTGATAGCTGAGTGTACCAACGCCTGTTGTAGCTGTTACGCTAAAGCTTTGATTTGCACCTTCGCAAATAGTAGCATTCTGTGGCTGAGCAGTGATAACAGGGAATGTATTAACTGTAAGTATTGCCGCAGTAGAGACTCCCGGTGTACAAGCTGCATTTGAAACTATCGCCCTGTACCTGTAGGTATTAAATGCAGGAGGCACTCCTGTAATAGTTAAAGTTGTAGTCGTTGCACCTGAATATACACCGCCGTCAGTAACATTACTCCATGATGTGCCACCATTTGTACTTACTTCCCACTGGTATGATAAACCAGAACCACCTGCAGCCACTGTAAATGAAAGATTAGTTCCTTCACAAACTGTCTGGCTAACAGGATTTGTAGTAACTGTTATAGAAGAAGATACTAATAAGGTTGCTGCAGATGAAGTAGCAGCAGGAGTACAAGTACCTGAAACCACACAACGATACCTGTTGTTGTTCATTCCAACAGTTACACTGGCAATGTTATAAGTAGCAGATGTAGCCCCAGCAATTGGATTATATGTACCACCGCCATCAGTACTCAATTCCCATTGGTAAGTAAGACCTGAGCCAGTAGCTGCAACACTGAATGAAGCAGCACTTCCTGAGCAAAGTGTAAGGCTTTGCGGTTGTGAAGTAACCGCAGGTGCTGTATTCACAGTAAGTGTGGCAGCGTTAGAGTTGGTACTACCGCACTGACCTGTTACCACAACACGGTATTGGTTACCGCTTAATCCAGCAGTAACACCAGTAATGGTATAAGAAGCCGAAGTGGCACCCGCAACGTTGGTCCAGGTTCCGCCACCATTGGTGCTCACCTGCCATTGATAAGTACCGGTTGCTACTACACTAAATGTTGCATTTGAACCGGCACATACTGTTTGGTTAACCGGCTGGGTGGTGATCGTTGGCCCGGTACCCGGGTTAACAGTAAAGGTCAGGTTAGCTGTTTGATCAGGGGCACCTGTTGCAGTTCCGGTAATAGTGACTACATATGAACCGGCAGCCAGTGTATTTGTATTGTTCAATGTCACCACACTGCTGTTGCCTGGTGTCACAGGATTTGTACCAAATGTAACGTTAGTACCGGCAGGCACACCAGCAGTAGCAGCTAAAGTAATTGCATTACTAAATCCTCCATTTGAAATTGTTGGCAATGTCACATTCATTGTGGCAGGAGCCGGACAAGTAGCTGTAGCAGGAGTTGTTGGTCCAAAACTAAAGCCGGTTGGCGGAGGAGTAATAGTGAAATTGGCATTAGAAATATCAAAGAATATATTTCCAATAGCTTCAACTTTTATCCTTGCAGTAGTTGTAGAAACTACCGGAATGGATAATGCTTCTGAACCATCGTTAGCTGTACTTGCTGAAACTACTGTAGGATAAGTCAAACCTCCGTCAGTAGACAATAAGATTCTAACATTGGCCACGTTAAAAGGGCTTGCATTTGTACCTGCATTGTTCCAAGTAATTGTCTGCGTTGATCCGCCAACAAAAGATTCGCCACCATTTGGAAAACTTACAGTAAAAGGTGTTGTTCCAACCACATTAACCTGGAACATTGATGAGAATGTACCACATCCATCACCACCAGTGGTAACACCGCCACCAGTAACACGATTATCTCTTACTGTTAACCTGAATTTCATAGTACGGGCAACAGTAGGAAGTGTCTCTCCTTTTAAACCACCCATAGTAGCAGCAGGATTAGCAGGGAAGTTGGCGAGAATTACCGCCATATCCGGAAAAGTTCTGCTTCCTGTTGTCTTTGGTATTCTTGATTTGAAGTTTGGTGCTGTTGTACTTGTTGCGCCACTGTTCCATGCGCCCTGTGGACCTAAGTCCCATTGTTCCCAGCAATAAGTCAACGGATCACCATCACCATCTGTAGCTGTTCCAGTCAGGGTAAAAGGTGTACTTATCGGGATACTTACGTTATTATTATCCATTGCTGTGATAACAGGAATAGTATTACCCGTTGGAGTTAGCACGGCACATCCGGCTCCACCGCCTGTAGCCACGAAATTGCTTATTTCATCAAAGCTGATTGTATGAAAAAAAGGATCACTATTAGGCTGTATATCGTCAGAACCACAAATACCCGCATATGCCTGAATAGTTGTACCACTTCCTGGTTCATAAGCTGTGCCACCATTTCTATTACCTCCGCTACAGTTACCAACCTGACCATTAAAGCTATGGTTACCTCTGAATTGATGCCCTACTTCATGGGCCACAAAGTCAATATAAAAAACATCTCCAACCGGATTACTTAAACCTGTAACGCCCCTGGCTTTATTTGATGCATTACAAACAACTCCTAAGCCAGCTAAACCACCTGCGCCTGTACTGAATGTATGGCCAATATCAAAATTGGCTGTTCCAATTATACTTGTGATCTGAGTTTGACTTTCGTTAATTAACGTATTAGCATTGTTATTTCCTGTGAACGGATCTGTTTCTGTTGTTGTAAACTCAACAAGGTCATTGTTCGCAACTAAAACCATTCTGATCGCAAGCTCAGTTTCATAAACACCTACCACCCTGTTCACTGCAGTTACAATGGCAGCATGCAGCAATGCATCTGTAGTACCGCCCACAGCTGCAGCATATTCATTTGTATTTGCTACAGCCAATCTGTAAGTGTATAACTGTGTACCGCGGCATGGGCCAGCTTCAATTCTTGGCAACGGTTCAGCAAACTCAGTTACTTCACAATTGAACGGAGCTCTTGTTCCATAATCTTTAGTAAAATAACTAACATAATTATTTACATCGCCTCTTGCATATGGGTCAATGAAGACTCTGCCCTTGACATGTGACAATATTTGACCATGGAAACCCGCATCCGGGCTGTAGTCAAGACGGATGGATGCATAAGGGTCGTCTATCCCTTGTCCTGCAAAGGTTCTGATATCAGGGAATTTTGCCTGTAAAGCAGGCTCCTGAATACTGCTTTCCCATATCCGGAATCTGGCCATCTGGCCATCTGGCATGGGCAATTCAACTACTGGTGCCAGGTTGCGATTGGCAATAATAGCCCGTTCGGAAGGAAGTGACCAGAGGAAATTCTTCATTGCCTGAACATCCATAGAAGATGTTCTGAATTTTTGCGGAATAATTACTCTTTGACCAGCTGTCTGCACTGTTCTGTTTTCACCTGCATCAGTGAAAAATCTGTTTTGGGCAAACATCAAAGATGAGAATGTCAAAGCAGCAAAAACCGTAAGACTGAGCTTGTAAATTTTTCTCATAAAGAAGTTTTAGATAAATAAGGTTTTGAAAGCAATTGCGCTTTCAAATTATGGTAGCCATCAGGCTGTTAAAATTAGGGATTTTTCAAATTCGCCAAATAGCAAAAAAACAATTTTATGGTGTTTACGTCGAATTTGGTATTCATGCCGTTTAAACAACTAACAATAGAAAAAGCCCTTCTTTTCAGGAAAGTGACTCTAATCGTACCGTGATAGAGTTATTCATGCTTTGAGGATCGCCAGAAAAGCAATCCTTTGCTTTGTACGGTATAGTCGCCCTGATCCGACAAAACAAAGGCTAATGTATTATAATTTAAATGTTTCCGCAAAGAGTAACAATGTGATAAGTACCTCTTCAACAAGATAAATACACCTAAATCAAAGGGGGTAAATAATGTATTATTTACCCCCTTTTTGGAATCTAAAAAAATTCTTTTTTTTAGATTGTAAATGTCCCGGTCAGTGGCAGACTTACTACAGTGTTTCCGCCAATTGTATATGTTAAAGTAATACTGTAACCATAAGTTCCGGCGGGCAAACTTAATAATGCCCCTGTAGTCGGAATTGTAATAGTAGTAATATTAGGCGGATTACTTACAGGCCAGTATTGAAACGTTCCAAAGTCAGGACACAAAAATGGCTGAAAGCACAGAGTTGAGCAATCTGTGGAGATTAAAACCGATCCTGCGCCAGTCGGATTTACTGTAGCCCGGGCTAGGTTGTTGGAATAATAACTAGCTGAAGTAATGGTGCCTGGTAAGCTCCCTGAAACAGTTAAAGGAGTACAATTGGAAGAAAATCCTGAAAGCAGTTGTAGTGAATACTGCCCCACCGAAGGGGGTGTATTTGATGGAAATGGTACATTTGTAACAACATAAGTGTATTCCCGGATCATATCGCAATAGCCATCATAATACCAGGCTTTGCAATCAGGGTCGACAAGTGTGGCATTACTGCTAATTAATGTTGCACTGAGAGATGAGCTGTTATAATCGGTAAATGATGCTGATACTGGTTGTGTCTCGTAACCGCTTCCAACCAAATCATAAGACAATATCAGGTATGTTATATCATAATTACCGCATGAGTTATATACAGCCTGTTCAGCTATGATAGTTTCGGAAACATGTTCACCACATCCTCCCCTTGCAGCCACATCTGGCCGCTTAATACCATTTAACCATGCTCTTTTTGCTGCTGCAATTTCTTCAGGAGTGGCCTTATAATTAGGAAGTTTTCCCAATGCACTGTTTTCCTGACCAGGTTTAATTAAAGTGCCTGTTTCAACCTTCTTGTTTTTATTTAGGCTCTCCCTCTTACAACTAAAAATACTTACGGAAATAATGGTAATGACAAGCATCACCTTAAAGTAATACTTCATAACTTCTAATTTTTGAATTTAAAAATATTGTTTAACCGCCACTAATCTGAACCCAAAAAAAGAAGTTCCGGAAACTTAAATACAAGTTAGGATTACCGATATCACGCAAAAAAAAAATCATGATTTCTTGAGATAAAAAGAGGCTGTTTCAGTATTTTATCTGTGTAAATGCATAGTAAATTTTCCGTTATAATACTACATTAGTTAATTATAGCATTCTACCAGGCTTACTTACAAAAGAATAGGGTTGTATCAAAAATGATACAACCCTATTCTTTCTATTAAGGGACTTTATTAGATATTAATAACCCATACCACCCATATCAGGTGCACCGTGTGTATGAGGCTCTTCTTTCTTTGGTTTGTCAGCCACCACACATTCAGTGGTTAGTAACATTCCTGCGATAGAAGCAGCATTCTCTAACGCTACCCGGCTCACTTTAGTGGGGTCTATAACACCGGCCTTGAACAGGTTTTCATATTCCTCTGTTCTTGCATTAAAACCATAATCGCCTTTGCCTTCTTTGATCTTTTGCACCACGATTGAACCATCAATACCTGCATTGGCAGTCAGGATACGAACAGGTTCTTCCAGTGCACGACGAACGATCGCCATACCGGTTTGCTCATCGGCAATCTGTCCACGAACTTTTGCTTCCAGGCTCTCGATAGCACGGATATAGGCTACTCCGCCACCAGGAACGATACCCTCTTCTACTGCAGCCCTTGTAGCATGCAATGCATCGTCAACACGGTCTTTCTTTTCTTTCATTTCCATTTCAGTGGCAGCACCCACATAAAGAACTGCTACTCCACCAGCCAATTTAGCAAGGCGTTCCTGCATTTTTTCTTTATCGTAGTCAGAGGTTGTATTTTCTAACTGTGCTTTGATCTGGTTTACCCGGGCAACGATCTCAGCCTTTTTACCCTTACCACCAACCACTGTTGTATTGTCTTTATCGATTGTTACTGATGCAGCCTGGCCTAATGAAGCCAGATCAGCGCCTTCCAGTTTATGTCCCAGTTCTTCGCTGATAACAATACCACCGGTAAGGATAGCAATATCTGTAAGCATTTCTTTTCTTCTGTCGCCAAAGCCAGGAGCTTTAACGGCCGCTACCTTAATTGTACCACGAAGTTTATTCACTACCAGTGTAGCCAGTGCTTCTCCTTCCAGGTCTTCAGCAATGATCAGTAACGGACGACCGCTTTGCGCCACTTTCTCCAGTATATGCAGGATATCCTTCATACTGCTGATCTTCTTATCATAGATCAGGATATAAGGGTTTTGCAATTCAGCTTCCATTTTTTCGCTGTTAGTAACGAAATAAGGAGAGATATATCCACGGTCAAATTGCATACCTTCTACTACATCTACAGTAGTGTCAGTACCTTTTGCTTCTTCAACGGTGATGACACCTTCTTTACCTACTTTGGCGAATGCCTCAGCGATCAACTTACCGATAGTTTCATCATTATTTGCAGAGATAGTAGCTACCTGCTGAATTTTTTTGCTGTCACTACCTACCGTTTGACTTTGGCCCTTCAGGCTTTCCACCACCAGGCTTACTGCTTTGTCGATACCTCTTTTCAGGTCCATCGGGTTTGCACCGGCAGCCACCATTTTCAATCCTTCGCTGATGATTGATTGTGCTAACACGGTAGCAGTAGTTGTACCGTCACCAGCCAGGTCAGCTGTCTTAGAAGCCACTTCTTTTACCATTTGTGCACCCATGTTCTCAATAGGATCTTCCAGTTCAATTTCTTTTGCTACGGTTACACCATCTTTTGTAACGGCAGGTGCGCCGAATTTTTTCTCGATCACCACATTCCTGCCTTTCGGACCTAATGTTACTTTAACAGCGTTGGCTAATGTATCAACGCCTTTCTTCATTTTATTTCTTGCTTCAATGTCGAAGAAGATTTGCTTTGCCATAATATAAAATTTGATAATTAGTTAATTCGATAATTTGACAATGATTTTTTTAATTGGCACATTGTCACATCGCCAAATTGTCTGATTGATTAAACAATTGCCAGGATATCTGATTCTCTCATGATCAGAAAATCTTCGCCATCAATCTGGATCTCTGTACCGGCATATTTGCCATAAAGAACTGTGTCTCCTGTTTTAACTGTAACCGGCTCATCTTTTTTGCCGGGTCCTGCGGCGATAACAGTACCACGTTGTGGTTTTTCTTTAGCTGTATCGGGGATAATAATACCACCTGCAGTTTTTTCTTCTGCTGCAGCTGCTTTCACAATTACCCTGTCATGAAGCGGGGTAACATTGACTTTCTTAGCCATAATTGTATTGATTTTGTGTTTTTTGATTGGATTGACACCCTGTTTGCTCAGGGGCAGCGAAGGTACAGGAAATACTATGCCGGGGCTTTACAAACGGAAAAATTTTCAGGTATTGTCAGATTAAGAGAAGTTTTGGCCAAAAACACGGAAAATTTTACTGCCCTGAATGACAAATTTTCACTTTTAGAAAGTTTATCTCAAACTGATGGTAAACCTATGAGTTCAACCGCTGTTCCGGCTTCCTGCATAAATCTTTTGCCTTTATAAAGTCCTTTTAAAAGCAACTTATCGTCCTTGTCTGCCAGCTTTAGTGATTCTGCCGGTCCTGTTTCAATGGCTTCCAGGTTTAATTGCCATAAAAAAGACCCTTTTGCTGGATTGATGATTATTTTTTGGTTATCGAGTCTGGATATTCCCGCTTCTACTGGCAACTGCTCAATCAGGTTTGCCCGGATGAGGTAAACATTTTGTCCTTTGTATGCCGTATCCCAAACTATATGCCGGCTGGTTGTTTCGGCATAAATTGTTATGATCGTATCCCGCCTTACCAAAGATGGAAAAACAGGAATATTGCCCGGCAATCTCTCTGTATAAAATGTATGTACTTTTTTAACCAGTTGCCCAGATTGGGCACATGAAAACAATATACAGGACGAAAAAATAATACAGCTTAATATGAACATCCGAAAGCCGGAACTATTATAATATTCTATTTTCATTGTAAAGATTTAAAAAAGCCTGCACCATTCAGGGCAGGCTTTTTTAGAAATTCATGCACTTGTTATTGAATACTGACTCTTAAACTTTCTGCCCTATTGCCTGCACTCACCCTCAAGACATAAATACCTCCGGCAATCTGGTAACTATTTAATGGTAATGAAACATAACCTTCAATACGGCCCGGCTCCCATCTTTTTATCAATTGTCCTGAACTGCTTATTAATTGCACAGAAACATTTTGCCGCTCCTGGTTATTAATAATGAATGAGATAGTTTCCCGTACCGGGTTCTGTACCAGTTCAACAAATTTTTCCGGCCGGTTATTATTGAGCCTGATAATAGCGCTGAACTTAGAACGGCCATCCTGATCCACCATTTTAAGCCTGTAGAAATTTACAGTTTTCGCTACCAGGGGATCTGTAAAGGAGTAATTCTGGAATTGTGCCGGATTTTGTACTGCATTAACTGTTCCTGCAACACTAAACTGAGCTCCATCATAACTGCGCTGTATCTCAAAGTTGCTCAGGTTGTATTGATTGGTAGTCTGCCACTGCAATTCACTGTGGTATTGTGTATTTAATGCTCCGCTGAAAGAAAGAAGATCAACAGGCAGTGTTACTAAATTATCTACAAGGAAAAACTTAGAAAATCCTGTAAATGATGCGGTGAATACATAATCACTGCCATTATAAGCCGCAAAGCTTGTTGTCACAATAGTAGTGTTCCCTGAATTGGCGGCAGCCATTGTTGCCGCAGTTGTTTTCGCTATTCGCAGATTGGCCGGCGTTTTACCCGCTAATTCTGCAGCGGTAAAATATAGCCCGATCGTATAAGTGGAGCCGGTATTGGTAGTAGGCGTCACTTCAATTACTTTTTGTGAACGTTCTCCTCCCAAAAATGATTGCCAGATATTTCCGGCTTCAAACAAATTGGAGCTGACACAACCCAGGCTACCGGTTGCACCGGTAACGCTATTAATAAGCCGGCTAGCAGCAGAGGAATAAAAATAATAAGTACCATTATTACCCAAATGCTCTGTAACATTATTATTTAAGACTGTTTCAACGGTTGTCGTTGTCGGAGCAACATCGCTATCCCCAATATAAAAAGTATAACTGGTACTACTTGGTGCAGCCACAGCATCTGTTCCTCCTCCGATAGAATAATTAAGAGTAAAGAGTTCAGAAGTGGTACCTTCCACCTGGGCATCATTATATACCCTGATAGTGATTGTTTGCTGAGCTGCAGATCCATTAGGAAAAGTGATTATGTTGGATGGGGCAGCAAAATTTCCATTTGTAGTAAAATCATAGTCTACGCCTTGTGTGGCTGTTGCTCCACCGGCTATACTCAATGTTACGGCTGCTGCACCGGTCGGTGCTTTATCTATGTGCATATTCAGTGTATAATCGGTATAATTTCTGCAACCTGTAGTAGTGCCTGTAGCTTCTGTCTTTATACTACTATATGTATAAGAAGAAGCAAACCGCACATATGGAAGTGTTGGCGTTATAGTTGATGTCCATAGACCCCTTCCGTGTGTAGCAGCGAGGAAAGTATTATCATTAAAACGATACTGTAGCATATCTGTCCGTACTGCCGGAAAACTTGAATTTTGAACCCAAACAGTAGAACCGCCATTGATAAGGCTTGTTTCATATATCCCCATATCAGTAGCAAGAATTGCCTGGGTGTTATCATCAGGATAAAACATGGCCCATCTTACAGGAATATCCGGGAGCCCTGTACCTGTAATATTTGTCCAGGCTGCAGCACCTCCACCTGTTGTACTTACCCATACATGGGTAGCTCCATAATTAGAAAAAGTAGCCAGTAAATTGTTCTCGGTAGTGCCCTGAGCTATACAACTGACGGTAGATGCACTCATTCCGCTCCCTGTTATATCCAAAGCGACAGGTGAACCTGATTCGGCATCACTTACTCTTACAATCTTACCGTTTGTAGTTCCAAAAAACACACGGTTCGGTGTATATCTTGACACTGCGGTATGAGAGACAGTACCACCAGCAAAAGCAGCTACCAGTACTGATGTACCAGATGAACCGGTAGTGGGATTATTCCACCTTAAATACCGGCCAGTAGTCCATGGCCCATATAACCGGTTATTAACATCATCATAATCAGTTGGGCTAATGAACAGCCCGGAGTTACCGAAATTAATATTTGACCAGGTAGCTCCTCCATCAGTACTTCTGCGAAAATTGCTATACACATAAGAACCAAACTGGAATTGCGGTTCATCTTCATCAATATGAACAAAAGCTCCGTCACCGCCGGTTACTTCAACACTACTGGTAATACCAGGCCCATTTAACTGGTGCACACCATTATCCTGTGTTCCCCCTAAAAAATAATTGGTTGAAGTAGGGTGAATAGCGCAGGCATAAAACTGTTTTAAGCGTAAACCTACATTCCTGTCAGCAAAAGTGGCCCCGTCATCTGCTGAATAAAAAATACCTCCGTCTCCTCCATCGAGCACCTGGTTATTATTCCAAACAATGATATGATGATCGGCATGAATATAATTACTTGATCCCGGCACACCTGTGACCCAAACCGAATTAAGTGACCAGGTTGCCCCCCCGTCTGTAGAGCGGTAACTGTTAAGCCCCCCAACCATAACATTGTTCGGATCAGAAGGATCTACTCCTATTGCAAGATTATACCAGGCTTGTCCGCTGCTTACCGGAGCACTTCCTCCTGTTGTTGGTGTGGTGGGTGTAACAGCCCAGTTGGCTCCGCCATCAGTCGATTTCCATACCTGGTTTGTCTGGTATGATGAATTTGCGGGTAAAGCATATAATGTATTACCTGCTGTTGCAATGTCTGTATTATAAGCAGTGGAAGTAAATGAGACGGCCGGTGAAGTCCATGATCCTGAATTAACAGTAGAAGGATTATCCGTATATCGGTAACCGGAAGGGTTTGCATCAAAATAGCCGTTTGCGTATCCACATACAATATGCATCCGTCCAGTACTGCTTATTTCCATTTCTGTTACCGCAGTATTTAAACCAGTTGGCGTAATGTTTGTCCAGGATATACCCCCGTCCGTTGATCGCTGGATACCTGTTAGGTTAGGCCCCATAGTTGCCACATAGACGATATTGGGGTTAGTGGGATCACACACTACATTTGAGACATTCCAGAAATTAGTGGTAGACCCTAACAAATTCCATGTAACTCCGTTATCTGTACTCTTCCATACACCACCACCCTGCACAGCATCTGCATTCACAGATTTTTCGCCAGTACCAAAGTACATTATATTATTATTGGCCGGGCTCTGACAAATGGAAGCAACTGCAAGATTTCCTAAGAAATCATTTACCAGCGTCCACGAAGGTGTTGCCGCCGTTATATCTGTTGTCTTCCAGAGGCCGCCTGCAACACCACCCACCCAAACTGTCCTGTTGGTAACATCAGTAAGATCAACCCAAATTGTTCTCATTCGTCCACTCGTTACACTTGATCCCAGCCTTCCATTTCCATTACTTGGACCAACTGCATCAGTATTAGATCCTCTTTCCGTCCATGTTAAAGCATTAATCCGCTGGGCATAAGTGCCACTATTTCTGGCAACCTTTAATTCCTCCATTGCATATAATAGGCGGTGCTTGGGGACATAGCCTAATGAAATATCTTTTGTACGCTCAAACTCCATTTTTTGGGCTTCCAGAATACCATCCTGTTTTGCAGCAGCAAAATGAGTACTGTTTTTTGCATTTCTTTCAGCGCTCATTTTTTGCTTGTCATGCGATGGATTAATATTTGTGCAGGAAAAGAACAATGTTGTCGCCAGTACAACAAAAAGTAAGGTTTTATTCATAGCTGAGGTTTTTGATTTGCCTAATGTACTAAAAATCCCTTTCGCAAAATCCGGTGGTGATAAATTATCAGTATACATAAATAGCTAACCCTGAGAACACCAATTATTATACGCCACATTAAGATATCATTACCCTTATTTACTTTGGTGCGATTATAATCGCATAAATCCAAATTCTCCTATCTTCGCACCCTCAAATAGTTCTTCCTCATGATCAGCAGACGAAATATCCGGGTAAAAGTGATGCAGACATTATATACCCTTTCCACATCAGAAGGTGAAATAAAATCCGGAGAACCTAAAAAATTACTGCAACAACATTTTGATCAAACCCGTTCCCTGCTGGTGTATCTTACCTGGTTTCTTACAGAAATAACAAGGTATGCAGAGAAGGATGCTCACAAAAAAGCATCAAAACACCTGCCTTCCGCAGAAGATCTCAATGTAAATACAAAATTAGCCGGTAATGAAGTGATGTGGAAAATGCTGGAAGACGATGCATTGAAAGAACAGTTTATCAAAGAAAAACCTGAACTCATCGCTGATAAAGAACTTATAAGAAAGATATACTATACCCTGACAGATACTCCCGAGTACAAAACATACATAGGAACCTCGTCAAGAGAAAAAGCCGATGAGAAAAAGATCATTGAGTTTATCCTGAATGACCTGCTGCTTGCGAATGAAGTCTTCGTTTCGCATATTGAAGAAAATTTTTCTAACTGGGATGATGACGGAGAAATGGTGGTGCAATTGCTTACCGGTTATATACAAAAACCAGGTGGTATCAATTTTAAACAAATGATGAGTCCTGATAAGGAGCAATTTGCTTATAGCCTTCTGCAGGCTGTATTGGAAAAGAGTGAACACCTGCAGGCACTGATCATCCCAAAACTAAAAAATTGGGATCCGGAACGAATTGCCCAACTGGACATGATAATGATGAAAATGGGAGTGGCAGAATTCCTGTACTTTGAAACGATCCCCCCAAAAGTGACTATCAACGAATATATTGACCTGGCCAAGGATTACAGCACCCAGCAAAGCGGCCAGTTTGTGAATGGAATATTGGATAATATCCACAAAGAACTTGTGCAGCAGGGAAAAATGCAGAAAGTTGATTACAAAAAGCCCTAGGCTGCCAGCTCATTGCTTTTTTCTACATTTGCAATCCATTAATTTATCTGGACCTAAAAAATAGAGTATTATGAAACAGTTATTGTTTGTACTGGTAGCGGCCCTCAGCATTGCTGCATGCAAAAATATTGACAAAAAAAATACCCCGGTTGTGACAATGACCAAGGAGGAAATGGAAAAGGCAAAAACTGATACTGCCAATTTTACCAGTATTCAATGGCTTGATTCGGTTAACCTGATCCTGGGCAAGCTTACGAAAGATAAAGAGATCGAAATAACCTGGCGGTTTAAAAACACAGGCGACAAAAATCTTATCATAGAAAGTGCTTCCGCTTCCTGTGGTTGCACGGTACCAGAAGTACCTAAAGAACCTTTTGCACCAGGACAGGAAGGTGTGATTAAAGCGAAATTCAATGGCAGCGGAAGTGGTACTATCACAAAACAAGTACATGTAGTGGCCAATACTTCCCCTGCTAAAGACCATACACTTACATTCACCGGAGAGATAACAGAAAAAAAATAAAAACAACAGCATGTATACAATCTACCTATTACAAGAAACAGCAAAGTCGCCGGGATTTGGCGGATTCCAGTTCATTTTTCTCGGATTAATGATCCTGGTATTTTGGCTATTCTTCATCCGTCCGCAGGCAAAAAGAGCAAAGAACCAAAAAGTGTTTATTGAAAATCTCGGCAAAGGAGATAAAATAGTTACTATAGCCGGCATCCATGGTGTCATCAATAAAGTTAATGATGATGGGACCCTGAATATTGAAGTAAGTCCCGGCAGTTATATTAAAATAGAAAAATCAGCGATCAGTATGGATTGGACATCGGCATTAAATAAACCGGCTGTTGCAGACAAAAAATAACTATTGATTTAAACCATTATAAGGAAAGCGGCTGAATAATGCAGCCGCTTCTTTATTTTAGTACTGTAAATTTTACCCGGCAAATCAGAATAGCAATGATTCGTATTGGTCTTACAGGAGGTATTGGCAGCGGAAAATCTACTGTTGCAAAAATTTTTGAAACATTAGGTATACCCGTTTATTATGCCGATGATGCGGCACGAAAACTGATGAATGCCGATGATGCATTGAAGCAGGCTATTCTTGAGCATTTTGGTAAAGACAGTTACAAAGAGGGACTGCTTGACAGAAAATATATTGCATCTATAGTCTTCAATGACAACGAAAAACTTGAGTTACTAAACTCTCTTATCCACCCTGCCACCATAAAAGATGCGGAAGACTGGATGGAGCAGCAAACTGCCCCCTATGCCATCAAAGAAGCGGCTTTACTTTTCGAAAGCGGTGCATCTGAAAATCTTGATTACATTATAGGCGTATATGCCCCGCAACATCTCCGTGTACAGCGGGTCATGAAAAGAGATAAACTTCCAGTTGAAGAAATCATGAAACGCATCAGCCGGCAAATTGATGAAGAAATGAAAATGAAGCTTTGCAATTTTGTTATTACCAATAATGAACAGGAATTAGTAATACCACAGGTAATAAAGCTTCACGAAAAATTCACTTCACAAAATGCCTGATAAGGTTTCTCATTTCTCCAAAATTTGTACCTTAGAATATCAAAAAACCTTACGATGAAAAAACTTCTTACAGCAATTGCTGTTATTATTTCTATTTCAACAACTGCATTTTCTCAGAAACCAGTTGCCCCTAAAGCCAAGCTTACAGAATATTCTATAGTAAAAGATACTACCGGCACTGAATTCCCTTATGCCATCTGGAATAAGTTATTATACACAGGACGATACAGTATAAAAGCAGAGAGTCCTCAAAACGAAAACTCACACTTTATCATTACACGTCTTTCAGATGAGGAATTTGAAAGAAGGATGACATCCTTACCCAAACCAAAAGAAAGCAAATTCTTTACAACAGGTAGTAATTTCTCTCATTTTAAAGCAAAGGACCTGAATGGGAATAAAATAAGTACAAAAGACCTGACCGGCAAAACAATCGTTTTAAATTTCTGGTTTATTAATTGTCCCCCTTGCCAGATGGAAATGCCTGACCTGCATAAGTTGACTGAAACATTTAAAGAAGATACTTCTATTGTGTTTCTCGCTGTCGCCCTGGATCAAAAAGATGAGCTGAAAGAGTTTTTAAAAACACATCCGTTTGGTTACAAAATCATTGATGATGGCCGTTATATATCTAACCAATACCGGTTAAACTCTTACCCAACCAATGTGGTTATCACCCCGGAAGGAAAAGTATATTTTCACAGTACAGGACTTAGCACCAATACTGTTTACTGGCTGAAGAAATCAATTGAAGAATTAAAACAAACAACGAATAAGAGTTCGCAGGAAGGAACAAAATAACCTGTTATTTTAATTTAGCCAATGCTGCTTTGATCCTCCTCCATCCTTCTTCAATCTTTTCCATACTATTGGCAAAAGAAAAGCGGACACACTTCGGTTCTCCGAATGCATCACCCATTACAGATGATACATGGGCTGTATTGAGCAGGTACATCGAAAAATCGGCAGCATTAGTAATTGTGATCTCCCCGTCAGATTTACCATAATAGGAACTCACATCCGGGAATATATAAAAAGCTCCTTCAGGTGCAGGGCAGGTTATCCCCGGAATTTCCTTCACAATCTCCAACACTTTTTTCCTTCTTCTTGCAAATTCTTCCACCATTTCCAACGATGGACGTAGATCAGTAGTAAGGGCCACTACAGCTGCTTTCTGTGTAATAGAATTTGTTCCGCTGGTGAATTGCCCCTGTACCTTTTCACAGGCTTTGGCGATATCTGTACTCGCCGCTATATAACCTAAGCGCCAGCCTGTCATGGCAAACCCTTTACTGAGTCCATTGACAATTATAACCCTGTCCTTCACATCGTCAAACTGAGCAATGCTTTCATGCCTGCCTCCGGTAAAATTGATATACTCGTATATCTCATCTGACAAAATAACAATATCCGGGTGTTTCCTGAAAACTTCCACTAAAGAAGCAAGTTCTTCTTTGCTATAAACAGCTCCACTGGGATTGCAGGGCGATGAAAACAAAAACACTTTTGACCTTGGTGTGATAGTGGCTTCTAACTGTGCTGCATTTATCTTAAACCCTTGTTGCGGAGTGCTTTTTATCTCAACCACTTTTCCACGGGCAATTTTTACCAATTCACTATAAGTAACCCAATACGGAGTGGGAATAATCACTTCATCACCTTCATCAACCAAAGCAAGAATAGTATTGGCCAGGCTTTGCTTAGCTCCGGTAGATACTACAATATTCTCTGGCTTATAATCAAGGTTATTATCCCTTTTAAGTTTTGTACATACCGCCTCCCTTAAATCCAGGAATCCCGGAACAGGGGTATAGTGACTCCAGTTATCATGAATAGCTTTAACAGCAGCTTCTTTAATGTGTTCTGGTGTATCAAAGTCAGGTTCGCCGAGGCTAAGGTCTATCACATCGATTCCTTTTGCTCTGAGCTCACGGCCAAGTTTAGCCATTTTTAATGTTTCCGGTTCATTGAAGCGTTCTAAAAAAGAAGATAACAGCATGGAAATAATTAACATTTAAAAATTAAGAATGATGGCAGGCCGACGTTGAACTAAGAGGCGTGAAGATATGCAAATTGAAAATAACTGATCAATGACTATAATCAAAAAACATTGAAGAAAGTACCGGTTGATATTTCCTAACTCTTGTTCGTTCATATTCATAAATCACACGACCAAGATTCTTCATGAATGGCAACCCTATGGCGCTATACTCATATTTGTCGTCATTAAAGATTTCATCGTTGTTACAATGTATAACTGCACTAAGAAAGAATTCAATATTATTATCAAAATCGGCGATATAAGCTGCATCGATCATAAATCCATATGCATCTCCCGGTTTATTGAAAATACGGATACCTTTTTCTGCTTTCCCCTTTTCAGAGCCATAGTAAAGGAATTTTACATAAGTATCCCAGTAGTTAGTTGTATCGTATAAAGGTGATACGGATTCATAGGGCATCATCGACATATACTTACGCAAAAAAATATAATCATCTTCTGTAAGATTGAAGCGCATTTTTTCAGGTACTGCACCTGGAAATATTATACTCCTTACTATGCTGTGCAATTCCTCCAATGTTAACCGGTTTTTGATGGAAAAATCAAATGGTTCATTAATTAACTGCCCTCCTCTGTAAAATCCTTTGCCCATCTTTGTGTCCCGCGGTGCATAGACCAACCGACTTTTTTCAGCAGCTTTCTCATAAACAACGCCTCCGGCTGAATCTAAAAACTTTACCGGATTAGTATACCGGTTTTCTTCCTCTGGCAAGCTTATTTCCAGCCGGTGAATGATCTGTGCATTCATATATCCCATTCCATGTAAAGTATTATTGATGTACTCCTGCCCCAGGAATTCGTATAGCCTGTTAAAAGCATCATTATCACTTACCAATAATATTTTTTTGATATAATGAGCAATCGTTGGCCGGCCATCAGGCGCTGAAGGGTCATTAATTACAGAAGTTTGCCTGCCTCCCCCGGCTTCGGTTATCATCGTTGTATTTTGGTCAAGCCCGGAGATTCTCAGCTCGTTGAGTTTTTGGAGTGCCAAAATTGCCACTGGCAGTTTAACCGTAGAAGCAGGGTAGAAATACCGGTTATTGTCATTTCCATAAAAAAAATCAGCAAACTGAGGTTTTCCTCTCTTACTTCTGTCAATCCGGGTATAAATGATCTGAATGCCCAGCTTTTCCCTTTGTAAAACAATCGAATCAAAAAATCGAGGATATTTACCTAACAAGTTGTGAATGAAAGTATCAGACATTAGTTTATCTTGAATAGCAGCTTGTTTCCCAACGTTTTTATTCGAGCCCACTTTTTCGCTCATCTGCTGGGCTATGCCAGCCAGAACCAGGATAAAATTGGAGATAAATAGTACAAACAGGCGGCTTATTTTAGTTACCCTCATTGCGTTCCAAAGGTACAGATTGCCCGGAGTTAAGTTTTTAAAAATCAGCTATCAAGAACCCTTTTTTAGTTGCCCGGAATTAATCCGAAACAGCTATCTTTGCCGTCCTTAAAATTTCTGTAAACTCTTTATTCTACAAGCTGAAAAGAGCTGTTGATAAAGAGATAAAAATGTAAATCGATCAACGTATGCAACTGAAAGGTTTGGTTCGCTTTTTCACAGTGCTGCTTATTGTCTACTCACTCTACCAGTTATCCTTTACCTGGTTTGTCAGAAACCATGAAAAGAAAATGGAAGCCAGGGCAAGGAATTATGTGAAAAATAATTTCCCGGGTGCAGAAACAAAATACCCCGGCAACAAAGACTCTCAAGCTGTTTACACAGAAGAGCTGGAAAAGATATACCAGAAACACCGTGACAGCCTGATAAAAAATTCAGAGAACACTACTGTTACCTACGGTATCAATGGTGCTATGAGTTATAAGAAAGCCAAGGAAGAAGAATTGAATCTTGGTCTCGATCTGCAGGGTGGCATGAACGTTACACTCGAAGTGGAGATGACAGGCCTGTTAAAATCATTGGCTAATAATTCTACTGATCCTAATTTTTTAGCTGCTCTGAAAAATGCAGATGACAGGAAGGCGAACAGTGATGCCGACTTCATCACACTATTTATTCAGGAATACAGAAAGCTTGAAACTACAAGACCGCTGGCAACTTTGTTTTCAGGAGCCAGCTCAAATGCTATTGACATAAAATCAAGCGATAGTAAAGTTGAAAGCTATATCCGTGACCAGGCTAAATCTGCATTCAATCTTACATTCGACAGGCTAAGCACCCGGATTGACCAATTTGGTGTGGCACAGCCTTCTATCAATCCTATTCCCAACAGGGGATTGATCAATGTGGAATTGCCGGGTATTAAAGACAAGGAAAGAGTAAGAAAGCTTTTACAAAGCACAGCCAACCTTCAATTCTGGGAAGTATACACCTTACAGGATAATAATTACGGAACAGGGTGGCAAAGAACTATTCTTGCTTTCAACGCAAAATACGGAGGTGTAGAAGATACCACTGCCAAAAAAGATACTGCGACTCCTGTAGTTGATACAACAAAAAATACTGTTACAAAAACGACAGATACCACCAGGCCAAAAACTCTTTCTGACGATATCGGGAAAACGACAAATGATACTGGTGGCAAAAAAGTAACTGCAGACCAGGGAACAGCAAAAATTACCATAGACAAGTACCTGCAGTTTGGACAACCTTACCGTGATGAAAAAGGTAATGTATCATATCCTTCGGCAATAGGTGCTGTCGCTATAAGGGATACAGCACTTTTCAGAAGTTATCTGAATGAGTTCAAAGGTAATTTCCCATCTGATGTTGTATGGGCTTATGGCATACCTGAAAAAGATAAGAAAGGAAAAGCTTCTGCTTCTGTGCCATTATATGCACTGAAAACATATAACCGCATACAAGCTAAACTGGAAGGCGATGCGATTTCTGAAGCCCGCCAGGATTTTGATCAATACGGCAAAGTACAGATCGAAATGAAGATGAAGCCTGCCGGAGCCAGCATCTGGAAAAAAATGACAGAGGAGAATGTTGGCAAACCTATTGCCATCGTTCTTGATAATGTTGTGCAGTCTGCCCCAAATGTTATTAATGCGATCCCTAACGGTATTTCTTCCATTTCCGGAAGTTATACTCAACAGGAAGCAGCCGACCTTGCCAATATTTTAATGATCGGTAAATTGCCTGCTCCTGCAAAAATCGTACAAGAGCAGCAGGTTGGGCCTACCCTGGGTGCCGAAGCAATCCGTGGTGGTTCATTGGCATTTATTATCTCTTTTGTAGTGATATTCCTGCTGATGCTTGTATACTACAACACCAGCGGTTGGGTGGCTAATATTGCCCTTATTCTGAACTTATTATTTACCGTAGGTATACTTGCCGGGTTGGGAGCAACATTAACTGCTCCTGGTATCGCAGGCCTGGTATTAACCATCGGTATGGCGGTAGATACCAACGTAATTATCTATGAACGTATAAAAGAAGAGCTTTCAAAAGGCAAAGGATATATTCCCGCCATTAATGAAGGATATAAACGTTCATTACCACCTGTGCTGGATGCCCACGTTACCACTTTATTAACAGCCTTTATTCTTTTCTATTTCGGATTAGGACCTGTTAAAGGTTTTGCAACCACACAGATAATTGGTATCCTGCTTTCATTATTCTGTGGTATCCTTGTTAGCCGTTGGATAAGTGACTTATTCACTAATAAGAAGAAGCATCTTGAATACTTCACTGGTATATCCCGTCGTATATTCAAACATGCCAAATTCAAGTTCATTGAATACCGTAAAGTGGCTTACATAATTTCATTTGTAGTACTGGCACTGGGTATTGCCTCTTTCTTTAATGGCTTCCGTTACGGAGTTGAGTTTGATGGAGGCAGAAGTTATACCATTCAGTTTGACAAAAAAGTAGATGAGGAAAAAGTAAGAGAAGACCTTAATAAAGCCTTCGAAGGAGAGAACACCATTATCAAAACAATTGGTGATAACTCCAAACTGGATATAACAACTTCTTACCTGATTAAAGATACCCGTACCGCAGCAGACTCAGTAGTGGCAGTAAAACTGTACGAAGGCTTAAAAAGCCATCTGCCTGCTAACCTGAGCTTTGAGCAATTCAAGTCAGAGAAGTACATGCCGCAGTCTAAAAAAGTACTTCCTACTATTTCAGATGATTTGAAGAAAGGAGCTGTTAAAGCCACCCTTTTTGCGTTATTGGTAATCTTCCTGTATATCTTCATCCGTTTCCGCGACTGGAGATATTCCTTAGGTACAATCGTTGCGTTGCTGCATGACGTATTTGTAACACTGATCGTATTCTCCTTTGCAAAAGCAATTGTTCCGTTCCCGCTGGAGATAGATCAGCACTTTATTGCGGCTGTATTAACGGTGATCGGTTTCTCTATGAATGATACGGTAATCGTATTTGACCGTATCCGTGAAGACAGCAAACTGATGCCGACCGCACCAAGAGCAGAAGTGATCAACAGGGCTATCAACGAAACACTTAGCCGTACTATCATGACCTCGCTGACGGTGTTCCTTACTATCCTGATCCTGTTCCTTGTAGGTGGTGAGGTAACGAGAGGCTTTGCTTTTGCTATGCTGATCGGTGTTATCACTGGTACTTACTCTTCTATCTTTGTGGCTGCACCGATTCTGGTTGACCTTGGTGGCAAAAGACCATTAGGCAAAAAAGCTGTAGCAGAAAGAACAAAAACTACTTCTCCCAAAGCATAGATTAACTAATTAATTTTCTATAAAACCCATGATAATCTCATGGGTTTTATATTTTTAAGCTATGAAGAATGTACTATTGACAACAACTTTAATACTGATTACAGGAGTCATTGCTGCCCAACGTAATGATAGCCTTTACTTCAATATAACTATAGACAGTTGCACCAAAGAAAAAACGGTACTGAACAGAGAAGCCAAACAATTCTGGATAGCCGTTAAAGGATCTTCCGGCGTTTATACACTTTTTAAAAAAGATAAAATTGAGATTGGAATAAAAGTATACGTTAACAAGATAATTGAAGATGGGAGAAGCATCATGATCGCCAGGCATGTTTTCATTGAAAAAGACAAGGATGAGTGGAAGGAGCTAAGCAATAGCGGGTATCATCCCGTCGAAACACCTGGAAACCTTATGTCAATAAAAATTGGAAGTAATACAGATGAACCTGATTTTTTTATACAATACTCTATACGCAAACTGGATAAAAAGCCGGGAGAAAGTCATGAAGGTATTCTTAATCTTATCCCTGCCTTAAAAGAAACTTTTTCCAATTAAACGGCAAAAGAAGTACCGCAACCACAAGTGGTGCTGGCATTGGGATTTTTAAAAGTGAATCCCCGGTTATTTAACCCATCCTGCCAGTCTACTTGCATCCCGTATAAATAAATTTCATGTGCTTTATCCATTATGCAGGCTATACCCCCTGTTTCAAAATGGCTGTCATTCTCCTTTGGATGATCAAAGCCAAGGACATAAGTCATTCCTGAGCAACCACCTCCTTTTACACCAATTCGCAACTTCTGGGTACTGTCAAATCCGTCAGCTGCCATCTGGTTTTTGATTGCGGTAATAGCTCCGGCAGTTAATGAAACAGGTGCTGTAGTTGTTTCCATGCTGTAAAATTAATTATTCTTTCCAGAGTTTAAAGGGTGTTATTTTTCGAAGAAGGGAAATTTATAACTTTAAACTACCTGTTACATTGCTGAAGTTTTGGGCCTGAACTATACTTAATCAACGTACTTTTGTGTATTAAAACAAACCATCATCCATGGACCTAACCACTTTGAGTCTTCTATTATCTGCAGTAGCGATAGTAATGGCTACTTTTTCATTTACCCGTAATCCGCAAAAACAAGCCGCTCCGGTAGCAAAGGAAAAATTCGACAGTATACCCCTCAGGCTGCAGGCTTATGAGAGATTGGTATTATTGACAGAAAGAATTGCCCTTCCAAACCTTATTGGCCGCTTGAACCAACCCGGTATTTCTGCCGCAGAAATGAAGATCATTCTTACAGAAAATATCAAACAGGAATTCGAATACAACAGTACCCAGCAACTTTATGTAAGCCCGGTTAGCTGGGATGCAGTAAGAAACCTGAAAGAGCAAAACATTATGGTGATTAACCAGGTAGCTTCTGCCCTCCCACCCGCTGCTTCTGCATCAGAGCTGAATAAAAAAATACTGGAAGTATTATTATCGCAACAAAATGGAGCTATACATGAAATGGTAGCCCAAACAATAAATCATGAAGCTAAGAAGCTGATGTCGTAGATTTTTTTACCAGCAAAAAAATGATCATGGATACCCAAAAGAAATACACAGATTCCGGCCTGGAAATAAAGCCTGTGTATACAAGC
Organism: Chitinophagaceae bacterium; assembly: GCA_016786885.1. Lineage (GTDB taxonomy): Bacteria > Bacteroidota > Bacteroidia > Chitinophagales > Chitinophagaceae > JJ008. The sequence goes on along the minus strand of JAEUVO010000022.1, from coordinate 60,606 downwards.
GATGATTTGCCCTCAACCAAAACTGAGAAACCAGGAGATTTTCCCTTTACTAGAGGTGTACAGCCAGATATGTACCGCGGCAAACTCTGGACCATGCGGCAGTATGCAGGTTTTTCTACAGCTGAAGAAAGTAATAAACGGTATCACTATTTATTGTCGCAGGGAGTTAGTGGCTTAAGTGTAGCCTTTGATCTGCCCACACAGATTGGCTACGACAGTGACCATCCGTTGGCAGAAGGCGAAGTAGGTAAGGTCGGTGTTGCTATTGACTCTATTGAAGACATGCAGACCTTGTTTAATGACATCAAACTGGAGGAAGTAAGTACCTCCATGACGATCAATGCTACTGGCTTTATATTACTTTCTTTATATGTGGCATTAGCAAAACAACAGGGAGCTGATCTTAAAAAAATATCCGGTACTATTCAAAATGATATTCTGAAGGAATATGCAGCCAGAGGAACATACATATACCCTCCCAAGCCTTCCATGCGCATTATTACAGATATATTTGAATGGTGCAGTAATGAGGTACCAAAATGGAACACTATTTCCATCTCTGGTTATCATATTCGTGAAGCAGGGAGCACAGCGGTTCAGGAAATAGCTTTTACATTAAGTAATGGGAAAGCCTATGTGCAAGCCGCATTAAAAAAAGGATTGGATATAAATGTCTTTGGCAAAAGGCTTTCGTTCTTTTTCAATTCACATAACAATTTATTTGAAGAAGTAGCCAAATTCAGAGCAGCCAGGAAGATGTGGGCACATATCATGAAAGATTTGGGAGCTACTGATCCTAAAGCTATGATGCTGCGCTTTCATACACAAACAGGTGGAAGCACACTCACGGCACAACAACCGTTAAATAATATCTCTAGAGTCACAATTCAAACATTAGCAGCAGTGCTGGGCGGTACACAATCATTGCATACGAATGGATATGACGAAGCCCTGAGCCTGCCCACTGAAGAGGCGGCCAGAATTGCATTAAGGACTCAGCAGGTAGTTGCCTTCGAAAGCGGAGCTCCAGATACAGTTGATCCGCTTGCAGGGTCATATTTTATAGAATCACTAACTAACGAAACAGAGGCTGCCGCATGGAAATTAATCGGGAAGATAGATGCCATGGGTGGCAGCGTGCCGGCAATTGAGCAGGGATTTATTCAAAATGAAATAGCCAGAAGTGCATATGAATACCAGAAAAATATTGAAACTGGTGAGAAGATAATTGTTGGTGTTAATAAATTTCATATTGATGAACCGGGTAAGATCCCCATTTTAAGAGTAGATGATAGTATCAGAGCAGTACAGGCAGGTAAACTGGAAAGGCTCCGGAGCAACCGCAATCCGGCCAAATGTGATCAGTTATTACAATTGCTAAGTGACAAAGCCAGCAGCGGAGAGAATATCATGCCCGTTGTGGTCGAGGCGGTGGAAAACAAATGTACACTTGGAGAGATAGCCGATACATTACGGGAAATTTTTGGAGAGTACAAATAACAATTACACTGTGCATAACCAGTTAATCAGGCTTTTATTCATTCTGCAGTTAGTTGGCCATCTGTCTTTTTCTGCACTGGGACAACCTGATATATCAATTGATTGGAAAAACAAGACTGTCACTCTTAATAATGCATCTATTACCAAACAATCAACTATTACAGATATCAGAAAAGCTATAGGGAACGAGAACAGGGTTCTATCAGAAGATAATAACCCAACCAGGTTATACATTTTTGACAGTCTTGGTATTGACTTTGTAATTGATACAGTAAGTAATGTTCTTCAAAAACTTACCATTCGTCTCTCTAAAGGTCGTGGAGATTTTGATTCAACTCCTGAAAATTTGTTTACCGGCAAACTGATTGCAAATAACAAATCAATAAATACGGATGATAAGATAGAGGCCATACTACTGAAAACAAACCTTCCTTTTAAAGAATGGGCTCCCGGCTTCTACTGGTATTCAGCCGACAATGAAGAATTCAGTGTAACTATCGCATATAAAGATAAAAAAAGAGAGGTGATCAGCACAGTATACATACTGTTTAGCGAAGTCAAAGAATAAACTGTCTGTTTTCAATTGGCCGTTTCCACCATCTTTTAGTTAATTTTATTAAAACCTTTTTTATGGGGCAAAAACTTTGTCAGATATTGCTTTCTGTAATCTTTTTAATTTCTTACCAGGCATCTGTAGCACAGTCACCTGCATTTCTTACCGACAGCCTTGACAATTATATTGAAAGGGGGATGAAGCAATGGCAAATACCGGGGCTGGCTATTGCTATTGTAAAAGACGGGAAAGTAATTCTTAGTAAGGGCTATGGAATAAAAGAGTTAGGAAAGGAAGATAAAGTAGATGAAAATACGCTTTTCATTATCGCATCTAATTCAAAACTTTTTACAGGAACAGCGATCGCTAAATTGGATTATGAAAAAAAACTCTCCCTGAATGACAAAGTCACCAAATATATACCCTGGTTTAGTTTGTATGACTCTACTTCAACAAAACTTGTCAATATAAGAGATGTATTGTGCCACCGGCTTGGCACTAAAACATTCCAGGGCGATTTTACATTCTGGGATTCCGATCTCCCCAAAGATTCCATTATCTGGAAAATGCGCTACCTTAAGCCAACAGGTGAATTCAGACAGGATTATGGGTATTGCAATGCTGGTTTTCTTGTAGCAGGTGAAATTCTTGCCAAAGCATCAGGGCTAAGCTGGGAGGAATATGTTCAGCAACATATACTTACTCCTCTCTCTATGAAGAATACTTATATGAATACAGCAGGCTTAACCAGCAGGACTAATGTGGCTTATCCCCATAACAACCTGTACAGTTCAATAACAAAGATCCCATTTGACAATGTTGACAACCTCGGGCCGGCTACCAGTATGGTCAGCAACGTAAAAGACCTCACTAAATGGCTGCTATTGCAATTAGATAGCGGCAGACACGAAGGCAAACAGGTATTACCCTGGGCAGTTTTGCAAAAAACAAGGGATGTCAATATTATTACCGGCAGCCGCAAATCAACTGTTTACCCGATTCATTTTCGTGGCTACGGACTTGGGGTTTATACTGCGGATTATGCCGGCAGACAGGTATATTGGCATACCGGTGGGGCTTTTGGCCATGTAACAAATGTTTGCTTTGTTCCTGAAGAAAAATTAGGTATTACCATACTGACCAATAATGATAATCAGAATTTTTTTGAAGCACTTCGTTACCAGTTACTGGATGCCTATTTCGGTGTCCCCTACTCTGACAGGAGTAAATTTCAATGGGGATTTTTTGACCAGAATAAAAAAGAGCTTGACAATGAACTTGCAATACTGAAAAAAAGAGTTGAAAAGAAAACAATACCCGAAACAAAGCTGGAAGATTTTGCCGGCGAGTATTTCAATACCGTATATGGCAAAATAACGATAAACAAAAGTGGCAACATGCTGATCTGCCGTTTTCAACACCATCCTGACCTGATTGGCTACATGGAGTATATGGATAACAATGAATTCCGTATGACCTATTCAAATATTGGCTATGGAATATATCCTGCAAAATTTTCGCTGACAGATGGCAAACCAACTTCAGTAGAGATCAGGGCAAATGATTTTGTAGAAAGTGATGCATACATTTTCGTTAAGCCTACTAAAACCGGGGCTGCCAATTAAATAATAGCTGTTCCTTTCCCAAAATAAAAGGCAGGATAAATAGTTACCCTGCCTTTATCAATAGTTGTGATGGACTACATCCACTTACTCAGGTATTCATTAAATTCATGCCTCAGGATATTCATCACTTTTTCAAATCCTTCATACTTCTCATGAAGTTCTGCATGCTCGGCTACCATTGTAGTCTCCATTCTTCCGCCATGCTTTTGAGCATCACTTCCCAGTTTTTCAACGTAAAGGTTTACTTCATGTTTTAACTCATCAATATTATTTCGCTGAACAATAAACTGATTCTGAAAATGTTCAACCCCTTGCCGGGCTTCAAAGGTTGTATTCTTCATCGCCACTTCCGCCAGCCGGCTCTCCATTATATCCAGTTCATCTTTATAAAAACCAAACCCTTTTTGCCAAATGGTATGGTCTGTTCCTATGCGGGTAATATTAGTATAGCTCATATTTTTTTCTTTTAACCAAAACTATTCTCCCTTTTAGTCAAATAAACTGACGGTAGTCATTAATCTATATGATTGATTTCAGAAAAGATGCAATCAGCATCTGGAAAAATATGTGCATAAAAAAAGCGTCCTGACAGACGCATTTAAAAATTTCAATGCAATTCACTTATCCCTTCTTCACTTCTTTTGCCCAGGCATCTTTTAATCCAACAGTCTTATTGAATACCAACTGAGCTGAAGCAGAATCTTTATCCAGCACAAAATATCCTTTTCGTATAAACTGGTATCGGTCACCCGCAACAGCACCTTTCATAGATGGTTCAGCATAAACAGCGGGTAATACCTGTAATGAATCGGGATTGAGGTATTCCTTGAAGTCCCCTTCCTCATCAGTTGGATCTTCTACTTTAAACAAGCGGTCATACAAACGTACCTCAGCAGTAATAGCATGCCTCACACTTACCCAATGCAATGTTCCTTTTACACTGATACCACTTGTATCAGAACCGCTTTTGCTTTCCGGGATATAAGTACATCTTACTTCAGTAACATGTCCTGCCGCATCTTTTACCACCTCTTCACACTTTATGATATAAGCACTTTTTAATCGTACCATCTGTCCGGGTGCCAGGCGAAAATATTTTTTAGGCGGGTTCTCCATAAAATCTTCCCGCTCTATATACAACTCGGCACTAAATGGAATTTCCCTGGTACCATCCTGCTCATCTTCCGGGTTGTTTTCACTTTGTAAGACTTCTTCCTGGCCTGTGTAGTTAGTGATAACCACTTTCAATGGGTCAAATACCACCATCCTGCGTAATGAGATTTTATTAAGATGCTCTCTTACACAAAATTCCAACAAGCCTACATCCGCCATATTCTCTCTTTTGGCTACCCCTATCCTGTCGCAAAAATCACGGATACTTTCCGGTGTGTAACCACGACGGCGCAGCCCACTGATAGTCGGCATTCTCGGGTCATCCCAACCATTTACATGCTTTTCATTAACCAGCTGGAGTAATTTTCTTTTACTGGTAACTGTATAATTAATATTTCTCCTGGCAAACTCATACTGGTGTGAAGGATATATCCCCAGTTTTTCAATCAGCCAGTCATATAATTCACGGTGCGGTACAAATTCAAGTGTGCAGATTGAGTGAGTTACCTCTTCAATAGAATCACTCTGGCCATGTGCAAAATCATACATCGGGTAAATACACCATTTGTCTCCTGTTTGGTGGTGATGGGCATGCTTGATACGATAAAGGATCGGGTCCCGCATCAGCATATTGATATGCGCCATATCGATCTTTGCTCTCAGCGTTCTGCTTCCGTCAGAAAACTCGCCATTCTTCATGCTTTCAAATAAGCTGATGTTCTCATCAATGGGTCTCTCACGGTACGGACTGTTCTTACCCGGTTCAGTTGGTGTTCCCTTCATTGCGGCTATTTCTTCACTGCTGCTATCGTCCACATAGGCCAATCCTTTTTTAATAAGTTTAATAGCATACTCATACAAAGTATCAAAGTAATCAGAAGCATAATGCTCATTCTTCCATTCAAACCCCAGCCAATGAATATCTTCCTTAATGCTATCTACATACTCCGTATCTTCTGTTTCCGGGTTAGTATCATCAAACCTCAGGTTAGTATAACCCGGATACTTCTGGGTAAGTCCAAAATTCAGACAAATGCTTGATGCATGTCCTATATGCAAATAGCCATTAGGCTCAGGAGGAAAACGGGTGACTATGCTTTTATATTTACCGTTTTTCAGGTCTTCCTCTATTATTTCTTCCAGGAAATTAAGGCTTCGTTCTTCTTTTTTTATTTCTTCCGTCATAAGTCGCAAAGTTAAGGAAATGAACTGTTTAAGCAGAAGGCGGTCGCATAAACGCACCGCCTTCCAAAAAATGGCTGTTTAGTCAGTTACTTAACTTCAGGTAAGTCCTTATCGCTTGATTTAACCCTCTCATTACCGGGAATTTTTGACAGGGCTTCTGCAAGTTTTGCTCTTTCTTTTGATATCCTTCTACCCCTGAAAAAGAGATACAGGTTAAAAAAAAGCATAATTCCCAGGTATATACTAAAGCCGCCAATTTTTGCACTCAATATTTCGAGCAATGTCCGTCCATCTGTTATAGTAGAAGCTACTTCCATTATCCAGAGTGCAAAGCCAAGGTTAAGCAGGTAAAAACCTGTTTCAAAGAGTTTGTTAGTAGAAAGGGCTATATCAGCTTTGCCGTGAAAGATATCAAGCATAAAGGCTTTACTGTTCTTGAACAGAATATGTGCCACATACCAGGTAAGTAAGATGACAACAGGTAGATAGATCAGGTATGCCGTGAAATTGTAGGTTGTGTTCATATACTTATTTTTTATGTTGATGAAAATGATGTTTCCTTTTACTGAAGAGATAAATAACCGCCATATTAAAGAAATGGATCACAGCAAGAGTCAGCATGATCTTACCTGTCATAACCAATACACTGCCCATAAGTTCTTCCAGGTTATTTACCGTTTGCCATGACCGGATCATCAAAGCAGCATAACCCAGATTCAGCAAGTAATATCCGGTTAGTAGAATTCTATTGATAAAATCAGTCAACTCTTCATCACTATGTAAAAGACGAAGAATATATACTCTGCCATTCCGGTAAAAAATAAGCCCCACATGAACGGTAATGAAGTAAGTGAGAACCAGGTAGAGAATATAAGCGAGGGTGTTCATACAGAAGATTTTGAAGTATTTGATCCCTTTCTGAACTCAAAGCTACTAATATTTTTCATATTTTCAATATTTTCTGAAAATAAATTTTTAACTGCTCGACCAATTGACCCATACCTGGCATTCTCATTTTTATCTCACAACTAAAACCTAACTTTCCATAAAACCTGCGAAGATTATGGTTGTAACCAGCAATGACCTTTTCTATTCCCGGCTTCCTGTAAATGAAATCCCTCTTAGTGATCTGCTGATGGAGAATCATCTTTTCTTTAAAGTACCGGATAACTGGCATGTGCTGATCACCGATGTAAAAAACAGTACCCAGGCAGCCCTGGACGGACAGCATCAAACAGTAAACTTGGTTGCCACCGGGAGTATTGTTGCAGCTCTGAATATTGCCTTTAAGGATAATATATCAGTCCCTTTCTTCTTTGGTGGCGATGGGGCTACTTTTATCATACCACCTTCTTTACTGGCTGCAACACTTACTGCTCTTCAACAACATAGAGAGAACACCCTGAACAATTTTAATCTTGATCTCCGGGTAGGGCATGTTCCTGTAACCGAAGTCTACGAACAGGGGCATGAACTCAGGCTAAGTAAACTTAAGACTTCAGATTTGTTCAATATTCCGGTGTTACTCGGAAATGGGCTGACTTTTGCTGAAAGAAAAATAAAAGCGGAAGACCGGCCCTCACCTCCCCTGCCGAATAATACAGGGGAACTTGACATGAGCGGTATGCACTGCAGGTGGGATAAGATCAAACCACCAGCCAATAATTTTGAGGTAGTCTGCTTGCAGGTTATTGCCAAAGAAGGAATACAGCAGGCTGATGCATTCAGACAGGTGATAGAAAGCATTGATAAAATCTATGGTGCCCCGGAGGTTCGTAAGCCAATAAGCATCTCAAAGCTTAGAATGATGGCTACGTTTGAAAAAATAGGGAGAGAAATGAGAACAAGATTAGGTGGGTTCAATGCCATGTATTTGCTGCGAACATGGATTACTACATCACTAGGTAAGATATACTTTAAAACAAAAAAAGGTAAAGAATACCTGTATAAGCTTGTTGACATGTCTGACACCCTTGTTATAGATGGAAAAATAAACACTGTGATCACGGGATCGGCAGAACAAAGGGAGCAATTGAAAACAGCATTAGATGATTTTGAAAAACGGAACAAAATTCTTTACGGACTTCATGTCAGCAGCGAATCCGTTATGTCCTGCTATGTCCGTAATATGGATGATCAGCATGTTCATTTTGTTGATGGTGCTGATGGTGGCTACACTAATGCAGCCGGAGTACTAAAAAGGAAAATTTACTCCTTACAGACCAATTAATAGCAGTAGCCTATTAAAATCAGTAGTCAGAATGAGGGTTATCATAGTTACTTACCAGTAATATGAGCAAATTGCTTTAAGCAATATAATTCCTGATGAAAAAGATCCTTGTTCCAACCGATTTTTCACCGAATGCTGAAAGAGCAATTGATTATGCTGTTCAGATCGCCAAACTAAACCAGGCAACAATCTATCTCATTCATGCATGCGAGCATCTGGACACCCTGTATATGGAAGGTGCTATTCCCAAAGCTGAATACAATAAAACGATCGCAGACGAGGCCTTTAATAACCTCGAGATACTGCGAAGAAGTATAGAAGAAACCGAGCAGGTATTAGTAAACATACAGTTATATAGCGGTCCGATCAATGATACAATACTTGTTGCCGCTGAAGAACACAAGGCTGATCTTGTAATAATGGGCACTCTTGGCGTATCAGGGCTAAAGGAAAAGATATTCGGAAGCAAGACGGCTTCAATAATAAGCAACAGTAAAATACCTGTCCTGGCGATACCGCTGGAATATGACTGGAGTATCCCTGCAAAATTCCTGCTGGCAATTAATCATTTTGACGAAGATATTGACACTTTGAAACATCTATTTGACCTGGCACGGGTATTTAATGCCGAAGTTCTGGTAACAATATTTACTGATGAAGATATAGCCGGGGCATCCGATTTTTTGAATGATGCAAAGGAAATTGAATTCATGGAAGAAAAATTAAAACGGAAATATGAGGGTATTACTATTAATGCAAAGCACCTTTCCGGCCGTTACTTTGAGGAAAGCATTACAGAATACATAGATAAAAATAATATTGACCTGCTGGCAATGACAACTCATAAGAGAAGCCTAATTGGCAGTATTTTTAATCGAAGTATTACACGGAGGATGAGTTATCATGCTAAGGTTCCTGTTCTGGCCATGCCAGTTCATTAAAATTTAATATGTAATAATTAACTATTACTAAATGAAAACTATCCTCATTCCTTTTGATTTTTCAGAAAATGCCAGAAAAGCGCTGGAATATGCCATGCAACTGGCCAAAATTGTTGAATCAAACTTATACCTGTACCATGTACTGCATGAGTCTCCATACAAGCTGGCAACAGCCACCAATGAACAGGAAATGGAAAAGCTTATAAAGAAAGATGAAGACGAAAAGACCAGGGCATTAAAAGAAGAAATATACAAAGCACTGCTGACCCTTAAAATTTCATTCCCTTCCGAAAAGATAAAAGCCAAAGCAGAGTATAACCCGTTGATAGTGGAAAAAATAATTTCAGTAACCAAAGAACTCGATGCGGACCTGATTGTTATGGGAACTCATGGTGCTTCAGGAATCAAAAAATTCCTTTTTGGTTCTAATACATCAAATATGATCGCCAGGTCAGATATTCCCGTTTTAGCGATACCCCAGCATTTCGGGTATAGTACTGTAAGAACTATTCTTTACGCTTCCGACCTGGAGAACCCCGAAGCTGAATTAGACAGGCTTATACCATTTGCCAGGAGTGCACATGCCGGTATAGATTTATTGCATTTTGATTACGGTCCTGATGAAATTAAAAAAACCGATGAAGAAGTGGCTAAAATAATTAAGAGAACAGGTTACCTGGATATCAGGTTTGTAAAACAAGCTGCAGATGTAGAAGTGCCATTATTGAAACAGATACGGCATTTCATGGAGATCAATCACCCGCAGTGGCTTGTAATGTTTACCCGGGAAAGAAGCATGTGGGACAAACTCCTTCTTGGAAGTAAAACGGAGGATATGGCCAATACTTTGAAGCTGCCACTATTAAGTTTTAAAAAAACTGAATAGCAAACTGATCCGCTAGCTATTGCCGGCATAGCCTTTCAATAAGCAGTTTGTGTTGAGGATATTGCTTTACTAAAGCAACGGCATGAGCCAATTCAAAATCTTCAAAGTCAAAACCCGGAGCAACAGTACATCCTGCAAATGAGAAAGAAGATTGAGGAGCTGGTTCACTTGCAAACCAATAACCTGCCGGAACAACATATTGGAATACCTCTCCTTTTTCAATTTTGCTTCCAAGTTTTACCGTAGCCAGTTCCCCGGCGGGATTGATAATATGGATCAATAATGTTTCGCCGGCATAGAAATGCCAGCACTCATCACTCTTAATACGATGAAAAGCAGAAAAATTTCCTTTTCCCAGTAAAAAATAAATAGCGGTTGAAAAGGGGCGATTGCCAGTGAATCCTCCACCAAGGCATTCCAGTGAAACATTGATATCTGACTGGTAAGTTCTGGTATAATATCCTCCTTCCGGATGAGGTAGCATACCAAATTTTTCAATAAGACCTTCAACAGTTGGCATACCCTAATTAGTTTAAAAGCCTTTTTTCACCTGTTGTTCACCTCCCACTCCTATTACTGAACTTCCATATACTTTAATGGATGATTTAATAAAATCCTTCTCCCCGGCTTTATAGATATTCTCAACGTACTGCTGTGGGTTACGATCGATATACGGGAACCATGTGCTATGTATCTGGATCATTATTTTATGCCCTTTTTTAAAAGTATGAAGCACATCCTGCAAAGGAACATTTACATCAGTTATCTGGTCCGGGACAAAAGGCTCGGGCTTTTCAAAGCTATTTCGGAATCTTCCCCTGAACGTTTCACTGCGAACTAGTTGCTGATAGCCTCCCATTACTATATTCTTGGGATTATGCTCATAGTTTGGATGATCAGCCGGGTATACATCAATCAGTTTCACAATAAAATCTGCATCAGTGCCTGACATCGCTACTTTTAGTTTGGCCAATATTTCTCCAGCCATTGTCACCTCATCTGTCAGTACTTCTGTTTCAAAAGTCAATACATCCGGCCTCTTTGAAGCGTCCCGCTGGTCATCGCTCATAAAATCCCGGGGAGTGAAAGTAAGCTCTTCTGTTTCAGAAGTATAAGGAACGGGTTTTGCAGGATCGCTTATATACTCAAACGTTGCTTTCTCATCCAGCGGTTTGTCCACTGATAATTTTCCGTTTTCTCCAAAATATAATTTCAACGGTGGAATGTCTTTAGGCGGCCATACATCAAATTTTTCCCATTGCTTTTTGCCAGTATTGAACATATATGCTTCAGGCAGGTTCAAATCACCTTCATTCCTTAAATGATATGCAAAGAAGGATCTCTCTATTTCCTTTTGAAAAAAAGTTGAGATACTGTCGCCAAAATAAATATGGTTATGTGTACTTTTTCCTTTTTCATTAGCCCAGTCCCCGTGTCCCCAGGGGCCCATCACAATACTATTTTTGGCACCGGGGGTTGTCTTTTCAATCGTTTTATAAATATTTAACGGCCCATACAGATCTTCGGCATCAAACCACCCGCCAACGGTAAGTACTGCCGGTTTAATATTATTAAGGTGAGGCAGTAAATTTCTTTTTTGCCAGAAAGTATCATAATTAGGATGGTTAATTATCTGTTGCCAGAAGAAATTATCATGATGGTACTTCTCCGTAATATTTTTAAGCGGCCCTTGTTTCAAATGAAAATCATACCCATCTTTTGGCGACTGCCCATAAAACCGCATAATCTCTGGTATGAACCAATCGTTCCTGGTTGTATCCTTTTTCTGGTAGCCAAATACAGCAAATGCCGCAGTATAGCTTTGCAGGTATGCTCCCATATGATGAAAATCATCAAAGAAGAAGTCAGAGATCGGTGCCTGGGGTGAACAGGCTTTTAGTGCCGGATGGGCATCAGGCAACGATGCTGCTGAATAAAATCCGGGATATGATATACCATATATCCCAACTTTTCCATTATTACCTTTCAGGTTCTTTACCATCCAATCAATAGTATCCCAGGTATCTGAACTCTCATCAATATCTTTCTTGTTCTTTGTGTCATTGCCTGGAATATTAGGTGTCATATTATCAAATAATCCATCACTCATATACCTTCCTCTCACATCCTGGAAAACGAGTATATATCCATCCTGTACAAGGTACCGGGAAGGATGTCCATGTGTTTTAAAGTTTCCATACCCTGAAGCATTGTAACAGGTTCTGTTCATCAGTATCGGGTATGTCTTTGACTTATCTTTCGGCATATACACAACAGTGAACAATTTTGCCCCATCCCGCATAGGAATTCGGTATTCAAATTTTTCATAATGCCCCCGCATATACAAGGAATCCTCATTAATCTTCTGAGCACTGGCAAGTCCCGGCACAAGACCAAACAGTATAATACTAATGATAAGACGCATACTTAATAATTTAATATAGCTAATGATACAATCATCTAAGCTAAGGAAAATCAGAAGAGAAATTCTGCCATTAATAAAAAACCCCGGAATAAATCCGGGGTATAGCAATAATCTTTACAAATCTCACTTATATCCTGTCCATTCACGGTTGGTCATATCAAACAACCAGAACGTTCCGTTAGTATATGAGAAATTAAAAGTAGCCTCAGGAATTGCATCGGCTGGTAGTTTTAGGGTACGGGTCAAAAATCCATCTTTGATATTGTATAATTCAATTTGCATATCCATAAAATTCAAAAAACCTAATTCTGCGCCCGGCATGCCTGTATATACAATGGTGGTCCGGTTATGATTTTCGGGTTCTGCCGTTTCATCTTCATCTTCCATAATTCCGTCTGCTTTTGTTCTGCCCCAATGTATTATTATTCTATTTCTTTCAATTGCGCTGTCACGCATATAAATATATACCTGGCTTCCATATAAAAACAGCACCTGCTTTTTGGCAGCATTATAAGCTCCCACACACTGCTCAGATGGCTGACTCAACCCCTCAAATAAGGTTTTTGCTTCCTTAATCATCCCATCCTTGTCTAGTTCATAGGTAAACCATCCAAAAGATCCATAAGCATTTCCTTCAATAGCCTTTTTGAACGGGTTATACCACAGTCCTCTGACATCCGCCTCGGTATTTTGTTCATCATTTGAAATCCTTTTGCCACTTACATCAAATACAGATAAAGGATATCCAAAATTACCGGCCATTGCAGCATAATATTTCTTTTGAAGAGGATGCCAAACTACGGAAGCCCCCCTTGTGCCTGGCATTTCATCATCAACCGTTCTGGCCATTTTCAAAGTAATTGTTTTCTTAAGTTCCCGGGGTTTACTGGTTGACTGGGCCCCGATGTGAAGTGAAAACATGGTTACTGCTGCTGTAAGGAAGAATAATTTCATTTGTCAAAATTTTCTGTAAAGAAAAGAAGTAAAGCCGCCGGAACTATCCCCTCAGGAGGGTATTTTATCCCTGACCTGATCTGCATGTAGAGTAAAAGCTTCCCCCTGCCTCTGACTCCCGTATTTAAAGATACTTAGAAGTATGCCGGAATCATAAATAGATTTTATTTTTGCAAAAAATCAATGATGAAAACTTTACTTAGTGTACTCATTTTCTCTGCCATCCTTTTAATAGCCTGTAATAATCCCAAGGAAGAAAAAGAAGCACCTCCTTCTGAAGTGCCCGTTGCGGAGCCGGTAAATATAGTTCCGGCGTCGGCCATGCCTTCGCTTGCTGGTTTATGGGAACTAAGCAGCATATCTGATAGTAAGGTAAATCTGGCAAAGCTGTACCCAGGTCAAAAACCCAACCTGAACTTTGATCTTCAAGGCCGTGCCGTAAGAGGCAGTACCACCTGTAACAGGTTCTCATGCCAGGTAAAAATAGAAGGTGAAAAAATGAATTTTGGTGATCCCGCAATGACTAAAGTAGCCTGCCCCGGTGATGGCGAAAAAGTGTTCCTGGAAGCCTTAAAGACGATCAATTCTTATTCCATAATCGATAGTAATTTTCTCCTGCTTCGTGCAGACAGCGTTGAGATAATGCGTTTTTCAAGAAAAATGAAATGAATTTTATAATCTATTATCTTTATAAAAAGATATTCTATGTCATTATTGAATCAGAATAATAAGAAAGGAAAGAAAAAAGACGACAAAAAAAAGGGTGCCAATGCCGCAGGCTCAAAATTCATACAAAAACCTAAGTCAGGTTTTGTAAGTAAACAACAAAATACCGGTTCCCAGCGGGGAAGCTAATCCAGAATTATAGCTGATGACGAAGGAAGAGTTACTGAAAGAACTTTCCGGGGAGACTTATGCCATGCTAAAGCCATCCCCGGTTCATGGAATTGGTGTTTTTGCCATGCAGAATATTCCGAAAGGATGCCGCACTATATTTTCAAATAATATTGGCCAATGGGTACGATTGTCAATAACTGAGGTGGAACAATTACCATCCCATTCCAGAAACCTGGTAGAAACATATTGCCTTTATGATGATGACCATTATTATGTTCCCGATTATGGCTTCAAAGTGATGGATATGGTGAACTACCTTAATCATTCTTCAACCCCAAATATCATATCGGTCAATCATGGAGAATATTTTGAAGCACTGACCGATATTCCTGCAGGAGCTGAATTGCTGGTCAACTATGGAGAGATTGTAAATACAGAAGAATATGACTGATTTCGCTGCAGTTTTTCTCTTTAAAATATTTCTTACTTTTTTACATACAATTTGTACCGCAGTACCATGTCATTATTGTAGAGCAGGTACAACCATTTAACATCGGCTGATGATATGGGATATATGTACTTGTATTTGCCTGGCTTGACAGGATTTTTTTCCGATGCAACTGGTTTAAGAAATACCCATGAATCTGAATGCTGAAATATTGCAGAATCAACAGACATATCAGGAGATATCTGCTTATCCCGTTCTGCATCCGCCGTTGCCAGCTCCAGTTGAATAGTATCACCGACCGCCGCTTCAATAACTCCTGTTGCCGGACTGAATGAAGTGATCCTGTATTTGATAAACGATTTTTGCTTAAACGGTGATCCCTTAAATTCCTCGGGCACTTCAGCATCCGACAGTAATGTCCACCTTGGGTCATCCGGGTAGTGATCCCTGATAAATTTTTCAGGGGGCGACAGAAAATATTGCGCATCATAATCCCGTATAAATTCATTACCTCCTCTTGCTATATAACCACTAGCCCAGGTAACATCCAGTAACCGCCAATCTCCTTCCAGGAAAACGGCATTCCAGGTGTGATTCACAGCAAATTTTGGCATTGGTTTATTGGCATTACTTCTTGCATATCCAATAATGATCTCACTTCGTATACCGGAAAAATCACATAAAGTTGTAAAAAGACGGGCATAGCCATCACAAATAGCTTCTTTCTTTTTCAAGACTGACTCTGCCACTCTCTCATTCAACGGTTTCAGCGGAGCATCATTATCATCATCTCCTCTGGAAAATCGTTGTGAAGCAGATCCGATAACAATGTTTTTGGTTCTTGACCTGACCCGGTAGGAAATATTATCTGTGATCCACCTGAATATCCTGGTCACTTTTTCCCGGTCAGTCGCACAACCTGCAGTTATTTTTTTGGCCAATTTTTTTGGATCCTCATCTTCGGCTACGTCAGATTGAGCAAAGATCAAAGGTGTGTACAAAAGGAGTAATATGACAGGCAGTACTTTCATCCCTCCTAAATTTAAAGAAAATCCTGCTACTGTAATAGTTCAGCGCTTCAAAAATCTGTTTCGGAGTAACTTTTCCATCACTTCATCCTTCTGATTCCGGCTGATAGGTATATGATGCTGGCCAATCCTTATTTCGTTTCCCTCTATACTATCAACCCTGGATGCTGAAATAATATAAGATTTATGAACTTTAATAAACTTATCAGCGGGCAAATAATCTTCCACTGATTTAAAAGTAAGATAGGTCATATATTTTTTTGCAACTGTATGAATGGTAACATAATTCTGTAACGCCTCTACAAATAAGACCTCATCAAACAATATCCTGATCAATTTATTATCTGCTTTTATAAAAAAATATTCTGAGGTAGCCGCATCTGCTACATTCTTGTTTCTTACTTCATAGTATTCTTTCGCCTTTAACACTGCCTTCAGAAAGCGATCAAAAGAAACCGGCTTTACCAGGTAGTCTAAAGCATTTACTTCAAAGCCCTCCAATGCATATTGTGGATAAGCCGTGGTGAATATCACCGGTGGCGGGTGCTGCAGAGATCTGAAAAAATCAAGCCCTGTGATTTTGGGCATTTGTATATCAAGAAAAAGTAACTGTGCTTGCCCGTTGCTGATAAGTTCGGTTGCCTGCAATGGATTATCAAACTCCGCTGCAAGGTTAAGAAAATCTACATCCGCAATATATTCCTTAAGACCCCTTCTGGCCAGTGGCTCGTCATCAATGACAATGCAATTAATTATCATGACAATTGGATATTTAAGTGTACTGTAAAAAGATCATCCTGGTTGTTGATCACCAGGTCATGCTTCCCGGGATATAGCAATTCAAGCCTCCGTCTGACATTGCTTAGCCCAATACCACCCTGCCGCTCAATTGATGGCTGCTTTTCTTTTGAATTTTCAATCGAAAAAATCAATTTGCTGTTCTGATATTGCATATCCACTCTCACAAAATTAGTTTTATCATTATGATGTGAAATATGTTTGAATGCATTTTCAACAAAAGATACCAGCAGTAATGGCTCAATGTAAAATCCTCTGGCAGAAGACGTACAGTTAAAACTAACAGCATACTTTTCATCCTTTCGTAGCTGCTGCAAATCCATATAATCTTTAAGGTATTGAATTTCTTTTTCAACAGGTATTTTATCTCCATTAGCTTCGTACAACTGGTAACGCAGCATTTCCGAAAATTTATGCAATGTTTCCCTAGCTGCTGTATTACTCTTATCAATCAGGAAATAAACAGAGTTCAATGAGTTGAATAAAAAATGAGGGTTGATCTGAGATTTTAAAAAGCTAAGCTCGGCTTCTGCCTTTTCCCTTGCTGTTTCTGCCATCCGCTGCTGCAGTTTCCCATAATCAAACATTAACTTAATAGCAGCCCCGGCTATGACCAAAAATAAATGTGGAATAATATTATCATACACCCTTGCTTTAATATCCTGGCTCCAGTTATATAATGCCGGGCTATTGAGTACTCTTCCAATAATATTCATTTTAATAATACTGCTTACTATCACCAGCGTAAGCAGGCAGATTGCAAAAAGAAAGTATCTTTTTCTGTAAAGCAGCCTGGGTATTAACAGGTAATTGGTAACAGAGATCATGATCATAAGATCAACTACCTTAATCAGTGTAACAATAAAAGCTTTCCGTTCGCTGGAATAATCATCTACCCTGAAAAAAAACCATATCCCAAACACCAGAAGCCAGAAAATTACATGGTGCAGCTTGTACTTAATAAAGAAAGGGGCGTTGTGCATAGTTCAAAATAAAAGTACAAATTCCAGCCGGTAGTACAGATTACATTAAAGGATGGATTTACTTGACCAATTACATCCCTGCATTTCATCAGGTTTTTTCTTCCGCTGGTGTAGTTATTACAGGAAAAAGAAGAAACTGGGCGAAATTGGGTTGACAAAAAAATTACATGAAAACATATTTGCTGATAGCAATTGCCTTTTGCAATTCATGGACTGCCTGCGGTCAAAAAGAGTCAGGATCATCTGAGGAAGGTAAAACAAAAGTGGGGGGCAACTGTGAAGGTTGTGAGGCAATTTATGAAAGTCCGGTGCCCTTTGAAAAATTGCACTGGACAGATACATTACCAGATTTCAATGATCCCGGACCAAAACTGGAGATCAGCGGTATTGTGTACAAAAAAGATGGAAAGACCCCCGCTGCCGGAGTCGTCATTTATATTTATCATACGGACCAAAAAGGTGTGTACCCGGTAAAAGGGGGTGAAAAAGGATGGGACAAACGACACGGTTACATCAGAGGCTGGGCAAAAACAAATGACAAAGGGCAATACAGGTTCTATACATTGGTTCCAGCTTCCTACCCTAACAGCAATAATCCGAAGCATATTCATCCGGTTATAAAAGAGTCAGACAAGAATGAATACTGGATAGATGAATTTTTGTTTGCGGATGACCCGCTACTGCCAGAGGACGAGAGAAATAAAACCAGATTCAGAGGTGGCAATGGCATCCTCACTACTGTTAATGACAATGGATTGCTGAAAGCAAAAAGAAATATAATACTGGGAGAAAATATACCCGGCTATCCGGCAAAATAAAACTATTTAACAAACAGAACTGCTTTGACCCTGTAGTGCGTTATTATTCTTTCTACCTGGTTAATGATCATTCCATTGACGGTAAGTCTCCACAGATTCTTTTCTTTGTCAAATACAGATTCAATCGTACCTTTTAAGACCGGTACAAAGGAGGTTTGCTCACCGGATTTAAAGGTATAAGCACCTTCCACTTCACCCCTGCTTTTAGAACCTTGTTTGATTTTGTAGGTAGTATTTTTCAATCTTTTTTCATGAAAGTAAAGTGTAAAAAACTGATCTCTTTGCTCCACCTTAATGGTGAGTTTCCCTTTCATCCGGTACACTTTCAATACTACTGACCTTCCTTCAATAAAAAAATTGTTTGCACTGGCGGTATCTGTAATATAAACAGGACAACGGCTAAGAGTGGTATCTCTTTCTTCCTGTGCTATTACAGGCAAAGAAATGAACATAATGGTGATGATAAACAGAAAACGCATTTGAGGTGATTGAACCTAAAAAATACGAATAATTATGAATATACCAGCCAGAAGTCCGGCTCAGCTTTTCTTTTCTCTTTCTCCAAAGAGCAAGCTGCCAATCCTTACTATGTTACTTCCTTCTTCTAACGCAATCTTATAATCACTGCTCATACCCATTGAGAGAATATCCATGGGATGCTGACCAAGTGGCAAACAGGTCCTGGCAGTGTCAAATATTTTTTTCAGATGCGCAAATTCCGTTCTCACGACATTCATATCAGTTGTAAAGCTTGCCATGCCCATCAATCCGCAAATGCGTACATGAGCAATTTTCAAACTATTAACCTGGCCCATTGCAAGGATAAGCTCCTCTTCATTGAAGCCAAACTTAGTTTCTTCTTCTGCAATGTGTACCTGCAGAAGGCAATCAATCGTTCTTCCGGCTTTTTCACCCTGCTTGTTAATCTCTTTCAACAACTTAAAACTATCAACCCCATGTATCAAATGAACAAACGGAGCTATATATTTTACTTTGTTGCTTTGTAAATGACCAATAAAATGCCAACGGGTATCTGAAGGAAGGCTGCCGGATTTGTCTACCAGTTCCTGAACATAGTTTTCTCCAAAATCACGATGACCCAGGTTGTATAGCTCAAAAATATCCTCAACAGGTTTTGTTTTAGATACAGCAACAAGTATAGCATGCTTATCAGCTAACTCATTAATAATACTTTTATACTTCGCTGTATTGACCGGCATCTTGTAAAATTAAAATGTGCAAAGATTTTCTTTCATTTGCACATTAGTATAAAGAAATTATCCATTTTATTTTAAGATAGATCTGCTGATAACGATCCGCTGCACCTCACTGGTACCTTCGTATATCTGGGTAATCTTGGCATCCCGCATCAGCCTTTCTACATGATATTCTTTTACAAAACCATAGCCGCCATGTATCTGTACTGCTTCTGTAGTGGTCCACATGGCTGTTTCAGAAGCATATACTTTGGCCATCGAAGAGCTGAGCGTATAGTCAATATCATTATCTTTTTCCCAGGCAGCTTTCAGACAAAGTAACCTGGCAGCTTCTATCCGGGTAGCCATATCAGCCAGCTTGAAAGCGATGATCTGGTGGTTCATAATTTCAGTACCAAAGGCTTTCCTCGTTTTCGAATAGGTTTTTGCCAATTCATATGCTCCGCTGGCAATACCCAGTGCCTGGGAGGCTATCCCAATTCTGCCCCCAGCCAATGTTTTCATTGCGAACTTGAATCCAAATCCATCATCCCCGATCCTGTTTTCTTTAGGCACTTTCACATCATTGAACATTACAGTATGGGTATCACTTCCCCTGATACCCAACTTGTTTTCCTTGGCTGCCACTACAACTCCCGGCCAGTTCTTTTCCACTATCAGGCAATTGATCCCTTTTGAACCCTTTGCCGGGTCAGTTTGTGCTATTACCAGGTAAACCGAAGCTGTTCCACCATTAGTTATCCAGTTCTTCGTGCCATTTAACAGGTAATGATCTCCCTTGTCTTCTGCTGTCGTTCTTTGTGAAGTAGCATCACTACCAGCTTCGGGTTCGCTCAGCATAAATGCGCCAATATACAATTCACCATCTTTTTGTCCCTGCGCCAATGGAGATAGATATTTCTGCTTTTGTTCTTCGTTGCCATATTCCTGCAGACCATAGCATACGAGGCTGTTGTTAACACTCATACAAACACTCACACTGGCATCTACTTTACTTATTTCTTCCATAGCCAGTACATAACTTACCGTATCCATCCCTGCACCACCATATTCTGGTTTCACCATCATACCCATAAAACCAAGTTCTGCCAGTTTGGTGATCTGCTCCCGGGGAAATTGTTGCTTTTCATCCCTTTCAATTACTCCCGGCAGGCATTCATTTTGTGCAAAATCCCTGGCGGCTTTTTGAATCATCAGTTGCTCTTCAGTCAGTTGAAATAACATATAGAAATATTTTACAAACCCAAACAAGTGTTAGCTGTGCAAATATAGGGTCAAATCGGGCTGCCCGGTTATTTGCATTTAAGGTGATAATTGTCAGCTAGTAGCCGATTTTTCTCATCGCATCCTTAATGGAATTTTGGCCTACCTTTGCACTGCAAACAAAAATCCATGAAGAAAATACATATAATCCTGCTGGTTTTAATTGCCGGCTCTATTGGCATCTTACTTACTTTCCTGAAAACAGCCAGCACTTATGATACGATTGATACTGCCATGGCAAAGCCTGGTAAATTCGTTCACTTGATGGCCAAACTGGACAAATCCCAACCTATTGAATACGATGCCGTTAATAATCCAAACTATTTGAGTTTCATCGCTATTGATACCCTTGGCAAGTCTGTGAAAGTGGTTTATCATAATGCCAAGCCAGACAATCTTGAAATCAGTGAAAAATTAGTATTAAAAGGGAAGTATAATAACGGGCAATTTGAATGCAAAGACATACAAACCAAATGCCCATCCAAATACAAAGAAGAACAGGCAAAAGGCGGTACACACCCGGGGAACGTTCCTGCAAAGAAATAATGACCCTGCGCAAACTATAGCTGCAGCAATTTTATCTGTAAATAATTCTAAACTACAGTATGGACTATATCGGAGAAAATTTATTACCCGGACAATTAGGACATTTTTTCATTGTGCTTTCTCTGGTAGCTTCCCTTCTTGCCACAGTTACTTATTTTCTTGCCGCTCAATCAAAGAACGAAACGGATTCGATCGCCTGGAAAAAATTGGCCCGTTATGCCTTCATTGTTGAAGTGATCTCCGTTTTCTCCATTTTCGGTATTTTATTTTATATCATTCACAACCATCTGTTCGAGTACCATTATGCATGGAAACATAGCAGCCGGTCATTGGAATTCAAATACCTGCTGGCCTGTTTCTGGGAAGGCCAGGAAGGAAGTTTTCTGCTCTGGAGTGCCTGTCACAGTATTCTGGGTGTTATTCTTATCAAGCGTAGTGGTAAATGGGAAGCCCCGGTGATGACGATAGTAAGTTTTGCCCAATTTGCATTGGCAACAATGGTTGCCGGCATTTATATTTTTGGGTGGAAAATGGGCTCTAACCCGTTTATTCTTTTAAGAGATTCAGGTGTGTTTGATAATGCCCCTGGCCTGCACATCAACTTTGATGTAAACCAGCCTTTGCGTCCTGATTACATGCAATCAGTTAAAGATGGAAATGATCTGAATCCTTTATTGCAAAATTACTGGATGGTGATCCACCCACCGGTTTTGTTCATGGGATTTGCTTCTACTATCGTACCCTTTGCCTTTGCTATGGCAGGCTTATGGAAGAAACAATTTGGCGAATGGACAAAGCCTGCTTTACCATGGGCATTGTTTTCAGCTGCTGTATTGGGAGTAGGTATTATGATGGGCGGCATGTGGGCTTACGAGTCACTTACATTTGGCGGCTATTGGGCATGGGATCCTGTTGAGAACGCCTCACTGGTGCCATGGATGATATTAGTGTCCGGTCTTCACACATTACTTATTTACAGGCATAGCGGTCATTCCCTCAGAGCTACTTACTTGTTCTTCATCCTTGCTTTTGGGTTCATTCTTTATTCCACTTTCCTTACCCGTAGTGGAATACTGGGAGAATCATCAGTACATGCTTTTACCGATCTGGGTATGAACTTTCAGTTGCTTACCTTCCTGCTGATCTTTGTACTGCCTTCGTTAGCATTCTTTTTTTACAGGTACAAGCAGATTCCGTCAGTTCAAAAGGAGGAAAATACTTCTTCCCGTGAATTCTGGATGTTTATCGGAGCTTTGGTTTTCTTTCTTTCGGCCATTGTAATCATTGGAAAAACATCTTTACCGGTTTTCAATAAAATATTCGGAACTCAAATCGCCCCTCCGGAAGATGCGGAATTCGCTTATAATAGTATCCAGGTCTATGTAGCTATAATTGTTGCGGCCCTGACAGCTATCTCTCAATATTTAAAATATAAGGACACTTCGGGACAATACTTCTGGAAAAAGATATTAATACCAACTGTCATTACCGCTGCTCTTTCCTTGTTGTTCTTCCTTTTCGGTGAGATCAATTACAATAAAAAAGGTCCCATCTTCCAGGGCTCTATCTGGCTGGCTGTAATTTGCAGCATTTATACCATAGTAGCCAACGCCGGTTATATCTGGCTTGGCTTGAAAGGCAACCTGAAACTTTCGGGAGGTTCAATTGCTCATGTGGGTTTTGGTATGGTACTTCTGGGCATCCTGATATCTTCCTCCAATAAAGAAGTATTATCTAATAATATTGGCGGTATTCCGGCACCATTGGCAGAAGGAGAAGATCCAAGAGAAAATCTTACCCTTGTTAAAGACATGACAGCAAATATGGGCCGCTACTCACTTACATATGAAGGTGACTCAGCACATCCGAAGAAGCAGTTATGGTTCTATAAGGTAAGGTTCAAAAGCAATGACGGCAAGGAAGAATTTGTGCTGATGCCAAATGCTTTTGTTAATTATAAGGGGAACGAAGGTTTGATGGCCAACCCTGATGCCAAACATTACTGGGATCATGATGTATTTACTTATATCACTTCTATTCCCAATCCTGAAAATGCAAAAGATACCACTTCATTTAAACCATATACCCGCAAGCAGGGAGATTCTCTCTTTTATAGTAAAGGATTTATCATTGTACAGGATGTAAAACAAAAAGACAGCGTTCCCCAGGAACTGTTTGGTGCCCAGGGAATGTTGTATGAAGTACCACTGAAAATCTATTCTAAAACAGGCTCCGTGTTTTCAGTTACTTCCCGGCTGGCTAATGCTAAAGGGGAATGGTTTGCCATACCGGATACCATAACTTCTGAAAGTCTTATACTTCAGCTGCAAAAAGTAAATCCGGATAAAAGTATAGAGCTTGGTGTTAAAGAATCAAATGCTGTAATGAAATATGTAACGCTAAAGGCCTACCGTTTCCCCCTTATCAAACTACTTTGGTATGGTGTATGGATAACAGCGATTGGCATCATTATCAGTATGGTACGGCGTATCCGGTTAAACCGGGCTAGCAGGACCGAGTCCTAATTTTGACATTTTTAAAACAGCGTCTTTCGTAGTTTTACTGTCCGTATAAGAAATACGAATACTGTTTTCTAATTTTATCCCTGGTGGATTACGCTAAAAAAAATATACCTCTCCTTTTCCTGCTACTTGTCTTTGCAACAATGACAAGCAGCTCTGTTTTTAGCCAAACCCCGTCTCCGGCACCCGAGCCTGCAGTTGACTCAACTGAATGGGCCCTTCAATACATGAAAGAGCAACGCAAAAAATGGGGCCCGAACGACACCATTATTCTTCCCGCCATCTGGTATCACCATGAAATAGTCAATTATAAGGAAATGGAAATGGCATGGGTTTCCAACCTGTCCCCTGAAAAACTGAAAAAATATATTGAAGAATGGACCCGGCTTAGAAATGCTGTTTATGTTACTTACCCTTATGCCCGGATCGCCGGTGCCACGATCAATGATATTAATGCAAACCTTGCGAATGTAAGTTCGAAAAAAGAACGAAAGGCATATATTAAATCAAGAGAGAAAGAACTGAAAAAACAATTCAGCGATCCTCTTTCTAACCTGTCAGTGTACCAGGGAAAAATTCTGATGAAACTGATTAACCGTCAAACGGGAAATAACTGTTATGAAATTATCAAAGAATATAAAGGCGGATTGAATGCAAGGTTTTATCAGACAGTTGCCTTTTTTGTAGGAGGCAACCTGAAACAGGATTGGGACCTTGCAAAGAATAAACTGGATAAGGATATTGAAAATATTGTAAAAGAAATCGACGGATCCTGGTACAACAATCCTTACAGGAAGTAATTATTATGTTGTCAATTTCCTCGTATTTTCTGATCCACCCGTCTCACTGTAACAAAATACATTTGCACTTATTTTAATATTTTCACTTCAATATGAAAGCAGATATTCTTGCCATAGGTGTTCATCCTGATGATGTGGAACTGGGATGCTCGGGCACATTGATCAACGAAACTAAAAAAGGGAAAAAAGTTGTGATCGTTGACCTGACACAAGGTGAACTGGGGACAAGAGGGACTATCGAGACCCGCTACCAGGAAGCTGCCAATGCAGCCATGATAATAGGTGTACTTGCAAGAGAGAACCTGAAAATGAGAGATGGTTTCTTTAAGAATGATGAAGAACATCAATTAAAACTGATTGCAGCTATACGTAAGTACCAGCCTGATATTGTCATTGGAAATGTGCTGCATGACAGGCATCCTGATCATGGCAGAGCAGGAAAACTCATTGCCGACAGCTGTTTCCTGGCAGGTCTTTCTAAGATAGAGACTATAGATGAAAAACAGGAAAAGCAGGAACGGTGGCGCCCCTCCTACGTACTGCACTATATTCAGGATTGGTATCATGAGCCTGATCTGCTGATCGACATCAGTGATGTGTTTGATCAGCGTATGAAAGCTATTGAGGCATATTCCACACAATTTCATACAGGCGAAAACAGCAACGAGGGTCCTCAAACCTATATTTCCACACCCGATTTTCTTGAAAGTGTTATTGCAAGAGCAAGAATGTTTGGCAAACGTATCGGTGTAAAGTATGCTGAAGGTTTCATCAGCGAGAAAAAAATTGGCATCCGAAACCTTGATGCACTGATACAAAATGAAACTTGAGTCATTGTTTGACTGAACATCCCAATAAAACGTTAAACAAACAGTCGTTGATTCATATCAAACGATTGACTTATTTTTGACACAATGTGGCAGTTTAAGACTACCTTTGTCAATCAGTAATTACAGTATTAAAATGACATTCCCAAAATTCTCCGGAACAGCACAATCTTTTCATGCTGAATTAAAGAAAAGGATCAGCGATTATTTCAAAGACGCCGGCAAAGCTCCCACAGGAAACTTTCAATTGTATTTCAAAGCTATCTTCCTTGTTGTTGCTTACCTGGCAGTATATATACACCTGATATTTTTTACACCCGCCACATGGCTTGCGTTGACAGAATGTGTGGTGTTAGGCGGATTAACTGCAGCGATTGGCTTTAATGTCATGCATGATGGCATGCATGGAAGTTTTAGCAAATACAAATGGGTAAACACTATGGCCGGCCTGTCTCTTAATTTTTTAGGCGCCAATAACTTTATGTGGAAGACGAAACATAATATCATTCACCACACATATACAAACATTGAAGGGCTGGATGATGATATTGAGGCCAAACCACTACTCCGTCTCTGCGACACACAGAAGTATTATAAGATACACCGTTTCCAGCACTGGTACTTCTGGGCCGCCTACTCTTTACTTTATATCTGGTGGGTCTTTGTAACTGACTATAAAAAATATTTTTTGAAAAGAATCGGATCTGTCCCCTTAAAGCCAATGTCAGTTGGTGACCATATTTCTTTCTGGGGTTTTAAATTGTTACATGCATTCCTTTTTGTTGCCCTGCCTATTTATGCAGTAGGTTTTACTCCTTGGCTGATTGGCTTCCTGGTATTCGGCCTGTTTGCAGGGTTCGTATTGAGTATTGTATTCCAACTGGCACATACTGTTGAACATACGCATTTCCCTCATCCGGATGTGGAAAGTAACAAAATGGAAGATGAGTGGGCAATCCACCAATTGAAAACAACAGCCAATTTTGCGACCCGAAATAAAGTAATATCCTGGTTAGTCGGAGGGTTGAATTTCCAGGTTGAACACCATTTATTCCCTAAAGTATCACATGTTCACTATCCTGCTATCAGCAAGATCATCAAAAAGGCATGCGAAGATTTTGGTATTACTTATATTGAGTATCCTAAAATGAGATTGGCTTTGGCCTCCCATGTATCTCACTTGAGAAATCTCAGCCGCAAATAACCGCAATGAAAAAATTGGAGAAGGGAGTTGCTTGCAGCTCCCTTTTTGTTTGCTTTCATTTCTTTTTGCCACAAGACAAAACCCATGTAACTTGCACCGTTTTTCAATAACAGATATATGGTTGACCTTTCCACTTATGACCCTAACAGCGTAAGCAATCCGAATAACAATATTTTTGGATTACCCACTACAGAAGATAACGCCAAACTGGTTATTATCCCTGTTCCCTGGGAAGTAACAGTGAGCTATGGTGCTGGCACTGCAAGAGCACCAGAATCAATTCTTAAAGCCAGTTACCAGGTGGACCTGTTTGATCCTGAAATGCCTGATGCATGGAAAGAAGGATTTTTTATGCGGCATACTGACAGAAAGATCCTGATGAAGAGCGACTACCTGAGAAAAGAAGCTGAACTCTATATTGATTATATCTCAAAAGGAGAAGATGTAAATGCCAACCAGTTCATGTGCAAAACGCTGAGAGAAGTAAACGAAGGCGGTATATTCCTTGCAGAATGGATGCATGAACAAACAAAAGTGTTGCTTGAAAAAGATAAACTGGTAGCCGTTTTAGGCGGCGATCATAGTGCTCCTTTAGGTTACATGAAAGCTATTGGTGAGAAATACGGAGATTTCGGCATTCTCCAGATCGATGCACATTGTGATCTTCGTGATACCTACGAGGGTTTTAAACATTCTCATGCCAGTATCATGTTCAATGCGTTGAAAGAAATACCGGAACTGCAAAGACTGGTACAGGTGGGGATAAGAGATTATAGCCAGGTAGAGTGGGATTATATTAAAAACAGCAATTATAAGGTCATCACTTATTTTGACAGGGAGATAAAGAAAAGACAATTTGAAGGCGAGTCATGGAAATCATTGACAGAAGATATCGTAAGTAAACTACCTCAGCAGGTGTATATAAGCTTCGACATAGACGGGCTAGATAGAAAACTTTGCCCCCACACCGGTACACCTGTACCCGGCGGCTTCGAGTTAGAAGAAATATTCTTCATTTTCAAAAAAGTACTGGAAAGTGGTCGTAAAATAGTAGGCTTTGACCTGAGCGAAGTTGGTGTAAGTGATTCTGACTGGAATGCCAATGTGGGAGCAAGAGTACTGTTTAAGCTGTGCAATCTTTTAGTAACATCTCATAGCTAACCTCTTCCTGATGGCATCGCCCCGAACAGCAGATTATATACTTACTATCCCTAATACAAAATCAAAAACCTACGACCTGCTGGGATGGTTATTAATCAGTATTCATCTGATAATACTGATTATCATTCTCATTTTATCAGCCAACTATGAAGACCGTAAATGGGCTGGCTTCGGGGTTGCCCTAGCTATTATTTTTTTCCTGTTCGAAATTCTTTTCCGAAAGAAAAAAAGCAATTTCAGTGCCATCAGGGCTTGCCTGGCATACCTGCCAGTGATATGGATTTTTAGATTCAATTATTACATTCCTGGAATTATATCCCTTTTGCTTAGCATACTTTATTTCATTTCCAAAAGAGAATTTCGGGTTTATATAAGCGAGGATCAAATTCGCTTCCCTTCTTTCCCAGTAAAAAGTTTTAAGTGGGCAGAGTTGAATAACCTGGTTCTGAAAGATGGCCTGTTGACAATTGACTTCAAAAACAACAAGCTCATTCAGCAAGCCATAGATGAAAACAGTCCTGTAAATGAGCAGGAATTTAACGAGTTTTGCAGGCAGCATTTAAAGAAATGAGTTTATCGCAATCCCCATATATACTTTACTCTGATGGTAAAGGAAATATTTTTGAAGACACTTCATTATATGTAACCGGCCGCACGGGTTGGGATGCAGTGCCGGTTCCCGAAGATGAATGGATGGAATTACCCGATGGCGGATCTTTGTATGAATTACCCGGCAGAAAAGGCATCGGTATCGACGTTGAAACCGGCGATATGCGGCTTTGTGAAAAAGGCTGGGCTGTTGCCGCATTTATTCCACCGGCACACACTGGTTTTTATTTAGCTGCCTATGAAACAACACCCGATGCTCCTATCCTTCCCTTATTTTGTTATACTGCTGCAGGATGGTTTAATGATAAATTCTATGTGCCTGCTATCCGCATTGAACCGGATATCAGGCAGGAATGTGCCGGGTATGATGCAAAAAAAGTAGAAGCCGGGGCCAAAGAATTACTCAAACATTATCCGCAAAACAGGTTAGTGGCGCACCTGATGAATAATTGTGCATTGACTTACAGTTGCCCTGCTGCCAGAAATTTTGCATTGGGCAGATGGGAATGCCCCGTACCTGCCTCTCCTGCCTGCAATGCCAATTGTGTGGGTTGCATCTCACTCCAGCCGGATGAGGAGCCTATCGTTTCTACGCAAGACAGGTTGACCTTTAAGCCTACCCCGGAAGAGATTATTGAGTTCACTGTTCCTCACCTGGAAACAGCACCCTATCCTATCATCAGTTTCGGGCAAGGTTGCGAAGGCGAACCTTTGCTGATGTGGGAAACCATTCGTGATGCAATTATTGAGATCAGGAAACACACAAAAAAAGGAAGTATCAATATTAATACAAATGGATCCAGGCCGGATGCCGTGAAAGCTCTCTGCGAAGCCGGGCTTGATTCTATACGTGTAAGTACCAACTCGGCCAGGAGAGAAATTTACACTCCTTATTATCGTCCAAACAATTACGGCTTTGATGATATTGTTGAAAGCCTGAAAGTCGTTAACTCATTCGGCGGCTGGACATCCATCAACTATTTCGTTTTTCCGGGAATGACCGATTCAGTTGCAGAATATGAAGCGTTGAGAAAGTTTATAAAAGAAACCGGGTTAAAGATGATTCAGTGGCGCAATTTCAACATTGATCCCGACTGGTATCTTGGCAAGATTGGCGTGACAGATACTGGTGAGTGTATTGGGGTCAAACAACTACAGGATCTGATCCGGGAAGAATTTCCCGATCTGAAATACGGCTACTTTAATCCTCCCATGGAACGTATCAAAGGAAAGTTTGAACTGGATTTTGCACACTACTAAGATTTAATGAGTCAAGCTACCCGAAAAAATATCTACACCGGCATTGGCCTTGCCGTACTGGCAACATTCATCTGGTCATGGAATTTTATTATAGCAAGAGGGATATACAATGAGATATCTCCTGTAAGTCTTGCTTTTTTACGCTGGCTGACTGCCACCATTATCATTTTCCCTTTTGCTTATCAATCTTTCAAAAAAGAATGGCCGGCAGTCCGAAAATCCTGGCTTTACTTAATAATAGCGGCCACCACCGGTGTAGCAATGTTCAATACATTTGTGTATATCGGCGCACAATATACTACTGCCATAAACCTGGCCCTGATAGGTACCACTTCCTCTCCTATTTTGTCGGTAATCTTTGCCCGGATATTTCTGAAAGAAGGAATAAGCAGAGCAAAGGTGATTGGAATAACTACCTGTATAGCCGGTATTTTGTTTCTGTTGTCAAAAGGAAATTTTCAAAACCTGTTGCACCTGAAATTTACCCGTGGTGATACCTGGGTTTTGCTGGCAGGTCTTGCTTTTGCTGTTTATAATACCATGGTCAAAAAAAAGCCAGTTTCCATTTCTCCAGTCAACTTTCTTTTTATTGTTTTTACGCTGGGAACAGTCCTGCTATTTCCATTTTACCTGAAAGAAGCAGCGCATACAGCTCCTGTTTCGTATACGGCAAATAACCTGCTTATCATCTTGTATCTTGGTTTGGGAGCTTCTGTAATCTGTTTCTGGATATGGAACATTGCTATCCGAAACCTTGGTGCAGGCAGAGCCGCATTGTTTGGCAATCTTATTCCAGTTTTCAGCACTTTGGAGGCCGTATTGGCATTAGGTGAAAAAATAACATGGGTGCATGCGGTGAGTTTTACCCTTGTGCTGGTTGGGCTATTAATAGCTAATATTCAAAAAAGAAGTTAACACATTATTTACAGGCACCTCTTAATGCAAGCTCTAATGCAGCTTCGAATTCTTTTTCAGCGGCTGGTGAGTCAAACGTCATCCAGCAGTCAAGGGTAAGTTGTTTAACAGAATGCCAACCCAGGTCATCGGTTCCATGCTTAACATACATACCACCGGTTGATTGCCATTTGCCATTTACACATTTGTATTCAATATCATAATCCACCCATTTGCGGATGACATGTATGGAATAAGAAAACATTTTTGAAGTTGAGAACGCTTTGGCCATTTTTTCGCCAATATCAGTTGCCTTATCCAATTCCAGTTCTTCAAGTAATTCTTTTATTTTTTCGTACACATCATTACCTTCTTTACTGTGCCCGCAGGGAAGCACTTTGCGCTCATCAATCTCACAGGCAAATGTTTTATGCCATCTCCACCTCGTGGTTGCACCCTCCGGGTTACATGGCTGATCTCCGATATATCCGTATGAACCCTGGTAGCCACTTTCATTCTTTAAATCACTCAGGTTTGCTGTACTGCTATTATCCGGCAGATCAAGATTTATATTCACTGAAAAATTACCTGATTTAATACTTTGTATATCAAACCTACGGGTAAATATTCCTGAGCTTTCAGTTGCGGGTGATAAGGGGATGACAATAGTATTTGCCGGGATCATTGTAACAGTTGCCGGCGACATATTATTCAAAGACAAAATTGCAGTATCCGGTAAATCCAGCAGGCCTGTAATCTTTACATCAATGTAAGTTCTTTCTCCTTTTGATAAATTCATTTTACCGGCAGAAATATCCATACTAACACCTGAAATTTTTTGATTGCATGCCTGAAGGTTCTTTTTATTATTATCTGTTATGTTTAATGTCTGCAAGCCAATAGCATCAGCCGGATATTTAAAAATACATTGACGTGGCGATTCTGCAAGTACTTCAGCAGGTGTACTTCCTAATGAACATTTTGTATTGGAAGCATCCCCGTCAAAAGGACCCGTAATAGTAACAGGGTCACCCGTCAGTACATGAGAAGGGTGGCTGCAATTTTGCAATGATGCTGAAACAGTTTTATCCAAACTTTTTAGTTGAAAAGGAAGTTGGCCGACTTTAGTGCCGCTCCCGTTTATCAGTTCTATCGGTGAAACAAGTTTTCCGCCGGAATGTAAAAGCCATTTCATCAATCCGGGTTTTGAAGGAACAGAAGTTCTATTCCCATCAATACTTATAGTGTACTTAATAAGTTCTGAAAGATTTTTTTCAACCTGTTTTGCATTTTTGCCTATTGGTTCGGCTAACACTGTTCCCGAAATAACATCTCCCGGTCTGATATCATCAGGCAGGTAAACTTTTACTGTACCAGCAGGAGTATTGAAAACAGCGGTGGTTAATCCTTTTTGGGTTGAAATAGTTTGCGCCCAGGTTATTGATGCGGGTACAAGCAGGAATAAAGAGAGCACAGCGTAGAAAAATATTGACTTTCTCATAGCAGTGCTTTTACTAAATTTAATACAGTTTACCGAATTTGAAGAAAGTATTAAAAACACAGCAAAAAATCCGGCAGACTGAGTTTAAACAAAGCCGGACTGTTCTTCCCAAAATCTTAACATTTTATAAATCACCATTCGTGCAAGTTGCACAGCGTTTGCATCGTTAATAACACCTGTGTATAAACAGGGCTGTCTCTCATTGATAATCAAAGCTTAAATTTGTATGAACAACGCCTACGCTATGTCTGCATCCCTTGAAGCCCAATACCGTTCGAAAGCCACTATGATAACGGCTGGTTTTGCCGGTTTGGCCATTTTACTGATGTTCCTGTTGAAATGGAAACTTCCTGTTTTTGAAAAGGTGGTGGAATTGCCTGGTATTGAAGTGGAGCTAAACCTGCCTCCTGACCCCCCTGTGCCTCTTGAAGAAGGTGGCGGCGGTGGCGGAAACCCTGTTCAGGCAGCTGGTAATCCGGGTATTGCACAGGCTGCCCCAATGCCTCCGGGAACCAATGAAGATTCCAAAAACATTGAAGAAGACAATGAAAGTTCCAGCCCTGCAATCACTAAACCAGTTGTAACAAAACCAAAAGCTACAGCTATTACAAATACTTCAATAACTAAAGCTGAACCTAAAGAAATAAAAACACCGGCTCCACCAAGGCCCAAGGCTGTAATGGACGGCAAGAATATTACTGGTAATCAAAAAGGTGGAAATAATGCCGATAATTACGACCAGGCTGGTGGCAGGGGTAATGGCAATGGGGTTGGAACCGGCAATGGAGTGGGTGGAGGTAATGGAAACGGTGTAGGAGGCGGAAATGGTAATGGCACAGGAAGCGGTAGCGGGCCCAGAGTAACAAGGGGTGACAGAAAGATCGTACGCAGCTATTCTTTTGAAGGCGACCTGGATAAAGCCACCATTTATGCCAACGTAAACGTATCACCTGACGGCATTGGAAAATTCGTAAGTATCGCCAAAGGATCCTCTAATAGCAGCAATGCGTATAAAGAAGCCATCATCCGTTACCTGCAGAACATTAAGTTTGATAAAGCTGATCATGAATCCATGATCACTGTTCAGTTTAATTTCAGGGTTAACTAACAAAAGATTACTGAAGGGAAAAAGCCATTTCGTCCAAACCGGAATGGTTTTTTATTTATAGCAAACAGTACTTTTGCCCTGATGAATTACGAGCAGACCATTGATTATTTATTTACCCGGCTACCTATGTTTAGTCGTATTGGTGCCGCTGCATTCAAAAAAGATCTTACCAACACCATAGAACTTTGCCAATCGTTGGGTAATCCGCATCAGCAATTCAAATCGGTTCACATAGCCGGAACCAATGGCAAAGGTTCAGTCAGTCACATGCTGGCCGCTATTTTACAAACTGCCGGTTATAAAACAGGTCTTTATACGTCCCCGCACCTGAAAGATTTCCGGGAGAGAATAAAAGTGAACGGCAAAATGATACCCGAACAATACGTCGTTGATTTTACTGAGAGGATACAACCGCTTATTGAAAAGCTGGAGCCCAGTTTTTTTGAAATTACTGTGGCAATGGCTTTCGATTATTTTGCTCAACAAAAGATTGATATCGCTATTATTGAAACCGGCCTGGGTGGAAGATTGGACAGTACCAACATTATTACTTCCGAACTTTCTGTCATCACCAACATAGGTTGGGACCATATGAATATGCTGGGCGATAGTTTAGAAAAAATTGCTTTTGAAAAAGCTGGAATAATAAAAACGGGAATCCCTGTAGTAATCGGAGAAGTGTTACCCGAAACCGAACCAGTGTTTGAAAAAGTAGCAATAGAAAAAAATACTCATCTGCATATTGCTTCTCATAAAAGACAAATTACAGACTGGAATTGGGAAAGGCATCAACTGATTGTGGAAGTGGCAGAGGAACATCATACAGACCATAAAACATACCATCTTGACCTGCCGGGAATATACCAGACAAAAAACCTGCTGACCGTTCTTGAAACCTGTTCCCAATTACAACAAAAAGGCTGGAGTATCAGTGATAAAATAATTCATAAGGCACTTACACAATCAAAAAAATTGACAGGCCTTCATGGCCGATGGGAGATCATTCATAACTCTCCTCTGGTTGTGTTGGATGTGGCACATAATGTAGATGGCATAAAACAACTGGTACAGCAAATAGAGCTAATAGAACATCAGCAATTGCATATTATCATTGGTATGGTAAAAGACAAGGAAACAGAAAAGGTACTTGAGCTTCTGCCGACGAATGCAACTTACTATTTCACCAGGGCACAAATACCAAGAGCCATGCCTGAAGAAGAATTGGCTGTAAAAGCAACCCGGTATGGGTTAAAAGGGAAAACATTTTCAAATGTCAATTTCTCTCTTTATAGTGCTTCTCACAAAGCAACGAAAAAAGATATGATCATTGTTTGCGGAAGTATTTTCCTGGTGGGTGAAGTAAGCCTGAACAGTGTAAGGGAAATATGGGGGAAGGAGGAATATTCTACAAGTGTTTTTGATGCTATTGAAATGGCAGCATGGACATTCTTTCGTTAATAGTGTAATTCACCCAACTTCTCCAGTGCATATAAGATACAGGAAACATGCATGCCCTGGATGATCTTATTCTCCCTGAGTAACTGCTTTAATTCATCCATGCTCATCTCCAGTACTTCTATCTCTTCGTTCTCATCCAGTTTTTGCTCTGCTACTTTCTTTCCCCCCCTTGCCAGGAACATGTGCAACAAATTAGAGTTAGTGGAAGGATTAGGTGAAATTTTACCGAGATAATCAAAAGATGAAAAAGAATAACCAGTCTCTTCCAGCAATTCCCTTGCAATGGCAGACTCAACATCATTGTCTGTGTCATCGACACAGCCACCGGGAATCTCGATACAGGTTTCGCCAAGTGCATGCCGGTATTGCCTTACCATGATAATTTTTCCCTCCTCAGTAACAGGTAAGGCCCCTACCCAGGTAGAAAATTCATACACATAATAAGGATCAACGATCTTTCCGCCAGAAGTTTCACATTTATCACGGCGTACTTTAAACCATTTATCATTAAAAAGATATTCTGAAGAGAGAGTTTTCCATTTCATTTTACCACCCTTTTCTTTCTCTGAGTGAAGTAATATGTGCCACATGATGTTTACCATGCCAGGCATACATACCCAACAGGAACCATAACCGCACAGTTTTTTTAAGTCCGGGGTGATAGGCTGTTTTGTTATTCCAATCATCATCCGTTACATACTTTAATGTCTCATACCAGCGGACATGCAATGCATGCAACAATGTAATTGAAATATTGACCGGAAGTTTTTTTACATCATTAAGTTCAGCCCAATGCTGTTCCTCATATGTTTTAATAGTAGGATTATCTTCCGTGAGGGTAACTTTGAACCTGCAATAGGCATTAATATGACTGTCTGCCACATGATGCACCAACTGATGTACCGTCCATCCCCCTTCCCTGTAAGGTGTTTGTAACTGAGCCTCATCCAGGTTTAGAATTGCATTCTCAATGTGTAAGGGCAGAAATTTTATATCTGCCAGCCATTCTATCTTTTGCTCAATAGAAAATGGTTTTGGCTCATACTGCCCGATCGGATAACGGGGGTCAACTGCAGCAACAGACATAGAAAAAATTTATCGTTTTATAATTTCAATCAGCTCAACTTCAAAAATAAGTGTAGCGCCGCCGGGGATATCACTACCGGCTCCCCTGTCTCCGTATGCCAGGTGTGAAGGTATCCATAATCTCCAATGGCTTCCTTCTTTCATCAGCGGCAATGCAATCTGCCAGCCTTTAATTAATGCTGTAAGAGGTGCAGAAAAAGGTTGACCCCTCTTAAAAGAATTATCAAATTCTTTTCCGTCCAACAGAGATCCTTTGTAGTGGGCTTTTACTGTGTCCCTGAGTAACGGTTGGTCCCCATTTCCTTCTTTAATCACTTCATACTGTATCCCCTCAGGTAATTCTATTACACCGCCTTTCAATTTGTTTTCTGCCATAAAAGCCGTACCTGCAGCTTTTTGTGTTTCAATTTTTCCCTGCATAAATTCTTTTAATTTATTCTGAATACTCATATTTATTTATCCTTCTCTTAATGAATGGCCTGTCAGGCTGATAAATACGTCTTCCAGATTAGCCATCTTCATTTCTTTTGGTCTTTCAAAACCTGATGCCACCAGATTATCAACCAGTTTATCAGGAGAGTCCATTGCAATGATCTTTCCTGCATCTATAATTGCCACCCTGTCACAGAGATACTCTGCTTCATCCATATAATGCGTTGTAATAATAACCGTTGTTCCTCTTGACCTTATATTTTTTACCAACTCCCACAAGCTTCTTCTTGCCTGAGGATCCAGGCCTGTTGTGGGTTCATCCAGGAAAATAATTCTGGGTTGATTGATTAATGTTGTTGCAACTGAAAAACGTTGCTTCTGGCCGCCGCTCAGTTCTTTCACTTTTGCTTTTGCTTTATCTTTCAGGTTCACCATTTCCAGTAATTCCATAGGGTCTACATCACGGTTGTATAAGCCGCAAAAAAGTTCGATTAGCTGCAAAAGATTTAAACCGGGATAATAACCACTGGTTTGCAACTGCACACCGATTATCTTCTTGATCTCGTTCGGTTGCTTATCCAGGTTCAATCCATCCACTATTATTTCCCCACTGGTTTTTTCACGAAGGGTTTCAATGATCTCCAGCGTAGTTGATTTGCCGGCACCATTAGGGCCGAGTAGTCCAAAAATCTCACCTTCCATCACATCAAACGAAATTCCTTTCACTGCCTGGAAGTTACCGTAGTTCTTTACCAGGTTCTTTACAGATATTATTGTATTACTCATTTTAAATGCTTGGGAATAAAGATAATTCCATTTTTACATCCGCTGTCAGGAATGGAGCATCAGCAACTTCAACATACCTGAATCCATATTTTTCATACAAGCTCAATGCAGCTTTCAGCTGGCTGTTCGAGAAAAGCAAAAGCTTTTCTGCTCTTAACCTCTTCGCTTCGTTCAGGCAGCATTGCAGTAACAGTTTACTGATTCCCTGTCCCCTGTATGCAGGATCAACTGCCATTTTCACCAATTCATACTCCTTTTCATTCGCCTTCCATAAACCAGCTGTGCCAATTACTTTATTTCCGTCCATTGCTAAAAAAATACAGCCCCCGCCTGCTATGACCGTTCCGGAAGGATCATTTAATATTTCAAGATCGTGTGACTCTGTCAGATCATATTTATCCAGCCATTCCAGGTTCAATCTTTTAAAGTCAGGTTGATACTTATCTGTATAATCAATAACGGTTATCATGCTTTGTCGTTGAGATAGGTCTCCAGTTCTTCCATCATCAGCTTACTGCCTACAAAAAATGGTGTTCGCTGGTGTAACTCTGTCGGCTGAATATCTAATATTCTTTTTTTCCCATCAGTAGCTTTACCACCGGCTACTTCAACAATAAAAGCAAAAGGGTTACATTCATACAATAACCTGAGTTTACCTTTTGGCTTATCTGTAGTACCCGGGTAAGTGAAAATACCTCCCTTTATCAGGTTACGATGCACATCAGCTACCATACTTCCAATATAACGCTGGGTATAAGGCCCACCATTTGTCTTATCCTTTTTCTGGCAGGCAGTAATATATTTTTTTACTCCTTCGTCATACTTAAAAAAGTTACCCTGATTTACAGAATATATTTTACCCAGTTCC
The DNA here is from genome assembly GCA_016786885.1 of Chitinophagaceae bacterium. Lineage (GTDB taxonomy): Bacteria > Bacteroidota > Bacteroidia > Chitinophagales > Chitinophagaceae > JJ008. Next base: position 22,740 of record JAEUVO010000022.1, on the reverse strand, counting down.
GGGCATTTTATGTCGGCATGACTCAACGTCCACTCACCTATTGAAGGATCAAGGGTAAAGCCATTTACTCCCCTCCGGGTTGCATACACAAGCATAGTGGATGAACCATAAATCATGTAACCGGCAGCCACTTGCTGATTACCTGGTTGCAAAAAATCTTCAATGGTTACGGCTGTTCCAATCGGGGAAACCCTTTTGTACACACAGAATATGGTACCAATAGATACATTTACATCAATATTGGCGCTGCCATCCAGAGGGTCATACAGGCACACATACTTTGATTTCTTACTGATCTCATCATCAAAAGCCACAAAATCATCCAACTCTTCGCTGGCAATACCCGCACAACTGATACCGTGCCTCAAAACGCCGGTAAACTGATCATTCGCATAAACATCCAGCTTCTTTACCTCTTCCCCCTGCACATTAACCGTACCTGCATCGCCAAGGATATCCACCAGGCCGGCTTTATTCACTTCCACATTCACTCTTTTTGCTGCTAAGCCAATATCCCGCAAAAGCCGTGACAATTCCCCGGTGGCATTAGGAAAATCTCTTAGCTGCTGAATGGTAAATTCATCCAGGGTTAAAATCTTTCTGTTTATAGACATGTTGGCAAGTTTGGGTCTGAGCAAAAGTAAGGGTTTGGGTGGGAGTTGAAAAGTCAACAAGATGAGAGATTGAAAAGGAATATTAACGACATTTGCCGCCTTATCAACCTGTCAGGAAAACAATGAAGGTCTTCAAATTCGGTGGTGCTTCAGTCAATAGCATAGATAGAATAAAGAACCTTGTCCCTATTATGAAACATTGGGACAAGGAAAAAATTGTGGTCATTGTGTCTGCCATGGGCAAAACAACCAATGCACTTGAAAAAGTTGCAGACGCCTTTTATACCGGTAAAAAAGAGGAAGCATTGCAATTATTCGACCAGGTGAAACAACAACACCTCACTACTGCTAAGCATCTCTTAGTTACACACTACCTTCCTTGCGAAGCGCAATTAAAAGATTTTTTTACCGAAGTAGAATGGCTGCTTCACGATAGCCCTGTAAGAGATTACGACTACTATTACGACCAGGTGGTTTGTGCCGGCGAGCTGTTTTCCACTTCCATCGTAAGTGCATACCTGAATGAAGCAGGCGTGGGAAATAAATGGCTGGATATCCGTGATATATTCAGAACAGATGATGATTTCAGGGATGCATCCATTGACTGGGAGTTTACCAAACAAAAAGTGGATGAACTGGTAGTGCCCGAATTGAACAAAAATAATATCGTTTTAACACAGGGTTTTATTGGCGCCACTGATGAGAACGAAAGCACGACACTCGGCAGAGAAGGCAGTGACTACACTGCTGCAGTTTTCGCCAATATGCTGGATGCAGACAGTCAAACTATCTGGAAGGATGTAGAATCTGTGATGAATGCAGACCCAAAACAATTTCCCGATGCCTTGTCCATACCGGAGCTGAACTACAACGAAGTCATTGAAATGGCTTATTATGGAGCACAGGTCATTCACCCAAAAACAATCAAGCCGCTTCAAAACAAGGGCATCCCATTATTTGTTAAATGCTTTTTAGACCCCTCCTTACCGGGAACAGTGATACATAACAAACCTTTTCATAACTTACCTCCTATTATTGTACTGAAAGAAAAACAGGCCTTACTGGAAATGAATTCGAGAGATTTTTCATTTGTTGGAGAACAGCATGTTGGTCACTTGTATCATCTTTTTGAAAAACTGCATATTAAACCCAACCTGACACAAAATGGGGCGATCAGTTTTCTATGTGTGCTGGATGACAGAACTGAAAAAATTGAAAAGCTGGCATTAGAAGCCTCTGCTTTCCTTGATGTGCAGGTAAAAAAAGGCTTGTCATTATTGACCATTCGTCATTACAATAAAGAAATAGTTGAAAAACTTACTGCCGGAAAGTCTTTATTACTAAGACAACAAACTCCTGAAACTGTTCAATTCCTGCTAAGCTGAAACTGGTTCAGTTAGCTTCCACAGTAATTGTCTGAATCATTTTTTTTGCCACCGGCTTTTCATGCAATGTTGCTGGCTGCCAGGTACCCATTTTCTCAAGGCGGGATATAAGTTCATCATTAAAATCCTCCCCTTCCTTTAGACCTTTTAATACTTTGAAATTAACCGGAACGCCATCCTTGTCAACAATAAATTCCACCTGGATAAAAGCTTTGTTAATGCCTCTTGGCAAATAAGCAGTCATTTCATTTCCCAAAGATTCAAGGTACTTCATAAAAGCCTGCCCGCCTCCGGGGTATTGCGGCCATTGATGAACCGCATCAGCCAATGTGCCAACATTTCTTTCCCTGTGCTGAACAGGAATTCTTTTGACGGGTTGTTTTGTTTCCGCTACCGCTTTAATTTTTTTAGGTGCAGCCTCATTGATGATATACTCTCCTTTTTCCCCAATCAATACCACAGGCAATTGCTTATACTTTTCAAAATAATCAAAAGCATCCTCAAGCCTGTCAGAAAATTTCTTTAGTTCCCCATCGTCTTTTGTCAGGCTCTCAAGGTATTTTATACTCTTCTCTACATTATAACGAATCGGGAAAATATGAACAGGAATAAAATCCTGACCCTGGTCTTTTGCATGTGCTGCTAAAATATACAGTTCATCGATCTGTTCATCCCGGATGGGTATACAACCGACAGTAACACAACTACCATGTATATAAATTTCACTACCCGGTTTTAATGAATCACTCAGTATTTTGTCAGATACATTGGGGTAATTTATACCCAGTGATAAGTAATAATTACTTCTTGGATTGAACTCATTGATATAATAAAATCCTTCCGGCACCTGGTAGTCCCCCTGCATCCTTTTGGGTCCCAATGAACCGGCCAATGCGCAAACTTTGTATGTTTTAAATAACTGGAACTGATCTTTTACATCATTTTTTACCCAAACTTCCAGCTGGCTATCGTACTTGAAAGAACGGATGTACAGGTATTTGGCAGGCCATTGCAATTTCTTTGCCTCAAATTGTTTTTGCAGGGTATCTTCCTTTTTTTCCAATGCCTCATTAGGTCTTGGAAAAGTTTTTTGGTAGTCAATAAATGAGTAAGAGTTACTGCCCCCCTTTGAAGCTGTAGGAGAAGGCTGCCCTGCTGATGCAAGAACAATACTAACTGATAACAGAATAAAAAAAAGGTTCTTCATTATTTCCACTTACTGAATCAACGGCCGGTTAAAGATATTGTTATTGGCTAATTGCCAAACTTTTGTAAATATACTTAAAAAGGCCTGAGACCCTGCTAATAATAAGTACGAAATATCAACAACTGCTTGTTAATACTTCGTACTTTCTACAAAATTGTATCAGAGATTTCCTCTTGCTTCCTGTTCCCGTTCTATTGCTTCGAAAAGTGCCTTAAAATTCCCTTTGCCAAAGCTCTTCGCTCCTTTCCGCTGAATGATCTCGAAAAAAAGTGTGGGTCTGTCTTCAACAGGTTTTGAGAACAACTGTAACAAATAACCTTCATTATCCCTGTCCACAAGTATACCCAGTTCTCTTAATGGTTCCAGGTCTTCATCAATATGGCCTACTCTGTCCAGCAGATCATCATAATACGATGTGGGCACTTTGAGGAATTCCACTCCCCGGCTTTGTAGTTCTTTTACCGTTTTTACAATATCGTTTGTCGCCATTGCCACATGCTGACAACCCTCACCATTGTAAAATTCAAGGTACTCTTCCACCTGGCTTTTCTTCTTTCCTTCTGCGGGTTCGTTAATGGGAAATTTCACAAACCCATTTCCACTGCTCATTACTTTACTCATAAGAGCAGAATATTCAGTAGAGATATCTTCATCATCAAAAGACAATATATTTTTAAAGCCCATCACATCCTCGTAAAATTTTACCCATGGATTCATCCGGTTCCAGCCAACATTACCCACACAGTGATCAACATAAAGTAATCCTGTGTCTGAGGGTTTAAAATGAGGATTATTCCATGGCCTGTAACCGGGCATAAAAGCTCCATTGTAATTTTTCCGCTCAATAAATAAGTGAACTGTATCTCCATACGTATGAATGCCGCTCATCACCAGTTCACCGTCAGCATCTTTCAGCCGGATGGGCTCCATATAGCTTTTCGCACCCCTTTCGGTCGTCTCATTCCATGCACTCGTAGCATCCGGCACTCTTAGTGACAAAGCTTTTACTCCATCACCATGTTTATATATATGGTCGGCAATCGGGTTGTCTGTTCTCAATGGGGTTGTTAATACAAAAGTGAGTTTGTGCTGACGGACCGCATAACTGGCCCTGTCTTTCACCCCGGTTTCGGGTCCTGCATAGGCAAGAGCCTGGAAACCAAAGGCACTCATATAATAATGGGCCGCCTGTTTAGCATTACCCACATAAAATTCTACGTAATCGGTTCCTTCAAGCGGAAGGAAATCTTTTTGCATTGTTTTATTAATGGCAGATTCTGATGTTACGGGCATAATCAAACTTTTAAAATCGTTAAATAAAAATGTTCAGCAGGTAGCAGTCAAGCAAAAGGTTTTGCTTTAGAAGGGAGAGGCATCCATTGCCAATGTCTGCATCAGCAGGCTGAATTGGCTGCGTTCATCTGTGAACACTTTATGCGGATAATCGGGAATCATTACACAAAGCTAATAAAAAAGAAAAAGCACAGGGATTTTGCTCAGGCTGACGCACCCTATCTTTGCCCACATGCAAAAGATCGGTATTTTGGGTGGTGGTCAGTTAGGCCGTATGCTCCTGCAGGCGGCCGCTAATTACCCGGTAGTAACCTCTGTCTTAGAAAACGATACAGAATGCCCTGCTGCCCATCTATGCCATCATTTTACGAAAGGAGATATTAAGGATTTTGACGCAGTCTATAATTTTGGTAAAAATTTAGATGCAATTACCATAGAGATTGAAAATGTGAATGTTAAGGCTCTGGAAAGACTAGAAACAGAAGGTGTGAAAGTATATCCAAAGCCATCTGTACTGCGAACTATCAAGAACAAGATCCTGCAAAAAGAATATTACCGCCAGCACCAGATCCCTACATCCGATTTTATCATTACCAACAGTCTTTCAGAGCTAAAACAAGCAGAAGATTTTTTACCTGCTGTACACAAAGTCGGCGAAGGTGGGTATGATGGCAAAGGAGTACAATTATTAAAAACAAAAGAGAGTATCGGAAAGGGATTTGATGCACCGGCAGTGCTGGAGAAGATGGTGAACATTCATAAAGAAATAGCACAGATGGTCGCCATTAATGATAAAGGAGAAACTGCTTTATATCCACCGGTAGAAATGCTGTTTGACCCAATACTGAACCTGCTTGATTACCAGCTTTGCCCGGCCGAATTAAGTACACAAACACTGTATAAAGTGGAAGCTATTGCATTATCTGTTGTAAGGAATTTTAAATCTCCCGGCATTTTTGCAGTTGAGATGTTTGTTGATAAAAATGGAGATGTGCTGGTGAATGAGACTGCTCCACGGGTGCATAATAGTGGTCACCATACTATCGAGGCGCACTACAGTTCTCAGTTCGATATGCTCTGGCGGTTGATACTGGGTTATCCATTAGGAAATACAGATGCCATCCTTCCATCAATTATGGTAAATATTATAGGTGCTGAGGGGCATACCGGCGAGGTTGTATACGAAGGGCTTGATGAAGTACTGAAAATTGATAACGCATACGTTCATTTGTATGGGAAGAAAAAAACAAAACCTGGCCGTAAAATGGGGCATGTAACAATTCTGAGCAAAGAAAAACAAGACCTTTTACATCAGTCTAACAAAGTAAAAAGAACTTTGGTGCCAAAGACCTAACCTCCTTTTATCCATTGATTTAACCGTTTATACTTCGGCAAAATTTCGTGCAGGTATTGCATGGATTTGCCGTCAAATAGCTTACGATTATCTGCTACCTTTAATAACCTGATTTTTTATCAATTGCACTGAAACCACACATGAGACTAATCATCACATCCTTTTTAGCGTTTCTCTTTCTTACCATATCATCCTGCGGTAATAAGAAAAATAAAATACAGGCTCCGCAGCAAGGCGGTGCTGCAAAAACACCTCCTATGAGGGTGGATGGCTATATTGTAAAAGCTGAATCTTTTGGAGAATCAATCGAAGTCCCTGGCAATATTGTAGCCAATGAAGTTGCCGAGATCCATCCCGAAGTTTCCGGCAGGATCGTTTACCTGAATGTAGCCGAAGGAAAATATGTAGGCAAGGGTACGTTGCTTGCTAAATTATATGATGGTGACCTGGTAGCTCAATTAAAAAAGCTACAGGTGCAATTAGCATTAGCAGAGAAAACTGAAGAAAGACAATCTCAATTATTAAAAATTCAGGGCATCAGCCAGGCAGATTATGATATCAGTTTATTACAGGTAAACAATCTGAAAGCGGATATTGGTATTATCCAGACCAGTATTGCTAAAACAGAAGTAAGAGCACCTTTCAGTGGTAAACTGGGTTTGAAAAACATTAGCCCCGGCACCTATGTTTCTCCGGCATCTGTTATTGCCATCATTAACCAGACCGACCAGCTAAAACTGGATTTTGCTATACCTGAAAAGTACACAGGGCAAATAAAGGTCGGGCAATTGGTGACCTTTACTTATGAAGGGTCAGAAAAAATACATAGCGCCAAAATTGTTGCAACAGAATCGAATGTGACTGAAAATACAAGAAGCCTTACGGCAAGAGCCGTTGTTATGGGTAAAGACAACTCATTACTGCCCGGTGCCTTTGCCAAAGTGCAGTTGAGTTTTGATCCGGACCCCAATGCGATCCTGATCCCTACACAGGCAGTATTGCCGCAAGCAAGAGGTAAAAAAGTTATTCTATATAAGAATGGTACAGCCATTTTTGCCGATGTAACCACAGGTGTTAGAGATTCATCCAGGATCCAGATCACTGACGGGTTAAAACCCGGCGATACGGTTGTTGTGACCGGCTTATTAAGCGTAAGACCAGAAGCTCCCATACAGGTTGGGAAAATAGTTAACAAATAATAGTCAATGATGAACAGGGAAATGTCCATCATTGACACTTACAACTTTTCTTGACATGAATATATCTGAACTTAGTTTGCGACGACCTGTTCTGGCAATAGTAATGAACATTATTATTGTTGTATTTGGTGTAATCGGTTTTAAGTTCCTGGGAGTAAGAGACTACCCTGCTATAGATCCCCCCAACATCAGTGTGCGAACATCCTATCCCGGCGCCAATGCTGATATTGTTGAAACACAGATAACAGAACCACTTGAAAAAGCCATAAATGGTATTGCGGGAATCAAGAATATCACTTCAAGCAGTAGTAATGGCAGCAGTAATATAAATGTAGAGTTTGAACTTTCTGTTGACCTTGAGGCAGCAGCCAATGATGTACGGGACAAAGTATCTCAGGCACAACGATCGTTACCAGCTGACCTTGATTCTCCCCCAGTTGTTTCAAAAGCAGATGCCAGTTCCGATGCCATTCTCTCCATGACGGTACAGAGCAATACAAGAAATCAACTCCAAATAACAGAATTTGCCAACAATGTACTGGTAGAAAGATTGCAGACCATTCCCGGTGTAAGTGGTATACAGATATGGGGAGAAAAAAGATATGCTATGCGTATCTGGATCGACCCTGCACAATTAATTGCCTATAATGTAACGGCCGGCGATGTACAATCCGCCCTGTTGAGGGAGAATGTAGAGCTGCCTTCCGGCAAGATATATGGAGATGCCACCGAACTTACAGTAAGAACATTTGGCAGATTGAATTCAGAAGAAGAATTCAATAACCTTATTGTTAAAAATGTAGATGGCGCTGATATACGGGTAAAAGATATTGGCGAAGCAGTGCTGGGACCAGAAAATGAAGAAACTGTTTTGAAAGGAAATGGTATTCCCATGATTGCTTTGGCAGTAGTGCCGCAACCCGGCTCTAACTATGTTTCTATCTCGGATGAATTTTTCAAGAGGCTGGAACAAATAAAAAAGGATGTTCCGGAAGATATAAAGATTGATATTGCTCTTGACCAGACAAAATTTATTAAAAAATCGATTCTTGAAGTGGAAGAAACGCTGATGATCGCTTTTTTGCTGGTAGTAATGATCATTTATGCCTTCTTCCGTGACTGGATCATTGCCATCCGTCCGCTGATTGATATTCCTGTTTCATTGATTGGCGCCTTTTTCATTATGTACCTGATGGGTTTTACCATCAATGTTCTTTCTCTTCTTGCCATAGTGCTTGCCACCGGCCTGGTGGTGGATGATGGTATAGTGGTAACGGAAAACATTTACAAGAAAATGGAGAGGGGGATGAATAAGTACCAGGCAGCATTGGAAGGATCAAAAGAAATATACTTTGCAGTAATAGCCACTTCTATTACGCTGGCTGTTGTATTTCTTCCGATCATTTTCTTGCAGGGTTTCGTAGGAAGATTGTTCCGTGAATTTGGTATCGTGGTAGCGGGAGCGGTTCTGATCTCTGCATTTGTTTCTTTAACATTGACACCAGTTCTGAATGTGAAACTGGCCAGGAAGAATCCCGCAAAGCATACCTGGTTCTATACGAAAACCGAACCTTTTTTCCGCTGGATGGAAAACAGTTTCCAGGCTGCATTAAGAAAGTTTATGAAAGTCAGGTGGATGGGTTTTGTTTTGATTGGAGTCTGTGCGGCTATTATAGTTTTCGTTGGCAGAAACCTGCAATCCGAACTGGCGCCGATGGAAGACAGAAGCCAGTTCAGGTTATCGTTGTCCGCACCTGAAGGAACTTCTTTTGATGCGATGGATAAATATGTAAACCGGCTGACGAACCTTATGCTTGATTCTGTCCCTGAAAGGGATATGGTATTGAGCGTTACCTCACCTGGTTTTACAGGCTCTGGAAACGCTAACACTGGTTTTGTAAGAGTAACACTTGTAGAACCCACAGAAAGAGAAAGATCGCAAAGTGATATTGTGAAGATGGTTAATAAAAATCTGCCTAAGTATAATGAAGGAAGAGCATTTGCCATTGAAGAACAAACTATTTCTGTCAATCGTCGTGGCGGACAGCCGGTAGCCTTCGTTATTCAGAACAATAATTTTGATAAACTTACCAAAATACTTCCCAAAATATTGGAAGAAGCAAGGCAGAGTAAGGTATTGCTGAATGCTGATGTAGATCTAAAATTCAATAAACCAGAACTGAGAGTGGAGATTGACCGACTGAAAGCTGCACAGTTGGGTGTAAGCGTTAATGATATTTCTGAAACGTTACAACTGGCTTATAGTAACAGGAGGCTTGGATACTTTACTAAAGATGGCAAGCAATACCAGGTAATGGGACAAGTATCCCGTAATGACAGGGATGATCCCAGCGACCTGAAGACACTATTTGTACGTAACAACCGAAATGAGTTAATCAGCCTTGATAATCTTGTTACGGTAAGTGAATCCAACACACCTCCTACTATTTATCACTTCAACAGGTATAAATCAGCTACTATATCTGCTAACCTGCAACCGGGTTACACAATTGGTGATGGTATTGAAGAAATGGAAAAAATTACGGATAAAATACTGGATGAAACCTTTGCCACATCTCTATCCGGTTCATCCCGTGATTTTAAAGAAAGCAGCAGCAATACTTCCTTTGCTTTCCTGCTGGCGGTTGGATTGATTTTTTTGGTACTTGCTGCACAATTTGAAAGTTTTATTGATCCTATCATTATAATCTTCACCTTATTCTTCGGCATTGCAGGCGCCGTTCTGTCGTTATGGATATTTGGACAAACTTTGAATATCTTTTCACAGATCGGTATTATTATGCTGGTCGGTCTCGTAACCAAGAATGGCATCCTGATTGTTGAGTTCGCTAATCAAAACCGGGAAAAAGGCATGAAGAAAACAGAAGCAGCCATTTACTCAGCTACCCAACGTCTGCGTCCCATATTAATGACAAACCTTGCCATGGCAATGGGTGCATTACCACTGGCCCTTTCACTGGGAGCTGCTGCCACCAGCCGTATCCCATTGGGTATTGTTATAGTTGGAGGCATCATGTTTTCGCTGGTACTTACCCTGTTTGTAATCCCGGCTATGTATTCTTTCCTTTCTTCTGCGCACAAGAAAAGTGAAATTGAAAAATTTGTTCATCAACCCGCACAACCTGTTCAGCCTGTTGTGGGACAAGCATAACCCTTCTATGATCATTATGAAGAGATTTTTGTTACCTGTATTTATCCTGATAACTTTTTCTTCTGCAGCTCAACGGATACTGACACTCGAAGAAGCAATAGCTACTGCCTTACAGAATAACTATGATATCAGGTTGTCTAAAAATGATTCAGCTGTTGCTGCGCTGGATTATTCATTTCGTAATGCAGCCTTATATCCGAAACTTAATGGCAGCATTGGTACCACCTGGAATAATAATGATGGTAAACAAACCCTCGCCGACGGAACAAAAAGAGAGCAAAACAATATCAAATCACATAACCTGACTGCTGCACTTAACCTCAACTGGACTCTCTTTGACGGAATGAAGATGTTTGCCACCAGGGACAAAGTAGCAGAATTTGTGCGGCTGGGTGAATTGGGGATCAAAAACCAGGTGGTAAATACAGTTGCTAATGTGATCAATACCTATTATAATATTGTTCGGCAAAAGCAACAGTTGAAAGCCATTGAAGAGCAGATATCCCTCAGCCAGGAAAGAGTGAAACTGGCACAATATAAACTCGACATTGGCGTAGGAGCAAAGCCGGATGTACTGCAAAGCAAAGTGGACAATAATTCACAAAAAGCATTGCAACTGGAACAACAAACATTGATCAGCCAATTAAAAGAGCAATTAAACCAGGCGATGAATGTAACAGAACGAACATTCTATGAAGTGGCTGATTCCATTCCATTGAACACAACTCTTTCTTTGGGAGATATTCAAAACGGGTTAGAAGCAGCGAGTCCTGTTTTACAAATGACCCGCAAGAGTCTCGACATTGCAGCACTTACCCTTAAGGAAAGAAAAGCAGACAGGTGGCCAACTGTTTCTTTTAATTCAGTGTACAATTTTACCCGGACGAATAACCAGACCGTCATCAATCCATTCTCCCCGCTATTTAACCAGAGTAAGGGATTTAATTACGGACTCACAGCCGCTATACCTATTTTTAATAACCATCTTGTAAAAAGACAGATAAAACAGGCGGAACTGGACATTCAATACCAGCAAGTAGTATTGGAAAATCAGAAATCACAATTGAATCTTGCTGTTATCAATGCTTTCCTGGAATATGAGCAGCAAAAGAAAGCCCTTGCACTTGAAGAAGAGAATATTATTCTTGCCAAAGAAAATGTCAGTATCGTATTCCAGGTATATAAATTAAACTCCACTACACTCATACAATTAAAGGAAGCCGAAAGAAGCCTTAATGATGCTTATACAAGGCTGATCACTGCCCGGTATAATACCAAACTGGCAGAAACGGAATTACTGAGACTTAAGGGAGACCTGGTGAAATAGAATAGTTTGTAGTTTATAGTTTGGTGTTTGTAGTTATTTTTGCTGCAAACCTTATTTTATGGCCACTATCCAGAAATTCGAAGATTTGGAGATATGGCAAAAAGCCCGTCTTTTGAGTCAAAAAGTTTATCCACTTACCTTCAAAGATCCCATTGCTTCAGACTTTCGGTTAAAAGATCAAATGAGGGGCAGTTGTGGTTCGATTATGGATAATATTGCGGAAGGGTTTGACAGAGGAAGCAAAAATGAGTTTACGAATTCATTAACCATTGCTAAAGGAGAAACCGGCGAATTAAAATCACAATTATATCGTTCTTTAGATAATAAATATATCACAGAAGAGATTTTCAGGGAATTGTATAGCTTAGCTGATGAACTGACCAGGATGCTGACTGGTTTTATTAACTACCTGAATAAATCAAAAATAAGAGGGCAGAAATTTAAAAACAGAACCAAGGATGAGTGAATCACAAACTACAAACCACCAACTACAAACTGTTTTAGTTGGAATTATTATGGGAAGCGACAGTGACCTGAACATCATGCAGGCAGCATCAGATATTCTGAAGCAGTTTGATATTCCTCATGAGGTTACTGTAGTATCTGCTCACCGCACCCCGCACCGGATGATAGAATATGCACAGACGGCGAAGGATAGAGGATTGAAAGTAATTATTGCCGGGGCGGGAGGCGCTGCACACTTACCGGGTATGGTAGCGGCCGTTACTACATTACCTGTTATCGGTGTTCCTATCAAATCTTCTAATTCTATTGATGGATGGGATTCTGTATTATCCATACTTCAGATGCCTAATGGTGTGCCCGTTGGTACCGTTGCGTTAAATGCAGCCAAAAATGCCGGTATACTGGCAGCCGAAATACTTGGCACCTGTGATGAAACAATTGCCTTGCAAATTGCTGCCTATAAAAATACCATGAATAATGAGGTGATTGAAAAAGTGGCCAAACTCAAGAAAGAAGGCTGGGAGAATAAGTTTGATTAATTCCCAACATTTATATTATGCAAGAAAGACTCTTTAGGTTTGGAATTACAGGCTTAACGTTCATTCTAGCAATTCTATTTTGGTTTTGGTTTATGGGTGGCCATATAACCAACCTTATAAGTATTAAGGATGAAAAAATCATCGCACTTATAATTGGTTTAGCTTCTACTCCAGCCCTAGGTTTTATTGTCTCATCAATAGGTAAGGAATTATGGGAATTCTTATACCCAAAACAACCTTTTCTATTTCTTAACCCCGAAATTGGGTATGCCCAAAAGTATTTCAAATTAATTCACCAAGCTTTTCCTGATAGTTCAGGTGTCAAAATAAGAAAAGACAACAAATATCAAATAGCAGATAGAAAACTTGTTTTCCTCAATCAACAAGTTTTATTAAGAAAGCAAAATTTCGATAAAGAAGCCCTAGCTTGGACTTCACGAAGAATGGATGTAGTTTATGCACAAATCAATGGCTTTTACTCAATTATTCTAGGTCTAATTATTGCTATATTTTTATTTCTATTCAAATATTATTATTCTATCAACAGTTTTAATTTTAGTATTGGAAAATCTCTATGGATAATTCCTATTTTGAGCTATATAATTATATCGTTTAAACAAGCTAAAAGAGCTCTTTCCGAGGCCAATAATTTTGAAAAGCGATTTCTTTTAAAAATATACGAAAGCGAAAATAGTCAAGTTTCTTAAGTTATGAGTTACTTAATCAAAGGTTTTTCGTTCATAGTTCTAATCTTCTGTTCATGTTCAAATGACGATGAAATTCTTAAAAAAATAAACCTACTACCCAACTATCCTTCTGCTTCCGGCATTGAATATCTCAATAATCATGTTTACATAATCGGAGATGATGCGAAATATATACTGATACTGGACAGCAACCTGGCCATAAAAGATTCTATTACACTTTATTCTTTCCCGAAGAAGAAAATTCCCAAAGCCATCAAGCCCGATATTGAATCTATTGCTGTCACAGCTAATAATAAATTACTGCTGCTTGGCTCAGGCTCTGTAGCCCCCTATCGTAATGCCGGCTGGCTTATCGACCCCATATCCAAACAAAAAGACAGCCTGTCGTTAGACAGTTTTTACTACCGGCTAAAAGCAAATGGCATTGATGAAATTAACATAGAAGGTCTTTGTCATATTCCGGGTTACATGGCCATTACTAACCGGGGAAATAAATCCTACAGAAAGAATATGCTCATCATTACCAAAAATGATTTTTGGACAAACCAGGCCAATGCTCCAATCAGCCTGATCCACCTGGGCACAAATACTGACAGCACAGTTTTCAATGGTGTATCGGGGCTTGCTTATTCCGCTAAAACAGACAAACTGCTGATAACAGTTTCTACAGAAGATACCCGCAACAATATTGATGACGGGACAATAGGCAAAAGCTATCTCTGGATCGTTGATAATATTTCTTCTAAAAAGAAATGGAAAGCCATTAACCCCACTACGATCGTTGACCTGGAAGAAGTTGACTCCCGTTTCAAAGGGCAGAAGATCGAATCCGTTTGTATACTGCAGGAAGATGAAAAATCATTCACATTGCTGCTGGCAGCAGATAACGACAATGGAAGCAGTACACTGTTTACACTATCTCTTTCTAAAGATTAGTTAGCAGTAAGTTTAAAAAATGTAGTATTTTACTGTTACCTAAACATTACCTGCCAACTCAACCCGTATTTATGAGAAAAGTTCCCGGCATTCTTCTTCTTATATATTTTGCAGCAGGATTAACAACAGTCAGCGGGCAAACTCCGCTTCAATACAGAGATACCAGCAACCGGGGACCACAGACATTTGCTCTCATTATGGGCATTTCAACATATAAATATATCCGTCCGCTTACTTATGCTGATAAAGATGCAGAACTATTCCGTGATTATTTGAAATCTCCGGGTGGCGGTAGTGTGAGAGACGAAAATATTTTTTGCCTGCTGAATGAACAGGCTATCAATTCTGTTTTCTGGTCCAAAGGCTTTCAGTGGCTGAAAGCCAAAAAACTGCAAAGGGGTGATCGCCTTTTTATCTACCTTGCCGGTCACGGCGATGCCATTGATGAAGACCAATTCTTCTTTTTGAGTTATGATTGCAACCCCGGAGGCGATAAGAATAACTATCTCGCCGGTGGCGCTATCCAGCTATACAACCTGAAAAAGAAGATAGCAGCCGAAACATCCCGGGGAGTAGAAGTATTTTTCATCATGGATGCCTGCCGAACCAGCGAATTACCTGGTGGTAATGAAGGGATGAATTTTTTAAATACGGCTGTCTCACAAAAAAAAGCCGGCGAAATAATGATGCTGGCCACTGCCGCCGGGCAGGAATCGCTGGAAGATTCGTCCATTGGTAATGGTCACGGCCTCTTTACCTGGTACCTTGTTGATGGCCTTAGCGGAGTAGCTGACTCCATCAGTGCAACTGATAATAAAGTTACCTTCCAGGAAATAAAAAAGTATGTGGAAAGCAATGTACCGTCTGTCGCATTGCAACGATTTAAAAGAAAACAGGAGCCTTATTTCTGTTGTGATGAGAACAGTGAGAAAGTAATAAGCACCGTCAATACTGCTTACCTTGAAAAATGGTTACAGACAAAGAGAATGCAGCAACGGGGACCAGGAAATTCTTTTCATGGAACTATTGATATAACGAAAAAAGACTTAATTGTGGATACCACATTGTTGGATATGTATAACAAATTCAACCAGGCCATCAGGAACAATAATATTACCGGTAACGAATCAGCAGAATTCTTTTATCAGCAACTAAGTATAAAATTTCCTGAAAATCCATATACCCTCGATGCGAGATCAACCCTTACCGTAGAATATATCAACTATGCACAGGCATTGGTGAACCGTTATCTTGATTGCGGAGAACTGACCGATAAAGAAAAACAACAAAACAATGAAGCGGGAGCCAGGTTGGAGAAAGCTATTACTATACTTCGTGAAGAAGAAGAGGATTTTGCCAGCTCTTTATCAGGAAGGATGTATTTCCTGAAAGCCAGTGGTGCATACCCTGATGTGGCTACTGCTTTTCAATTTGCCTATGCAGCATTAGCTGTAAATCCTGATGCCGCTTATATCCTTAACAGGCTGGCCACATTGCATCTTACCAATAACCGGCTGGATAGTGCACAATTTTATGCAGAAAAGGCAACCCGGATTGCCCCAAAATGGATCTGTGCTGCCACTACCCTTGCACTGGTAAAAAAAGCGACTGAGAACAGTAAGAAAAATGATAGTAATAAAAAGCCGGCAAGGAAAAATAGTTTTGGAATTTCTATAGGCGGAGGCATCACCAGGTCAAACCCCGGCTATTCTGGTAATACCAATACCGGCTTTGCAGGCATTGACCCGGCCAGCGCTGGTACATTTAATCTTGGTTTACTATTCCAGGCACAACTTGGTACAGCGGTATCTATACGTCCGACTGTTTCTCTTTCGTTTGACAAGACCAGTATAGACTTTCAGCGAAGATCAGGAACCGGCGGACCGATAACAATTGAGACCGTATCAATAGAAACGAATTCCATTACTGCTTCTCTGCCACTTATCATCCGGTTAGGCAACCGTAATACTGTTCCTTATTTTTCACTGGGACCTTCCTTTAATTATTTGCTGGGGCAAAGTAATGCTACTGCAGAAATTATATCGGTAAAAAAATCTCTGTTTATAGCCGATGCCGGATTAGGGCTTGATATCGGCATGCCAAAAGCCGGTATCATTTTATCTCCAGAGATAAAATACTCTGCCGGACTTTCAGAATGGAAGGATGAAACAGTGATCTCCCCTTATACAACCGCCCTTTCATCATTAAAGAAGCAATCATTTACGCTGAATATTTATTTGAGGAAGAGATAATGAAATCACTTTTCTGAAAGGATAACGAATTCCTGTTCAAGTGTCAGCGAATTATCATATAAGGCTTGAATAATTCCTCTGCCATATTTGGCGAAGTAATAACTGATATTTTCATTCCGCTCCTGCAATCCATTACCGGGAAACAAATGTGTCTTTATTGATTGTATTTGTCGTTGCTGGTCACTGAATTTTCTTTTTTCTGCCCGCAACATTTTCTTCTCCAGTTCCTGCAGGCGGTAAACTGTTTGTGACTTCAATGCATCTACATGTTTTTCCAGTGTCGTATCCACTGCTGCCGCCTGTTTTTTAAACGATTCATATAATCTTTCCAGTTCCGATAAAGAACCATTCAGTTTGGTTTCATTCTTACTGTCCCGTTCCACCAGTTTATTCATCAGCTCCCTTTCCGGAAAAAAGAAATCCTCGATAGTAAAATCAAGTTTATTGATAGCCTCCTGCCATTTTCGTTCCAGCAGTAAAAAAGAATTACGCAACACCAGTACAGGGAAAGGAATTTTATAATTCTCAAACAAGCTCTTTAACTGCAGCCAGTATGCTGTTTCTCCCCCTCCTCCAATAAAAACAATATTCGGCAAGATCGTTTCTTCATATAATCCCCTTAAAATAACATTGGGACTGAAACGTTCAGGATGTTGTTCCAACTCCTGCAATATCTCATCCTCAGTAAAACGGAGAGTTGTATCTACTACATAGTATTTACCATTCTTCAACTCAATCCTGTTTCGCAGATCATCTTTCAGGTAGAACAAATTTATCTCTCTGCCACTGGCCTGCACTTTATAACCCGCATTTTCCAATTTATTAGCTGTCGCTTCAACAATGTCAGCAGATTGCTGGTTCAATAATTCATCCCTGAACAAAAGTATCATCTGCTTTTTCAACGCCGGGTTATCCGGCAACACCACGATAAGGCCATATTCTGCGAACAAAGCATTCACCAATTGAAATGTTGCCTGCATGAGGGTGTCGCCTTCTTTGTAGCATTGTTTCAATAATGAAACTATTTCATTCCCATATGGATGCACCAT
Organism: Chitinophagaceae bacterium; assembly: GCA_016786885.1. Classification (GTDB taxonomy): domain Bacteria; phylum Bacteroidota; class Bacteroidia; order Chitinophagales; family Chitinophagaceae; genus JJ008. Next base: position 5,241 of record JAEUVO010000022.1, on the reverse strand, counting down.
CAATTGCCCTTCCATTATTGCTATCAGCTTCAACAGTTCTTTGTCAACTTTCATTCTTCCGACAGCCCCGGTTTGTTTTGTATTCCAGGCTAATTTCTCACCTCCCAGATGAATATGATTCAGTTCTTCGAGGTCTGCATCCTCGGAACCGATATAAAAAACAGGAACAAAATTGTATTGGGGCAAATTGGTTTTCAAACTGTCAGCCAGTTTAATGGCATGCAATATCTTATATATGAAATATAACGGGCCTGAGAAAATATTATTCTGGTGGGCGGTCGTTACGGTAAAAGTATCAGCTGATAATAGCAATTCAATACTCTTTGATACTTTATCTCCGGCTGCGGTTCCTTTGTATTGCTTTTTTAATTCCTGTACCAGTAATTCCCGGTTGGTGGAAAATTTTTTCCGATTATCAATTGCTTTCTGAATACCCTGTATGGTTGACGGATGAGCAAAAAATGGCTTCAGTGATTCTGCCTGGTCAATATAATCCATGGCGATCTTTGTGAAAGCTCCTGTTTGCCGGTAAGGTAATCGGGTAGATGTACAATTCATAAACACACAAAAATAGAAACAGTTATACTCTTAAAGCAATCGTTGTTTCAAGATTAACTTTATTTTACTTCATATGCCACTACGGAATTTTTCCAGAAAGTAGGAACAAACACCGTTTTGGTTACCGGGTCAAAGCCAATATCCGCTGTATTTATTTTCTGATCCCTTGTATCCAGTAACTTTTCCTTACTGCCATCGGCATTTACATACCAGATCACACCAGCCCAGCAGGAAATAATGAAATCATTACCGGTTACATTCTCAATACCATCTGTTCCGCCTTCCATTCCATCCGTTACAAGTGCCAGCGATTTATCAGCATTCACTTTATACATACCGCCCTGGTCAAGCACATAGAAATCATTTCCCCGCACCAGCAGCCCGTTGGGCCCTTTCAGGTTTTCGAGGTACACGGATGGAACACCGTCCTTAATGCGGTAAATTTTCTTACCTCTCGAATCAGAAACATAGATCACACCATTTGCATCAATGGTAATATCATTCAAAGCTTGTGAACCGGACACTTCAATAAATGAAATGATTTTTCCCTGGTGCAGGTCTACCACCACTACCCTGTCCACATCAGCTACATACAGGGTGTGATGATACAGTCCCATACCTTTTGGAGCATTGAAACCGGTGATCCATTCAGCATCGATCACTTTTCCGGTTACATCCATTTTACCAATAGAACCGGCACCGTCCTTTTCCCATGGTTGTTTGCCATCAATATTGGCTACATATAATAACTGGTGATCGGGATCATATAAAACGGACTCAGGTACTTTGAACACCGTATCGGTCTCCCATTTTTTTACCAGCTGGTGCGTTTGTGCCTTAGTGATAAATGCAAGTAAAAAAGCGGAAACAAAAAGTAATAACTGTTTCATTATTATGGTTTGAATGTTAAAGTTACTGAACTCAGGAAAAACGATGAGGATCAAAAGCTGAAATATCCATGGATGGTTGTTGATTGTTGATAACCTCCGCAACAATCTTACCTGTGCCTGCCCCCAAGCTCAACCCCAGCATAGAGTGCCCGGTAGCCAATACGAGGTTTTGATATTTTTTGGCTCTTCCTATATAAGGCAACCCGTCGGCCGAACAGGGACGGTAACCGTACCATATCTTTTCCTTTGGCGGCAACGGCACATCAAACTCAGGATAGAAACTTTTTACCGCATCCAGTATGCCCTGTACCCTGTTCATTCTTACTGGTGTTTTATGCGAAGTGATCTCCATCGTGCCTCCAAACCGTATCTTATTTCCATCCATGGGTGTCATAGCTACTCTTCCTTCCACCAGAATGGCGGGATAATTTATTTTATACAGAGAATTCTCCAAGGTAACCGAATAACCACGGCCCGGCATCAGTGGAATATTTACTCCCAGCAGTTTCGCTGTTTGTTTTCCCCACGAACCGGTGGCTACTACTACTTCATCAGCTTCATATCCGGCATTCGGAGTGATTATTTTTTTTATTTTCCCCTTTTGAGTTTCAAATCCTGTCACCTCACTATTACTTACCAGCTTCACACCTGCTGATTGTAAATAACTGATCAGGTTACTCATCAGCTTATTCGGGTAGCAATGTGCATCGCATTTAAAAAATAAGGCCCCGATACCACTGATTGTTGTATGAGGTTCCAGTTTAGTTAATTCTTCCTTGCTTAAGATCACGGTATCGGTCAGCCCCAGTTGATGTGCTTTCTCCAAAGTATGATGAACATGTTCTTCCGCCTCAGCGGTTTGAAATATTTCAAGCAGCCCTTTATGTTCATAAGCAAAATCAAACCCCGGGGTCTTCGTCCATTCCTCATACTCTTTTTTACTGATTATCGCAATGTCTCTTAATGGCACTGCGGCCGCCTCCACCTGTTTTGCATTCGCACTTTTCATAAACTTCAATCCCCAACTGATAAGGTTCCAGTCTAACCGTGGCTGTACATAAAAAGGGCTTTTGGAATTCCACATCCATTTCAATCCTTTCTTTACGATGCCGGGAGTAGCTAAGGGGATGAAATGACTGGGACAGATATAACCCGCATTGCCATAAGAACAATTATCTGAAAAATCTCCTTTATCAAGGACAGTCACCTCCCAGCCAGATCTTTGTAAATACAATGCCGAACTTAAACCAATGATACCTCCGCCGATAACTATTACTCTCATAATTAATAACAACTATTATAATTCAATAATCATTCTTTCCTCTGCCACAGCAAAACCATCCCTTTTTACTTTTTCTTTTTCGGCAGATTGTTTCTTCAGCAGCGGGTTGGTATGATTGAAATGAATGAATACGATCTTTGATTTCTCCGCCGAAGTTAGGGATGAAAATTTTTGCATGCTCTCTTCCACAAAAGGATGCGGCACTTCGCTCATATCACGGCCGGGCAGTTCACCGTTCTTATAAAATGTACCGTCAAGCAGGGCCATATCCACTTTTCCGATTTCTGTAACAATATCCCTCTCCCATTTTTCCCATTTGTCAATATCAGGGATGAAAAGAACTTTCTTTTTATCGTTTTGAATGATGAAACCCACAGTTTCTGAAAACTCATCCCGGTGCGGCACTTTAACCGGTGTTACTTTAAAAGATGCGTTCAACTGAACAGTGCTGCCTGCCTGCAGGGGCTGCAATTTGATATTATTAAGTTGTACCAACTGGCTCCATGGACCATTGTTCTGCAAAAAAGAATCCAGCCGGGGCATTGCATAAACCGGGATATTCTTTGTTCCCATTGCCTCTCTGCCCAACTGCATCAACCCTGTATAATGACCGATATGTGCATGAGTGATAAAAATTCCGTCGGGTGAATAGTTGGGAGCATTTGTAATATAAGACTGGACATTCTTTAACTGCAGTGTAATATCAGGCGTTGCTTCAAATAACCAGTATTGACTCGTCATCCTGTCAACCAGTGCAAGACAGGTGACCAGCTTTTTTTCCTCTTTCCCTTCGTAGTAAACTTTACAACATTCTTTCTCACAACCCGCCTGGGGATAACCGGCATCCTGTGCCACACCAAGCACAACAATAAATTTCTCCGGGAGTGATTTTTTTACAGCCTCTGCCGGGGATTGCTTTTCATCCTTGCAACCCATCGCTGCAATTAAAACTGATACAATAAGAAATGATAATGTGGTTTTCAAAATTCTTCTTCCCTGTTTTGTTCTTTTATCAGCCGATCTTTGGCAATTTATATCCGTTATAATACGGGGCTGCCATATATTTTTTATTCACCGCCTCATCCGTAAATTTTTCTTTCACTTTATCCCAGTTTAGTTTTTTTCCTGTGCGGAAAGCAATATTACCCATCTGGCTCAGCACCGCAATATGTGATGCTTCTTCAACAGAACATTTCAGTTCATCCATTTTCCGGGAGCGAATCACACTCACAAAATTTTCCATGTGCTTATCCAGCCCGTTGTCCACCGATTTTTTTCTTTCCACTTTCGCTTTCTTTTCACTTTTAGGCTCTTCCATCACTTCCCATCCGCTCCTGTCAAGGGCAAGAGTACCATTATCTCCTACAAAAGCAATTCCATGACTCGTCTTATTCATGCCGCCTTCAATACCAATAGTATGTTCCCATTGTAAATTGAATTTATCGAACTGGTACAATGCACTCATCGTGTCCGGAGTTTCCTGCGGCGAAGAAGGATCAGCAAAATTGCCGCCCAATGCACTGATGGATTGAGGAACCGTGGCCTTCATACCGATCAATGCATAATCCAGTAAATGGACTCCCCAGTCTGTCATCAGGCCACCGGCATAATCCCAGAACCAGCGAAAAGTAAAATGAAACCGGTTGGCATTGAAAGGGCGCATCCTGGCAGGTCCAAGCCAGCGGTTATAATCCACTCCTGCCGGCGCTTCACTATCCGGTACAAAAGGAATAGGTTTTTTCCATCCCACATAACACCACACTTTTACCGTGCGGATATTTCCCAGCTGACCAGCATGCAAGAAATCAACGGCATCTTTAAAATGCTGCTGGCTTCTTTGCCACTGTCCCGCCTGAACTACTCTATTATATTTCTTTTGTGCAGTCATCATAATGCGGCATTCTTCAATAGAATTGCCCAACGGCTTTTCTACATATACATCTTTACCTGCCCGGCATGCATCCACCATCTGCAAACAATGCCAGTGATCGGGTGTGCCAATGATGACCGCATCCACTTCTTTCATATCGAGCAACTGGCGGTGGTCAGCAAATGCTTTTACTTTGGAAGCATCCACATTCATCGAAGCCAGTTCATTCATTCGCTTATCTAATACATTTTTATCTATATCACACAAAGCCACCAGGTTTACTCCAGGTACTTTCAGTATCGCTTTCAGGTTGCTCCAGCCCATTCCATTGATACCGATAACGCCTACATTCAACCGGTCAGACGGGGCTATCCTGTTTTTGAAAATGGCAAACACATCATTACCAAAAGAAGAAGCAAGAATGCTACCTGCGGTTAGCGCCGAAGCCTGGTATAAAAATTTTTTTCTTGAGGACATATTTATCGATTATGCTTGTTATAGTTTTCCCGCAGATTTTCGCAGATCTTTTCGCAGATTACACTGCCGGTTTCTCTACTCACCACTTACCATTCAAATCACCTGGAACCCATACGCATAAGGATCATCTTCTTTGTCGATCCAGATCGTATTGTATCCATAGA
>JAEUVO010000071.1 GCA_016786885.1 Chitinophagaceae bacterium | reverse complement strand
TCTATATATCTGAAGGTATAAGTGAAGGGCTTAGTGTACCCAGCTCACCGGAATTTACCGCATCAATCATTCCCTGGTCACCTTCAAGCAACCTCAGTGCAACCCAATTAAGGTTGGGTAATCCCGGAAATTGTTGTTTTAGTCTCCCGACCAGGCTGTCAATCGCATGATTGAGTTTAGCGGAGCGGCTTTTAATCCGGTGTGGCTTACAGATGTATCTGCCGGATGCCACTTCTTCAATTGCTGCCAGCAACTCCATCATTCCTTCTTTTTGTCTCGCCGCAGCGGGAATAACAGGAATACCCAATTCTTTTGATAAGGTCCGCTCATCTATTTCGATATTGTTTCGTTTTGCCTCATCCATTAAGTTTAAGCACAATACAGCCCGGTCTGTTATTTCAAGGATCTGTAAAACGAGGTTCAGGTTTCTTTCTAGTCGGGTGGCATCAGCTACAATGACTGTTACATCAGGACGGCCAAAAAGAATAAAATTCCTCGCCACTTCTTCATCGGTACTCGTAGAAAGTAAAGAATAGGTGCCCGGCAAGTCAACCACCTTATAGCGTTTGTCATTATATGAAAAACCACCTTCCGCCCTTGTCACTGTTTTACCGGGCCAGTTGCCTGTATGCTGACGCAAGCCGGTAAGATTATTGAACACGGTGCTTTTTCCTGTATTGGGGTTACCGGCTAACGCAATAACATAATCCACCTTATCCATAGCAATACCCAGACGGATAAGGTTTTCTTTATGATGTACCGGGCAATTCTCACAATTATGCTGATTGCTCATACCTGTGCAATTTTCTTATTAATAAAAATAAACCCAGCCTGTTTCTTACGTATTCCAATGGTGGCTCCCATGATCCTATACCCGACCGGATCGCCGGAAGCACTTTTAATTTCTGCAGTAACAATAGTACCCGGAACAATACCCAGGTCAAGCAATCTTCTTCGTTGCTGCCCCCTGCAATTGGGAGATATGCCTATTACCTCAGCTTTTTCACCAATTTCCAAAGAAGACAATAATTCATACTTATTATTAACATGTACTGTTTCCTGAATTTTTTCTACTGTTATGGCGGATGCAAACAAAGGAGTGAGCACAATCTCTTCCCCCTGTGCAGCAAAAGTTATTTTCCCGGCAGAAACATCCATTATATACACCTGCATTCCCGGGTAAAGACCAAGGGCCATTAACTGTTCATAAATGTAGCCGGGCTCATCTTCAATATGACTAATTCTTCCTGCATCTCCTTCTTTCAATGCTGAAAGATTTACACCTAAATGTAAAGGCAGATCTCCGCTGGCAGTAGGGATAGGATCACCGTGCGGATCAAACACCGGGTTACCAATCTGCCCGGCAATTTTTTCTGCTGCTTCTGCGGAAAGCTGATGCTCTTTTAAATCAGCTGCATTATGCCACTCTTTATGATCCATACTCGTTTCATCAGCCAGGTATTTTTCCCAGATACGGTGTACCCTGATGATTCGAAGCGCATAAGATTTGCCTGCATCTGTTAATTGATACGTTTCATTTCTGGGTTCTATAAGACCCATTTCCTGGAGACGGTCTAAAATAGCGGCCGCTTTATTAGAAGAAATATGCAGGTTACCCGCAACAGTATGCAGACCGCAGGGTACATTCTTATATTCACAATCAAATAGAAACTTCAATGCATCTTCCAGCTGAACTTTCAGGGTGTTCATCCGCATCTTCGTCAGCAATGAAAGCAATCCTTTCTCCGGCCAGAAAATCCAGGCCAGGAAAACAAGAACAACTACTCCTATCAGTAATAAACTCCCCGGTGACATAAATTATTTTTTCTCTAATTAACTGTATTAAGTTACATAAAAACAAACCATCCTAGTTATAGTTTTCCGATAATACCATTCACTTTTTAAAACTAACTCTAATCCCAGTAAAAAGCCTGATCCCCTGGTTGGGCGCATATACATAGGTTGGATCAAAACTAAGTGCATACGGATTCTCCGCCGTAGCTTTAATATGTCCGCTTCCATCATATTCCACTTTCTTATCAAAGGGGTCATGAGACCTGGCAATAATAAAGGGAGTGTTCTTCGCCGGTGTCCAGTTCAACAGATTTTTAATACCGGCAAAAACCTCGAATTTCCTGTTGAGTAGTTTTGAAAATTGAATATTCTGTATACTCCATACAGGAGAATGGCCAGGTCTTGGATCTGTGGCTGACAATAAAGGAAGACGCATAGGGCCATAAATATTGCCTGTATAATCAACAGTTAATCCAGCAGCAGGAAATATATACGAGACAGTCCATGTGCCACTCCATTTTTCGGTCAGTACAGGGCGCTGTTTTATTTTCTCTCCGACGGCATTTGTTTCTGTCTTTTGAACATCCTGTATGGTCACACCGACCAGGCTTTTAAACCGGTGCCCGCTGTTTAATTCAAGGTTCAGCGTTATCCCCTTTGATTCTGCATATCCGTCCAGGTTCTTGTAAATGATCTTATCTGGATCAGTATCATAATCAGGAATGATCTGGTTGGTAAAATAAGAATACCATGCCGATGCATCCACATTTAAAGAAATTTGCTTCAACTTTTTAAACCAGGTGTAGTTCAGGTTCACATTATAACTTCTCTCTGGCTTCAAAGATTCTTTTACTTCTACTGCACGGGCACCTGTTAAAGCTGCATGCTCTTCTGTAAATAAACTAACTACTCTGAAACCGGTACCCGCATTCAAACGAAACACTTGCCTTTCTTTCATACTCCATTTCCAGGCAATCCTTGGTGTAATAATTCCCTTATGTACAGAGTGGTGATCATACCTAAGCCCCACTAATAATAATTGTTTTGCATTCAGTTTCCATTCATCCTGTATGAATAAACCGGGAATAATATGTTTATCCGGATTATTACGGCCTGACAGCGTATCAATAGTGGCTGTTGAATTATCATCATAATAATTATACCTGCCTGTTAGCCCTGTTAATAATGAATGCCGGAGACCAGCCTGTTTATCCCAAATCAGCTGAGCGAAACCAATCTTCTGATTTCCTGTATATGGGGTAACGCCGTAAAATGAATTCTGCTTATGGCTGGTCGCTGAAAATCCGAGAAAGATCTTTTCGTTTACCGGCAATTGGTAATTACCAATCAGTTCCCATCGACTGGTGTAAATACTCTCCCCATAAATACTATCAGTACCCCTGAAAGTTTTATTCCAGCGCATATCGCCACCCCAGCGGTCTTCATAAAAGTAACGTCCTGCTAATGTGGCCACCCTGTTATTCTTTCTTAAGAAACTGAGTTTATTAAATATTGAAATACGATGTTGTAATGTCACATCAGTAAATAAATCATTGTTCTTATCCAAAGGATGCTGGTAATTAAAATAATTCAGCCCCAGTAAAGAAGTCGCCTTTTTACCTGCCTTAAATCGTAACCCAGCATCTAGATTATGTTCCAGCCAGTTTGTTGTCATGAAGTTCCCGCTAAACAACGGTGCTTTGTCAGGCGATTTTGTAATGATGTTTATCAGGCCACCAATAGCTTCAGAACCGTATAAGCCTGATGCCGGTCCCTTTACAATTTCTACCCTGTCTATTAGCTGTGTGGGGATACCAAACAATCCATATACTGAGGCCAGGCTGCTTACAATCGGCATCCCGTCAATCGTAATCATGGTGTAAGGCCCTTCTAAACCATTAATATGTATATCACCTGTATTGCAAACACTGCAGTTTAACTGGGGACGAACTCCATTTACATTTTGCAGGGATTCAAAAATGCTTGGAGCCGGGTTCTTTTTAAAGAACTGGGGAGTATAAACTTCCACAGCTACCGGGCTTTCTGATCTTTTCACCGCTTTCATAGTACCTGTTATTACTACAGCATCCAATTCTTTTTGAACAGGTACCAGTGATATACTAATATAATCCTTACTCCCGGGATAGATATTTTTTGTCTCATACCCGGCTGCAGTGATTCTTAGAGATAACCCGGCAGGTACCAATATTGAAAATTTGCCCTGGTTATCGGCAGTAACTGAATTTGAAGAATCGCTGATACTGATAGTCGCACCAGGAATTGTTTCCCCGTTATGTTCATTGATCACTTCCCCACGCAAGTCTTGCTGAGCAATTCCACTGGCTACAGTGAACAAAGAAAAAAAGAAAAGTAGTAGTTTTTGTTTCATTATTCAATCTATCTAAACATATTTTTAGACATACCTAAAAATATGTTTAAACAAATATAAACAATTTATTGTTCGTTCCACTACTCATACTAGATTTTTTACGGGCACGATGAGGCGCAGAACTACTTCGTTTTCAATCCTCAACAAAATTTCAGAAGTTACTACTTAATCTTGTACCTAAGACCAGCATATACTAGCCGCCCACTAACTGGTCCCCAAACAAGGGAAGCATCGAAATAAGGTCCAAAGGGCTGATCAGCACTCACTATTACATCTCCCTGTAAGAAATCTGTGAGGTTTTCTCCTCCCAGATAGAAATCAACAGGATGCTTTTTCCCCACTGTTTTACTTACCTGTGCATTCATCAATACATAGGAAGGTGATTCAGTTCTTATTTGATAAGCCGGAGGATTAACTGATGTATTAGTGATGCGTTTTGTACCATTGATATTAAAAGTATAATCGAATTTCCATCCTTCTATTTCATAAGCTATATTAGTAAATGCTCTGTGCCTTGCTGTAAATGGTTTTTGCAACAATTGGCTGCTGTAAGTTGACTTTACATCAAAGAAGCGATAAGCCAGTCTTACTTCCAGTTTCTTAACAGGTTCCAGGTTCATTTCAGCCTGGAAACTGTTAGAGTAGGATTTACCATCTAGGTTATAAAACTTTATCTGTCTCACATCTTCAAGGTCTACAATCACCTGTTGCTGAAAATCATTCCTGAAAAAGTCAAGTGCAAAATTGGCACTACGGTTAAACAACCTGAATTTCTGATCTATGCTTATCCCCTTGTTCCAGGCTACTTCCGGGTCAAGTCCGTATGCTTTACCTACAGACGAAGTGATAATACTCATCTGTCTCGCACTGACAAATACACTGTTATTCTCCGCAAAAATATTGGCAGTACGCTGACCACGGCCTGCACTTAACCGGATCGTAGTCCCTTTCACAGGTTCATACCGAACATGTAATCTCGGTGTGGCAAACCAGCCAAAAAGGCTGTTATGATCAGCCCTTATACCTGCCACAATATTGAATTTCTCCACCGGGGTAAACGTATATTCAAAAAATGCACCGGGAACTGTTTCCTGTCTCTCGTACCGGGTGGCATTAAACAACTCGTTGTAATTGTCAGACAAAAAACTCATCCCAGTCCTGAACTTGTGTGCAGTAGTACCGATGATTGACTGGTATATCAGGTTGGCATAAAAATTCTTTTGCCGCCCGTTGTAAGAGGTCATGCCAAAGTAAGAATCCTGCTTATGGTCAAAAGCAGACAACTGCAACCCGATACTCTTGTATTTTTTCTCCGGGAATACATAACCTGCCTTACCATACACTTCATAACGGTTTGTTTTTATACCTAATCCATAGCTGCGGGTAGTGAAT
>JAEUVO010000063.1 GCA_016786885.1 Chitinophagaceae bacterium | reverse complement strand
TTATCGCCTTTACCTGTTACTCTGATAAATCCAAGATCAAGGTATAGTTGTGATATTTTAAGATTCACCACTTCACTTACACGCAGGCCGCAACTGTACATAGTTTCCAGTATAGCTTTGTTACGACCACCTTCGGGTTTGCTCAGATCTATTTGGGCTATCATCTTTTCTATTTCTTCAAATCCCAGTACATCAGGTAAGTTTCTTTTTTGTTTGGGAGCTTCAAGCAAAGTCGTGGGGTCAGTTTGGCAGATATTTTCGAGGATGCAATACTTATAAAAGGCTTTGATGCCGGATATGATCCTTGCTTGTGAACTGGCTGTCATGCCCAGTTCGGCGATCCATTTGATGAATTGCTGCAGGTCTTTCAACCTGAGTTCACCGGGATTAATAAGGTTGTTTTTTTCAAGCAGGAATTGTGTCAGGTGCTCAATATCTCTTACGTAAGCCTGTACAGAATTATCTGACAAAGATTTTTCTAATTGCAGGTAGGCTTTGAATCCTTTTTTATAGGGCTCCCACATAGTGGTTAATCGGTTTATTTATTAATGAGTTAATTAGGGAAACCCTTCAGAGCAGATTCTTCCTGATTAACAAACTCCCAATTAACTAATTAACAATTTTATTCCAGCACAATTTTCTTTTCTTTTTCCACCCAGTTTTTATCAATGAGGATCTTCACCCATATCCTGTCGTTCGTTACATTCACTGAGTCGATATGGTCGTGCAGTACGTCATAATCAATAGGCAATGGCTGACCAAAGGTCATCATGGCTTTTTTGCCTGTGCTCATATCTTCCACATAAATATTGCCCCTGTCAGTATTTACTACCAGGTTTTCAGCAATAGAAAATTTCGGATCCAGGCTGTTGATGCCGCTGCTCTTCAAACTGAAGTTGGCGTTTTTATCATAGGGTAGTTTGATCTGAAAACCACGACCGGTTGCGCAATCATTAAAAAGTAGCCAGGCATGTTCATTATCCTTAAAAAAGCAACGTATATAATCCTTATTAATGTTCACCGTAGTGCCGAGCAGGTAAGTAAAGCCTGTTTTGCGGTCAGCGGCCATTCCTTTATAACTCCAGATAATACTATCGGGCAAACAATTCTTTGCTGTAATGAATACGGTGGGTTTCTTCTCATGATCACCTGTGAATTTTATAGTATCAGTCAGGCAGGCCGTATCACAAAATGTTTTAGGAGCTGCCGGTCCGGAAGAAGACTTACAGGAAAATATAACTGTCAACAGTGTCATCGCTGAAACAAGAGAAAGAAAGGTTTTCATATCCATTGATTTGATGTATCGCAAAAATAACCATTGACTTCCGCAGCATGAAAATTCTTTTAGGCGTTCATCATATAGCCTCAATTATTATCTTCGGGGCTATGACTAAAATGCATCCCATTAACCTTCGTTCATTTAAGCAAAAAGCCCGTCACCAGAAAACCAGTATGCGCCGGTTTCTTACCAAGTTGGAAAAAAAAGTACCGACCGGCCTGGATAAAAAGATTGCTGTATTGGAAAAAGAAGTATGGCAGGAAACCGATTGCCTGACCTGCGCCAACTGTTGCAAGACCATGACACCAACTTTTACGGACCGTGATATGAAAAGGATATCAGCCCACCTGGATATGACGGTGCCAGAATTCCAGGCAAAGTGGTTGAGAAGAGAAAAAGGCGGTGACCGTGACTGGTTGAATAAAACAGAACCCTGCCAGTTCTTAAACCTCAAGGATAATAAGTGTAGTATTTATGAAGTTCGTCCGGCTGATTGTGCCGGCTTCCCGCATTTATCCAAAAAATTCAAAGACTTTGTACATATCCATAAACAGAATGTGGAGTATTGCCCGGCTACTTACAAGTTGGTGGAAAAGATGATGGAAAGAGTAAAATGAGTAGTTTGGAGTTTATAGTTTGTAGTTGGCCTTTAGCTCTATAAGAATACATCTTCGATCAAAAAATATTCTGTTTCACCATTGCTATGTAAAGTGATGGAAAGAATATCATACTGTATCCATTTGTGGCCGGGGTTCAGGAATAAGTATTCATCGGCAGCTTTCTGCAGGTTCTTGAATTTCTTTTTTGTCACACTGTCTTCCGGGTTGCCGAAGGGAGATGCTTTTCTTGCTTTTACTTCCACGAAGTGCAGAAATTTTCCTTTGCTGGCTACAATATCCAGTTCATGATAAGAATGCCGCCAGTTACGGTGTAAGATTGTATAGCCTTTTGTGATCAGCCATTTTGCCGCCATTTCTTCCCCTTCTTTTCCCAGTTCATTATGCGAGGCCATGTAGTATCTTTACCTCCAAGTTAAATAAAGTTTTATGACTGGCATTTATCCGCTGAAAGGTGTAGTTAAACATTACGATTGGGGTGGCACAACTTTTATTCCTTTTTTATTACAGGAAGACAATAGTGAAAACAAACCCTATGCTGAATACTGGATGGGCACTCATCCGCTTGGTATTTCCATTGTACAAACAACGGCTGATAAATCAGAGCTATTAACAGCATTATGTGGCAACCTGCCATATTTGTTTAAGGCACAGGAAGTGAAAGAAATGTTGTCCATACAGGCACATCCATCCAAGGAAGCTGCAGAGATTGAATTTGCAAAAGAAAATGCAGAAGGTATTCCGTTGGATGCACCCTACCGCAATTATAAAGATGATAACCATAAACCGGAAATGCTGGTGGCGCTTGATGATTTCTGGTTGCTGCATGGATTCAAGCCACAAGAAGAACTGGTGTATACATTACTTAATGTGGTTGAATTAAGAGAACTGTTACCCGTGTACAATCAATCCGGCTATGCAGGCTTATATAAGTATGTAATGGAAATGTCGCAGACGGAAGTGAACAGGATATTAAAACCACTGGTAGATAACCTGGTCACAATATATAAGGACAAAGAACCCGATAAAAGTGATGAGGACTTCTGGGCTGCCCGTGCTGCCGCAACTTTTACAAAGGACAATAATATTGACAGGGGTATCTTTTCTATCTACTTGTTTAACCTGCTCCACCTGAAAAAAGGAGAAGGCATTTTCCAGGCAGCTGGCGTACCACATGCTTACCTAGAAGGGCATAATGTGGAGCTGATGGCCAATTCCGATAATGTGTTGAGAGGCGGATTAACCTCCAAACATATTGATGTAAAAGAATTATTGAAACATGTAAGATGTGAAGCCACTTACCCTGTTATTATTACAGGGGAGCAGATAAAGGGCCACGAAAAATTATATAAGACACCGGCGCCGGATTTCAGATTGACAGTATTTGAGCCGGAAGCAGGAGAGACTATTTCATTTACTCCAGCATCAACCGAGATACTGCTCTTGACAGAAGGTACAGTTGAACTGACTGATGGGGAACATACAGTGAACCTGCAGGAAGGGCATCCTTCTGCAGTGGCTTTCCCGGGAAGGACTATCCAATTGAAAGCTGGCAGCAAAGCCACTGTTTTCCGGGCTTCTGAGGCAATCCACAATCGTTAATAATTAGACCGGCCAATTGGACCAATTCTGTTATTTTTGCCTCATATTTCAATCTCACTATTATGAAGAGTAACGGAAGGTTAATTGTTTTCACATTTATACTGGCAGCGATGGCAACTGCCTGCAAATTTTTCTTTGGACCTGATCTTGACTGGTCCGGTTTCTCCCCGGTAATTGCGATTGCCTTGTTCGCAGGTTTTATCATGAAGCAAAAGGATATGTCTTTTTTACTGCCCTTGCTGGCTTTGTTTATCAGCGATGCAGTGATACAATTTTTATACAACCAGGACCTGTTTCCTTATGCCGGTTTTTATGCCGGACAGTGGAAGAATTACCTGTTGTTGTTATCTGCTACTTTTTTAGGCTGGGCATTAAAAGGCCGCAATTACAGCAGCTTGCTGGCTGGTGGTATTGCCGCACCAACAGTTTATTTCCTGGTGTCAAACTTCTTTGTTTGGCAGGGAACTGCTGAAACGGTGTATCCAAAAAATTTCAATGGACTGATGACCTGTTATGAAGCCGGTCTTCCCTTTTACAGAAATTCATTGATCGCAACATTATTATTCCTGCCGGTAATATTATTAGTGTTTAACTATCTTACAAAAAAGAAAGCAGTTCTTACCCTGGCGTAAGCGTTTATTGAATTAATTGAACCCATCAGTGTTTGCTGGTGGGTTTTGTTTTTTTGGATTGCCGGATACTAATTAGCCGTTCCCTCATATCCCTCATCATGCATCAGTTTATGATGATGCCCGTCCGCAGCCTGGGTGGCTAATTCATCGCAACGGTTATTGTACGGGTTATCTGCATGTCCCTTTACCCATTTGAATTTGATAACATGCCGGTGCGATAATTCATAAAATTCTCTCCAGAGATCAGGGTTTTTTTTGCCGCCTTTGAAATTGGTCTTGATCCAGTTCTTCAACCATCCTTCTTCGACTGCTTTTACTACATACTGGCTGTCTGAATAGATGGTCACATGCAGACCCGGTTTTTTTAAGGCTTTCAGCCCGGCGATCACTGCCATCAGTTCCATCCGGTTATTGGTAGTGTGATGATAACCTTGCGATAATTCTTTTCGGTGATGACCGCTCATTAATATCACGCCATATCCCCCGGGTCCTGGATTGCCTCTTGATGAGCCATCTGTATAGATTGTTATCGTTTGCATGACTTATTTTGAATGCTAAATTTTAAATGTTGAATGGAGAGAATATAATTCATTTAAAATTCATCATTCAACATTCAAAATAGCTATACTTGAAAAACCCCTGTTTTCAACTCATCAATCAGTAGATTATGATTCGCTGCAGCAATTCCTTCCGAGATAACCTTCCTCGTATCCACCGGGTCAATGATCGCATCCACCCACAACCTTGCCGCTGCATAATAGGGAGAAGTTTGCTTATCGTACCTGTTTTTTATTTCGTTGAACATTTTTTGTTCGTCTTCTGCATGTAGTGTTTCGCCTTTAGTTTTACGGGAAGCCACTTCTATTTGTAACAATGTTTTTGCTGCCGCATCGCCACCCATCACTGCTATCTTAGCCGTTGGCCATGCGTAAATGAAACGTGGATCATACGCTTTACCACACATAGCATAGTTGCCGGCTCCGTAACTATTACCAATGATGATCGTAATCTTCGGTACTACTGAATTTGCTACGGCATTCACCATCTTGGCTCCGTCTTTGATGATGCCCGCATGTTCACTGCGGCTGCCCACCATAAAACCTGTCACATCCTGCAGGAACACCAATGGAATTTTTTTCTGGTTACAGTTCAGAATAAACCTCGCTGCTTTATCTGCACTGTCATTATATATCACACCGCCCATCTGCATCTCACCTTTCTTATTCTTTACGATCAATCGTTGGTTTGCTACAATACCCACTGCCCAGCCATCTATTCGTCCATAACCGCATACAATCGTTTTGCCATAGTCCTCTTTGAACTGTTCAAAGCCGGAGGCTGACCTTCCCTGCGATTCATCTCGGGGTAAAAGGGTTGGTCCATCCACTATCCGTTCAATGATGTCCAGCACATCATAAGGCTTACTGTCTGAAGGAAAGATGCCATACAGTTCTTCTGCACTCTTCTTCGGCGCTTTCGCTGCTATTCTGTCAAAACCGGCTTTTGGTTTTTCTCCGAGCATAGAAAACATCCTTTTGATATGATCCATGCATTCCTGCTCAGTTTTGAATTTGTAATCTGCAATGCCGCTGATCTCGGTATGCGTAACAGCGCCGCCCAGCGTTTCATTGTCAATATCTTCACCGATAGCCGCTTTTACCAGGTAGGGTCCGGCTAAATAAATAGAGCCATTGCCTTCCACCATCAGTGTTTCATCACTCATGATGGGTAAGTAGGCGCCACCTGCCACACAAGGTCCCATCACCGCAGCTATCTGGGTGATGCCCATACCGCTCATGCGGGCATTGTTGCGAAAAATGCGGCCAAAATGTTCTTTATCGGGAAATATCTCATCCTGCATGGGAAGAAATACACCGGCACTGTCAACCAAATAAATAACCGGTAAATTATTTTCCATTGCTATCTCCTGCAACCGCAAATTCTTTTTACCTGTAATGGGGAACCAGGCACCAGCCTTCACCGTTTGGTCGTTGGCCAGTATCACACATTGCCTGCCGCTTACATAACCAATGCCCGCCACTGTCCCTCCCGCTGGGCAACCTCCCTGTTCTGCATACATTTCATAACCGGCAAAAGCGCCGATTTCAATTAAGGATGAATCTTTGTCAATTAAGTAGTCGATCCTTTCACGGGGAGTGAGTTTATTTTTCTCCCGTTGTTTCTCCATGGCCTTTTTACCGCCGCCTTCATAAATTTTTTCCAGTCGCTGGCGCAAATCACTCAGCGATTGTTTCAGTACATCTTCGTTCTTATTGAATTCAAGGTTCATGTTGCAATACGTTGAAATGCAAAGATAAGGGAGAGGGAAGTTGGGCAAAGGAATGCCCGGCTTTCCGCAGGGCGACAACCAGTTTATTGCTGCTGACGGAAGTAATTGGACTAATATGGCTTTATTGCTGGCGAGTAAAAAAAATTATTTAGCCAGCTTAGGTACTACTATCATCGTATGTTGCGTCACACTCTTCAAGGTTCGGTAATTCTATTGGCCATTTACGAAATGCAATTTATTGATGTGAAATAATTTAATTCAGCAGATTAGTAGAAGGAAATATCAATTAAGACATGAGAACAATTAAGAAGAATCTTAAGAAAGGAATACTATATATTTAGACTTGTTTTTATTAGTTTAGAAACAAAAACTTAACCGTTAAGCCAAGACCATGACCACTAATCAGACACCAGAAATAGCTATTGCATTAATTAAAGAGACAAAAAATAAAAAATTAAAATCCCTTGATTTAGGTCGTTGCGGTTTGAAGGAAATACCTGAAGAACTATTTGAAATGACATGGCTTGAAGAGCTGAACCTTGGAAACTTCATTTGGGATGATGTAGAAAAAAAAATGAAAGAATGCAAGAACAAAGGGCCGCTTAATTTTCTTAGTAAACTACCTAATGATCTTTACAGGCTAAAGAATCTGAAATTCCTAAGGATCTCTGGTTTTCATGAATTCGGGTTGTCAAACTGGGATATTGAAACTATCCCTACAAAAACATTGCCGGTAAGCCTGGTTTATCTTGACCTTTCTTATAATCAGATAACAGAAATAAAAGGACTGGATAAACTCTCCGGCTTGACCTCTCTTAACCTTTCCGATAATCAGATAACAGAAATAAAAGGACTGGATAAACTCTCCGGCTTGACCTCTCTTAACCTTTCCGATAATCAGATAACAGAAATAAAAGGACTGGATAAACTCTCCGGCTTAACATCTATTGCTCTTTCTGGAAATCAGATAACAGAAATAAAAGGACTGGATAAACTCTCCGGCTTAACATCTATTGCTCTTTCTGGAAATCAAATAACAGAAATAAAAGGACTGGATAAACTCTCCGGCTTAACTTCCCTTGATCTTGACAGTAATCAGATAACAGAAATAAAAGGACTGGATAAACTCTCCGGCTTAACTTCCCTTGATCTTGACAGTAATCAGATAACAGAAATAAAAGGACTGGATAAACTCTCCGGCTTAACTTCCCTTGATCTTGCCAG
>JAEUVO010000023.1 GCA_016786885.1 Chitinophagaceae bacterium | reverse complement strand
CAACTAAAGCAATTGTTTTCCCTTTGGGTATTACAAAACTTACTTTTTTCAATACAGGCATATCGCCGTAACTGAAATCTACATTGCTGAATTCAACAGCATATTCAAAAGTTTTTAATTCGATGGCATCTTCCTTATCTTCTACTTCAACCGGTTTATCTATTATTTCCAGAATTCTTTCACCGGCACCCCGTCCCCGCTGGATATTTGCGCCTGCCACTACCATAGCTTTTGCCGGACGCAAAACCTGGGAGAAAATGGCAATAAAAGCAATGAATTCACTGGCTTGTATCCCGGCAGCATTTTGGCCGTTCTGAAGAATCAGGTTTCCGCCATATAATAATATGCCTGCTACCACCATTACCCCGGCAGCTTCAGAAAAAGCAGGAGCCATTTCTCTTCTTTTGAATCCCTGCAAACTGGCTTTTCGGTAAAAATCATTTTCACGGCTGAATTTTTTCAGGGTAAAGCCGGTTGCATTAAAAGCCCTGATGATCCGCATGCCGGTAAGTGTTTCGTCCATGATAGTAAGCAACCGTCCAATAGAAGCCTGGGCATCTTTTGCATCTCTTTTCAGTTTTTTCTGAACCGTGGTAATACCCAATGCAGATACAGGAATAATAATAAGTGTAAATAAAGTGAGTTGTGTTGAGATTGTGAATAAAGCAACAAAATAGCCGATGATCAGGGAGGGTTCTTTAAATATTACTTCTAATGAATTGGCGGCCACTCCTTCAATTTCAAATACATCTGAATTCATCCTTGAGATCAGGTCACCTTTATGTTCTTTAGTGAAAAACCCCATATGGAGGTGATTGATTTTTTCAAATAAGGCCTCCCGTATTCTTTTTACTAACAGCGTTCTTGCTTTTATTAAAGTACGTTGTGCCAGGTAGCGAAACAGGTTGGCCAGCAACACGGCACAAACAATAACGAATGTGATAAAATAAAGTGCATAGGCGGGGTTGATAGCTTTCAGCCTGTACACCTGGTAATAAAAGATGTCTTTAATAAAACCTGTTGATAAAGAAAAAGCTGGTGCCGCCAGTACTTCTTTCCCTGAGTTATTGTCAAAAAGAACGTTTAGTAAAGGGATGATAAGTGCAAATTGAAAAACACTAAAGATGACTGCCAGTATAGTGAACGCAAAGAAAGGAATAACAAACCACCGGTAAGGCCGGGCATATGCCAACAGACGTTTATAAACACTCATTTTAGCCTTCAATATTTTATATTAATAAAGAGACCGGTATACTTCCAGGTACTGACGGGCCGCTTTATGCCAATTGAAATTATAACTTCTTTCTTTTATCTTTTTGGATAAGCCATTTGCGTAGTATGATAGCATCCCAAGGTCAAATACCTGTTGAACATGTTCCGGATTAAAATCATGAAAATAAAAGGAAACATCACCACCAATTTCCGGCAAGGCAGTTCTGTCAGACAAGAAAAGAGGTTTGCCGCAACTCATTGCTTCTACTACCGGCAACCCAAACCCCTCCGAGATGGAAGGAAATGCAAAGGCACTGCAATTATTGAAATACCATGACTTTTCGGTTTCGGATACCCTTCCGAGAAAGTGAACATTATCCTGAACCCCAAGTTCTCTTGATCTTTCATGAATAAAGGAGAGATAACTTTCATCATCGTTCTTTCCTGCTATTAGCAATTCCATAGTATTCTGCTGCAGGAGAGGTAGCAGTACATGAAAGTTCTTTTTCCTGTTAATAACGCCGATTGAAAACAGGAAAGGTCTTTTAGGTTTGTATGATTTTAATGTCAGAGCAGGTTTTTGCAACAGGTTGCTGCCATTGTGTATCACATGTAATGGTTTGTTTTTAATATCGCAATACTGTAATACATCTTTTTTACTGAACTCAGAGATACAAACAATAGCATCAGCCCGGTTAATAAGGCTTTGGAGGTAGCGGAGATATTTTTGCTTTTTGGCCGGAGATTTTTTTTCGTCGTATAAAAAATTAAGGTCGTGAATGGAAAGAACCACCCGTATCTTTTTATTGAGTATGGGCATATAATGGGTATTTTGATAAGTGGAGTGCCAGATGTCAAAAGAGCCCAGTGGTGGTAAAATAAATTTTTGCAACGGGTTTTGAGTAATATGATTGGCCTTTGTATATGACCAGTGCTGTTCCCACGGCGGAGTGTAAAAGAATAGTTCTTCTTTTTGTAACCAGATATTTTTCTCCAGGTATTTACCAAGGTTGAGGCAATAATGATAAAGGCCGGTATCCGGGTATTTCATTCGTTCACAATCAAAAATTATCTTTTTCATGTGTTGTTCAAAATTACTTCAACGGCCTTAAGGGACTGTTTTAGATGTGTTATCCTGCAAAGACTTGTATCCGGCGCAACTTTCATCCCTTATATCTTTTGTGTCCGCCAGCAGGGAATATGTAATTTTTATAGAAATTCTTTCGGGCGGGTACATTTTTCTTTTTGGAGGCTACTAATCATTAAGGTGATACGTCCCTGACCTTTCTGTAATTATTTTTGACTATGGGTAAAATCATTCTGGACTGCGATTTAATGCAACACCGGGATTCCGGGTTATACCACTATTGCCTGAATTTAGGCAACTATGTAAACCGGCAATTAGAAAAAGAAGGGGATGATACAATAGGCTATTATGTCCCCGAACGGGAAAAGAATGTATTTGAAAACAAGGGAAATTGCATTACCGAAAGAAAATGGCATCATAGATTTTTCAAGCCTTTTTTGTGGACTTGTGATGTCTGGCATGCGCCTTTTCAGTCGGGCAGAATTTTCCCTTCAAAAAGGGAGAAAACAAAAATAGTACTGACTATTCATGATCTGAACTGCCTGTATGAAGATAAGCCAGCCAAAGAAAGAAGGCTAAGTCTGCTGCACACACAAAAATTGATTGACAGGGCCGATGCAGTGGTTTGTATTTCACACCACTGTAAAAAAGATGTAAAGGCAAATTTGGATATTGGCGAAAATCCGGTGTATGTTATTCATAATGGAACACACCATGTTAATAAGCCACCTGAAATACCGACCGGGTACAGACCTTCAAGGCCTTTTGTGTTTGCTATGGGGTATGTGAACCGCAAGAAAAATTTTCATACACTGGTTCCCCTGTTGCAGGATGATAATATTGAATTGATAATAGCCGGCAGGCTGGACGAACCTGACTATATCAATAATATGAAAATGAATGCGGAGTTGTTGGGTGTGCGGGACAGGTTGAAGATATTGGGGCCTGTTCCTGAAATGGACAAAGCCTGGTATTTCAAAAATTGTATGGCTTTTGCTTTACCCTCCCTCGCAGAGGGATTTGGTGCACCTGTTGTGGAGGCGATGGCCTTTGGCAAACCACTATTTCTTTCCAATTGTACTTCTCTCCCGGAAATTGGCGGTGAGGTGGCTTTTTATTTCAATTCTTTTGATCCGGAACATATGCAATCTGTTTTTAGTGCTGGTATAAAAGAATATCAGCGAAACGGCCTTGCAGAGAAGATCATAAACCGGGGTAATGAATTCAGCTGGGAAGAAAAAGCAAAGGAGTATTGTAAAGTATATCGGGCACTGATGTATTAATTGAATTTTTTATGACAGCAATAAATGAACAACGTAAATGGAACACCAATCTGCTTGGGGATATCGGAAAACGCAGATCAGAGCTTTGTAAAGCCAAAGACTTTCATAAAGAGTGGTATAAACGGTGGACTAATGAAATGGGAGAAGAACCGAATTTTCACCGTAAGCAATGGGAGTATGTATATGTGCTTCAGGCATTATGGGAGAGGGGCTGTATCCAGCAGGGTAAAAGAGGGATAGGTTTTGCCGTAGGTACCGAACCATTGCCATCAGTTTTTGCAAAATATGGTTGCGATGTACTGGCAACTGATATTTTTCAGGAAGAAGGGATTGCTAAAGGCTGGAGTACGGATAATCAGTTGTGTTTTGGAGTTGATTCTCTGTACAAGTGCAATATATGTGATGAAGATACCTTTCGCAAAAGAGTAGAGTACATGCCAGTTGATATGAACGAAATACCTGCCGATCTGAGAAATTTTGATTTTAACTGGAGCAGTTGTTCTTTTGAACACCTTGGCACAATTGAAAGAGGTATACAATTCCTTCATAACCAGTTAAAAACCTTAAAACCCGGTGGCTGGGCAGTGCATACTACGGAATATAACGTCTCATCTAATGACGAAACACAGGATAATGATCCCACTGTTGTATTCAGACAGCGGGATATTGAAACAGTGGTGGCCGGATTAAGACATCAGGGTCATTTTGTAGAAGAGTTAGATTACTCTCTTGGGGGACTTCCACAGGATTTTAATGTAGATATTTTTCCTCATAAGCAAGAGATACACCTGAAGCTGCAAATAGACCGGTTTGTAGTAACTTCTATTGGATTGATAATCCAAAAGAAGGCGAATTAAAGCAAGCTGAATAACTGGTTGAAAAAAAGGGGTATTTCACTCCTTTTCCCCACCCCAAAAATCTTTGATTTTCAAATTGGCGGATTAGCCCCGCCCCCTTACCTTTGCGGCCTGAAAATAACCCTCCTAATAAACACTTTATATGGCAAACGTTGGTAAAGTAAAACAGGTAATTGGCGCCGTAATCGACGTACAGTTCGATGGCAAACTTCCTGAGATCTATAATGCGTTAGAATTGAAGAAAGAAAACGGTGATACACTGGTTCTTGAAGTGCAGCAGCACCTTGGTGAGGATAGTGTACGTACCATTGCGATGGATGGAACAGAAGGTCTTGTTCGTGGTACGGAGGTAATTGACACTGGGATTGCCATTGCTATGCCAATTGGGGATGGCATAAAAGGACGTTTATTTAATGTAACCGGAGACCCTATTGATGGATTACCTGCGGTAAGTAAGGTAGGGGGCCGTCCGATTCATAATTTGCCTCCTTCATTCGAGAACCTGAGCACGGCTACTGAAGTACTTTTTACGGGTATCAAAGTAATTGACCTGATCGAGCCTTATGCAAAGGGTGGTAAGATCGGTCTGTTTGGAGGTGCTGGTGTGGGTAAAACAGTATTGATCCAGGAGTTGATTAATAATATCGCTAAAGCTTATGCCGGTGTATCAGTGTTTGCTGGTGTAGGTGAAAGAACCAGAGAAGGAAATGACCTGATGAGGGAGATGATCGAAGCAGGTATTATGAAATATGGTGATGCTTTCAAACATAGTATGGAAGAAGGTGGTTGGGATTTGAGTAAGGTGGATATGAAAGAACTGGCTGATTCAAAAGCTACTTTCGTATTCGGACAGATGAATGAACCTCCCGGCGCAAGGGCAAGGGTGGCATTGTCTGGTTTGACAATTGCAGAATACTATCGTGATGGTGATGGACAAGGCAAAGGCCGGGACATCCTGTTCTTCGTTGATAATATCTTCCGTTTCACTCAAGCTGGTTCTGAGGTATCAGCCCTTCTGGGTCGTATGCCTTCTGCGGTAGGTTACCAGCCTACACTGGCTACTGAAATGGGTATCATGCAGGAGCGAATCACTTCTACTAAGAATGGTTCTATCACTTCTGTGCAAGCGGTTTATGTACCTGCGGATGACCTGACTGACCCTGCCCCGGCTACAACATTTGCTCACCTGGATGCAACAACAGTATTATCAAGAAAGATCGCTGATCTGGGTATCTATCCTGCGGTTGACCCACTGGATTCTACTTCAAGGATCCTTTCACCATTGATCGTGGGAGAAGCTCATTACAATTGTGCTGACAGGGTTAAGTCAATGTTGCAGCGCTACAAGGAATTACAGGATATCATCGCCATCCTTGGTATGGACGAATTGAGTGATGAGGATAAGATGATAGTGGCCCGGGCAAGAAAAGTACAGCGTTTCCTTTCTCAGCCTTTCCACGTAGCGGAAGCATTTACAGGCTTGAAAGGAGTACTCGTTCCGATTGAAGAAACTATCCGTGGGTTTAATATGATCATGGATGGTGAAGTGGATGAATATCCTGAAGCAGCTTTCAACCTGGTAGGTTCAATTGATGATGCGATTGAAAAAGGTAAGAAACTAATGGCGCAGGCACAAGGATAATGAGCCAATTTGACAATTTGGAAATGTGACAATGTATTCATCTCCAAATCTGCCAATTTTCAAATTGATTAATTATGAATCTCGAAATATTAACTCCAGAAAAAAAACTCTTTAGTGGCGAAGTATACGGTGTGCAAATGCCAGGTATAAGCGGCTCCTTTGAAGTACTGGAGAAGCATGCCCCGCTTGTTAGTGCATTGAAACCGGGCAGAGTAAAAGTATTGAAGGACAAACAAAACCATATGGCTAATTTCGATATACAAGGTGGCTTTGTTGAAGTATTAAATAATAAAGTTACAGTGCTGGTGGAAGGTGCTGTGCCGGTGGAGTAATAAACAATCAGTATAAAAAAATTGAACCCTCTTATTTTAAAGAGGGTTTTTTGTTGTTTTTGAGCTTAGTGAAACCTTTTGCAGAATCCAGCAACTCCTTTGAGCAATAGTTTTCTATTCCTGGGTACTTCAAAAATTGCCCGAATACAAAACTATCCTCTTTGTTCAGCGGAATAATATCTATTAATAGCTCACTTGTAAGTTTATATTGTATATTTTGTTTTGATACTTGGCCTGCCATAATGGATTTATGAATGCATTGGCATTTGCTGGTTATAGAGTAATGGCTAAGAATTCTTCCTGTACTGTCCCTGATGTAGCCAGATAATTGCCTTATTTTATCCCCTTTACTTTTAAAAGTAATACTATCATATGTAAAATATTTTCCTGGGGATGGAGTAGTAATAAAGCCTGCTGTATTATCATGCTTATAGTGGTTAAACAAGCCGCAGGAGGGAAGTCCTGTAAATAATATTAGGACCAGTATTGGAAGAATCAAGAAACGAAACATAAAGCGAGTAGTTTATTTTTTCTGAACTCTCTTCTTCAATTCTCCCTCCACCCAGGTAAATACTTTTTTCATCATATCTGTTTTCCTCAATTCATATTTACTCCTTATTTGTTCTTCTTCATTCGCTACCATTACAAACATCAGGTCTATTACCCGGGCAGAAATAAAATCTGTAAGATTATTTTCCAGCGGTTTGCTGATGAATGGAATGCTGTTGTAAATGTTAGTGATGCCGCTCCATTCTTTATCAGCGCCTTCTGTTTTAATAGTGCTGTCTATTATCGGACGAAAACCGGCCATCAATCCGGGTTTCATTTCTTGCTTAAAATAATCAGTAGCAGCATGTGTATTATCGGTCAACAGGATTTTTGCTGCATCTTTTATTGTCATGCTTTTCACTGCTTCTAAAAAAGCAGGTTTGGAAACAGCCACAGCCGAGGACATAGCGTTGGTAAATTTCCCGGTTACCTGGGTGATGGTTTTATCGAAACCAAGATCACGGAGAGTCTTTTCGATTTTTGCTGCTTCTCCGGGAAATATAAACCGGACAAGTGGATTGCCATCAGGATTGGCGAAGGCATCAAAACTTTTAAACAAACCTTGCGACAAAGCATCTTTTAAACCCATTGCCATTTCCAGTTCAGAAGGAACAAGTCCAATATTTTTAAGAGTATTGCATCCAATATTAAAGAACAGCAGTAGTGAAACGGGGATGAAAAACAGTTTTTTCATTTGGTTAGTTTAACTGTGGATCGATGGGGAAATTGACCATCATTTCATAATCACCGCCGAGGTGCCTGAGGGAATCTTTCCATATTTCTTCATACTTGTGGTGAAATATGAGCTTACGGCTGGCTTTTACTGTTAACCATGTTTTTTCTGTCATTTCATTACTGAGCTGCCCCTCACTCCAGCCGGAATAACCAATATAAAAACGGATCTTATTGCTATCGATCTCGTCATTTTTTACCAGGTTGATCATAGCGTCGAAATCACCACCCCAAAACACACCTTTAATTACCTCCTGTCCGCCGGGTATCAGGTCGGGGTACTGATGCAAAAAATGCAATGAATCCAATTGAACAGGACCTCCATAAAAAACAGGCAGTTTATGACCTTCCAGTTCAGGTATCAATTCGTCCAGTGTATTTTCATATTGCCGGTTCAGTACAAAACCAAAACTGCCTTCATCCTTATGCTCGCATAAGAATACGACCGTTCTTAGGAAATTTGGGTCTTTCAGAAACGGGTCCGCAATCAGCAATATACCAGGTGCAGGTTCAATCATTCTTCAATTTAAGATGAAAAATCTTTTTTGAGAATTTCTGTTCAAAAAAAAATAAGGCCTGCTTTTTTGTAAAAACCCGTTAAAAAAGCAGTTATACCCTGTTCAGGGGATAGCAGGCCGCTCCGGAAATGTATTTTTGCAGAACCATCCGTTTTGAGGTTTGTTCTGCCAGTACGCTGATCGCAATAACGATTACATACTGATGTAGTATATTACGGCACAATTTTTTAGCATAAGTGAAACGCATATTTACAATTATCACCATTTTAATAGGCCTGTCGCTGATTGGCCTTATAGTTATACAAGTATCCTGGATCAAGAATATGGTACTGTTGCGGAAGGAACAGATCAAACATAGTGTGGATGAAAGCACCAGGATAGTAGCAAACGAATTATCCCAGCATAAAGGCAGTTATGCTTCTGGTGCTAACAGGAAAGGATTTCTTAATAATGAGTTTACTCTTGATATGTTCAAGCCAGTTACAATTGGTCAGCAAATCGATGTAGCTGAAGTACAAAAAAAAATAGAACAGGCTTTTTTCAAAAATAACCTGCGAAATATCCCATTTGAATTTGGAATCTCTCATTTTGACTCGTATGATAATCTTGTTTTTGATAAGCAGTCAAAAGGGTTTATGGAAGCTACCCAGGATACAATAAATAATTATGGATCAAATTTTGGCTTACAGGCTTTAAGTGGTACGTCTGGTGAGAATCTTACTGCTAATGAAATTTTATTCATCATCGTACCTGATATCAAGGGACAGGTTCTAAAAACGCTCCGCTGGAGAATAGCTACTTCAATACTTTTCACTATTATTATTATCGCAGCATTTTATCTTACAGTACGTACTATGCTCCGGCAAAAGAAACTGGGTGAGATAAAGAATGATTTTATAAATAATATGACGCATGAGTTTAAAACACCTATTGCCACCATTTCATTAGCAGTAGATGCCATGCGAAATGAGAAAGTGATTAACGATAAAGAGAAACTCAGCTATTTCAGTGGTATTATTAAAGAAGAAAATCAACGGATGAACCGGCAGGTAGAGACTATTTTAAAAGCCTCACAACTGGAAAAACAGGAAGTGGACCTGAATTTGAAGCCAGTTCATGTGCATGAGGTAATAAAAGATGTAGTGGACAATTTCGCTTTGCAACTGGAGAATAAAAATGGCAAAGTTGAATTATCTCTCAACGCACAGAATGACCTGATCGAAGCTGATGATGTGCATTTTTCTAACCTTGTAAATAACCTGGTTGATAATGCTGTCAAATATTCAAAGGAAAATACACCTCCCCATATTAAGCTTGCCACCAATTCCAATGGGAAGAACTTTCTCATAAAGATCGAAGACAATGGTATTGGGATGAACCGGGATACAGTGAAAAGAATATTTGAACGTTTCTATCGGGCTCATACCGGTAATGTGCATAATGTAAAAGGGTTTGGCCTGGGGCTGAGCTATGTCAAAACAGTGGTGGAAGCTCACAATGGCGATATAAAAGCAGAAAGCACACTTGGGAAGGGCAGCACTTTTACTATTGAGTTACCACTGAAAAAAAATTAGCAGCTCTTCAACCATAACAAACAACCGTCTCCATAGCTGAGAAACCGGAAATCGTTTTGCAAAGCATAGTCATATACTTTTCTCCAGCCTGCCTTTCCGGTAGGCAGGTCATCACCAATCAGTGCAGCGACTAATAATAATAACGTTGATTGTGGTTGATGAAAATTAGTGATGAGCCCCTTTATAATTTTAAATTCATAACCCGGTGCGATCAGTATCTGCGTTTTAGCAATCAGTCTATCCAATTTATTTTCATTCATCCAATCTAATAATGCTCGAAGGGCAGCTCCGGCGGAAATATTTTCTTTAAGTGGCTTATATACTTCCCATTGGGAAAGCTCAGGCATTTTCTTAGTGCCTTCTCCTGACTCCAGACCTCTGGTCTCAAACTGCTTTACTCCCAGCCAGTATAAACTTTCAATTGTTCGTAGTGAAGTTGTGCCTACGGCTACAATTGGCTCTTCAAGATCGTTGAATATATTCTCAATAGTTGTTTTTGATACATCAATCCATTCGGCATGCATAATATGTTCATGCATGGTCTCACTTTTCACCGGTTTAAATGTACCGGCGCCAACATGCAGGGTAACAAAATCCCGAACAACATGAATGTTATTAAGCTCTTTGAAAATTTTGGGAGTGAAATGCAGACCGGCTGTTGGAGCCGCAACTGATCCTTCTGCATGAGCATATACGGTCTGGTACCTTTCTTTATCTGATTCTTCAACTGATCTTTTGATATAGGGCGGGAGAGGGATGGCACCGGCGTAGTGTAATAGTTCAGCAAAACCAATGTGATCCGGCGTCCACGATAATTCAATGATAAAGCTATCAGCTCTTTTCTCAATATACCTGGCACAAAGGGTGATCTCATTTTTACCAGTTTGTATCTTCTTTTCCAGTACTAGCCCTGGTTTCCATTTGGAAACGCCGCCCACCAAACATTGCCACAAGACTTTTTCTTTTTGCTGCATCGCTGTAGTGATATCAGGATACTGCTCATGCGGTTCCAGGCAAAATATCTCGATGATCCCACCCGTTTCTTTTTGAAAGAGCAACCTTGCTTCAACGACTTTGGTATTATTAAATACCAGTACCGAATCTTCAGGGATGTATTTTGAAATATTCCGGTAAGTATCTGTCTTTATTTTTCCTTCTTTATAAACAAGCAATTTAGAAGCATCTCTTTCTGCCAATGGATATTTGGCGATCCTTTCTTCAGGAAGAAAATAAGTAAAATCTTGTATGGATAAATGACGGGGATCTTTCATAACACAACCAACTGTTGTATTTGATAATTGACAAAAATACTATCGTTTATTCAGAGGCACAACTAATTTCAATCCACTCCATATATCACTCACAGCGCATACTTTTACATCAACCAAATCATTTTTTAATGCGTAATTCCGTATCACATCTTCTGTAAGATCGGTAGGAATCCTGGCAGATTTTTTATACCAGGAAACCCAAATGGTAATAGCAGAGCTCTTTTTACAAATAGGTTTCAGCTTTTTCATTTCATTTTCAAACTCCTTATTATTTTTTACGAAAAGATGAACAAGATCAGGCGTTTCATTTTTCTTCATCAATTGATCTTTCACATTTGCTTCAAGCAAAGAGTAATAATCACCCGGCTGGTTTATCAACAATAATTTTGTTTCTGGTTTAATACCAAGTTTTTTTAAAAGTGGAGTACCTGAATATCCTGTAGTGGCCATCTGGCAAAGCTTTACAGCGAAGTAAGCTCTCTTTTTCGACAACGTCATTCACGGCGGCAATCTCCCCAATTCACAGTTTATCCACTGCTATTCACACTCAATTCACGGCTTTTATGATCAAAATCGTATGACACCTTTCAGAACCCTTACCTGGAAGGAGTTTCAGGAGAAAAAATATTGTGGAAAAAAGAAAAATAGAAAAATTTGGTTGTTAAGTGGGAAAAAGTGTTATTTTGTGTCAATTAATTCAAAATTGATCCAATTCACTGATAATGACAGGCTTTCTCGGAGAATTCGAGGCTACTTTGGACGCCAAGGGGCGGTTCCTCCTCCCGGCGGGGTTCAAAAAGCAATTGCCGGAAGAGGAAACGACAAAGTTCGTTATCAACAGGGGTTTTGAAAAATGCCTGGCTCTTTATCCGATGAGGACATGGGAGCCACTCTTTGAAAAGATTACCGGCCTGAACGAGTTTGATCCCAAGCAAAGGGAGTTCAGACGGGCATTCCTGAATGGCGCCACTTATGTGGAGCCGGACAGTGCCGGCCGGATACTGTTGCCGCCAAACCTGAAGGTATACGCCGAGTTGCAAAAGGATATAGTGCTGATGGCGACAGGAGATAAAATAGAAATCTGGGATAGTAATAAGTACAAAAAGATCTTTGATTCACTTTCTTCGGACACATTCAGCGATTTGGGAAGAGATGTATTGGGTGGAGGTAAACAGGAGAGTTAATTAGTTAAATAGTTAATTGGGTATTAGGATGAGAAACCAAAAGAACAAAAGGAAATCTGATACTGATAAACCAATTAACCAGTTAACCGGTCAGCCTGAATACCACATACCAGTTCTGCTCAATGAGGTGATTGAAGGGTTAAACATCCGGCCTGAAGGCACTTATGTCGATTGCACTTTTGGAGGCGGTGGTCATTCAAAGGCCATTCTTTCCAAATTGGAGGCAGCAGGCAAATTGGTGGCCTTTGACCAGGATGATGATGCAAAGAAAAATTTACCGGATGACGAAAGATTAGTTTTTGTTTCACACAATTTTCGTCACCTGCAACGTTTTCTCCGTTTAGAACGGATCACGGCAGTTGATGGCATCATGGCTGATCTGGGAGTAAGCAGTCACCAGTTTGATGAGGCAGAAAGAGGATTCTCTACCCGCTTCAATGCAGACCTTGACATGCGGATGGATAAGCGGCAAACTGTTACAGCCTTCGATGTGTTAAACACCTACACTGAACAACGATTGCACAAATTATTTGAACAGTATGGTGAAGTAACCAATGCCAAAACCTTAGCCAGAACAATTGTTCAGGTTCGGAACGCCGCCTCGCTTAAGACGATCGATGGATTTAAGAATGCAGTCCGGGAAATAGTAAAAGGAAATCCCAATAAGTACTTCGCCCAGGTTTTCCAGGCATTAAGGATTGAGGTTAATGATGAATTAGGTGCGCTAAAAGAAATGCTTCAACAAGTCCCCACCCTGTTAAAACCCGGAGGCCGGGTAGCCATCATCACTTTTCATTCCCTTGAGGATAGACTGGTAAAGAATTTTTTCCGCCGCGGTTCATTTGATGAACCGGAAGAGAATCCCTTTATCAATACAGAACCGGCCAACGAACTGAAAGTGATAACAAAAAAACCAATTGTACCATCTGAAGAGGAAATGAAAAGAAATCCAAGATCAAGAAGTGCAAAACTGAGAGTGGCAGAAAAGATAATGATGGTTTGATCGGGTAAAAAGAGTTTAGTACGTACGCTATATAGGGTATAAAAATCTGGAAAGTCTATATCCTTTGAAATCAACCCTTCTTTCGAAACAGGCAGGGTGATGAAAAACCAAACTAACGGGTTTAAAAACTCATTTATGCAGGAACAGGAAAATCCAAAAGAACGGGACCTAAAAGCTGAACTGCCTGCCGGGCAGGCAAGCTGGAAACGTTGGCTGAATTATCAGTCTATCGTGAAGCAGGTGCCGTTCTTTTTGTTCCTGGCAGGACTGGCGGTTTTGTATATCTATAATGGTCATTATGCGAACAAGACCATCAGAAATATAAACCGGACAGAAAAGGAAGTAAAAGAATTGCAATACGAATACACGGCTATAAAAGGAGAGTTGATTTCCCGTAGCAAGCAAAGTGAGTTGATAAAAGCAGTGGAGCCGCTGGGATTGAAAGAGCTGGTTGTATCACCTGTGGTGTTGCTGGATAGCAACATCGCTAAAAAGTAAGAAACAACGGACGGACTGCAGCAATGCAGTTATATATAGAACAGAACAACTAATAACGGACACAAGCAAAGCGGCATTGGAAGTAAAACGTGACATACTTTGGAGGGTATATCTCAGTTTCCTTGGCATCGTGGTGCTAAGTTTACTGGTACTCGGTCGGGCCTTCTATATTCAACGGGTAGAAGGAAGCCACTGGCGCAGTATGAGCGACAGTTTGCATCAGCGTTTTATTGAGCTGGATGCACAGAGGGGCACTATCTACAGTGAAGATGGCCAAATGCTCAGTACATCCATCCCCACTTTTGATATCTATATTGATTTCAATGCGGAAGGACTGAGAGAAAAAAAGGGTAAGCGATTCACCGAAAACGTTGATTCCTTCTCTATTGCATTAGCTAACTATTTCGGAGATAAAACAGCCTCTCAATACAAAAATGAATTAAAGCAGGCATTTAAGAAGAATGCGAGGTATTACTCACTCAGGAAAAAACTAAGTTTCGAACAGTATAAAGTTTTCCGTGAATTTCCCTTAGCCAGGCTGGGACGGAATAAGAGTGGAATCATTGTTGAAACCAACAGTAAAAGATTACCACCTTTTGGCTTACTGGCCAGCAGAACTATTGGTTTATCCCGTGAACATATGGCCACTGACGGAAAGATCAAAAAGCAAAACGTAGGGCTGGAGAAAAGTTATGACACTGTGCTGAGCGGTAAAACGGGACAGCGATTAGTAAGATATATCGTTGGCGGTACTGCCATTCCTATTGAAGGATCAGAAACAGATCCTGTAAATGGTAAAGATATTTATACCACCATTGATGTAAAGATCCAGGATATTACTGAAACAGCATTGATGAGGATGATGCTGCAAAGCGAAGCAATGTATGGTACTGCTATTGTGATGGAAACCAGTACCGGAAAAATAAAATCAATTGCCAATCTGGGACGCAGGCCGGATGGCAGTTATTGGGAGGATGATAATTATGCGTTAAGAGCAACAGAGCCAGGTTCCACCATCAAACTGGTTACACTATTATCAGTATTGGAAAAGGGCACCAGTTCAATAGATGATATAGTTGAAGTGGGAAGTGCAGGAAGATTGCAAGTGGGTCCTAAAGTAGTAACAGATGCAGAACGTTCACCCAAGCCGCTATTGAGTGTGAAAGAATGTTTTGCTCACAGTTCAAATGTGGGCATGAGTAAACTGGCACTGAAAGCATTTGGTTCGAAGCCACAGGAATTTAAAGACTATCTGCATAAGTTTCATCTTGATGTTCGTTCGCCAATAGATCTTGCCAATGTGCCTAAGCCAACAATGGCACCGTTAAATGAGAAGGGCAGTTCATTAGGGAATATGCTCTGGATGAGTTTTGGATATGCACTCCAGGTTAGTCCGCTTCATACATTGACGCTTTATAATGGAGTAGCTAATAACGGAAAGATGATGAAACCTTATTTGGTCAATAGTATCCAGAGCGGAGGTGTGATTCATCGGCAATTTGAGCCAACAGTAATAGAAGAAAATTTCTGTAAACCGGCTGTTATACAAGCAGCAAGATCTTCAATGGAAGCAGTAGTAACAGAAGGCACAGCCAGAAGAGTTTTTGCCGGAGTTCCATTTTCAATCGCTGGTAAAACTGGTACAGCACAGGTTTCAGACGGGGCCATAAAATATGGACATGGAGTTTACCAGGCATCATTTGTTGGATACTTCCCGGCCGATAAACCACAGTACACCTGTATAGTGGTTGTTCGTACCAAGCCACATGCTGCTTCGCATTATGGAGGAACAGTAGCGGCGCCGGTTTTCCGGGAGATTGCTACAAAGTTGTATGCAATGTATGTTGACAGAAAAAGCCCTTCCTTATTTACAACTGTAAAAGATAGTTCTGCATATTTCTATGCCGGGTATACAAATGATATCAGAAATGTATACAACACATTGAATGTCCGGTATACTGATTCTGTAATGCAGCATGACTGGAGTAGTGTATATGCAGGCAACTACTACCAGCCTGTACTGAAAGCAAATGCTGTTCGCAGGCAGGTTATGCCAAATGTCAGGGGAATGGGATTGAAGGATGCCTTATTCCTGCTGGAAAATATGGGATTAAAAGTAACAGTGAAAGGGAAAGGGAAAATTGCGACACAGTCGATAGCACCGGGAACAGCTTTGGCAAAAGGAGTAGTGGTGTTACTTGAACTGATTTAGGATTAAATGAATAAAGCTTATTTGTGTTATTACAGGATGTATTATATAAAGTGGCAATCAGGTCTGTAGCGGGAAGTACATCAGCGGAGGTGAAAGATGTACAGATTGATTCAAGAAAAGTGAAGAAAGGGGCGGCTTTTATAGCAGTGAAAGGAGCAGCAGCGGATGGCCATCAGTTCATTGAGAAAGCAATTGAAAATGGAGCAGTGGCGATTGTGTGTGAGGAAATTCCTGAAATAGTAAATGAAGCAGTAGTGTATGTGCAGGCAGAGAACAGCGCTGCAGCTGCCGGATACATGGCCAGTAATTTTTTTGGAAAACCTTCGGAGCAACTGAAGCTGGTAGGAGTGACGGGAACGAATGGGAAAACAACGATAGCGACATTATTATATAAGCTCTTTACAAGATTGGGATATAAATGCGGATTGCTGAGTACGGTAGAGAATATGATTGGACAGAGAGTAGTGCCTGCAACACATACAACACCAGATGCGATAAATCTGAATGCTATGTTAAAGCAGATGGTTGATGAAGGATGTGCTTATGTATTTATGGAAACAAGTTCACATGCGGTACATCAACACAGAGTGACAGGATTGCAGTATGCCGGCGGTATTTTTAGCAATATCACACATGATCACCTTGATTATCATAAAACATTTGATGAATATATCCGGGTGAAAAAGTCCTTCTTTGATTCATTGCCTTCATCAGCTTTTGCGATCAGCAATGCGGATGATAAAAGAGGAACAGTGATGTTGCAGAATACCAATGCAAAGAAATATTTCTACAGTCTGAAAACGGTAGCTGATTTTAAAGGAAAGATCCTTGATAACAGCCTGAATGGGTTAATGATGACAGTAAATGAGGTGGAAGTAAACTTCAGATTGATTGGAGAATTCAACGCATATAATTTGCTGGCAGTATATGGAGCGGCTATTTGCCTTGGAGAAGACAAACAAGAAGTATTGACGGCACTAAGCGAACTGACCGGTGCAGAAGGGAGATTTGATTACCAGGTTTCAGCAAAGGAGAGAGTGATCGCAATTGTTGATTATGCTCACACCCCGGATGCTTTATTAAACGTACTGGCAACAATAAAGAAGTTGAAGAAAGGATTTGAGAAGGTGATAACGGTGGTGGGTTGTGGGGGTGACAGGGACCGAACAAAAAGACCAGTAATGGCAACAGTAGCTTGTGAGCATAGCGATAAAGTGATTTTTACCAGTGATAATCCAAGGAGTGAGGACCCGGCGCAAATCATAAAAGATATGGAAGAGGGATTAGCTCCGGCATATAAAAGGAAGTATATCTCAATTGTTGACAGAAAGGAGGCAATAAAAACAGCGATCAGTTTGGCAAAGGAGGAGGATATCATATTAATAGCAGGAAAGGGACATGAGAAATACCAGGAAATAAAAGGAGTGAGAAATCACTTTGATGATAAAGAAGAAGTAAAAGAGTTTTTCGAATTATTAGATAAGTAAACCAAGATCACAACCGGCATGCTGTATCATTTATTTGAATGGCTGAAAGAAGAAGGAATAAACTTTCCGGGTAATGAACTTTTCAGGTTCATCACATTCAGGGTGCTTGCTGCAGTATTGTTATCGCTCTTTATAACATTAGTATACGGGAAAAAGCTGATAAGATTTTTACAGAAGAAACAGATCAGTGAGAGTATCCGGGAAGAAGGACTGGCTGGTGAGGAGAGCAAAAGAGGTACACCAACAATGGGCGGGATCATTATTATCATGGCGATCATCATCCCGACCCTGCTGCTGGCCAACCTGACAAATGTGTATGTACAGGTCTTACTTATCAGTACAGTTTGGCTGGGTATCATTGGTTTCATTGATGATTATCTAAAGCTGAGAGGTAAGCGGTTGTCGCAGCAAAAAGGTGAAGTATATAAAAAATCAGGGAAAGATGGATTGGCAGGATGGTTCAAAATATTGGGACAAGTGGGATTGGGCATACTCGTAGGAGCTACATTGTATTTCAACAGTGATGTGAAGATGTGGAGGGAATATGTTGGGAAAGTACCGCCTACAGATTCAACTGTAATCGCAAAAAGTGTCAATGGGAAGACAAAATACTTTGTAGAGACAAAGGCGCCGGTAACAACCATTCCGTTTGTAAAAAATCATGAGTTCAATTATTCAAAATTATTACCGGCTTCATGGAGAGATTATACATGGGTTCTTTACATATTGATCGTGATATTCATTATTACAGCAGTTTCAAATGGTGCTAACCTTACCGATGGGTTGGACGGATTGGCAACAGGAACTTCTGCATTGATTGGGACACTACTGGGAATTTTTGCTTATGCAAGTGGTAACCTGGTGTTTGCAGATTACCTGAACATAATGTATATACCCAATTTAGGAGAGCTGGCCATTTTTATTGCGGCAATGATAGGAGGTTGTGTCGGGTTTTTGTGGTACAACTCTTACCCGGCGCAGATGTTCATGGGGGATACTGGTAGTTTGACATTAGGGGGGATCATTGCTTCGTTGGCAATAATTGTTCATAAAGAATTACTGATACCAATATTCTGCGGTGTGTTTTTAGTGGAAGCGTTGAGTGTAATGCTGCAGGTAGGGTATTTCAAGTATACTAAAAGAAAATTTGGAGAGGGGAGAAGAGTTTTTTTAAAAGCACCGCTGCATCATCACTACCAGGTTAAAAAATATCATGAAGTGAAGATTGTAACAAGATTCTGGATCGTGACAGTGTTGCTGGTGGTGCTGAGTATTGTAACGCTGAAGCTTAGATAGGAGATAAAGAGGGTTCACTGAATGGATAACTTATTTAGAAAGGATATTACGAAAAACCCCAAATCCAATCCTTACGAAGACGAATGTTCTGATCCAATCGAATTGTGGTGCAGTTGTATTAGAAAACCAATGCTTATGAAGAACCGAATTCCGTACACTGTTTTTTGAACATGAGTAAAAGGTTTGTCATATTGGGAGGTGGCGAGAGTGGTGTGGGAGCCGCACTGCTGGCGAAGCAAAAGGGATATGACGTATTCCTTTCTGATGGAAGTTCTTTGAAGGATGATTATCGTAACGAATTAGTGAATGCCGGAATTGAATTTGAAGAGGGCATTCATACTGATGAAAAAATTCTGAATGCAGTGGAAGTGATGAAAAGCCCGGGTATCCCGGAAAAAGCAGAGATCGTTAAGAAGATAAGGGCAAAAGGAATTGATATCATCAGTGAGGTGGAGCTGGCTTACCGGTTTAAAGGAAACAGTAAAATCATTGCAATAACCGGAAGTAATGGCAAGACAACAACAACAGCGCTGACGTACCATATTTGTAAAGAAGCCGGGTTGGATTGTGCATTGGTAGGCAATATTGGCGATTCATTTGCTAAACAGGTGGCCGAAGATCCGAGACCATTATATGTTGTGGAGGTCAGCAGCTTTCAGTTAGATGATATTAAAACGTTCAGGCCGAATGTGGCTATACTGACAAATATCACAGAAGATCACCTGGACCGTTACGATTACAACTTCGAAAAATATATCCGTAGCAAATTCCGTATCGCTATGAACCAGCAGGCAAATGATTGTTTCATTTACTGCGCCGATGATGAAGTAACTATGAAATATCTAAACCAGTTCAATATTCAATCAAACCAACTGCCAATAAGTATGAAAAGAGAATTACCAAACGGGGCCTTTATTAAAGACGGAGATATGTATGTAAGAACAGGACAGGATTTTACTAATATGAGTGTATATGATTTTGCATTGAAAGGAAAACACAACCAGTACAATACGATGGCAGCATGTGTGGCAGCAACAACAATGGATATCCGCAAGGATAAGATCCGGGATGCGGTGCAGAATTTTCAAAGTCTGGAACACCGGATGGAACATGTGGCTACTATAAGAGGAGTGGAGTTTATCAATGACAGTAAAGCTACCAATGTTAATTCTGCCTGGTACGCATTGGAAAGCATGACGAAGCCAACAGTATTGATACTCGGCGGAGTGGATAAAGGAAATGATTATTCACTGATAGCTGACTTAGTAAAAGAGAAAGTAAAAGCGATCATTTGCCTTGGTACCGATAATAGAAAGATTCACGAAGCATTTGGCAGTATGGTGAACCCCATTGTAAACACCGGCAGTGCTTTGGAAGCTGTACATGCAGCCTTTCACTTTTCAACAAAAGGTGATGTGGTGTTATTAAGCCCTGCCTGTGCCAGTTTCGATCTGTTCAAAAATTACGAAGACAGGGGAGCACAATTTAAACAAGCAGTAAAAGAACTATAGATAATTAATGGAGGCAACAAGAGACATACGGTTTAATGAGTTGAGGAATACCTTCAACACCAGCAACCTTCTCAGTAAAACAAAAGGTGATAAGGTGATATGGGCACTTGTAGTATTGCTTACATTAGTATCGCTACTCGCAGTATACAGCGCCACTGGTTCACTGGCGTATAAAAATTATAAGGGAAACACAGAAATATACCTGTTTAAACAAGTGGCATTTATCCTGGCAGGTATTATGGTGATCTATTTTGCACACCTGGTTAATTATACTTTTTATTCAAGAGCTGCCAAGATTATTTTCCTGCTTTCTCTTCCATTATTGTTTTATACGTTGTTTTTTGGTGTAAAGATGAATGAAGGCAGCCGTTGGATAAGGCTCCCTATAATCAATATGACGATGCAGACGTCAGACCTGGCCAAGCTGGCCTTATTTATGTACCTGGCCCGTCTGCTTAGTAAGAAGCAGGATGTGATCAAAGATTTTAAAAAAGGTTTCCTTCCTGTTATCTGGCCTGTTGCATTAACCTGTGCATTGATTGCTCCTGCTAATCTTTCGACTGCTCTATTATTAGGAGCAAGTTGCCTGTTATTATTATTTATAGGAAGAGTAAGTACAAAGCATATCATGATGACAATTGGTATCGCATTGATACCATTGGCATTTTTGATCGCAGCAGCTGTTATCCGTCATAAATCAGATGATGGAGAAGCAGCTGTAATAAAAAAATCTTCTTCAACTCTTACAGCCAGAGTAGATACCTGGATAGGGCGGGTAGAGAGTTTTATATATGGAAGTAAGGATGATGTGGATAATAGCGCCTACCAGGTAAACCAGGCAAAGATCGCAATCTCAAAAGGTGGTGTCTTTGGAGTTGGACCCGGAAACAGTACGACCCGTGATTTCCTGCCGCAGGCTTACAATGATTTTATCTATGCTATTATTATTGAGGAGTATGGTATGATGGGTGGCGCATTTATCATGTTTATATACCTGGTGTTTTTATACCGCTGTATCAGGATATTTAAAAGATGCCCTTTTGCATTCGGTGCATTCCTTGCATTGGGGCTAAGCTTTACACTGGCCATACAAGCTGTTGCAAATATGGCTGTAACAGTGAATTTGTTCCCGGTTACCGGTGTAACACTGCCATTGGTGAGTATGGGAGGAACAAGTTTCATATTCACCTGCCTGGCTATTGGTATTATATTAAGTGTTGCCAGGAACGTTGAACAACTGGAAGGAAAAACAACCGGAGATTTTGCAAAATAAGTGATGGATGAGCAACAGAGTTATCATAGCAGGTGGTGGAACAGGAGGACATATTTTTCCGGCAATAGCAATAGCCAATGCACTGAAAAAGGTTGATGGAAGCATTGAGATACTATTTGTAGGTGCAAAGGGAAAAATGGAAATGGAAAAAGTACCACAGGCAGGCTACAAGATCGAAGGATTAGATATAGCAGGTTTTAACAGAAGTTCTTTGATAAAAAATATTGGATTACCATATAAGCTGCTGAAAAGTTTTTTCCAGGTCCGAGCAATTTTCAAAAAATTCAAACCGGATGCAGCGATAGGAGTGGGTGGTTATTCCAGTTTTCCCGTGCTGAAGTTTGCACAGGCAAAAGGAGTGAAGACATTCATTCATGAGTCTAATTCATTTGCCGGCAAGTCGAATATGATGCTTGGGAAAAAGGCGGTTACAATATTTACCGGAACAGATGGTATGGAGAAATTCTTCCCGGCGGATAAAATCAAAGTAACAGGTAACCCGGTGAGAGTTTCCATTACGAATGCATCAGTAACAAGAGAGGAGGGATTGAGATTCTTTTCACTGGAGGAGAAAAAGAGAACAGTATTTATAGTGGGGGGAAGCCTTGGTGCCAGGTCCATTAATGAAGCGATTGATAAAGGGTTGGATGATTTGTTAAATGCAGGGTTGCAGCTTATCTGGCAAACTGGTAAACCTTACTCGGAAAAAGCAAAAGCGAGAGCAATTGGAAAAAAGTCAGTATGGGTCAATGATTTCATAACGCAAATGGAGTATGCTTATGCTGCTGCTGATATAGTAGTGGCCCGTGCAGGAGCCATGACAGTTGCTGAATTATGTGTTGCTAAAAAGCCCGTTTTGTTCGTACCCTATCCTTTTGCTGCGGAAGACCACCAAACAGTAAATGCCATGCAACTGGTGAATAAGCAGGCAGCACTGATGGTAAAAGACAGTGAAGTGTTACAGAAGTTGGTTATGATGACAATTGAATTGTCTTTAGATCAAAGTAAACAGGAGGAATTGAAAAAAAATATTGCTGCATTAGCAGTAACCGATGCAGACAATAAGATTGCCAATGAGATATTGGCCAGTCTAAAATGAATTAAAGATTGAATAGTCAATACCCCATAAGAAAGCTATCGCCTCATACCCCTTCCGGGGCCGGGGCCATGAACGTACAAACCAATACTGTCCTTATGAATGCCCCCTTTGGGGGGATTGACAAGATGAATGAAGTGTATTTTATCGGCATCGGCGGGATCGGAATGAGTGCCATCGCCAGGTTTTTTCATGCGGGTGGCGTGAAAGTAAGCGGATACGATAAAACACCCACGGTACTGACAAAGGAACTGGAAGCCAGCGGCATTGCCGTTCACTACGAAGAGAAGGTAGAGTCAGTACCGAAAAAGGTTGACCTGGTGATTTACACACCGGCGATACCGGCGGAACATAAAGAGCTGGTCTTTTACCAGGCTAACGGGTATAAAGTAGTGAAGAGAAGTGATGTATTGCAGATAATAAGTGAAAGTTCTTTTAATATATGTATTGCAGGAACACATGGCAAAACGACCATCACAACCATGGTGGCTCATCTGCTTCGTGACAGTGGTTTTGGCTGCAATGCTTTTCTCGGCGGTATTGCCGTGAATTACGGAACCAATTTCTGGAGCAGTGAGAAAAATGTTTGTGTGATAGAAGCCGATGAATACGACAGAAGTTTTTTGAAATTAAGCCCGGATATCGCCGTCATCACCGCCATGGATGCTGACCACCTGGATATATATGGAACAGCAGAAGCGATGGAACAGGCTTTTATTGATTTTAGTAAGAGAATAAAGCCGGGTGGTTTACTGGTGAGACAGTTTGGACTGAAAAAGGGAAAAGAATTGAAAGCGGACCAGCATATCAGGTACAGTTTGCAAAATGAAAGTGCAGATGTGTATGCTGCCAATATACGGATGATGAATGGGAGCTATGAGTTTGATGTGATACTGAAAGATAATATACTGGAGAATGTGCGTCTGAATATGGGGGGTATGCATAATGTGGAAAATGCTGTTGCGGCAATTGCAATAGCCAGTTCTTTGGGAATTGAGAATGATAAGATCAAGATGGCCGTAGAAAATTTCAGAGGGGTGAAGAGAAGGTTTGAATATATCATCAAGAATGAACGGTTAGTATTTGTTGATGATTATGCTCATCACCCGGAAGAACTGAGAGCATTGATAAATGGCGCCAAGACCTTGTTTAAACAAAAAAAGTGTACGGTTATTTTTCAACCACACCTGTACAGCAGAACAAGAGATCTGGCTGAGGGATTTGCAGAAGTGCTCGACCTGGCCGATGAAGTGATCCTGCTTCCCATTTACCCGGCAAGGGAATTACCGGTTGAAGGAGTAAACAGTGA
Organism: Chitinophagaceae bacterium; assembly: GCA_016786885.1. Taxonomy (GTDB): domain Bacteria; phylum Bacteroidota; class Bacteroidia; order Chitinophagales; family Chitinophagaceae; genus JJ008. Next base: position 3,600 of record JAEUVO010000023.1, on the reverse strand, counting down.
AATGATTCTGGAGAAAATGAATAATGAGCATAAAAGAGTTATGACAAAAGAAGAATTGATGAATTGGATTAAGCAGGATTTTGCCATGACATTAAATAAAGAATTTGGAGAAGTATTGATTGTGGCGGGAGCAGGAGATGTAGATATGCTGGTGGAGCCGATAAAGAAAGAATTAAAAGATATATAAATAGTGAACGCAAAATCGACCATAAGAAAAGTATTGTTTGTAGTCCTGTGGCTGTGTATTGGCGGAGCCATGTTCACATTGCTGATGGCGGCTATCAGTAAAAGGAATAAAGGTCTTTGCAACAATTACAGTATTACGATCAAAGGAGTACAGAGTAACTATTTTATCGACAAAAAAGATGTGGAGCAGTTATTGAAGAAGACAGCAAAAGGAAATATAAAAGGGCAGCTTGTTTCAGACATTAATTTACATGAACTGGAGAACATGCTTGAAAGTAACACATGGATCAGTGATGCAGAGCTGTATTTTGATAACAAGGATGTACTACATGTCGCAATAACAGAAAAAGAACCAGTAGCAAGAATATTCAGCACAGACGAAAAATCTTTTTATATCGATAAGGAAGGAGAAAGAATGCCTTTGTCAGAAAAGTTGAGTGCAAGGGTGCCTGTTTTCACCGGGTTCCCGGACAAGAAAAAACTCTCAGCTGCTGATAGTGTGTTACTGAGGAATGTAACGGCAATTGCTAACTACATCTTTACTGATTCATTCTGGCTGGCACAGGTTGCACAGATCGATATTACACCGGAGCGGAGTTTTGAAATGATACCGGTAGTTGGTAATCATATTGTGAAGATGGGCGAAGGGGAGAATATTGAGAAACAATTTAACCGGCTGATGATTTTTTATATACAGGTACTTAGTAAGACGGGATTTGATAAGTACAAGATCATCGATGTGCAGTATGCAGGCCAGGTAGTAGCCTCAAGATATGCAGGCAATGCAAAAATTGATTCAGTACAATTGAGAAGAAATGTGGACAGACTGTTACAGCAATCAAGAGAAGCAGAGAGTGATACGGTGATAAAAGTACTGCCGGTAATACAAGAACTATTAACAGACGACGATAATTCAAATGCATTTATAGAAGAAGCGAAAACAATTTCCGTGAAACCAGAAAACAAACCTGCCGATCCTAACCCTTCGAAGTCTTCTTCTGTATCCAAACCCGTTGAAAAGAAAGATGCCAAGCCTGTTGAGAAAAAAGAAGAAAAGAAAAAACCTGTAAAGGCTAACAAGTCAGGGCCACCGGATAAAAAACCCAAAGCAGTGATGCCTCCTAAAATAATGGAGGACTCTAATGGAGGATATAACTAAAAACAAAACGATTTCGATAAAACAACAACTAAAACAACATCTATGAACAACGAACAACCCATTATTGTCGGTCTTGACATTGGAACAACCAAGATTGCAGTAATAGCCGGACGCAAAAATGAGTTTGGCAAATTGGAGATCCTCGGATTTGGAAAGTCCAATTCCAATGGTGTTAAGCATGGCCAGGTGCTGAACATCGATGAAACGATCAAAGCAATCAAAACTGCACTGGAAAACTGTTTTGCTTCAAATCCTAACCTGGATATTAATGAAGTATATGTAGGTATTGCAGGTCATCACATCAAAAGTTTGCAAACCCGTGGTGATATTGTACGTCAAAAAACGGAAGAAGAGATCACACAACGGGAAATTGATCAGTTGATCGATGATCAGTATAAAACCTATATCCCGGCTGGCGACCAGATCATCGATGTGATTCCACAGGAGTTTACCGTAGATAATTTCCAGAACATACCAAACCCGATTGGGTATGGTGGTGTTAAGATCGGTGCTAATTTTCACATCATCACAGGGGATAAAAATGCGATCCGCAATATCAACCGTAGTGTGGAGAAATCTGGTTTGCATACCAAGGATCTTGTATTACAGCCGTTGGCGTCATCTTCTGCTGTAATGGGACAGGAAGACCTCGAAGCTGGTGTGGCTATCGTGGATATAGGCGGCGGTACCACAGACCTTGCCGTTTTCTATGAAGGTATTTTAAAACATACAGCGGTTATTCCATTTGCCGGTGAAAATATTACCAATGATATCAAAACCGGTTTGGGTGTTTTGAAAACTCAGGCGGAGCAAATGAAAGTACAGTTCGGCAGTGCATTGGCCAATGAAGCAAAGGCAAATGCCTATATCACTATTCCTGGTTTAAGAGGAATGCCCGCTAAAGAGATCAGTGTAAAAAACCTGGCCAATATCATTCAGGCCCGTATGAGTGAGATCATGGATTTTGTAACCTATCACCTGAAGCAGGTTGGCCTTGATAATAAAGCATTGAATGGTGGTATCATCCTTACAGGAGGCGGTTCACAACTAAAGCATCTTATCCAACTCACGGAATATGTAACGGGATTAAATGCGAGAATCGGTTTCCCTAATGAGCATTTGGCAGCCGGACATATTGAAGAACTATCCAAGCCAACGTACTCTACTTGTATCGGTCTTATCCTGAAAGGATATGATGACTATGAGCATAACCGTAAACAGTTTGAGAAAGAGTACAAGAAAGTAGAAGTACCTGATGGTTTGAGAAGAACAGCAGAAGTGGAAGCAGAGCCGGTTGTAGAAGAAGTAGTAAGCCAGGAGAAAGTGAAGAACAGAAAGGGGCTCAACAATTTTTGGGGCAAGTTCAAAGACGGCATCATTGATCTTTTCAAAGAAGAAGAGGATAAGCACTTATAAGCAATAAAAAAATTAAACCCAATTTCCAACGGCTTTCAGAAAGCCAACTAAATCCAAAACGTATGATACATTTTGATCTGCCCAAAGAGAAATCATCCATCCTGAAAGTGATAGGTGTGGGAGGCGGAGGTGGTAATGCGGTGAACTTTATGTTCAACCAGCAGATTGACGGTGTAAACTTTGTTATATGCAATACAGATGCACAGGCATTGGCCAATAGTGGCATTCCTAATCGTATTCAACTGGGGCCACACCTTACACAGGGATTAGGAGCAGGTGCTAACCCAGACATCGGCCGCCAGGCAACAGAAGAATCTCTTGAAGAAATAAAAAGAATACTGGAGGTAAATACCAAGATGGCTTTCATTACCGCCGGAATGGGTGGAGGAACCGGTACAGGTGGAGCACCTATCATTGCAAAGATCTGTAAAGATCTCGGTGTGCTGACAGTAGGTATAGTTACCACTCCTTTTGCGTATGAAGGAAAGAAAAGACAGCAACAGGCAGAAGAGGGAATAAAAACATTGAAGCAGTATGTAGATACATTACTTGTCATCAGTAATGACAAACTGCGTCACCAGTTTGGTAACCTGAAAATGCGGGAAGCATTTGAAAAAGCAGACAATGTACTCGCCACAGCTGCCAAGTGTATCACTGATGTTATCAACAGTACCGGGCAGATCAATGTAGACTTTGCCGATGTATGTACCGTAATGCGCAGTGGTGGTGTGGCTATCCTTGGCAATGCAGAAGCATCCGGTGAAGACAGGGCACAAAGGGCTATTGAAGAAGCGCTGAACTCACCATTGCTGAATGATAATGATATCCGCGGCGCTAAA
>JAEUVO010000088.1 GCA_016786885.1 Chitinophagaceae bacterium | reverse complement strand
CTGGCATCATTTTTTTATCGCCGGGAAAATAAACAGACACTTCTGAGCCAAATCTTTTTATCATACGGGATAGGTACAGAGCCAGTTTACCACCGCCATACACTACTACTTTCTTTTGTATATATGGTGATGGATTTGATTTTATTTCATTAAAAAAAGAAAAAGCATCGGTGATATACACAGAAGCATCATGCTTAAAATCCTCTTTACGGATAAGCTGCGCTCCGACAGAGAGATAAACTGCATCAAAATTGCCGGCTTGTTTTTCAGTCAGCACATCCTGTACTTTATAATTCAGGCGGATCTTTACTCCCATTCTTACGATCCTGTCAATTTCTGCATCCAATATTTCTTTTGGTAAACGATATTCCGGAACACCACTCCATAATAAACCACCCGGATGACCGCTTGCTTCAAATATTTCCACCACATGACCCATCCGGGCCAGATGATACGCAGCAGACAACCCTCCCGGGCCTGCCCCAACCACCAATACTCTTTTCCCGGAAAATTTGGTCGAATAATTCACCTGCCACTTATGATTGATGGCCTCATCACCAATGTATCTTTCTACAGCATGAATATTGACAGTAGTGTCAATATGATTCCGGTTACACCCTGTTTCGCAGGGTTTCACACAAACACGGCCCATGATAGCGGGAAATGGGTTATCATCCAGTATTGTTTGAAATGCTTCAAAATAATTACCCACCTGTGCATGTGCCATCCATGCCTGGATATTTTCCCCGGCGGGGCAGGCACTATTGCAGGGTGGCATAAAATCAACATAAACCGGCCGGCGAAGTCGTTTGGGGCCTGTACCTTCCGCATGTATCGAAAGATCGACCGCTTTAGTAATGTCAGTAGAGGACATGATGATAGTTTTGACTGAATGGCCTACCGGCCACCTGAAAAGTGAAATAAACCTCAGCAAAGTAGAACCATAATTCTGACAGGAAGGTGACATAGTTCAAGAGGAAAAATGATTCCTATCATGATATGGAACAATTGGTTATTGAGGAAAACCGGTAACATTTTGGCGATAAAAAAACCGGTCGCAATGACCGGTTGAACAACTTATTTTTTTGAAATTTCACTAAAAACTATACCCCACACTCACACCGCCTGAAGGTTGAATATATCCTTTGGCAACAAGAGGTGTAAACCCAATTCTCCAGGTGAATCCTCCTTTCAGGGGTTGACGGCGATACATGAAAGAAGCTGTTCCGAAAATATTGGAGGTTTTGTCATCATAAAAATTAAAGATCTCCAGTTTTTTACCCACATAAGTTACACCAGCCCCTACTTCAAACGTATGTGGAGAATCGCCTTTACCAAATATATAGTTGACCTGTGCAGGAATGGTAACCACTGACCGAAGCTCATAGTTATAGTTTCCGCTAATAACAGTCATTTCATCAGCAGTAACAAAACCCAGTCCTAACCTGCCTCCCCAACCAAGAGAAGATTTGGCAAACCTTGTATCGATGTTTGCAGAGAATAAAATACCGGCTCCGCCTAATTCTGCATAAAACTGGGTACGTCCCGGGGTTTTACCTACTGCACCAGGCTGTGCAAATAATAAAGAACTGCTTATTAAAGCCAGGCAAACGAAGAATATCCTTTTCATAATAATGGTTTTATTTACAAAGACAAACATATTAAACTACTGCTGCATTAATAATGAGAAAGAAATGTTAACGCCGATCTTTCTTACTTTATTGTACCAAAAAAAAGGCAGCCATTTCATGCTGCCTGAATTATACATTCAAATTGAAGATATTTAGTTAATACTCTCCAAAACTATCCTTCTCAGTTCATTAATTGGGACTCTTTCCTGCTGCATCGAATCACGATGACGGATAGTAACCGTGTCATCCTGTAATGTTTGATGATCTACCGTTACACAATAAGGAGTACCTAACGCATCCATACGACGATAACGTTTGCCGATCGAATCTTTTTCCTCATAGAAGCAACGGAAATGTGGGCGGCAATCACTCATAATACGTTCAGCCACTTCCGGTAAACCATCTTTTTTGGTTAATGGCAACACTGCCAATTTGATCGGGGCCAGTTTAGCCGGCAATTTTAATACTACACGGCTGTCCTGTTTATCTGCAGTGCTCAGGTCTTGCTCCTCATAAGCATGACTGATAACAGCAAGGAACATCCGGTCAAGACCAATGGATGTTTCAATGACGTAGGGAATATAATTGCCATACGGTTTGCCGGTGGCAGGGTCAATATCATTATCGAAATACTGCTGCTTTTTCTTGCTGTATTCCTGGTGCTGCTTCAGATCAAAATCTGTACGGCTGTGAATGCCTTCCAGTTCTTTGAATCCAATAGGAAATTCAAATTCAATATCACAGGCAGCATCTGCATAATGTGCCAGTTTCACATGGTCATGGTAACGATATTTCTCAGCTGGAATACCCAGGCTTTGATGCCATTTCAATCTTTCTGCTTTCCAGAATTCATACCATTCTTTTTGTGAGCCGGGACGGATAAAGAATTGCATCTCCATTTGTTCAAACTCTCTCATCCGGAAGATAAACTGTCTTGCTACAATCTCATTACGGAATGCTTTACCAATTTGAGCTATACCAAAAGGCACTTTCATTCGACCGGTCTTTTGCACATTCAGGAAGTTCACGAAAATGCCCTGTGCTGTTTCAGGCCTTAAGTAAACTTTATTATCCTCATCATCACTTGAAACCGTTGAGCCAAACTCTGTTGAGAACATAAGGTTGAATTGACGAATATCTGTCCAGTTACAAGTACCACTTATGGCACAGGAAATCTTATTGTCCTCGATCAGTTTTTTTAATCCTTCAAAATCATCTTTGGCAAGCAGTAAATCCATGGAAGCTAATAACTCATCCGCTTTTTGCGTTTGACTTTCAGCTTTCAGCATTTCAGCATGACCTTCTATCAAATGATCCACCCTGTATCTTTTCTTGCTGTCTTTATTATCGATCATCGGGTCGTTGAAATTATCAACGTGGCCCGAAGCCTTCCATGTAGTAGGATGCATAAAAATAGCCGCATCAATTCCAACTATATTATCGTGCAGTTGAGTCATGCTATTCCACCAATAGTCTTTAATGTTCTTTTTTAGTTCGGCTCCCATCTGACCATAGTCATACACGGCCTGAAGCCCGTCGTAAATTTCACTGCTGGGAAAAATAAAACCATACTCTTTACAATGCGAGATAATTGCCTGGAACCTGTTCGAATCATTTGCCATAGGCGGCAAAGATAATAGAACCGGGATTTATCGGGTTAACCGGGCATGAACTCCCCCATCATCTTTATCGTACCTTTGCCTCGAAAATTTTTGATATGAAAAATTCCGTTTTCTACATGGCCGTGCCTGCAACATTGATTGCTGCTGTAATGTTGTTCAATCAATCTTCATCAAAGAACTGCCAAAACAAGTCATTTTGCGCAAATATGCAAACTGGCTTCAGCTCCGCCCCCGATACGCTTCGCTCTGATCCTGTCTGCAATATGAAAGTAGATGACAAGAAAGGTGACACTATTCATTATAAGGGTCACATTTTTGGATTCTGCTCCAGGTATTGCCGGGCTGAGTTCATCAAAAACCCGGATAGTTATTTGCCGAAGAAGAAAAATTAAGCATCTTGCTTATTTCAATTTCTCATTATTCTGATGCCTCTCTGCATCCCGGATATTCTTTTTCTCAAAATTCTTTTGCAAAGCATCAGTCAGGTCAACGCCGGTCTGGTTAGCCAGGCAGATTAATACCCATAGCACATCGGCCATTTCATCCGCCATGTTTTTCTCCTTATCGGATTCTTTGAATGACTGGTCACCATAGGTCCGGGCCATGATGCGGGCCAACTCTCCCACTTCTTCGGTCAGGATAGCCATATTGGTCAGTTCACTGAAATAACGAACACCCACTGTTTTTATCCATCCGTCCACCTGCTGCTGGGCCTGTTGAAGGGTCATAACAAAAATTTTTGAGTGAATACTGCAATATAGCATGATTATTGCCGTTTAGAACTTCCCGCAAGATTTCTGGCGGCCCTATCTGTACCGATCCAAAGCTGTTACAGCCTTGGACCAACCCTCTGAAGACCTGTAAACCAATTCCTTTAAAAGATTAATGTATCCCATGATGAAGTCCATCAACAGGCTTTTAGCCATTGTATCACTATCCTTGTCTGTAACCATTTTACAGGCGCAGCCGGTCGATAACTCTTTTGATAACCTTTCAAAAAAAGAAAATAAACCTTATAAGGTCATTACTTCCGGCAAACAGGTTACTGTTAAAAGCACCAGGAATATCAAAACCATTATGGTATGGACCGCCAGCGGCCACCGCATTGTAGAACAAACCAGTGTAAATGCCATCTCCTATACTTTCAATGTATCCGGTTCGAGGGAGAAGATTTTTTTTATTATGGTACAATACGAGGATGGGAAACCCATTACACAGCGCATAGGTGTTCAATAAATAACAAAAGCCCGGCTATTCTTTATTTTTTGAATCGATCAGAATTGTAACAGGCCCATCATTCAATAATTCTACTTTCATATCAGCGCCAAAAGAACCGGTGCCCACCGGTTTGCCGAGATCAACAGACAGTTGCTGTATCATCTTTTCATATAGCGGTATGGCCACTTCCGGTTTACTTGCTTTGATGTAGAAAGGGCGGTTGCCTTTTTTAGTGGAAGCATGCAGGGTAAACTGGCTTACCAAAATAATATCACCATTTTTATCTCTTACCGATTCATTCATTACTCCGTCCGCATCATCAAAAATGCGGAGGTTAACGATCCTGCCACTCAGCCATTGAATATCTTCTTCTTTATCTGCATCTTCAATACCTAACAGTACCAGCAGTCCGCTGCCAATCTGTGAATGAATTTTTCCATTAATAGTTACACTTGCTTTTGAAACCCGCTGAATAACTGCCCGCATTGTCCGTAATTTTGTTTTACAAATGTAATAGCTGGAAATGATTGACGTAAGTAAAGAAATATCCTTTCAAACAACCCGGAGTGGTGGTAAAGGCGGACAGAATGTAAATAAGGTAGAAACAGCCGTTATCGCCTCTTTTCATATTGAATCATCAGCCTTACTTTCTACCGAACAAAAAGAATTATTGAAAGAAAAACTCAGCAACAGGATAAATGCCGACGGCTTTTTACAAGTGAAGGCGCAGGTACACCGCACACAACTTGCCAACAAAGAAGAAGCCATTGAAAAAATTTACGATCTGATAAAAAAAGCCCTTGAAAAGAAAAAGGCCCGTATTGCTACCAAAGCCAGTAAAGCATCCAAAGAGAAAAGGATAGAATCAAAGAAGAGAAAAGCAGATATCAAAGCAGGCAGGCAGAAATTCAGGCCTGGTGATTTTTAACGCTTTGCCAGAAAGTAAAATTGTAAATTAGCTATTCAATTGAACCCTGTGCGAAAAAGCCTGCTGACAATACTCCTTTTAATCATTACAGCTTTCACTATTTCATGGTTCTTTGGTGCCTGCAAGAAAGATCAGAATACTGACGGTATTGAATTATTGCAGCAGGAAATCCCCGGCAGCTTCCCGCAACCTCTTTACAAGTTTGAAGACAACCCGCTAAGCAAAGAGGGTTTTGAACTGGGCCGTAAATTATTCTACGATCCCCGGCTTTCAGCAGACAATCTTACACCTTGCTCCTCTTGTCATCAGCAGATTGCAGGCTTTGGCACTTTTGAGCATGACCGCAGTCATGGAGTTTTTGGTTCGCATACACTTCGCAATGCACCGGTATTGTTTAACCTGGCCTGGAGTCCTTCTTTTCACTGGGATGGAGAATTTACTTCTTTACAGGATGAAGCGGTTCATCCATTGACAGGGCCTGTTGAAATGGGAGAAACATTTGATGGTATCATTAAAAAAATTGAGGCCGACCCCGAATACAGAAAACTATTTAAAAAAGTATTTCGTTACCCTTTTATCCGGCCGGAGTTTATTACAAAAGCATTAGCCCAGTTTACAGGTTCAATGATCTCTGCGGACTCGAAATATGATCGTTACAAAAAAGGCCTAGTTACATATACTGCGCAGGAAGAAAATGGCTACCAGTTGTACAAAGCCAATTGTGCTGGTTGCCACCCGGAGCCAATGTTTACTGATTACAATTTCCGGAATATTGGTTTATCAGTTGATAATTTACTGAATGATTATGGCAGAATGAGAATTTCAGGAAAGAGCGAAGATTCACTAAAATTTAAAGTGCCTACCCTGCGTAACACTTATATCTCTTCCAATTATATGCATGACGGCAGGTTCAATACGCTTCAGCAATGTATCAATCATTATCGGACCAATGTGCAGCAAAGCCCTACGCTTGATCCCTTACTGATAAATGGAATTACACTGACCAATGCACAAGCCAGTGATCTTTCTGTTTTTCTTCGAACCTTAACTGATTCTGCCTTATTAAGAGATCCCCGTTTTGCTAAACCAAATTAGGTCTTGTCAACTATTCTTTTAGCCTTCAGTGCATCAAGAGCCTGTTTCTTAGCCTCAATTTCTTTTTCTGTATCCTTTTGTTCAGATTGATTATCCTTTAATTTCTTTTCGAGATCGTTCTGGTCATCTTTCAGTCCTCTTAGTTTCTTTTCTGCTTTACTTACTGCTTCTTCCTGTGCTTTTATATCCAGCTCCAGGTTTTCAGCAACAACATCAGGCTGCAGGTTACTTAGAAAAGTCTTTGTTTTTTCCACCTGCATCACATCAAAAGCAGATTTGGCGTTGTTCCCATCTTTCTGAATGATCATATATACCACAGATTCATCCTGGTTTTTCCTGCTTTTGGGTTCCACCTTAATGATATAATCCATCCTGTCGGCATTAATATCAGTAATGAACGCATCCTTATATACTTTAAAACCTTTGTCTTTGTTGAAGAGTCCTTTCTCTTCTTTTGGTTTGTAACCAAGCTTCACCATTTTTTTTGTAATGGCATTTTCCACTGCCTCAGGCGGGTATGGATAGTCGATCATAAAAGCATCCTGTTTTTTCTTGTCATATTCGATAGTGCCTTCGTATGCCTGTGCTGAAACAATGTTTTCAAAAACCAGGGCAACTAATAAGAATAAGAGTAACTTCTTCATAACCGGTAAATTTTGCTGATAAAGATACAGCAAGGCAGAAAAGCGTTGCAATTGTCTTAAATAATTTATTTGCCATTCGCAGGAATTCGTTTTTTGCCCGCCTAACAACTATTTTTGTCTGGTTATTACCTTCCGGAAATACCCGGAAAGGCAATAACCCTTAAATTTCCAATCCTTTGAGCGGAATAAAAAAACTGGCAGGACAAACTTTGTGGTATGGGATGAGCAGCATCTTCGGCAGGTTTCTCAATTACCTGCTAACTCCGCTGTTGGTTACTATCTTTGATTCGGGGGAATATGGCAAGATCAGTACGTTGTTTACCATTGCCGCTTTTTTCAATATTGTTTACACCTACGGTCTCGAAACATCTTATTTCCGTTTTTCAGCGCTGCAGCCTGAACCAAAAGTTTACAATACCTGTTCTTCTTCTATTATTGTAACGACAGCCCTGTTTACCGGCCTGCTGCTACTCTCTGCACAAAGCTTTGCCTCCTTCCTCGAGATGCCTGACCACCCGGAATATATCTCTTGGGTAATCTTTATTGTAGCGCTGGATACACTCAGTGTGATGCCTTTTGCCAAACTGCGATACGAGGGAAGACCGAGAAAGTTTGCTGCTATAAAGATCCTGAACATCCTCATAAATGTTGGACTCGTCATTTTCTTCCTGGTTGTTTGCAAAAATGCTTTTGAAAAAGATAAGGACAACCTGTTTGCCACATTATATGATCCCAAAATTGGCCTTGGGTATGTTATTCTTGCCAACCTGATTGCAAGTGGTATCACCTTATTATTACTGGCAAGAGAATTTTTCCATTTCAAATTCAGGCTAAATCCGGGTTTCTGGAAAGAAATGATGAGTTATAGCTGGCCGCTGATCATCGTTGGTTTTGGCGGCATGGTGAATGAAACGATTGATCGCATAATGCTGCTGAAATTGTACCCTGGAACCACCGATGAAGCTTTTTCCCAATCGGGTATTTATTCTGCCAACTACAAACTGGCTGTACTGATCGTATTATTCATACAGGCCTTCCGTATGGGAGCTGAACCCTTTTTCTTTAAACAATCCACCAGTGAAAATGCACAACGAACCTATGCCAGGGTGATGAAGTTCTTTGTGATAGCCTGCTGTTTTTGTTTTCTTGGTGTGACCTTATTTCTTGATATCTGGAAATACTTCATGGGAACCAAACATCCGGAGTATTATGCAGGGCTGAAAGTAGTACCTATATTGATGACAGCTAAAATATTTCTAGGCATCTATTACAATTTATCTATCTGGTATAAAATAAAGAACCGGAATCTGACCGGTGCCTGGATCACTCTCGGTGGCGCTGCCATTACTGTTGCTTTCAACTGGATCTTTATTCCTATCCTTGGGTATATGGCCTGTGCTATCGCCACTATTCTTTGTTATGGGTTTATGATGGTGGTAAGTTACACACTGGGACAAAAACATTATCCCATTCCTTATGCATGGAAAAAGCTGCTAGCTTATATTGTCATCTGCCTGCTTTTATTTGGCCTGCACCAGGCATTTCTTCTTTTAGGCCTTAACCCGTGGATCAGCCGGGGAGTGGCTGTTACCTTTATTGGTTTATTTACATTACTGGTATTGAATGTGGAAAGAAGAGAATTTGAGAAGATGCCGGTGATTGGAAGGTTTTTGAGAACAAAAAATATCTGATTTATATTTTAGGTTCAGGTAGTAATAGCCCATTGGCATGAAGGATAAGTGCAGTAATTATCAGCAATAAAAATATTGTGATTGTCCATATGATTTGTTTCTGGTATCCTTTTACCAATTTCTTTTCATGTGGTAATAAAGCTCGTTGGATATTAAAATAACGATCTCTGTCTTTCCAGCCTATGAGTTTAATGTTTGACACTAGGAAAAAAACACAACCACACATAAGTAGTAAAACACCTTTCATTAATAAAGCAAAATCCAGATTCATAGATTTACAAGCTGAGTTTTTAATACATCTTCACAAAAGGGTTATTCATTTTCTCAAAACCAACTGTTGTTACCGGCCCATGGCCTGAATAAACTTTCGTATCGTCTGGCAGAGTGAAGAATTGTGTTTGTATGCTTTGTACCAGCGTTTCCATGCTGCCGCCCGGCAGATCGGTCCGGCCAATGCTGAGGTTAAACAACACATCGCCGCCGATGATAAATCCACCTGCTTCATGATAAAATGATACACTTCCCGGAGAATGACCGGGTGTGAACCTAATCTCCAACTCATCCTCCCCGATTTTTATTTTATTTCCTTCTTTTAAGTAAACCAGGGGGCCGTCGTAATTGTCAAACGGCAGCTGCCACATGATGCCTGACTGGGGGGCAAAGTCCAGTACCGGTTTTTCTTTTGGATGAATATGGAGGTCAAGTCCCCAGGTATCATGTACGTATTTATTGCCAAAAACATGGTCCAGGTGGCAGTGAGTATTAAGCAGCAAAACCGGCGTCAGGTCGGTCTTTTCAATAGCCGTTTTTAATTCGTCCCTTTCCTCCGGGAAATAACAACCGGGGTCTATAATGCAGCACTGCTTTTGTTCGTTATACAAAACATAAGTATTCTCCTGAACAGGGCTAAAAGTGAAGGACTTAACAGCTAACATGGATGGTTTTTTCGTACTTTTAAAATCCGGACGGTAACTACCGGCAAAGATAGTTTCAATTGTTACTACCGACACTTTAACTTGTTATCAGAAATAGTATCTCGCCCTGGCGAGGCTGGCTGCCAAATCAAATAAACGAACGATTAAACATTATCGAAACAGTAAGTAATAGTCTATGAAGAAGTCATTAAGCCTGATTGCCTGTCTTTCCCTTTTCCTTTCTATGGAAACTGCAGCACAAGTGAACACGGTGGAATTCGGAAAAAACCGGGTCCAGTACCAGAAATTCAAATGGAAATATTACCAGACAGAAAATTTTAACAGCTATTTCAGCCAGGATGGTTTGGGATTGGGAAAATATGTTGCCCAGATAGCGGAAGCAGAATTGCCTTCGATAGAAGAGTTCGTTGAATATGGGCTCCAGCGCCGGATCAATATCGTTATATATAACAATTACGATGAAATGCAGCAGTCCAATATCGGTATCGGTATTGACTGGCAAAATACAGGTGGTGTTACGAAACTGGTGAACAATAAAATGATCATTTACTATGATGGCAACCATGATAATCTCCGCCGCCAGATAAGACAAGGAATTGCCCGCAACCTGGTGGAGAACCTGCTCTTTGGTGATGATCTCGGGGAGTTTGCTGCTAATCAAGCCTTACTTGACCTTCCCAAATGGCTGACCGATGGATATATTTCCTACGCTGCTGAAAGCTGGAACACTACACTGGATGATGATCTGAGAGGTGTGATGCTGGCAGGCAGTTATCGGAATTTTTACCAGTTTGCTTTTGAAAAACCTCTTCTGGCCGGCCACTCTTTCTGGAAATATATTGCCGATAAATATGGCAAGAGCAAGACTACTTACTTTCTATACCTGGCCCGCATCTACCGTAATCTGAACAATGCTTCCTATAAGATCGCTAAAAAGAAATTCAAGGTCATCCTGCGGGATTTTATGACTGATGTGCAGGCACAATATTTTAAAGATATCCGTGGCCGTCGCAATACACCAAGGGGTCAGCTCTCTGTAAGTGAATACATAGGCAAGAAAGATTATATCCGCTTTAATGCAAACCCTGTTCCCCGAAGCTTTACGTATGCAGTGGTTGAATTTAACCAGGGCCGCTACCAGGTAGTGCTGATGGAAAATTTCGTAAACAAAAATATACTGCTGAAACTGGGTGTACGTTCAAGGGAAGATGATAAACATCCTAACTATCCTATTCTTGCCTGGGATGGCAAGGGTACCAGGTTAGCTGTATTATACAATGAAGAAGGAAAAACAAAATTCTTTGTATACGATTTGGTGAACAGAGTGAAACTCTGGAAACAGGAGATCGACAAATTTGACCAGGTACAAGACATGAAATACATGCTTGATAACAATACCCTGTTGTTAAGTGCTGTAAAAAGTGGTCAAACAGACATATTCGTTTACAAAATAGATAAGCAAACAATAGAACAGATCACCAATGATGTGTATGATGACCTGGATCCTTCCTTTGTAGCTTTCCCGAATAAAACTGGTATCATTTACTCCAGTAACCGTCCGTCAGCTACGGCTGCCAGCAGTGATGATTCATTACCGGGCAGGCATTTCAATATATACCTTATTGACAACTGGAATAAATCAGAAGCCAAGCAAATATCCAAGCTCACTGATCTGAAACTGGGCAACGCAAGATTCCCTTCCCAGTACAATACTTCTCACTTTACTTTTATCAGCGATGAAAATGGCATCAACAACCGTTATGCAGGTTTCTTTAAAACAGAAAGGGCTGGCTTGGATACATTAGTATTCATTGGTGATGAAATGCTGCGCAATCCGCCACAAAAAGATGTAGACAGCCTTCTTACAGAATGGGGCAAGACAGATATTGATTCGGTCGGCTTTGTTTCTATCACTAATGATTCGTCATATGTATTCCCGCTGACGAATTATCAAAGCAGCATGCTGGAAACAAGAACTGCCGGTGATAACCAGCAGGTGAGTGAAGTAGTTAAGCTGGGTGATGTAAAATTGCTTTACCGCCTGAAAGTAGATGAGAATACTCTGCGCCGCCGTAATATAAATGCAAGACCTACTGAATATATCAGGAAAGTGATTGAAGAAGAAAAGAAAGCTGCCCGGAAAGAAGCAGTACAGACTATCAAAACAGATACACTGACCAAAAAGCAACAGGATTTTTTTAACAGTGGTTTTGAAGAAGATAAACCGGACAGCACCAAAAAAGTAGGTGATATTGTGAAGGCAGATGAGATCATCAAAGAATCTGTTCTGAAGAAAGCAAAAGTGTTTGAATACAGACCCCCTAAGTTTTTCAATGATTACCTCGTCAGCGGATTTAATAATAATATTTTAGTAACCCGTTTTCAACCCTACCAGGGCGGCTACGGGCCAATACAACTGAGCAACAATTCCCCGTTGAATGGAATTATCCGGGTTGGAACTTCTGATCTTTTTGAAGACTGGAAATTTGCCGGCGGTTTTCGCATTAGTCCGGATCTAACCAACAATGAATATGTTTTCACTACTCAGTACCTGAAAAAAAGAATAGACTATGGTCTCACCTATTATCGTGTAACGGTGAAGAATCCTGCTCTTTATACTGATTCTACTTCTTTTAATGTAAGGCAGTATTCTAACCTCTACCAGGCCACCGTGACCTATCCTTTCAGCAAGATCAGAAGCCTTCGTATGAATGTGGGATATCGCAGTGATAAATACGTAAAACTGGCCAACGAATTTTTCCCTAATGAATCATTAAAAGGTAAAGATGACCGCCTCACTTATGCACTGGCGCATCTTGAATTTGTTCATGATGATGCTATCAGCCCGGCACTGAATATATGGAAGGGGCTTCGGTGGAAAATATACTTCGATTATATAGCACAGGTAGGCAAGAATACCAAAACTGGAAGCGGAGATTTTCCATACACCATGAACGTTGGCTTTGATGCAAGGCATTACCTGCCGGTATACCGTAACATCACCTGGGCTGTCCGTGCTGCGGCTGATTTCTCCTGGGGTACGAAAAAACTTATTTACTACCTGGGCGGTGTTGACAACTGGCTGATGTTTGGTCAGAATCAGCGAAGCAATGGCTCCTTCCGCTATTTTGACCCTTCCAATACCCCTGACCCTGATGCTGAATATGCATATGAATCATTGGCGGTAAACATGAGAGGATTCAAGCAGAATGTGGCGAATGGTAATAATGCATTTGTGCTTAACAGTGAAGTAAGGGTGCCTGTATTTACCAGCTTCTTTAATAAACCTATCAACAATGCCTTCCTGCGTAATTTTCAGATAGTACAGTTTATAGATCTCGGTACTGCGTGGAATGGCACTTATGATAAAATAGAAAGGCCTTCTGTTTCGTATACTTCACAGCCGCTTACCGTAAGAGTAAAAGCCGGTGGTATAGGGCCTTTTGCGGGTGGCTATGGCTTTGGAGCCCGGAGTACTTTACTTGGCTACTTCCTGCGCTTTGATGCTGCCTGGGAAATGAATGGTTTTTTCCAGGGTAAACCTCTTTATTATTTTGCTATGGGTCTTGATTTTTAAGCTCTTAAATTTTTGAATAATCACAATCCCTCCCTAGAAGGAGGGATTGTGATTTTAGCCAGTAAATGATTCCCCCAATTTTTTAACCGACAAATACAGCAATGTCATAAACACTGCATAGCAAAATGTCATTCCCCATGCAACACCGTTCTGAAGGGGATTAAAAAGTAAATCACTTATTTCTGCAACAAG
>JAEUVO010000048.1 GCA_016786885.1 Chitinophagaceae bacterium | reverse complement strand
GCTCACCAATTTTCCTTTAAAGTCGCTGAACGCCTGTAATAAATTTCCGGTGATAATATGGCGAACCCTTCTGTCAACATAGTTTTGTTTGGTATAATCTTCCCATTCTTTCAGTAGCTCATCTATTGATGGCTGTTCTATGTCTGCACTGGCTCCTATAATTGCCATGATGTCGTCAGAGTAAGAAGCGGGTATCGCTAAATATTTACTGCTGTTTGCAATGGCAAAACGAAGTTTGATGGCTGAAGGCGCAAAAGGATTCTTCTTTTTCTTATCAATTACAAAACCTAAGAAGACGGATGGAACCAATTCATTGCCGGAGTTGTATGTTTCAATCGGGTACTTGAGGCTGCGGCCTGTAAAAAAGAATCCAAGTATTTTCAGCAAATATTGTTTCCGGTTCTCGAATACTTTTCTCACCTGTTCCTGCTTATCCTTTCTTGCCTGCTCCAACTCTGCTGTGCGCTTCAAAATTTCTTGCTGTGCCGCTGCACTTCCATGTTTGGCTTCTATTTTCTTTACTCCCTTTTCTTCCTGCACATTCTTAATAAGCTCATCATACCGCTCATTGATTTCCTCGTCCTCTATCTCTAATTGCTTTGACTGATACTTGACAAAATCTTCAGCCAGGTCAGACTGCTGCAATTTGGGATCATGTCCGCCGAGTGATTCATTAATGAGGTTTTGTAATTCAGTTATCGTAAAAGGTTTCTTCAATACATTGGCTCGAGCAGTTTCCAGCATACTGTCATCGCCAAAGGCGCTGTCGCTGCCTTTTCCCATCTTGATGATTTTTGATGAAAGAGTTTCTGTTTCCAAGTTCATGGCTTCCACTTCCAAATCATATTCACCTACTTGCCGCAGATACTCTACATAATCGTTATAGCGTTCTGCGATTTCATTATAAAAATCCTGTTGCATTTTAGTTGATAACACCGCTACCCGGCCAGAGACTTTATGTGCTGCATCTTCCATTGCAGCCGCATCCTGGCTGCCACTGTCAGCTTTAGAATCGGTGAGATAAAGCGGGTCATCTAATAGCTCATTGACTTCTTTATTTTCCATAAGATAGTCACGAACTATTTTATCCCCATATTTATTTAAAAAATCAGGTACATCTAAAATTTTTGTTGACTGCTTTTGATTAGATGTTGTATTAGCATCGAGTGATTTCAGTTTCTTTTGCAGCATCATCATTAATCTTTTCTCTGCCGGTATTGCTGAAGTCACATAGTCATAGATAGGTTTCAATAATTGTCCGGTACGATTGATACGGCCACGTTTCTGCACTTCTGTATTAATATCCAGTTCAGCCTGCAATACAATCATCACCCTTTGCTTTACCTGGTCTTTTGGAACTTTAGCCGTAGGAATGGCATGAGCCGATGCACCGGTAGAGCCGGATTGATTAATCATCAGTACATCCACTTCATTATTATTAAACTGCCGGAAAGCATCATTAGTATTGATCTTCTTTCTTGACAGCACCAATCCTTTTCCTGTTTTAGTATTGAGCTGTACTTCCAGCTTTCTGCCGGTTACTTCCGCAACTGTGTAGCCTGCTTCTTTTAATTTCTGAATGATAACATCAATCGGAGAAATCGTAATACCTGTTGAGGCCGCTTTTATTTTATTCAATATCCGGTGATACTCGGCCTGTGCCTCAACGGGCAGTTCATTTACTTCAAATTTTTTGAAAACAGGATTACCGTCAACATCTTTTTCTGTGTATCGCAAAATACCATCCAAACCTCTTTTCAACACTTCAGAAAAATCCGCATTGATAGTATCACCATCAGCGACTGGCAGCCCTTTGTCATTTTCCATTGTCTCAATAAAGCTGCCCATTGTTGAAGCAAAGGCAATGATGGGTTTCTTTCCTTCCCTTAATCTTTGAATAGCTCTTTCGGCAACTGATTCTGCCTTTAGAGAAAAAAGCATTTGATTGATTACCTGGAATACTTTGGAGAAGTAGGGAAGATTGTCAACGCCAGCTTGTGATGTTCCTTCTCTTATCTCGATCTCTTTCCCCTCTGCAACGGCAATCTTATCAAGCTCCTCTATCTGCTCATCAACATGATTGGACTGAAAGGCGATAACATCACGCAGTATTTCAGTGATATTATCGGCAATGGCTTTATGTTCTTCTGCTTTATCATCTAAATTGATATAGTTGACTTCTACTCCCTCAAAACTTCTTTCCCTTCGCAGCATTTGCCCTTCGGCCACTAATTGCGAAGACAATACTTCCTGCAATGCAACACCGCCTCTTGTTATGGCATCCACCAGCTCATCCCGGCTCATGTTGCAATCTGCGATTGCTGTTTTCATAGCATAGATGGGCATGTTATCAGGTCGCTTCGCAAAAGTGGCAGAGAGAAACACCACACCTTTGGTTTTACTTACTACTCCTTGCAAGAAATTTCCGGTATTAGAAGATCCGGAGCTATTGTGAGCCTCATCTAAAATAAAAATATTGTCCTCCGCAATAGCCATGAGAAAGCCCGGCTTTTCCGGTTTCTTTTCAGGGGAATTAAACTGTGAATAGGTTCCAACTACAAATTCATATTCAGTAGGGACAACACGGGAATTAATGATTTCCTGTTGTTGGGGTGCAGGAGGAGCCTGGTAGATAACATTGCCGTCTTCATCTTTGATATCGGTTTTGCTTTCCCGGCCATTCACAATAAAGGGTTTTAAATGACCGGAACCGATGGCAGAAAGATCACGGTAAATATCTGAGAATAGATTTGCCTTTTCAGTTAGGAACATGGGCTTTGTTCCCTGGTTCACCGCATAGCGGATCATGGCGGCAGCTACCCGGCCTTTGCCAATGCCTGTTTGGTCGCCTATAATCATTCCCTGACCTCTTGCTTCAATATTGTATATAGCCATTGCGACCGCATCAATTTGTTCAGCAGATAATACTTTACAAAGAGCTGCTTTGGTTGGATACTTTAGCCGGTGACGGACAAAATTGTCAATGTCACCGCCCACTTCCTGTTTTATCTTTTCAATAGCTGATTTTGTTTCAAAGGCCATACTGTCCGGTACTTGTGTATTCAATACCACACAAGCATCCGATGCAGGTTCATAAGGCGCACCAAGAGCCCCCTCTAAATCTCCCCCAACGGGAGAGACTTCAGAAACGTTCTGAATTACTACTACCTCATAGCCCCCTTTGCGTAATTGTTCACGAATATGATATAGCTGTTGTTCGCTGACCTCAACGCCATAAACTTTCTTTCCATTGATGAGAGAAAACTTTGTGAAGGGCAGCGAATACATATAGACAAGTCGTTCTGCATCCAAGTCAAAAGTCTCATAAACACTGCTCTTACTTGTTTGCATCAAAACAATAATCCTGAACGAAGACTTATATCTTTCCCTGGCAGCCAAGTAAGTTTTATAAAGCTCCATATTAATATTGCCGGGAATGATTGCGCCAAAATTGCTATCTGTATTTAGCAACTCAAGTTCAAGTGCCCTTGCTTCAGCTTCAAGATTAACGTTTTTCATATCGGGGTATTTTGTATTCATAAATGCAGCAGGTATATCTGTTGCATCCATTACTCGCTCAAACAAGTCATCGAAAGTTTTTATTTCTATATCCGTTACAGGATTGAATACAGGTGCAGCGCCAGATGGTTTCTCTTTCCGGCCATTTATCAGTATCAGTCGGACATCGAATGATGTCCCTTGTCTTGAGTACAATTTATGCCCGTCAATATTGATTACGTCCGCCACATTGTAACGGCTATACAGGTAATTGAAGAAAATCCTTTGCTTGCCTGCCTGTATTCTGCCTTTATCATCCCATCGGGTATGACCGCCAATAATAATAGCTACCCGCCCGCTATCTTTCATACAGTCCAGGGCTTTCAGCGCCATTACATGCTCCAATGTCTTAATGGGAAATGAATCAAACATCACTTCCATATCCATTTTGCCAAAAGGGGGATTGGTAAGCACTGCATCAAACACCCGGCGGCAAGTGAGTTTTGTAGCATCTGATTGCCCAACGTGAAAGAAACCCTGTTTCTGTAAGTTTTTATTTCTGAAGGGATCAATTTCATTTACTTCAAAAGTGTCAGTGCTTCCGGCAATAGCAAGCATCCCATTTCCTGCGCTCGGTTCCAAAGCTTTTTGATAAGCCTGGAATCTATCAATAAGACAAAAAACTCCTGCCATGTATGCTATCGGCACAGGAGTGGAATATTGTTGCAATAAAATGCTGTGTGATGTACGATGTGAAAGATTAACCTGTGAATTATATAAATCAACGATGGCATCAAACCTTTCTCTTATCGTGCCTGGCTGGTGTGCAAGGAATCTTGCCCTTCTTACAATAGCCAGTTCAGTCAGCTCTTTGACTTCCGTTTTATCAGCTATGCCAAATGAAGCCGCTAATTTTTCAATAGATTTTTTACTGTGGCTTTTTTTACTGGCCAGGTCTTTTTCTATTGTTAGAACAAACTGTTCGAAGTTGTTATCTGCCTTCATGTAAGAGTTATCTTGATGGATTTTCTACATAACCGCCAATCCAGACATCAATAATATCAACCAAATGCTGTGGGTCAAGTGAAGAAGGGGTCGTCACATCCTGCCTTCGGAAATAAATTGTTTTCTCACAGTTCTCAGTGCTGATTCGTATAATATCTTCTCTTACAAGCGCCACCTGTTTGATTTTTTGTTTTACCAGGTAATAAACCGAGCCATCGCTTGTAAACCGAAGGTTCTCTCCATCGTTATATATCTGATACGTCATGAAAGATTATTCATTTGGCGGTGTAGGATCATAACCTGTTATCCATTGACTGATCACATTGATAAGTTCGACCTGGTTGGCTGTTACGGGGTATGAAACATCCTGATGCCTGAAATAGAAATTGCAATTGCAGCAATCTCCTCCAATCTTGATAACATCCTCCCGAACAATACTCAGCTCCTTGATAAAAGATTTCAGCAATGTCAGCTCACTGCCATCTTGTTCAAGCACGATTTTTATAGAGGAACCGTTATCGTAAACGAGGTAACTCATGATTCATCTTTTTTCGGACTGCTCTTTTCTGCCAATGTCTCGCCAATCAGTGAACCAATAAAGCCGCCCAACATAACGTATGGTACAGCATCTTTACCAGCTTCTTTGGCGTATCAATAACTTAACAGGGAGGTTAGCAGTGTGGCGGTTGAAACAATTGCTTTTTCCTTCATATACTGATTCAACAAAGTATTGTATTAATGATTCATTAAATAATTCACGGCAGCCCCGGAAAGTACCATCATACCAAAACTGATAATCTTACTTCGTCGCTTTTGCCGTTTCAGTTTTTTATGCAATAGCTGATTCTCGCTTATCAACTCTTTTTGTTGTTCAAGAGAAAGTGAAAAGGAAGTC
>JAEUVO010000043.1 GCA_016786885.1 Chitinophagaceae bacterium | reverse complement strand
GCTACTGGGGCATAAACAAGCAGGGAGAATAACACAATAAACAAAACGTAGGAAGTAAAACGGATACGTTCAGCTACTGCACCAACTACAAGCCCCGGCGTAATGATAGCAAACATCAGTTGGAAAAGTGAGAAGAGGGATAATGGAATTGTGTTCGCCGCTGGCCAGGCAGCCCCGGACTTCACTCCGTCATAAAAAGCATAAGTGGATGGGTTACCAATTAAACCATTTACTGATTCACCAAAAGCAAGACTGAACCCGCAAACCACCCAAAGCACTCCAACAATACCAGCAGCAACTACACTTTTGATCATTGTTGAGATAACGTTCTTACGGTTTACCATGCCCCCATAGAAAAAAGCAAGGCCGGGTGTCATTAAAAACACCAATGCAGTGGAAACTAATACCCATGCGATATCCGAAGAGCTGTATTGAGGATCAGCGGCTCCTGGAACATAATCAGCCGTGGGTTTTACAAACATGGCAAGTAGAGCAATCGCAACTAACAGGACGAATGGCAAGATCTGTTTTGCTTTTCTTTTACTCATGAGCTGGAATTTTAGTTAGATTAAAAAAATAAATAATTCGAAATAATTCTTCCAAATCTATAAAAAATGGCTCATAACACTTGTTAGTTTTTAATATTATGTCAATAAATTGCAAAAAGTGTGATTAAAATGAGCAAATAGCAGGAATATTTCACATTTAATATTTATTAAATGTGAAATATAAGTCTTGAGGAATGCTATGCACTTTGTAACTGGAGCATGGCATCTTTAGACTCCAGCATGCTGGGAGCATTATTATTTAAAAACTCATCTACTTTGCGGGCACATTCCCGCCCTTCGCTGATGGCCCACACCACCAGGCTTTGGCCTCTGCGCATATCGCCGGCTGCGAAAATCTTAGAGATATTAGTACGATAGTCCTTTTCAGATGCATTTACAGTTCCCTTTTCGTCAAGACCTATACCAAGGTCACTGATAAATCCGATATGTTGCGGATGTACAAAACCCATGGCCAGTAAAGCCAGTTCACATGGAATCTCTCTTTCGCTACCGGCCACTTCAACAAATTGAGCTGGTCGGCCATCCACAATTTTCCATTCGAGGTCTACGATTTTCAGTGCTTTCAGATTACCATTTTCATCACCAATAAATTCTTTGGTGGCAACAGCCCAATGCCGGTTGGCCCCTTCTTCATGTGAAGTGGTAGTCTTCAGCAGCATCGGGTATGAAGGCCATGGCATGTAATCATTTCTTTCTTCAGGAGGTTTAGGCAGTAATTCGAATTGTGTTACTGATTTAGCTCCGTGACGATTGGATGTGCCCACACAGTCACTGCCAGTATCGCCACCACCTATCACCACTACATTTTTTCCTGTAGCTTTAAGTTCTTCACTTAAAATATTACTTTCTATTGCTGCGTTGGCAAGAGGATCCTTTCCGGCTACTCTTTTATTATTCTGTTTTAAAAAATCCATGGCGAAATGAACGCCTTTGAATTCTCTTCCGGAAATAAACAGATTTCTTGGCGTAGTACTGCCACCTGCAAGTACTATGGCATTGAACTCCCTCAGTATATCATTGATACTGACATTCACTCCTACATTGGCCAGGCATTTAAAAATAATGCCTTCTTCTTCCATCAGTTTTATTCTTCTGTCGATCACCCATTTCTCTAATTTAAAATCAGGAATGCCATAACGTAACAACCCTCCCGGCGCATCATCTCTTTCAAACACAGTAATTGTATGCCCGGCATAATTTAATTGTGCAGCTGCGGCAAGACCTGCAGGACCAGAACCAATCACTGCCACCTTCTTGCCTGAACGAAGGTTTGGCTTGCGGGGTTTTACAAACCCTTTTTCAAATGCTATCTCAATTATATGTTTCTCTATTTCCTCGATTGTAATGGCTGGTTGATTAATTCCTAATACACAAGCTGTCTCACAAGGGGCCGGACAGATACGTCCGGTGAATTCAGGAAAGTTGTTAGTTGATGAGAGGATGTCATATGCCTCTTTCCAATCTTTTTTATATACTGCATCATTGAATTCAGGAATCACATTTCCAAGCGGGCAACCATGATGACAGAAAGGAACGCCGCAGTTCATACAACGGGCCGCCTGATGATTTAATTTTTCTTCAGTGTAGCGGTATACAAATTCATTGTAGTGCTGTAATCTTTCCTGCACCGGTTGTTTGCCGGGAAGTTCTCTGTCAAATTCTTTAAATCCTGTTGGTTTGCCCATTTTCAGATTATGTTTTGTTGTTTTGCCTTTACGTTATGCGTTCTGCATTACACTTTTTGCTTTCAATACCTTCTTATAATCCCTGGGGAACACTTTTACAAAATGCTGCAACTGGTTATCCAGGTCTTCCAGAATGAATTTTGCTACGGTGCTTCCGGTATATTCAAAATGTTTCCTGATCATGGTGAACAGCTCATTCTTATCATTCAGATCACAAGCGTCGAGGTCCACCATCTCTTTGTTACAATTGTCTGCAAATTTTCCTTTTACATCATATACATAAGCTATACCACCGCTCATACCTGCTGCAAAATTTCTTCCGGTATCGCCTAATATCACTACGCTGCCACCTGTCATATACTCGCAACCATGGTCACCAACTGATTCAACGACCACAACAGCGCCGGAGTTCCTGACGCCAAACCGTTCACCTGCTTTACCTCTTATATATGCTTCTCCGGAAGTAGCTCCATAAAAAGCTACATTACCTATGATACTGTTGTCTTCAGGTTTGTATGTAGCAGTTTTTGGGGGATAGATGATCAGCCTGGCTCCGCTTAATCCTTTTCCAAAATAATCATTGGCATCACCTTCCAGTTCCAGTGTGATCCCCTTTGTATTGAAAGCGCCAAAACTTTGTCCTGCCGTTCCGGTGAAGTTGAAGTGAATGGTATTGTCCGGTAAACCTTCCGCCCGGTGTTTTTTTGTTATTTCGTTGGAAAGAATAGTACCAACAGTACGGTCAGTATTTTTGATCTGGAATGATGCTTGTACTTTTTCTTTTGCAACAATAGCCGGTACAGCAGCCTCCCACAGTTTCCAATCAAGGCTTTCACTCAGACCATGATCCTGCTCTTCACTGCAATGCAGGGTCGTGTACATAGAATTTGGTTCTTTGTACAGGATCGCAGACAAATCGATGTTTTTATATTTCCAGTGCTCAATATTTTCTCTCATTTCAAGATTGTCTACCTGCCCGATCATTTCATCTACTGTTCTGAAACCCAGTTCCGCCATTATTTCTCTCAGCTCCTGGGTAATCATTTTAAAGAAATTCACCACATGGTCAGGATCACCCTTAAACCTGTTTCTAAGTTCAGGATCCTGTGTGGCCACACCTACAGGGCAGGTATTCATATGGCACTTACGCATCATGATACAACCTTCTACAACCAATGCTGCAGTAGCGATGCCCCATTCTTCGGCACCAAGTAATGCAGCCACTGCAATATCTCTTCCGGTTTTCAGTTGCCCATCGGCTTGTACCACCACACGGCTTCTTAGTTTATTCTTTACTAATGTTTGGTGTGTTTCTGCCAGGCCCAATTCCCAGGGGAGCCCTGCATGTTTGATTGAACTAACCGGTGATGCACCGGTACCACCATCATGTCCTGCAATTAACACCACATCTGCTTTTGCTTTTGTTACACCGGCAGCAATTGTTCCCACACCGGCTTTACTCACCAGCTTTACACTTATTCTTGCTTTACGATTTGCATTTTTCAGATCATAGATCAATTGTGCAAGATCCTCTATGGAATAAATATCATGATGGGGCGGAGGAGAGATCAGGCCGACACCGGGTGTAGCATGACGAACTTTCCCAATCCATTCATCTACTTTATGTCCGGGCAATTGACCACCTTCCCCGGGCTTTGCACCTTGGGCCATTTTTATTTGCAGTTCATCCGCTTCCGTTAAGTATAAACTGGTGACACCAAATCTTGCACTTGCCACCTGTTTGATAGAGCTGCGCATAGAATCGCCATTAGGTAATAGCTCATACCTTCTTTCGTCTTCACCACCTTCGCCGGTGTTACTTTTTGCACCAAGCCGGTTCATAGCAATTGCCAGTGTAGTATGGGCTTCCCATGAAATGGAACCAAAACTCATAGCACCGGTAGCAAAACGTTTGTAAATAGTGGAAGCAGGCTCTACTTCGTCTATACCTACAGAAGGACGATTCTTTCTAAATTGAAAAAGACTGCGCAGCGTACAGGCTTTTTCTCCTTGCTCATTTACCAGCTTCGAATATTTTTTGAATGTATTGAAATCATTCATTTTTGTTGCATGCTGCAGCAGGTGAATGGTTTGAGGATTGAATAAATGAAACTCTCCTTTTCTTTTCCATTGGTAAATACCACCAACCGGTAACCTGTCAACAGGAATATCTTTTTTGCTGAAGGCAAAGAAATGTTTTGCCAATACTTCACGGGCAATTTCATCTAGCCCCATTCCTTCAATCCTTGATGTGGCACCGGTGAAATATTTATTGACCACATCTTTATTCAGTCCAAGTATCTCAAATATCTGTGCACCCTGGTAAGATTGCAGGGTGGAAATCCCCATTTTAGAAAACACTTTTAATAAACCGTCATTCACTGCTTTTACATAGTTCTTCTTTAATTCATCTTCATGCAGTGTTGTCTGCAGTTTACCTGATTCTTTCAGGTCTCTGATGGAAGAAAGGGCCAGGTAAGGATTGATAGCCGTAGCACCAAAGCCAACAAGGCAGGCAAAATGATGGACTTCCCACACATCGCCGGCTTCCACAATTACACCAACCTGCCCCCGCATTCCTTTACGGATAAGATGGTGATGGATAGCAGCGGTTGCTAAAAGTGAAGGTATCGGCGCATGGTTGGAATCTATAGCTCTGTCCTGTAGTATCAACACTTTAAAACCATCTTCTACTGCATGAACTGCATATTCACAAATTCTGTCCAGGCCTTTCTGTAATGAACCAGGTTTACCGTCTGCTTTAAAATAGCATTGAATTGTTTTTGACTGAAATAATCCTGTATCAATACTCCTGATCTTTTCCAGCTCATAATTGCTAAGCACCGGATGTTTCAGTGCAACACTATGACAAGTTAATGGATCTTCGAGTAAAAGATTACCATTATTACCTGCAAATGTTGCTAATGACATTACCAGCCTTTCACGAATAGGATCAATTGGAGGATTGGTTACCTGTGCAAATAATTGTTTGAAATAACTGCTCAGGTGCTGTGGCTGATCACTTAATATGGCCAGTGGTACATCAGTTCCCATTGAACCAATGGGTTCTTTTCCATCGAGTGCCATCGGGGCAATGATGGTATCCAGGTCTTCGGTTGAATAGCCAAATGCTTTCTGGTATTTGAACACCTGGTCATGTTCCAGGTGTGTGAACATAATTCTTGGCTCTGGTAATTCTTCCAGTCTGATCTTATATTTATTTAACCATTCTCCATAAGGTTTTTGAGAACAGATTTGTTTTTTCAATTCAGTATCACTGATGATTTTTCCCTTCTCCATATCCACCACGAACATCTTACCCGGCTGTAATCTTCCTTTTTCAATAATACTGGCCGGGTCTACAGGTAGTACACCTGTTTCTGATGCCATGATCACACGGTCATCATTGGTAACACAATATCTTGACGGACGCAGTCCGTTTCTGTCTAATGTGGCCCCAATTATCTTTCCATCTGTAAAGGAGATAGAAGCCGGTCCATCCCATGGTTCCATGAAGGAAGAGTGGAATTCATAGAATGCTTTCTTCACCGGTTCCATTTCTTCATGCCCGTCCCATGCTTCGGGAATGAGCATCATCATAACATGGGGTAATGAACGACCGGTTAATGTAAGCAATTCAATGATATTGTCAAGACAGGCAGAATCGCTTTGTCCTTCTGTAACAATTGGCAACAACATCTCCATTTCTTCTTTGGAAAAATAAGGTGTGGTAAAACCTTTTTCACTTGTCTTCAGCCAGTTCAGGTTTCCCTGCAGCGTATTGATCTCTCCATTATGGGCAATAAAACGAAATGGTTGTGCCAGTTTCCAGGAAGGAAATGTATTGGTGGCAAACCTTGAATGCACTAATCCAAATGCACTGACCACCCGTTTATTACTCAGGTCAGGGAAGTATTGTCTTACCTGGTGACTGGTGAGC
>JAEUVO010000028.1 GCA_016786885.1 Chitinophagaceae bacterium | reverse complement strand
CATCATCTTCAGGACAACTTCACAGTCTTTTCTTTTTTCTTCACTAAATGTTTGAAGAAAAACTTCTACAGATGCGTCATTCTTTTTGGTTTTTATTTCCGCCATTGTTATTGCTTTAGTGGCAAATCAGTATTCCATATTTCACGGTATAGCTTCCATTTACCATCTTCCTGTTTCCAGAGGGCAATGAATTTGCCTTTGTCAAAGCTGCCGCCTTTTTCATCCGGAAAGTTGTAGGTACCCTCTTCCACTACCAGGTCTTCATCGCCATATACATTACCGATGGGCAGTTCCATTTTAACATCTGTGCCCGAACCATCGCCACGGAAAAATTTGATGATAGAGTCCCGGCTGGCTACGACAGGCATGTTAGGGGAAAGCACTTGTGCATCTTTACAATAGCGGTCTGCAAAATAGATTGAGTCTTTTGTGGTAAAGCGCTGTGTATAACTCTCATTCATTTTTATGATATGCACTTTCACAGAATCAATGCTGAAATCATTTTTTGTTCCTTTGCCGGATTCTTTTGACTGGCAGGCGAGTAAGGTTGCGGCAAGCAGCGGAAATACAAGTTTTCTCATAATAATTAATTTTGGGCATTTAAATTACAGAAATAAATAATGAACTGCCACGCCGTTTATCACGGTAAAAGCTCATTTAAACTCGTTCCAGTACTTAATGATAAAAAACAACAGAATTAGGGTGGAAGGGATTGCCACATACAGGTGATACCAAATGCCAAAATAAATATCAAAGGCAATAACAGCAATGCCGCAGGCCATAACCAGGTATGCAGCCCAGGGTTTCATCCACCACATACCTACCAGGGCTATTATGTTTATTATTGGTAAAAGCCTAAACATATTGAAGGCTATCTCAGTTAGTTTCGGGAACTGATCAAAAAATTCCTGCTTTGCGGTGAACATTTTATACAGGGCAAAACAATTGCCCAGCAGCATTAATAACAGAAATATCGTATAAACAGGGAAGCGCATCGTTATTTACAAATCTCAGAAAATAATGATTTATCTATTTCAAGTGCTCCGAAATCGTCTTTCTTTATACTGAGACCGTTTACCACACCACTCATTACAAACTTATTGAAACGGTGTTCCATTTTAAGTATCAGGCCGCCTTCTGCCTTCATTCCATAAATATCCCAGTTGTAGGCTTTATGGTTTTTATAGGTAGCCGGTGCAATCCGAAGGTCTGTTGCATAATAATATTTTACCCATGAATTTTTCTTTTGTAATTCAAGAATGCGGCAGGGGTGACCTAATATTTCTTCCTCTGTTGCATAATCTTTCACTGAAAGAACCGAGTCGGTAATTATACTATAATCTTCACACTCATATTTTTTTGAAGATCCTGATTCAGAAAGACATTTATTCAAACTGCCCGAATAATAATAAGTAAAAGTATCTGCACCGGTAAAGCTGCTTTGATAATTGGCGGTATCATATCTAAAGAAACCCTTGGAAGGTCGGATCCTGGAAATTGAATCGGCATTTAGTATTTCGCTGGTATAAGAATAAGTGTAGCTGATCTCACCGGAAAAATATTCTCCCTCATTCTTACTATTACATCCGGTAAGAACAATGAGGATAATAAAAAGTATGTAAGCGAAACTTCTCATTTCTTTCTCCTGTATTCCAGATCGTATTCAACGATCCATGTTTTACCTCCATCATTGCTCAGCTCACCAAACTGACGAACTTTATTATTGTCGAGCTTTGTAAATGTAAGTCTGCGCATAAATTGTTTCCCATCAGGGCCAGTTACTTTGTCTGCATAATAAATGATCTTGCCATTGCTTCCCTCACCCCGCAGAAATTCAGTTGTATTACCTGTATTATCGGTCCAGGTTTGTTGCCATTGTTTGGTAGCTGCATTATAAGAGTTAAAACTTTTACCACTGTAGATCAATCCCTGCTGTGCGTTGGCACTTGTCCACTCTTCCAGGATTACACAGCTGTCTAAAATCACACTGATCTTGCTGTCGCCGGCTTTTGCCCCTTTTACACCAAAGGCTTCCCATTCTCCGATCCAGAAATCGAACTGCCGGAATTCAGGTCGTGAGCATGGTTTTTGAGCCATGACGACAACAACAAAAAAAGTTATGCTGGTTGTGAAAAGTAGTTTTCTCATTCAGTCAGTTTTATCTTTTGCAGACAGAAGTTCAGTGTATTGTTTCAGTCCGCCCGTCAACTTATTTGGCCGGACAACAAGTTAAAATAAAAAACCGTTACAGCTTTGGGCTGAACGGTCTGAGTTTAAATATTTAAAAATTACTGTTTTAGTTACCTCCAGAAGGAGGACCTCCGCCACCCGGCCTTTGTGGACGCATAGATGGTTCTATTTTCTCTTTCCAAATACCATATTGCTCCTCGGTAAGCACTGCTTTTAAGATTTCATCCTGGGCATCTGTATATTTTTTTCTTTCCGCCATCATTGTTTCCCGGTCTGGCCTTTCGCCACCTGCAAAAATTTCCTGCATCCGCTGATCCTGCTTTTTATATAAAACAGTAAGGGCTGTGTCAATCATAGCAAGTTTAGAAGCTTCCAGTTTAAAAGCACTGTCTAATTTAGCATGTATAGTGGCCGCTCTTTCTTCAGGAGTACGGCGTTGAAAACCACCACCAGGCTGTGCATACGTAATTACTGACAGAGCCACAGAAGCCATCAGTAATAAAAAAATCTTTTTCATTGAATTTGTTTGAGTTTAATTAATAGCTACCTACGCCTTGTTTCTGACGCAAGAATAGGGAAAAACATTCGGCTTCGGGTAAATTAAACTCCTACCCAGAGTTTACTTTTTTCCTACCTGATCTTCCACCTGCTTAATAGCTTTGATAGTTTTAAAAACAGAGTCAGGTGTCACCGAAATGCTATCAATACCAAGCTCTACCAGGAATTGTGCGAAATCCGGAAAATCAGAGGGCCCCTGACCGCAAATACCCACTTTTACTTTATTCTTCTTTGCAGATTCAATCAGCATCCTAATCATTTTTTTAACTGCTTCATTACGTTCGTCGTATAACTGCGCCACCAGGGAAGAGTCTCTGTCGAGACCAAGTGTCAGCTGTGTAAGGTCGTTGGAACCAATTGAAAAGCCATCAATATGTTTGGCAAATTCATCAGCCATCAGCACATTGGAAGGAATCTCTGCCATCAGGAAAAGTTCCAGCTGGTTTTCTCCTCGTACCAGGCCATATTCATTCATTGTTTCCTGCACTTTCAGCAGTTCGCTTACGGTACGGCAAAAAGGGATCATCACCACTACATTGTGCAGCCCCATTTCTTCCCTTACCTTTTTAATGGCCTTACACTCCAACCCAAAAGCCGCTTTGTATTCGTTGGAATAATAGCGGGAAGCCCCCCGCCAACCGATCATTGGATTCTCTTCGTGCGGCTCAAAATGGTTTCCCCCTAAAAGATTGTAATACTCATTGCTCTTGAAATCCGAAAATCTTACAATCACTTTCTCCGGGTAAAAAGCTGCTGCAATTTTTGCAATACCATATGCCAGTTTATTGATGAAAAAATCTTCTTCATTCTCAAACCCGGTTATTCTCTTTTCAATTTCTGCGGTCAGTGCTGTATCATTCAACTGTTTATGCTGCATCAATGCCAGCGGATGCACCTGTATATAATTATTAATGATAAACTCTTCTCTTGCCAACCCAACCCCCTTATTGGGTAAATGAGAAAAGTTAAAAGCCATTGCAGGTGACGCCACATTAAGCATCAATGGAGTTTTTATCTCCGGTAATTCATCCAGGTTGAATTGTTCTTTCTTGAATTTAATTTCTCCTTTATAGATCAATCCCACATCACCTTCGGCACAGGAAGCAGTAATCAATTGCCCGTCTGTCAGCATCTCTGTTATATTCCCGGTACCAACAATCGCAGGCACTCCCAGTTCTCTTGCCACAATTGCCGCATGACAGGTTCTTCCTCCTTTGTTGGTTATTATTGCCGATGCTTTTTTCATGATGGGCTCCCAATCCGGGTCAGTCATATCAGTTACCAGTACATCTCCGTTCTTAAATTCATGACCTTCTGTTACCCGTTTATCCAATGAGAAAAGAATATTCACTTTCCCCGAAGCGATTTTATCTCCCACTGCAATTCCCTTTGCAATAAGTTTATCCGCTCTGTTTTCATCATCAATAGAATACTCAGTAATTAACCGGTGGTTTTTTTGAGAATGGATTGTTTCTGGCCTGGCTTGCACAATAAATAATTCCTTTCTTAATCCGTCAATAGCCCATTCAACATCCATCGGTGTCCATTTATTTCTGATACGGGTATAGTACTCTTCGATCTTCATCACCCAGTTGGCCAGTTGCAACACGGTGTCCTCTCTAAGACTGAATCTTTTTTGCATGACCTTTTCAACGGGAATAATTTTCACTCTCTCATCGGGATCATCACCATACACCATCATCTTGTCCTTATTTCCCAATTTTTTTTCGATAATGGAGCTAAAACCCTTTTTTAATGCTGGTTTAAATACTATGTATTCATCCGGAGATACGGAGCCTTGCACAATCAGTTCCCCCAAGCCAAAAGATGCATTTATAACAACAGCATCTTTAAAACCACTTTCTGTATCAATAGAGAACGCAACACCGGATGCGCCAAGGTCAGATCGTACCATTTTTTGAATACAAACTGAAAGACCTACAGCGAAATGATCGTATTTAAAATTTTCCCGGTAACTGATAGCCCTGTCTGTAAATAAGGAGGCAAAACAGTTACGCACCGAATCGATCAATGCCGCAGGACCACGAACATTCAGATAGGTTTCCTGTTGTCCGGCAAAGCTTGCATCCGGTAAATCTTCAGCTGTAGCAGAAGAACGAACAGCCACATCTGTTTCTTTTTGGTCATAGTCGCCAGATAATTTATAATACTGTTTAATAATCTGGCTGCTTATTTCAGGCGGGAATTTACTGTTCCGTAACAATTGCCTTATTTGTAATCCACCCCTGCGAAGTGATTCAATGTTATTAAAATCAATACCGCCTATCATTTGCCTGATAGATGCGTCCAGGTTATTAAACCGTAAAAATTCCCGATATGCTTCTACTGTAATAACAAATCCATTAGGAATATTAATGCCGAGACTACTCAAATGTTGAATCATTTCGCCCAGTGAAGCATTTTTTCCGCCGACGGTTTCCACGTCGTTGATACCAACTTGATTAAGTGGTAAAGTAAAAATTTGTTCCGCCATGAAAAAGGATTAAGGTTGGTTAAAGGTTTGGTGTGCTAAATCAGAAAAGGCACATAAGAGAATAGCGTTTGCATTCTTATCTTATGTGCATTCCAAAATACTCATTCATCTTAAAAAATCCTATCGGTCGTGTCAGCTAAACACATAGTTTCTTTTGACATAATTTCTCCGCATTATCATGTTTCCTGTCTAAGTAGGTATTTTCCCTATTTTTCATTTCCATGCCCCTACTTAGTAAACTGGTATTTGAAATAACTCGTTATCTTGCACCTCCTTAATTATTATTAAACTTTATGGAATACAGTAAATTAGTTGCAGTGACCGGGTTGCCTGGGCTATTTGAGTTGATC
Organism: Chitinophagaceae bacterium; assembly: GCA_016786885.1. GTDB lineage: Bacteria > Bacteroidota > Bacteroidia > Chitinophagales > Chitinophagaceae > JJ008. The sequence continues at coordinate 130,885 of JAEUVO010000028.1, read as the reverse complement.
AACAGTAAAACTGATGGGGCTATTGTTCGCTCCCTGGAAGACAAAAGCACACGGTTTGTATCGAGTCGTATTCACAATTTTTCCCACCTGGAAAGTATTGAGGTATACACAGTTCGTGACAATGTGAACCTGGTAGACGTTTTTAATGCTATGGATAAGGCCGGTGTAAAATTACCAGATGATAAAGATGCTGCGGCCGTAAAAAAATACTTCGAAAAAGCCTATCCTGATATGGACTTCGAAAGAGTGTATCCCAGTGATATGAAGAAAATGGTAAAATGGTTTGACATCCTGAAAAAGAATAATGTTGAAATAAAACTCTCTGAAATTCCGGAAGAGGAAGAAGCAGAAGCTGTAGTTGCTGAACCGGTTGCAGAAGAAAAACCAGTTAAAAAAACAAGAGCAAAGAAAGAGAGTACCACAAAAGAAGAGGCAGAAGAGAAACCAAAGAAAACTACGAAAAAAAAGAAAGCAGAATAAATAGCTAATTAGCAAATTTGATAATGTGCTAATGAACCCTGTACTACAGGACTCCTCATTAGCACATTAGCTTATTATCAAATCATCACATTATGACTTACTCTGCAAATATTAAAAAATTGCCCCGCCGCTTTTTGCCTGCTGATTTCAGTATTACCGATTGGGAAAGCCTGGAACCCTATTTCAAAAACCTGGAGGAAAGAGAGATCAGTTCAGTTGCTGACCTGGAAAAATGGCTAAAAGACGCCAGTGAGATCGAAGCAGTGATCAGCGAAGATGCATGTTGGCGGCAAATTAAGATGACCTGTGACACGGAAAATAAAGAACTGGAAGAAGCTTTTAGTTTCTTTATGATGGAATTACAGCCAAAAATCCAGCCTTACTCAGATAAGCTGAATAAAAAACTTGTAACCTGCCCGATTACCAAAGAGCTGGACCAAAAAAAATACTTTACTTATCTGCGAAACGTAAAAAAGAATATTGACATCTTTCGGGAAGAAAATATACCGATCAATGCAGAGCTGAATGTGATGCAACAACAGTTTGGTATGATCTCCGGCAAAATGACCGTGGAAGTAAAAGGGCAAGAGTATACATTACAACAAGCGGCCAAGTTCCTGGAAGACCCAGATCGCAAGCTAAGAGAAGAAGTGTACCGGAAGATCAGCGAAAGAAGATTGCAGGATAAACAGGTTTTAAATGACCTGTTCAGTTCGCTTCTGCAAAAACGCCACCAGGTGGCGGTTAATGCAGGCTTTGAAAATTACCGGGACTACCGTTTTCTTGAGTTAGGCCGGTTCGATTACAGCAAAGAAAATTGTTACCAGTTTCATGAAGCAGTGAAATTGCATGTAATGCCGCTGGTAAACCAACTCTATGAAGCTAAAAAGAAAAAACTGGGATTAGATATTCTTCGCCCCTGGGATATAGAAGCAGAGCCTGCCGGGACACAGCCTTTACAGCCTTTTAAAACAGGAGCGGAATTAACCGATAAAACTATCACCTGCTTTAATGAGTTGCGTTCTTTCTTTGGTGGTTGTCTTTCAAAAATGCGGGAAATGGGGAGGCTTGATCTTGAAAGCCGGAAAGGAAAAGCTCCGGGGGGCTACAATTGCCCATTGGCTGAAACTGGCGCCCCTTTCATATTCATGAATGCAGCCGGCACATTGGATGATGTGACTACGATGGTACATGAAGGCGGACATGCCATTCATTCTTTTGTGGCACATGAGTTGGAGCTTACCGGTTTCAAAGAATATCCTACAGAGATTGCAGAAGTGGCCAGCATGGCCATGGAGTTGTTCAGCATGGATAAATGGAAGGTATATTTTGAAACTGAAGAGGAGCTAAAAAGAGCTAAAGAACAGCAATTAGAAAGGGTGATCACCATATTTCCCTGGATTGCAACTATTGATAAATTCCAGCACTGGATATATGAAAACCCGGTACATACTGAAAAAGAAAGAGCTGATAAGTGGTTTGAGATACTGGATGAATTTTCCTCTACTGTTATTGATTTTTCCGGGCTGGATGAATACCGCTGTTATTCATGGCACAGGCAATTACATTTGTTTGAGGTCCCTTTCTATTATATTGAATATGGAATAGCCCAGTTGGGGGCTATTGGTTTATGGCAACAGTATAAACAAAACCCGGAAACTGCTATTAATAATTATTTAAATGCCCTTCAACTGGGCGGCACCAAAACACTTCCGGATCTGTTCAAAACCGCTGGTTTACAGTTTGATTTCTCGCCGGCATATATCAAACAACTGATGGAATTTGTTAAAAAAGAGATGGATGATCTATAAAGGAAAAAAATACCCTAAAAGTGGTATACCCTTTTTTCGGAAATATCAACCCGACATCCTACATTTGGTTCAGAAAAAATAGGTGCTTCATTGCACTATCACATAGCTACTAATCAGAGCCTTAACCTAAAGTCCCGCTGTTTCTACACCGGGGCTTTGTTTTACCCCAAACCTCTAAAAGGGATTAAACAAAGTATTTAATGAAAATTACCGGCAATTTTTGCAGATCCCTTCCACCACTACTTCCACATGTTCTGCAGAGTATCCTTTGGGTAATTTTATTTCGGGAGTTACTACATCATCAAGACAGTAAGTGTTATTGCATGTACTACATACAAAGTGGATATGATGATCATGGTGGTGGCCCTCAGAACACTCATCCTTGCACAAAGCATAACGAATAGAATTGTCCGCAGTAGGGATGGCATGAACAATTCCCTTATCAACAAAAGTCTGTAATGTACGGTAGACTGTCACCCGGTCAAATTTTTCGCCGGCCCTTTTTTCAATATCTCCATGTGCCAGAGCCCCTGTTTGTTCAAGGAAAAGGTGAAGTATTTTTTTCCTGCTGTCAGTAATACTGAGGCTATTACGTTTCAATAGTTCCGCAATTCTTTTATCAATAGCTATATTGGCTTGTTTAGGCATGAGTTGCAATATCTAATACATAAAAAATTACCTGTTTCCGGTTTCCGGTTTATCTGTCAACAGTTTTTCAGCGTCTTTTATCAGTTCTTTCACTTCGCTTTGCTTTAATCCATCATATACCTTCTTTACATCGCCGTTCCTGTCCACTAAAGCCCAAAATTGGGTATGTAAAAAATCATCTTCTATATTTTTGAGATTATTGGCCGGATCATCAATCGTATAACTTATTCTTGCTGTATTGTATAAGCTATCCTTTCTGCCAGTTAAAAAAACCCATTTCCTTGTATCAACCGCCATCGAATCTGCATATTTCTTCATTTGCGGAACAGAATCTGTTTCAGGATCGCAGGTATGTGATAAGATGAGAAAATCCTTTTCCCCTTTTAACTTATCATAGACCAACCGCATATTATTGTTCATTTTCGGGCAAATTCCTTTGCAGGTGGTAAAGAAGTACTCGGCCACATATACCTTTCCGGCTATGCTTTTTTCAGTGAACGGTTGGCCATCCTGTGTGGTAAAAGCAAATGGTCTTACAAAACTGACCGGGGCCACTCCTTTTTTTGTAAACCCAGGAATCACCTGCGCCAGTACAAAATAAAAACCCAACGCCAGTGCAACAAAGAACCCCGTATATAACCATCCCTTTTTCGACATAATAACCAATTATAATGCAAATTTACGGCCCCTTTGGTTCTGATAATCCATGTGGTATTTTCTTTTGCAACTATGTTGCTTTTTTATATCTTTGTTCACTTTTTATGAAACTAAGGATCAATTGGGATGCATTAGGTATCGGGACTTCTTTGGCCTGTGCTATTCATTGTGCCTTATTGCCTTTGTTTTTGAGCAGTCTTCCTCTTTTTGGCATCAATATCATACATCACACCGGTTTTGAAATAGGTATGATCTTGCTGGCCCTTGCCATAGGTTCTTACTCCCTTTATCACGGTTATAAGAAGCATCACCACAGCCTTTTTCCTCTTTCACTTTTTTTTACAGGATTTGTGTTCCTGATCTTAAAACAACTTTTTCTTCATTACAGCACCTGGCTGTTGATACCTGCCGTAACACTGATTATTGCCGGGCACCTGTTGAATTATAAATCCTGCCGGATACACAATCATGCACATTCGGATGATTGCAATCACTAAACCCCTGCCCCCTAAAGGGGAATAAGCAATTTTCTAAAGTAAAATAGCCTCCCCCTGATAAAAACTATCTTAGCAAAAAGAAGTTATGAATAAGATCTGGTTTATCGCTTTTGCCTTATCGCTTGGGTTAACAATGCAGGCACAATCAGGTGATGAAACAACAATCCGTCAGTTGCTGAACAGTCAGACTGAAGCCTGGAACCGGGGGGACATTGATGCTTTTATGAAGGGCTATTGGGAAAATGATTCATTAATGTTCATTGGTAAAAGTGGTATCACCTACGGATGGACGAATACGCTGAATAATTATAAGAAGGGATACCCCGATACGGCAGCAATGGGAAAATTGACATTTAAACTGCTTTCAGTAAAACGGCTTTCTAAAAAATATTATCATGTTGTAGGACAATGGCATTTAAGAAGAAGCATTGGTGATATAGGAGGGCACTATAATCTTCTGTTTCAAAAAATAAGTGGTCGCTGGGTAATTATTGCCGATCACAGTAGTTAAGCCGGCTGATACTTCTCCTGTGCTTTACTGAACACAAAATAAGAAAACACAAGTCCTACCGAAGAGAAAACAATATCATAGTAGTCAAACGTACGACCAAAAACAGGCAGTAACTGCAGGTATTCGTTTACAACCAGCATACCAAAACCCAGCAAGCACACTATCCGGAGATCATTAAGATTTTCGACCCGGAAAATACGAGCCAGCAAAAATTCCCGGCCACTAAAAAACCAACAGGCTCCAAAGGGTATAAGAAAAGATCCTACAAGATTTGGCGCTATTCCAAAGAAGAAATGTAATGGCTCATCAAAATGAAACTGCGGCCTGATAAAAAGCTTTATAGTCCATATAGACAGAGCTCCTGTTATCATTACCCATTTACTTAGTTGCTTTAACTCCATGTGCTGGTATAGTTAGGCTTCAAAATAAACTCTTTTATATTCCTGACCATCAGTGAAAGCGGGTATTTTCAAAAAAGAGTTTATGAGTGTTTCCACGTCTTGTACAAATAACGAACCAACATGAAAAATGTTACTGCCATCAGAATGTAGAAAATAACAGTATAAATAACCGGTTTGCCGTTGGAATAAGCCAATTGAAAGTATAACCCGGCGGTAGCACAAGCCATCATCCATAACAAGGTAATGGCAATTGAATTCATGATTCTTACAAAGAATCTTTTAATCTCAGGATCCCAACCCTGTTCCATAGAAAATATTGAAATAGTAAGGTAATGCAATTTGCATATCCTTAGTTTTTCTGTTTAGCGAATAAGAATTCGATTAAAATCAGCCGAATCACCACTAAAAACATTGAAGTCTACCGGAGAAATAATTCCATTAACCCTTCCCCTGTCACTGTGCTGCCAGAATACCCACCCCCTGTTGATCCGGGGCTGTTCAGGCTGATAGTAATGGGCCACCCATAAAGGATATTTATCGAAATCGCTGCCCAGATTTTTTACATAAAAATCAACATTGGTATAAATAATGGGCCTCACGCCATATTTCTTTTCTACTATATCGAGCCATTGCATTGCTTCTTTTCTCAATTGTGCCGGCGAAGTTCCGTTCAGTTGCTCTATATCAAGAACCGGGGGAAGATCTCCTTCTTCCAATTCCACTTTGCTTATAAAATTCCCGGCCTGATCTCTGCCATCTCTTGATGCAATAAAAAAATGATACGCACCCCGCACAATACCAGCCTCCCTGGCTTTTTTCCAATTGCGTTTAAATTGCGGGTCAGTATTGCCTGTTCCTTCCGTTGCTTTAATAAATGAAAATCCATGCTGAATATTCTGAACTTTCATAGCTTTTACTTCTTCCCAGGCAATGGTATGCTGGTATTTGGAAACATCTATACCATGAATAGAGTAACCACCGGGAATAGAAATACCAAACTCGGGGTAACGGGTATACCGGGCTTTAGGATAAGTGAGCCCCCGGTAAAGCATATAGCTAACCAACCCTAATAATCCGGTAATAAATATGCTTAAAACCAGGTTCCGGTTTCTTCTTTTTTGTCTGGCTGATGGCATGTAGTGGGTAAAATGCTTCGGGCAAATGTATACTGCAGAAAATATTCTATTTGTTAATTCTGTTATTCAATAATTCTAAGCTTTGCATAATTCAGCATGATTTTCTTTTCGCCATTATGCTCAAACTTTACCGTAGCAATAGGATTATGAGCAGCTCCTTCCATTTTCAATACTTCTCCAAAACCAAATTTCTGATGCTCCACTTTTTGTCCGGCTTGCAAATTTGAAGTGTCACTCGCAACAAAATCCACAGAAGGTGTATGCTCCACCACTTTTGGTTGCGTGGTTTTTGGCGCAAGGTAGGAAGGTGTGGAAGGTTCTTTTTTGGTGGCAGCTGGTCCATACCTCTTTTCTGCTTCCCTGACATCACCATAAGAAGAATCATTACCCCAGCCCTTCATCCTGTTGAATGCAGCACCGCCGCTCCATTTACTCTGTGTTTGATTTTTTGATCCGCCTCCGGCAAAACTTCTGTCCATATACTGTTCGGGTATCTCCTCGATAAAACGACTAGGCTCATTCTGTACCAATTGGCCAAACCTGTAACGGGTATTGGCATAAGTGACCCAGAGACGTTGCTTTGCTCTTGTCACAACTACATAAAACAATCTTCGCTCCTCTTCCAGTTCTTCTCTTGTATTAATAGCCATTGCATTAGGAAAAAGCATTTCTTCCAAACCGGCGGCGAACACACAGCTAAATTCCAATCCTTTTGCTGCATGTATGGTCATCAGCTTTACTGTGTCTGCATCAGGATCTTTTTCATCCGCATCGGTAAGCAAAGTAATTTGCTGCAAATAAGACGCAAGGCTTTTATCCACCAGTTCACCATCTTCATTATCGGGGCTTTCTGTCCACTCTTTTATGGAGTTCAGCAATTCCTGGATGTTTTCATAGCGCTGTACCCCTTCAGTACTCTTATCATTGAACAGTTCTTTTACCAGGCTAGTTTGCTTACCTACATGAAAGGCGACTTCATAGGCGTTTTGTTTGGTCAGCATGCTGGTAAAACTTTTGATCATAATCACAAATTCATCCAGTGATGATAATGTACCTGCTTTAAAACCATACTGCACTGCGTTCTCCAGCACCTTCCACATGCTGATATTATTTTCATTGGCAGCTAATACCAGTTTATCAATTGTTGTTTTACCAATTCCCCTTGCCGGGTAGTTAATGATTCGTTTTAACGCTTCTTCATCGCTGGGATTGACAATGATGCGGAGATACGCCACCAGGTCTTTAATTTCCTTGCGCTGATAAAAACTTATACCTCCATAAATAGTATAGGTTATACCCATTCTCCGAAGCGCTTCTTCAAAAGCCCGGCTTTGTGCATTAGTGCGGTAGAGAATTGCAAAATCTTTGTTACTGTAATGATTCCTGAGTTTTTGCTCCTGGATGCTGTCAGCCACAAATTTTCCCTCATCATTATCTGTCATGGTTCGGACAAGCTTTATCTTTTCTCCTTCACTGTTTTCCGTAAATAATACTTTTTCGATCTGGCCCTTATTATTTTTTATTACTTCATTGGCCACATGCAGGATGCTTTTGGTACTTCGGTAGTTCTGTTCCAGTTTTACAATCTTCACATCATCATAATCTTTTTGAAACTGAAGTATGTTCTGAATGGTTGCTCCCCGGAATGAATAGATACTTTGTGCATCATCTCCCACCACACATACATTCTCATGCATAGCACCAAGCAGTTTGATGATCTCATACTGTGCCGGATTGGTATCCTGGTATTCATCAATCAATATATACCTGAATTTGTGCTGGTATTTTGATAAACTCTCCGGAACGTTTTTCAACAGTTCATAAAATTTCAGCAATAAATCATCGAAGTCCATAGCCCCGTTCTTAAAACAACGCTTTACGTACGCATCATATATCTGCCCGATAGCAGGCCGGTTGGCCCGCATATCTTCCTGTTGTATGGCATAGTCATTTCTGTATTCTGCCGGACCCACTAATGCATTTTTCGCCGCCGAGATCCGGTTGTAAACAATATTTGGTTTGTAGTGTTTGTCATCCAGGTTCATTTCATTAATGACAGTTTTCACCACATTTTTAGCATCATCCGTATCATAGATGGTAAAATTTCGGGGATAGCCGATCTTATCCGCCTCAAAACGAAGAATCCGTGCAAACACAGAATGAAAAGTGCCGATATAAAGATTTCTTGCTTCCCCATTACCCAAAATCTTCTCTACTCTTTCCTTCATTTCTTTGGCCGCCTTGTTAGTAAAAGTAAGAGCCAGTATATTGAATGCATCCACCCCATTCGCCATGAGATGAATGATTCGGGTGGTGAGTACTTTGGTTTTCCCGCTGCCTGCGCCGGCCACAATCATTACCGGTCCATCTTTATGTAATACGGCTTCTTTTTGCTGTTCGTTCAATCCACTTAAATAATCCTGCATGGCTGCAAGTTAAGCTGAAAACGAAGTAAACTATAAGTTGTGGATTAATTTGGCCTGAAGCAAAAACATTTATTTCCTCCTTTTGCTGCCTACATATTTCTCATGAATTACGGCGGCCATTGGTTTGTTGTATACCTTACTTTCTACCCATGAAATAATATCAATATAAGCAAATGACCTGGTCTGGAAACGATCATTCTCCAAATGCTTAATAGTATTCAACAATTTTTCAAATTCTGGCTTTAGCTGGCGGGGAGATAGTGGAATAGATTGGCGCAAAAATTTAAACATGGCTTCTTCGACAGCTGTGAGGTTTTTCATTTTTGCCATAAAGCGGTATACAGATTTGCTGAGTGATTCCATCAGCATGTCATTTCCAAGTTCATAATGCGCCATCAGGTGCAGCACCCGGGCATAGCATTGCAAATCGTACCTGAGGTTAGTATTATCGTTGATGATCTTTTGGAGATAGTCAATACAGGTATTGTACTCGCCGCTTCCGAAATACATCATAGCAAACTTATAATTCAGTACCAGCACCCGGTGACTGTCAAGAAATAAATCATATTCAGTTAATTCTTTTTCTATAGAAGGAATGATCGTAAGCCCATCTTTAAAAGTACCCCGCATGAAATGCTGGTTGATACGGGCCTGGCTGGTATATATAAAGGCCTGCATCCGGAAATTATCATGGTCCCTTACCCGGTCGGTTTGTGCCAATTGTTCAAACTGCCTGAGTGTTTTTTCAAAACCCCGGTGATTTCGCAAATCAAAATGAGCATTAAGAAGATAATGCATGGCTTTGATATGATGACTCGTCTCTACCCGTTTCATCAGCGGCTGTTCATCAAACAGGTTTACCAATTTTTGCGTATACCGGTAGTACTGTAAAAAATCCTGGCGAATAAATGCGTACCATGTATAGCTCTGGTACAGATACATCCGTTCATAAAAACCCGTTTCTTTCCATGCGCCGGAAGGAAGGTTTTGTGTCATGAACTTGCGGATATCCTTTTCATCATATTCATCACGGGCATGGCCGTTTTGCACAAACCAGCTGAAAAGTTGCAAAGCCAGGTTAGACAGCCTTGTCACCTTATCGATATGCATGTTTACATCGTTCGCCTCTGTGGAAAGAGTATCTGCCCTGTGCTGAATATGCCGGGTAATATGAAGACCTTCTATTCTTTTTTCAAGTGCAATCAGTTGTGGAAGAAAATAGAATTTCTGGTTGACCTTTGCAATTTCTCTGGCCCTGTCAATGATGCGCAGGCTTTGCATAAACAGGCCTTTCTTATATAAAATATGCGCATAGTCAAACTGCTCATTTAATTGCAGATCCATGCTATCTGCACTTTTTAGCAAGCGCAGGCTGGCCAGTATCTGTTTGTATAAATGCGTTTTAAGATTTGCCAGCTGAGGCTTGGTGACACCCTCCATTTTCTTCAATAATATTTTTTCATCATATTCATTCAGTTTGTCCACCACATCAAAAAGCCGGACAATTTTGAGGTTTTCGTTACCTGAACTTCGCTTTATGTACAGCTTAAAATGTCTTTTTTCGGCTTTTTCAAGCGATTTAATAAGCTGGAACAATATGTCGGTTGTGCGGTTGGGCATCATAGAGATTTTTTGCTGAAATCCTCTGCTGGCAAGGGTTTAGCAAATTTCCCGGTCCTTTAGGCATAATGAAATGATGCCGGATTTGTTTTCGGGGACAAGGTGTTGCTCACTACTTTTGTGTCAGAAGATTAAATCATACGGCAGCAATCGTCAGAAGGGCAAACGTCAGAGGTCAAAGTTAAAGCCAAAAATCTTCAAAAGCTGATAATTGGCCCTTTAGTCAGCAAACAAAACTCTTACTAGGAAGAATTTTCATATGGCAAGCAATCGTTAGAGGTCAGTCCGTTTCTACGGAAGGACCTTTTTTGTTTAAAGGCCTGCTAAAGTAGCAATTTATTGATATATACAAAGGATCAGGAGCTCTTTTTCTGCTACTTTTTCTTTGGCTATCATCTTTCCAATTTCTGAGTAATTCGGCGTTTCTTTTACCTTCACAGCAAAATGATTGCTATGGCTATCCGCATTTTCATCACTGGCGGCACATTTGATAAAGAATACAACGAAATAACAGGTCAGCTTTACTTCAATGATACTCATATGCATGACCTGCTTGAAATGGGACGGAGTAAAGTATCGGTTGAAATCAGGACCCTGATGATGATCGATAGCCTGGAAATGACAGATGAAGACCGTGAGCTGATTGTTCATCAATGCAATAACTGTGACGAAGATCGTATTGTTATTACCCACGGTACTGATACGATGGCCGATACTGCTAAAGTGCTGGCACAAAAAGTAAAAAATAAAACCGTGATCCTTACCGGTGCCATGATACCGATCAAGTTCGGCAGCTCGGATGGTTTGTTTAATCTTGGCAGCGCATTGGCTTTTGCACAAACATTATCTACCGGTGTGTATGTAGCCATGAATGGACGTTATTTTACTGCTGATAATGTACGCAAGAACAAACAAACAGGAATGTTTGAAGAAGTGAAATAGATTTTAATCATAAAAACAGAAAGAGCCGGTATAAATACCGGCTCTTTCTGTTTTGGATCTTGGATTTCTATTTATCCTACTTTTTCAGACTCATTGTTCGGTTAATTGTGAAACCAAAGGCAAATTCTCCGTCTTTTATCCAGCTTGTATTTCTTGCCAGCTGATCAATTGGTGAAGCAGCAGTAGTGCTTCCTACATAAAACTGGAACAAGTGACCTCCTGTATTTAATTCAAGGCCAACAGAGAGCAAATCAGGGCTGTAGTTAACGATATTACCATTCTTATCGATCAGGTTTTTATGCATGTTCAGTTGCCTGCTGTATTCAAATGTAAGGTTCTTTTTGGCGGACATTTTGTACTTGCCGGAGAATCCTAATGAATAAACCATATTGCTGTTGTTGATACCATAAGGCACAACGTTAAAATGAATCAACGCCGGGTTAAACTGCAATGAGAATTTGTCGGAAAACTTCCGGGCAACCAGTAATTGGTGCATAAATGCCCATTTGTTCCATCCAAAAATTATATCAGCATTTTTAGCAGCATTTACATGTGCCGCAGAATACCAACTAATAGATACAGGAATATTTTTCAATCCTGTTTGCTGACGCAGCAGTCGAAACTTGGCAAAGCCTTCAAAGCGGCTGCGTCCTGCTGCAGCCCATCCAATATTAGCCCAGTCAGTAATGGAATAATCAAAGGACAGATAAGTGTTAGCAACACCTGAGTTCAAGCCCAGCAGTTGGGCGAAGTTTTCACCTTCTGTAGCATCTTTATTCCACAGGTTGCTGAAATGGTGAGAGATTAAAAATTGCAAATTACCCTTACTTACAATTTCTGTGCTCTGCATATTAATGATCTTGGTAGCATTAAATGTTGCCCGGGCATATTTTCTCTTAGGCGTTTCTTTTTTTTCAGCTTCGGGTTCGTCTTGCGCAACACCCATTGCCATCAGGCCAAATCCGAAAACAAAAAGCAGTAGTATCTTTTTCATATTGTCTTATTTTTTAGTAAGAACATTTATTTTCTTTTATTGAGGTTGCCCTTGGGCAATCCATGCTTTCATCTTGTTGACTGTACAGGTAGTAAGACTCAATGCTCCGCCTGGATGTCCTTGGTTGCCCCCACTGTTCAAAATGGTCAGCAATACATCTTTTTTAGCCACCATTTTTGCGTAATCGATAGGTGCGGCAATACCTCCATGACAGGTTGCCCCTTTACAGCTGGTAGTATATATAGGGACTATATCGGCAGTATATGTGAGGTTACCAGAAACAGTACAGCCTGCACCATCATCGTAAGGTTCGCCCTGATCAATCCATTTTTTAATAATGTTTTTCTCTGTAAGAGAAAAATCAATAGCTCCAGCTCCGGGGTGTGTTCCGCCGTTAACCCAACTACTAAATGCTCCTCTTCGGGCCAAAATGGCATCATAAAATATTGTATTGGTCCGTTGATCGGAGAATAAGACGGCCCGGACGTTTACACTGGTATTATGGCAACCACAAGGACCTGCGGTAACAATCGGAACTACTTCACTCCGAAATGAAACTCTCGGAAGTTCCAAAATATCTTCTTTATTCTGATAACAGGATGAAAACAGGTACACCATCAATGAAGTTGCCAGTGCTGCTAAGGTTATTTTCTTTTTCATATACCTGATAATTTTTGAATGAGTTGATGAGGTTTATCGCTTAATGATATAGTTACCGGTCTTCCTGTATTTGAAGATGCCGACATTAGCAAAACCATATTTCCATACATCCGGAATGTTAGGATCAGCAAAATACCAAGCTTTAAAAAGAGCTACTTCTGAAGGTTTAAATCCACCATCATCATAGGACATATTACCGCTAACAGAAGCTTCAACAAGGGTTAGTGGGTTACGATAGATCAATGTAGAATCCATGCGACGTACAAAACAATCGGTGCTTACAAGCGGATTTCCTCTTACATAATATCCTTTAAGAGTAACCGGGTCTGTATATACTACAGAGCTAACAGTCCTTACTGACTTTGGATAAAGAATATCCATCAGGATATCATCATAATTATTCAATGGTCCTCTTGTGCTTAATGCTGAAACGGGAGTACTGACAGTTTTCCATGGACGGAAGCTGGCATTGGCGACAGTATCTGCATAGAACCTTTTCACACTGTCTTTATAAGCTGTCCATGCCTGGTTCCTCAGTGTTTGATTGGACAACTGACAGTAAACAGTAACTGATCCCGTTGTAGGATTTATATAGGTAAATTGTGTAGTATCTGCAGAAGTAAGTCCGGGAATCAGCCCCTTTCTTGCCCATCCTCCTGTAGCTGTAGCTGTATTGTGACAGTTGGCTGAACTACATCCGTCTACTAATATTCTGATCGCTGCTGGCCTGAAATCACTCAAATCGGGTTTTTCTTTAGCTCCATTCTTGATCCAGTTATATACTATGCTTTTATCTCTTGTACTTAATTCATAATTGGAGTTTACAGGAGGCATTGCATTATCAAAATCATTGGTAGTAATATATTCCCACAGCTTGCTTCTTTCCGGATCGCCGGGTTTCACATATTGCATGATCTGGGAGTAGATTTCAAAACGTGGTGCAATAGGCCCGCCATGACAATTTGAGGTGTTGCAATACTCATGAATGATGGTTTGTACACCCCTCATCTTGATCACATCATTTACATCTGGTACAGCATCGGCAGTAGCAATCGTATTGCTTTCATAAAAAGCTGCATAAACGGTTGAGTCTGGCCCACCCGTATAAGACCTGTCGAGGTTCTTTACGAGTTCCCCATCTTTTGTACACTGCAGCAAAGAAGCCGATAGAAAGAAAACCACTAGGAACAGGGCGGCTGCTTGCATGATTGAAACTTTTTTCATAAAAAGCTAGTTTAACTTATTGAAGATTGATACAAATAAGAACTTTTAGAAATGCACTGTCAAAAATATTTAGAGGGTTCTGACAGTTCCATGACAGGCAACTGTTTGATATATGACTTTAGTCACATTGTAAACTAATTGTCATCAAAACCGTGTATTTGTGACATTTCTCACTTATTAGCTTGACCCTTGTCATGAGATGGTCAAAAACTCATAAATAAGTTGCATCACCTTTTTTTATTAAATAATTACAAACCGGTTATGTATGGGAAACAATAAAAAAACAGCAGATAAATCCCGCCGCTGGTTCTTTTCACTTCTGTTATCACAAAAAGAAAAGAACAGCTCAGAGAAGATTAAAATGCTGACTGCAGATGGGAAATTGGTGGAAGTGAATAAGGCCTTGTTTGACGCAGTGACAAAAAAACAAAAAGCTACCAATAAAGAGATCTATAACTGGATGAAGAATCCCTCCAAAGAAAACAGTTGACCAATTCTTATCACTCCTTATTATACTTAACAATGAAACAAGAAGAAGTAAATGACAAAAGCCGGCGGGATTTTTTGAAAACCGCAACTATAGCTACCGTAGCAACTGCTGCCTGCGGAAGCTTGGCCTGTTCCTGCTCTTCTAAAAAAGCAGGTATCAACGAAAAAGTCAAATTGCTTTCTCCTGATGGAGAAATAGTTGAAATTGATTCTGCTTATTTGAATCACCAGGAGCATATGGCTATTGTTTCCAAACTGGAAGCAAGGGAGGGCATTGCCGGAAAAAAATTTGTAATGGTGGTTGACCTGGCTCTTTGCAAAAATGCCCGTAAGTGTATAACCGCTTGCCAGAAATGGCACTATCGTCCGGAAGAAACAGAATGGCTCACCGTTAAATTATTAAAAGATAGTGATAAAGGAGCTCCTTACTGGTTTCCCAAACAATGCTTCCATTGTGATAATCCCCCTTGTGTAAAAGTTTGCCCGGTTGACGCCACTTATAAAAGGCAGGACGGTATAGTGTTGATCGACAACGACCGTTGTATTGGGTGTAAATTCTGTATGGCGGCTTGTCCTTATTCCACCAGGGTATTTAACTGGGATGAACCTGATCTTTCGTTCGATATAAAAAATCTTGTTTACAATCCCGAAACAGGTATCCCTGCCAAAGTGGGTACCGTGGAAAAATGTGATTTCTGTCCTGACAGAGCAAAAGAAGGTTTGCTTCCTCCTTGTGTGGAAGCTTGCCCGAATGGTGTATTCTATTTCGGTGATGAAAATGAAGACACTGTAACCAATGGCAGCGAAACGGTCAGCTTCACCCAATTAATAAAAGACAGAGCTGGTTATCGGTATATGGAAGAGTTGGGCACTAAACCAAGAGTATATTATCTGCCACCAAAAGACAGGCAGTTCCCGGTAGAAAGAGGATATGAATCATTAAGCGATGACCTGAAAGAAAGATTTAAAGAATACAAAGACATTTTTGAGAAAAAGAATTAGTGCGGAAAGATTACACCAATCACTCAACGAATAGCTGAATTATGGAACTCAATAACTACCAACAGGAAGCTTTCAATTACCAGCGGAAGACTATCGAGAAGTATGGCAAAAGGGCATGGGGTTGGACCATTTTTTACCTGCTATGTATCATAGCGGGGGCATATGCATTGTACCTGCAGATCGCAAAGGGGCATGGCGTTACTGGTATGCGGGATAATGTGGTATGGGGTCTGTTTATTGTCAACTTTATCTTCTTTATCGGCCTTAGTTATGCAGGAGCTATTATAGCTGGTATACTGCATTTGTCTAAAGTAAGCTGGGGTAAACCCATTGTAAGGCTGGCGCAGTTCATGACCATTATCTCGGTGGTTGTCGGTCCTGTTTTTATTCTTTTATGTGTGGGCCGGTTCGACAGGCTGCACCACTTATTTGTTTACCCAAGGATACAGTCTCCTATGACATGGGATGTGATGGCTGTTGTTACATTTTTTGCGGGAAGTGTTCTGTTCCTTTATATGGCACTGATAAAAGACTTTGCTGTATATCGTGATGCCAAACTGGATATTCCTAAATGGAAGCAAAAATTATATAAAGCATTATCTCTTGGTTACCGGGGAGCTGCCAGTCAGAAAAGACACCTGATCATTTCTCAAAATCTGCTGGCCATTATTATGATACCACTTTCCATCATAGTAGCATCCATTCTTTCCTGGATATTTGGTATGACACTACGCCCCGGGTGGCATAGCACTATCTTCGGGCCTTATTTTGTAATTGGTGCTCTTTATTCCGGTTGTGGTGTACTGATCGTGGCTATGTGGTTTTACAGAAAAATGTACAAGCTCAATAATTATTTTACCGATAAACACTTTACTTACCTTGGTTATATTATGCTGGTGCTGGCTGCAGGCTATGGCTATTTTACTTTTTCCGAATATTTTACCAGCTGGTTTGGCTCAGAAAAATGGGATGGAGAACTGATCCATAAATTATTCAGCCCTTCTGAATATGGCTGGTGGACGCTGTTTGCTAATCTGGCAGGAATTTTTATTCCTATTCTTATTGTGGCAATCCCTGCTACACGAAAACCCAACTGGATAACCTTAGTAGCTTTTATAATGGTGATAGCCATGTGGGTAAAACGTTACCTCATTATTGTACCTACACTTGAAACAACTTTGCTTCCTATGCAGGATACAAGAACCGAATATGTAAAATATGCTGCTACCTGGCCCGAATGGGTGCTTACCATTGCTGGTATTGCCACATTCCTTTTGTTCTTTACGGTGATGTCAAAGTTTGTAACCGTTGTTCCAATAACTGGATTGGAAGACACAAATAATAAACATCAGGAATCTGTTCATCCAGTTATTAAAAAAGAAGAAGTACAACCTGCTTAAAATATTTTGTATGAAACGTCCATTATTATTAATAACCGGTTTACTTTGCTGTCTCATTTTTTCAATAACCCTTGCCGGGCAAACCGACAGTACTGCACAGCAGGAAGCAACAGAGGCGACAGCAGATGAACCGGCACTGATCTCTCCGACACTTGATCTGGTAACCGTGCAGAAAAGTGACAATACTATTGATCTGAAAGCATCTCTTAAAGCAAAGATCAAGGGTACGCTTACCCAATTGCATAGCTTTAAAATAAAATTCTACCTCGTTACCGATTCTGCGGAAAACGAATTAGGTACTGCTATCACCGACAGAAACGGTAATGCGGTGCTGAATGTAAAAGCAGAACAGGTGGTTACCAATAAGGAGGGGCAGCTTTATTTTAAAGCAATTGTAGCCGGCAATAAATCAATGGAAGGGGCAGAAGGAGAAGTAACTATAAAAAGAGCCCTGCTTACACTGACTCCCGTTAAAGAAGATTCTTTACTAACCGTACAGGTAAAACTGGTTGATGTTGGGTCCGGAACTGAGACACCTGTACCGGAAATCACACTGGGTATTTTTGTTAAGCGTTTATTCAATCCTTTAAAAGTAGGAGAGGGCGCCACAGATGAAAATGGTGAAGCAACCATTGAAATACCCAACAATCTTCCCGGTGATGCAAAAGGAAATATTACACTGATTGCCAGGCTGGAAGAAAATGATACCTATGGTAATCTTGAAGCTTCTGCCATTGAAAAATGGGGTGTTCCGGTGTCAGACAAACTGGAAGAACAACCAAGAGCTTTATGGAGTTCGCATCCACCGATGTGGATGTTGATCACATTTGCTATCTTAATGGTGGCAGTTTGGGGGCACTATATTGTCATTGTATATGAACTGTTTCGTTTAAGAAAAGAACAACCGGTTTTACCAGGCAATGCAACTAATTCTTAATACACATACATCTTTAATAAGTAAAATCAATGAAAATGAAAAAAAATGTAACTGTTCTGCTCTTTAGCCTTTTTACCATTGGCTTACTCGCATTTGTGCCAAAAGAAACTTCACAGGAGCCATGGCCTGTGCCTGATAATTACAAGAACAAAGTGAATCCTCTTAAGGACGATGCCGGGTCGTTGACTACAGGTAAGACCTTGTATACCCAGCACTGCAAATCATGCCATGGAACAAAAGGAAAAGGAGATGGCCCTAAAGCAGCCCAACTGGATACAGAAAGTGGTGATTTTACAAAAGCTTCTTTCCAGTCCCAAACTGATGGCTCATTATTTTACAAAACTTACCAGGGTAGAAAAGATATGCCTTCTTATAAAACCAAGATCCCTGTCGCTAATGATATCTGGGCCATAGTTAATTATATGAGAACATTTAAATAGAGTATTATTCGTTTAACAAACAAAGCCATTGAAAATATTTTCAATGGCTTTGTTACTTTATATATGCCGGTTACTTTGCCGGTTCAAGCAGTTTGAAGAATTGATCAAGTTGTGGCAATATCACAATCCTTGTTCTTCTGTTTGCTGCTTTTCCTTCTTTGGTTGTATTCTCCTGTACAGGCCTGTACTCACCACGGCCAGCAGCTGCCATTTTTGCAGGATCAAGTCCATATTGTTTTTGTAAAATTCTCACTACCGCAGTTGCCCTTTTTACACTCAGATCCCAGTTATCTGCTAATACACCCCCTTTGTAGGGTACATTATCAGTATGACCCTCTACCATGAATTCCATATCCGGCTGATTCTTTAATACCTGCGCCACTTTACCCAACACTTCTTTTGCCCTGTTTGTTACTTCATAGCTACCGCTTTTAAAAAGCAGTTTGTCAGAAATATCAATATAAACAACTCCCTTATCCACTTTAATATTAATATCCTGGTCATCCAGGTTTCCAATGGCACCTTTTAGGTTCATCACCAATGCCATGTTCAGTGAATCCTTATGGGCCATCTGTTGCTGCAGGGTTTGTATATAGGCATCTTTAGCCCCAATGTTTTCCATTGATTTTTTAATACTTTCTGCCTGCTTACCGGAGATTACCGACAGGTTTTCCAATTGTTTTAACGCCTGGTTGTTATTCTCTTTTAAATAATCGGCCTGGGCGATCAGGTCGGCCACTCTTGTATTCAATAATGCTTTTTCTCTTTCCAGTGTTTCTTTTTGCCGTGTTAGTGTAGCCTTTTCAGTGCTGCACTCTGACAGGTCGCTTTCCAGTGTTTTATATTTTGTTTCAAGGTTTGCATAATCAGCCTGTGCCGTTTTGAATTTTTTACTGCTGACACAAGAAAATAATAAAACAGGAGATGCTGCTACTAATACCAGGTGCTGTAGTTTCATACAGATGAATTTATGATGAATAAAAAAATAACGGAATGTATCCGTTTTGCTTTACTGCCTTAAGAGAGACAAAGATAAAAGCAGCAAACCGATGATCATTCACCAGTTTGTTAATTATTAGTATTAACTATAAGAGAGGTTTTATGTAAAATTTTCATACTTCATAACAATAACTGATCTTAGCACTTAACTCCTTTTACTGTTCATGAAAGATTCCCGTAAAGCTGCTGTAGGTTTTATTTTTGTCACCTTACTGATCGATGTAATGGGTTGGGGATTGATCATCCCGGTAATGCCTAAACTGATATCTGAGTTAAAAGGCATTCCTGTTAATGAAGCCAGTTCGGATGGTGCATGGCTGATATCAGTATATGCTATTACACAATTCATTTTTGCCCCCCTGATCGGTAACCTGAGCGATAAGTATGGCAGGCGCCCGGTATTATTATTTTCGTTGTTGGGGTTTGGAATTGATTATATCATACTCGCTTTAGCCCCTGATTATAGCTGGTTGTTTGCAGGGCGCATCATTGCCGGAATCACCGGTGCCAGTTTTACTACTGCTGCTGCCTATATTGCTGATGTGAGTACCGCTGAAACAAGGGCAAAGAATTTTGGAATGATCGGCGCTGCATTTGGTTTGGGTTTTGTTATTGGTCCCGCATTAGGCGGACTGCTGGCAGGTTTCGGCATCAGGGCCCCTTTCTATGCAGCTGCCGGGCTCTGTTTATTAAATGCGCTATATGGCTATTTTGTATTACCTGAGTCGCTCAGTAAAGAACATCGCCGGCCGTTTGAATGGAGGAGAGCCAACCCTTTTGGCTCTTTACAGTTCTTAAGAAAAACCCCCTCTATCGGCAGTTTAGCCATTTCTTTTTTCCTCATTTATCTTGCTGCCCAGGCAGTACAGGGCAACTGGAGTTTCTTCACCATTTATCGTTTCGAATGGAGTGAAGGAATGGTAGGACTTTCCCTGGCTGTCGTAGGTGTGCTGGTTGGGGCTGTACAAGCAGGTTTAACAAGAATTATTACTCCAAGAATTGGTAATAATAAAAGTATTTACCTGGGATTATTGTTATATACTGCTGGACTAGTTCTCTTTGCTTTTGCCACTCAGGGATGGATGATGTTTGCTTTCCTTGTTCCTTACTGCCTTGGCGGTATCGCCGGGCCTTCCTTACAGGCCATATTAGCAGAACATGTCCCTCCGTCACAACAAGGGGAGTTGCAAGGTGCCTTAACAAGTCTGATGAGCCTTACTACAATTATTGGCCCGCTTATTATGAACAATATTTTTGAATACTTCACCAGTCCACAAGCTCCGTTCTATTTCCCGGGGTTATTCTTTTTGCTTGGTGCATTCTTTATGCTCTTTAGCCTGCTGATTGCATGGTATGTATTACGTAAAGAGAAAAAACAAGTGTAGGCAGGCGTTAATAATTATTTATTCATCCACCGTTCGGGGATAAAACCTAATTAAACTCATACTTCGTTATGATATAGACCATTAGTCAATAAACAGGAATTACTCATTTTTACAGTGCTGAAATAAATTCTACGTTTCATCGCTACGGTTGCCTGCCTTTTTATAAATTCCATTTTAAAAGAAAGAACTATGTCACAACAATCCAACTTTTTTGCCATGGAAACAGCCCCCGCACGGGCAGAACTGGAAACATGGGTAAAACAAATTGCTTCTTTCTGTGAAGCCGCACATGTACATTGGTGTGATGGCTCACAGCAAGAATATGATAACCTTTGCCAGTTGCTTGTTACAAAAGGCACTTTTATTAAACTTAATCCTGAAAAGCGTCCTAATAGCTTTGCCTGTTTCAGTGATCCCAGCGATGTGGCCAGGGTAGAAGATAAAACATTTATCTGCAGCCTGCGCAAAGAAGATGCTGGCCCTACCAACAACTGGATGGAACCTGTAGTGATGAAGAAGAAATTACAGGACCTGATGCAGGGTTGTATGAAGGGAAGAACATTATATGTTATCCCATTTTGTATGGGGCCACTCGGTTCTCCTTTATCAAGATATGGTGTACAGATCACCGATTCTGAATATGTAGTAGTGAATATGCGGATCATGACCCGTATGGGAAGTGAGGTATTACCCTATTTGCAAAAGAAAAGCTATGTAAAATGTCTCCATACTGTAGGCGCTCCTTTGCAGGGCAATCAGAAAGACAGCAGCTGGCCTTGTAACCCGGATGTAAAATATATATCACATTTCCCGGAAGAACGATTGATTATTTCTTATGGTAGTGGCTATGGTGGAAATGCATTGATGGGTAAAAAATGTTTTGCTCTCCGCATTGCATCAACAATGGGCAGGGAAGAAGGCTGGCTGGCCGAGCATATGCTCATTATGGGAGTTGAATCTCCTGATAAGAAAAAAACCTATGTGGCTGCCGCTTTTCCCAGTGCCTGTGGTAAAACAAATTTTGCGATGCTGATTCCTCCAAAAGAGTTTGATGGCTGGAAAGTAACTACCGTGGGTGATGATATTGCCTGGATACATAAAGGGAATGATGGTGGTCTATATGCTATCAATCCGGAAGCAGGATATTTTGGTGTGGCACCGGGCACTAACTATAAGACCAATCCCAATGCAATGGAAAGTATTAAAGCCAACACCATTTTTACCAATGTGGCTGTCACTGCAGATAAAGATGTGTGGTGGGAAGGGTTGACAAAAGAAATTCCTGAAGGCCTGACTGACTGGCATGGCAAACCTTATGATCCGGCCAGCGGAAAACCTGCTGCTCATCCTAACTCAAGATTCACCGCACCTGCTTATCAGAATCCGGCTATTGATAAAGATTGGGACAACCCGAATGGTGTGCCTATTGCCGGTTTCATTTTTGGTGGCAGAAGAAGTACCGGTGTACCTTTAGTATATCAATCCTTCAACTGGAACTTTGGTGTGTACCTGGCAACTACGATGGGAAGCGAAATGACCGCTGCTGCTTTTGGTGAAATAGGTAAAGTGCGCCGTGATCCTTTTGCTATGTTGCCATTTATGGGTTATCATATTGGTGATTATGTAAATCACTGGTTACAGTTTGGCCGTGATCTTCCTAATGCACCAAGAATATTCGGGGTGAACTGGTTCCGTAAGGATGAGAATGGACAGTTTCAGTGGCCGGGGTTTGGTGAAAATATCCGTGTATTGAAATGGATCGTAGAACGTATCCGGGGAAATGCCTCTTCTGTAGAAAGCCCTATCGGATGGATGCCGCGGTACGAGGATATGGACTGGACAGGTATGGAAAATTTTTCCAGGGAGGATTTTGCAAAGATCATGACAGTAGACAGGGAACCCGGCAAACAAGAATTATTGTCACATGAAGAGTTGTTTGAAAAAATGTATGATAAACTGCCTAAAGAATTTTTCTTTATGCGTGAATTGCTCCTCTCTGCATTATGGCGTTCTCCCGAACATTGGGGGTTACAGCCGGAGTGAGAGTGACCTCTGATTGATTGCCTGCTATTTTTACAATCACAAACCCGGCGGCAGACATTGGCCTGCCACCGGTTTGTGGTGTTTGTTGATTTGAATTCTTTTTATGCCAGAATGGTTACATGATCTTTTTACAAAAGCATCCATTGCTCAGTCAGTCATTATATATGGACTGGTGATTGCTATTGGCATCTGGATGGGTCGCATCAAAATAGCCGGTATCTCTTTAGGCATAACATGGGTGCTTTTTGCCGGTCTTTTATTTTCTTATCTCGGTGTGGAGATAGATCCGGGTACTGAACATTTTGTCAAAGAGTTTGGCCTCATCTTATTTGTCTATTCCATCGGCTTGCAGGTAGGTCCGGGCTTCTGGGCATCCCTGAAGAAAAATGCAATGACCAATAACCTGCTGGCTTTAGCAATTGTGGCAACCGGTGTCATCATTACGGTGGTACTTTACCTGTTAAGCAGCAACAGTATTGCAGTAATGGCTGGTGTGATGAGTGGTGCTGTTACCAATACGCCGGGTCTGGCGGCTGCGCAGGCTGCTGTAAGCGATATGCATGTGGCCGTAGCAGACAAATCATTGATCACCCTGGCCTATGCCGTTACCTATCCGTTAGGTGTATTTGGTATCATTGGTTCTTTGTTATTACTGAAGAAGATATTCAATGTAAAAATTGAAAAAGAACAGGAGCTTCACCGCAAGCTGGGAGTATTACGGGGCAACAGGCCGGTGTCTATGCATCTGAGCCTGGAGAATAAACAATTGCTGGGGCAACCTTTGCGAAAACTGTTTGACTTATTAAAAGAACCAGTGGTAGTGTCAAGAATGTTTCACAAAGGAGAAATTATCACTCCTACTCCTGATATAGTACTTGCAGAGAATGATGTGTTGCTGGTAGTAGCTTCTAAACAAGAAATGGAGCAATTGAAATTATTGATTGGCCCTCCCAGCTCCATGAACCTGAAAACAGCTAAAGAAAGTGATTTGATCTCCAGGCATATTGTGGTAACAAGAACAGCCGTAACACATAAAAGGCTTGGTGATATCCCGGAACTGCATCAGCAGGAATTCACTTTAACAAGATTAAGCCGTGCCGGTATTGAGATGGTACCGCATGGAGATATTTTTTTACAACTGGGAGATACAATAAAAGTGGTGGGTACAGAAGAAGGTGTGCAGGTAGTAACTGAAGCACTGGGTAACTCTCTTAAAAAATTAGAAGTGCCGGACCTGGCGCCCATATTCATGGGCATTGTACTGGGTGTTATTCTGGGCAGCATTCCTTTTCATTTTCCCAATATGCCGGTAGCAGTGAAAATAGGCATGGCCGGCGGCCCGCTGATCATTGCATTGACGCTAAGCCGCTTTGGAAATTTATTTTACCTGAATAATTATACTACAAATAGCGCTAACCTGATGATCCGTGAACTCGGCATCAGCCTGTTTCTCGCCAGTGTGGGATTAAGCAGCGGTAAGAATTTATCAATTGCCTTTGCAGATGGCCGTGGCTGGATCTGGATCGGCATGGGCATTCTCATAACTGTCATTCCATTGTTACTCGTAGGATTTATTGCCCGCAAATATTTTAAGAAAACCTATTTCGAAGTTTGCGGATTACTCGCCGGTGCCTCCACTGATCCGCCGGCATTGGCTTTTGCCACCAAACTGGCTGGCAGTGATATTCCATCGGTCACTTATGCTACAGTTTATCCGCTGACAATGATCTTACGAATTGTAGCAGCACAGTTATTGATCCTGTTATTGATGTAGTTTATTTAACAGCGTTCTTCAATGCTTTCACTGTTTTCTTTTCACTTCCAATGAAGATCTTATCATTAAGGATAACAACAGGTCTTTTAAGAAAAGTATATTCCTCCAGTATATACTTCCGGTAATCTTTTTCTTCCAGCTTTTTATCTTTTAATCCCAGCTCTTTATATTTCATGGCCCGGCGGCTGAACAACGCTTCGTAACTACCAGTCATAACTTTCATTTCCTCCAGTTGCGCCGGAGTAATCTTTTCGAACTTGATATCCTGCATAGCAAACCCCTTTTGATCCACTTTAGTCTCATTGATAATAGCCTGGCAGGTGGTGCAGTTACCGAGGTGATAGATTTTCTTCATATAGTTAATACGTTACAGGCCATCGTTTGGTTTACTCCGCTGTAAAATGCGTTACTTTGTGGCCTTAATTCTTGTTATGGGCAAAGATGAAGTTTTTAAAGGCGAAATAGAAAAAGCCAGTGATTTTAAGTTTGGTGCTAATGTAGCCAAGGTGTTCGATGATATGGTGAATCGTTCGGTACCGTACTACGGAGAGATACAACGTATGATGGCTGAACTTGCTGCTGATCATGCCCGGGAAGAAACTTTTGTTTACGACCTGGGTTGTTCTACCGGTACCACAATGATTGGTATGGACACGATGGTGAATCAGCAGATCAAATTCATTGGAGTGGATGATTCGCAGGAGATGCTGGATAAATGCAAATCCAAGCTGATGGAGCTGGGCTTTTCCCGTCCTTATGAATTGCGCTGTGCGGACCTGGGGCAGGGAGTAAAAATTGAAAATGCTTCCGTGGTTGTTCTTTGTCTTACGTTGCAGTTTGTGCGGCCTATCTACCGGGAACGGCTACTGCAGGATATTTATAACGGATTAAATCCGGGTGGTGTGCTCATATTGGTAGAAAAGATACTGGCAGAAGAAAGCAATTTCAACCGTGATTTTATCAATTACTATTATAACTACAAACGCCGCAACAATTACAGCGAGATGGAGATCTCCCAGAAAAGAGAAGCACTGGAAAATGTATTGGTCCCTTACAAATTAAGTGAAAACATCACCCTGCTACGGGACAAAGGCTTTGCTCATTGCGAAGTTTTTTTTAAGTGGTATAATTTTGCGGGTCTTGTTGCAGTAAAAAAATAATTGGCATGGTTAGTATTGGTAATTTTTTCTTCAAGTACCGCAACTGGATATTCATTCTTTTTTACGGTGCTTTATTTATTCCTTCCTGGCCCTTATTTTCCAAAGAGCAATTTGGAGATTATTATTACGTATGGCCCATCAGTATTGGTTTATTCGTTACCTGTTTAGGCCAGCTTACCCGGGGGCTTACTATCGGGCTTGCCTATATTGTTCGTGGTGGCAAAGAAGGGAAACCTTATGCAGAAGGGCTGGTAACAGATGGTATCTTCAATCATTGCCGCAATCCTTTATATGTTGGAAATATTTTAATGCTGCTTGGAGTAGGTATCCTTGCCAATTCTTTATTCTATGTTGGTATTATGATCCCTGTTTTCCTGTTTATTTACCAGGCTATAGTATTAGCAGAAGAAAATTTTCTCCGCGGAAAGTTCGGCGCTGGCTTTGATGCCTACTGTAAGAAAGTAAACCGCTGGTTCCCCAACCTGAAAGGAATCGGAAAAACATTTGGCAGCATGGAATTTAACTGGAAAAGGTGGATACTGAAAGAACATACTACCCAGTTCATCTGGCTGATCGGTATCACACTAATACTTTTTCTCAACTATCCTAAGTTAACGGGGTATAAAGGGGAGGCTGCAAATGGCCTTGAGGCTTTGGGAATGGGCTATGCACATTTAATTCGCCTTGCTGTTGTGTTGGGAATTCTGCTCTTGGTTTATCTGCTGATCCGCTACTTTAAAAAGACAGGAAAGTTTAAAGAATAGAAAAAGACGTATGAAGTATGAAATAAGAGAGGAACGGCTAACCGCTCTGTCGTCCAGTCAATTAGCAGATCCCTTACCTCATACTTCATAATTCCTCTTTCCCGCCTTCGTAAACATCCACCGGGAATTGTTGTTATTTTTACACATCAAATAGTGAGTTATGATCAAAACAGGCAACCCTATCATCAGCATTTATACCGAAATGACGCCCAACCCGGAGACTATGAAGTTTGTGGCTAACAAATTGTTATACCCGGGTAAGAGCATCGATTTTCCGGATGCTGAAAGCGCCAAACCCTCACCGCTGGCTACTGAATTATTTGGTTTCCCTTTTATTAAAGCTGTATTTATTGCCAGCAATTTTGTGACCATGACCAAGACTCCGGAAACAGACTGGAATGATGTGATCCCCTCTATCCGCCAGTTTTTAAAGGATTATCTCGAAGAGGGTAAGGCCGTGGTAAATGAAGAAGAACTCGCCGCAGTAAAACAATCCAGCAGTAATGAAGTGGCGGCTGACGACGATGATGTAGTAAAACGTATCAAAGAATTATTAGATAATTATGTTCGCCCGGCCGTAGAGATGGATGGCGGCGCTATCCAATTTAAAAGCTATGAAGCCGGCACCGTAAACCTTGCTATGCAAGGAAGCTGCAGTGGCTGTCCTTCATCCATGATCACCCTGAAAGCAGGTATTGAAGGAATGATGAAACGGATGATACCTGAAGTGAAAGAAGTGGTGGCAGAAGCGGAGTAAGCAGAACTACGATTTATAAAGTTTAACAGGAAAGCGGCCGATGGCCGCTTTTTTATTGGCTTCTGATTAACTTTTTTTCCAAATAACATTGCGTTCTTTCAAATATCCCAGTACAAAATCAAAGCACTCTTCCTTATCGCCGATCAACTCAGGAGGGAAGACACCTTTTCCAGTAAACAATCCTTTGGTAATTAAATTCACAGCAGCAGTACAGGTATAACCGGTTGTTCTCGCCATGGAAGAAGTTTTGGTAACGGGATCATACTCATCATACAGGTCGTACTCAACCATTTTATCCTCTCCTATTATAATCACTTTCATCACCGTAAATTCTTCTTCCTCTTCACCCAGTTTCCATTCGTTCACCAGCAGCCTGGAAGTGAAATCGAGAGGAGAAACCGGTGTATTATTAACTACAAGAGGAGTGGTATCAAAAAAACCCGCCTGCTGCAAGGCGATAATGAGATCAATATGACCGGGGTAGCGCAATGTTTTTTCTTTCATATCCGGAATATGATCCATCGTAAATAGTAATGACCGCAGCCCGTCTGTATTAAATGCTTCCAGTTCTCCGGCTTTGTCAAAATGTATTCTTTCTCTTTCGCTTAGTGCCGGTTTGATTACAACATTTCCCTTCTCCACCAGTCTTGCAGGACGTATGTATTCCTGTATCACATCCACGGGAGAAAAAGGTGCTTTATACTGAAATGGTGGTTTTCGTTCTTTGGGTAATCCTCCCACATAACATTCAAATGCTTTTACTTTCATGGCTGCATTATACCGGCCGATAATGAAATTGCTCATTCCCGGCGCCACACCGCAGTCGGTTATTGCCGTTACTCCTTTTTCTTTGGCCAGCTTATCGAGTTGCAATGCATCTTCGGGAAAAAAAGATATATCCACCACATTCTTTCCTGCCTGTATTACTGTTTCCAGTGTTTTATATCCCATAAAACCGGGTACAGCTGTTACAACTATATCAAATGGAGATAACCATTTTTTGTATTCATCAAAGCGGGAAAGATCAGCCGTTACTGTTTGTACGGCGCTATTTCGTTGCTGCAGGGCCAGCAAATTTTCTTTGCTCAGGTCAAAAGAAGTAACAGAATATTTTTTGGCGAGATCCAATGCTATGGCACGGCCTACCATGCCTGCTCCTAAAACTGCAATCGTCATAGCGTATCAAATTTGGTGCAAAGGTAACGGAAGCAAAAAAAGGGTTTGCCGGAATTAATTACTTACCTTTCTGTTTGCGACCTCCTTATCCTTCGCCCAGCTACCTGTCCCCCATTAAAGCAACATTGCATCCGTTCCGGAAGAGGTCATCTATAAACCAACATAATAATGAAAAAGATCGTATTGCTGTTCGTTGCAGCAGCATTCATGGTTGCCTGCAACAACGAAAAAAAATCTGACACCGGAACCGGCGAGGCAACACCCGTTAACAAGCCGGCAGTGGAACTTCCCTACAAAGCCGCTTATTCTTCTTCTTTTGAAATGGGCAGCCATCCTGAATATGTGGCCACCATACTGCAAGGCAGCTGGAAAGACTGGGAAAACAACACCCTTGATAATATGAAGAACTGGGTGGCTGACACCATTGTCGCTTTTCACGCCGACAACAAAATGATCAAAGGAGCCGACAGCCTGAT
The DNA here is from genome assembly GCA_016786885.1 of Chitinophagaceae bacterium. Lineage (GTDB taxonomy): Bacteria > Bacteroidota > Bacteroidia > Chitinophagales > Chitinophagaceae > JJ008. The sequence continues at coordinate 102,076 of JAEUVO010000028.1, read as the reverse complement.
GGCTGACTGGAAAAGAGCAAGAGCAAGGTACACTACTGTGATAGACACCATTGATGCTGTGATGCCAGTATACAGTACTGATAAAAAAGAAAACTGGGTGCTGGTATGGGCTACCGAGATCAACACTGACACCAAAGGAAAAAAAGACACTACTTCATTGATGGAAACATGGCGCATCAATAAAGATGGTAAAGCAGATATGCTGCTGCAATATAACCGGGCTAAACGGAAGATGTGATACCTAAAACAGTAAATAAATAAACCCATCCTGCTCAGGATGGGTTTATTTATGTTTTATTGACTCCGTTAAAATTTGTTCACCAGTTGTGATGTTGTTTTGCCATCCAGTGTCATTCTCAGCATATAAGTACCATTGCCAAGCCGGCTCATATCCAGGCTCACTGTTTGCATACCGGCAGTTATAGTAAAGGAGCGGCTGATAATACGTTTACCATTCATGTCAAATACTTCAGCTATGGTTTTATCATTTACCGGCGATGATATTTTAATATTCAGCATGCCCTGTACCGGGTTGGGATAAACAGTGAAGTAAGAAGATGGTATAGCGCTGCGGCTAACCACTTTCATGTCGGTAAAGCGTATCTCTCCATTTTTATTTCGCTGTACCAGGCGGTAATAAGCCAGCCCTGCAAAGGGTTGCATATCTGTCAGTGCATAGGTTTGGTTATAGAAAGAAAACCCTTTTCCGTTAACCGTACCTAAACTGACAAATGTTTTGGCCCCGTCCGTTGATCTTAATATTTCAAACCACTGATCAGCTTCTTCATTTTCTGTTGTCCATTTCAATATCACACGGTCTGTTTCATTCACTGTAAAGAAAGAGGTAACTGGTGATGGTGTACTGCGGGCTGCATCATTACGGGTATACCAGATAGGTGAAGTAACAATTCTTGAGCCATCTGCTTCAGTAATATCCAGGTAATAATAGCGTTGTTCCCCGTTTGCTAGTGCATTATCCGTATAGGTAAAGTTACCGGATGAGAAGCTGGTCAGTTGAGTAGCCGCTGTTCCGCTGCCGGGAACACCATACATTATCGCCACCGATGTAATAGCCGATGTGGTGCTGACAGTATTCAGTTCAATAACAGGCGCCCCCACTTTTGTAACAATACTGCCAATATATTCTGCACTTACAGTAAAATTGATTTTGGCATTGCAATCCTGCGAGGCATAAAATCGCATATTCCGCATGCCTGATAACAAATTGTTTTCACTCAGTGAAGGGGCCATGATCACCAATCTTGTTTTTGCTGTATGACCAAAGGTCATATTGTGATTATCATGATCAATTGTCGGACCGAGATGATACCCTTTTGCCAGCATATTCCGGTAATAACTCAGGTACGACATGGAAGTACCCGGATCTGTGTAAGAAGTATTGGTGGAGAAAGCAGGGCCACTTTCGACAGTAGCCCCAACAATAGCATTATCTGCATTCACATCAAATGTGGTGTTCAGTACATTATTGTAATCTGTACTGTTAGGATGCGCAAGGTAGGCCAATGCATTACCTCCGTGACGATTGAGGATATCAAACAAACCACCTGCCCCGGTATATACATTCTTAGGAACATACACCTGGTAATTACCGGCTTCCCATCCCACCAGCGAGTCCATTCCATATACGATCACATGTCCGCCGCCACTGATAACACCCCATTCCATACCATATAAACCAACAAAGGCAGACGTAGTGGCTGCGGCTGCCTGGTTGCGTCCGGGTTGCCAGTCATTAATACTCATACCTGCCGTTGCATGGTTATGTTCGCTGATACCAAGAAAATCCATACATAGTGCTGTCTTGGCATAAGCATAATCATCTGCCGGGATCTTGGTTGTATTATCAGCATTACCATCAGAATAACTGCTGTGTGCATGCAGGTTACCAAAATAGTGATTCAGTGTTCCTGAACTCACAATACTGTTGCCGCTAAGGTTTACTTTATTATCATTCAGCCCTGTGCCGCTGAAGTTGATCGTGCCATTATATGTTGTATTGGCTGTTCCAGGAACGAACCGGGTATATACCGTTTGTCCCGCCTGTGCTTCTGCCAGCGTATAATTCACTGATGAAGTAAACGCTGATCCGTCTTTTGACAGTTCAAAAGATGCCGGTGCTGTTAGCGTTAGTGAAGAACTCAGATTAGTTGTTGTATATGTAAATGTTTGTGCAACGGAAGAAGAGCCTGCTGCCGTAAAACCAAAATCCAGCGAAGCCGGATTAACAGTAACAGAAGCTGCCGGCGCTGCCATAGTGGTGAAAGTCCAGGTGCCGGTGGCGCTGATGCCTGCATAGTTATTTCCAGCCAGGTCTCTGAAAGTACCTGCATCGATGTTTATATAATAACCGGTACTGTAAGCCAGGCCGTTGAAAGGAATAGTGGCCGTAGCACTGCTCACTGTAACGGCAGCAGAAGTAACTGCTGTTGTTTGTACTGTTGCATTATCACTTGTTCGTTTAACAAGGATATTTCCGGCTGTACCTTTTTGTATGTTTTCGCTGAACGTAAGAACGAGATTGCCATTCAGGGCAACACCTGTTGTTCCGCTGGCGGGATTATAAGTAACAGCTGTGGGTGCCGTTACATCACTGCCATTCAGCTGGATAGAAAAATCATCAATACTCAATCCATCATCTGCACCAGTTGCATCCAGGTCATTCCAGCGCAACCAGAAAATTGCATTATTGGCAATATTCAATCCTGTTATCACAGCAGACTTAACAGTACGGTTAGCTGCAGCATTACCATCCTTTGCTCCTGTGGCAGTGGTACTTGGTGAAGCAAAGTCCAGTGTATTATTATCAGTCCAGGTACCGGTGGAAAGCGAAGTCGCATTCAGGCTATATTGAAAATCCAGCTGATCATTGCGGCCGGTGGCGCCACATCTCCATTGTTCTCCTGTATAACTGATAGTAAGTGATGTAATCGTAGTGCCGGTACTGTTACGGATCTGTACCCCCAGTGTTGGTATAAGCGAACCGGAACGCAAAGCGCCAAATGCTCTTTCGGTATTCGTGCCGGTGCCATAGCTGTATGTATTACCGGTAGCCGTGGCTCCTGCATCCGATGCATAGGTGGTATTAGCACTGCTGCCGGTTTCCAGTAGTTTCCAGCCGGGGGGCAAAGTGCTCGAAGTGCCGGCCGTTGCCCTTAAGGTGTTGAAGTTTTGTGTATAGGCTGTCGCCGTAGATGTAATGTTTACCTGCGCAAAAACGGTCTCGCAAGCCAGCAGGCAGGCTATAGCCACTGGCAGTGCCTTGAAAACTTTTCTCATAAGTGATGTGTGGTTTTTAATTAACGAGGGTCAAGATGTATATAAAAAATTAGATATACAACTAATGTATACTAAGTATTATCCACAGCTGTTAATACTATGAGATGATGATAAAAAGATAATCCTGTGTTTATCTTCTTTATATGATAAACCAGTAAGGATACAAGGGAAAGCAGCATCCTTTTATAAAAAAAGTGAGCGATGATTCTTATCCTCGGTTCAGATCCTTATACTCCACTACATAGGTCTTGTTCCATTTGTCGTGCCATGGATAGCAGGGGCTGCCCAATGCACTGAGGGCATTAAAAGGAACAGCCCGGCTGATGCCACGAAGAAAAGCCGTTAATGCACTGATGCGGCTGCCATCTTCATTCACTGCAATAGTGCCGGTAATGAGTTTGCCCAGTGATCTTCCTTTAAACATCGCTTCTATCAATCCCATATAGGCACCATAGAACAGCAGTACAACAAGGTTGCCCAACAGGTTGAACCCGCCATCTCCTTCGCCATAGATCAAAATGGCCAGGTCAATACTGATCTCCACTATTACATAGCTGAAGAAATACATGAACACATAAAAACTGACAAGGTCGATAATATAATTGGCCAGCCGTTTGCCGGAACCGGCCTGGGTCAATTGCTGGTTGAAGTCGTCGAAAAGGTGTTGTTCCTGCTGTGGTGCTGGTTGATTTTCTTCCATGTATTATTTTATTGCTGCGGTGTAAAATAATACCAAAGCACTTGATAAAAAAATTTTGCCGGCAGTCAGCTATATCCGTTCCTTTATTACCTGCTGCTTTCCTGCATCAGTCATACAGAGTTTAACTTCTGATCAAATTGACCACCAGTTTGATCATGATATCTTTATCATCCGGGTTGCTTTGTGCCACCAACAATGCAAGAGCCACTAATGCATTGTCATTAATTTTTAGTTCTCCTGATTTTTTAAAGCGGTGTTTGTTCTTTTCCAGGAACCATACAAACAGGAAAGCGCCGATTCGCTTATTACCATCAGTAAACGGGTGATTCTTGATAACAAAATACAGCAGGTGAGCTGTCTGTTCCTCAATGCTTTTGTATAAGTATTCGCCGTCAAAAGTTTGTACCACTGAATTTAAAATCCCGCCAAAAGCTCCGTCCCGTTCATTGCCAAACAAAGCAGAAGCTTCTTTCTTTTTTACTAACTGTTTCTTCAGTTCTGTAATTGCTTTTATCGCTTCATTATACTCAATTTCATAAGTAATATTCTCACTCAGCTTTGCCTCGGGCAGGTTGTTGCTGTCAAACTGGTTGAGCAGAATGAAGCTTTGGGTGTAGTTAGTAATAATTTCCAGCAGGCCTTGGGCTTCGGATATACTTAGCTGCCCGGCATTCCCTGATTTTTCAATCAGTGTTACTGCTTTTTTCAGTTCATACAAACTCTGATGTACCCGCTCCAGTCTTTTTTCATTAAGTGTATATCCTTTTACAAGGTGGTCATTTAACCGCTGTGTGGCCCACTGGCGAAACTGGGTACCCCTTTTGGAATTGATACGATACCCTACGGAAATTATAGCGTCCAAATTGTAGTGCAGGATTTCCCTCTTTACTGTTTTGTTTCCTTCTTTTTGAACTTGTGCAAATTTTGCACAAGTTATTTTCTCATCTAACTCCTTGGTTTTAAATATATTTTTCAGATGTTTAAGCACAGAGGTTCTGTCTGTGGAAAATAGTTCCGATAATTGGTATTGGTTTAGCCACACAGAGTTTCCCTCAAATTTCACTTCAACCTGCTTACCCTTAGTCTGGTATATTTCTATCTGGTTCATACTTAAAGTTAATAAACTGACCAGGCATTCACCTATATAAACACCGTCTGCTGTCAAAATTTACAGTCTCCGTATTTTTTGCTGTGGGTGATCTGGCCATTTTATTAGCCGCAGAAAAAATAATCCCTCTCCGTTATCCAGTCCTCGTTCAACTATTATTTCGACAGTGTTTTAAAGCTCAGTTCGTTTCCATAAACCACAGTGCCGTCGTTATTCTTTACGTAAGCCCGGATATAGTAAGTCGTATTCCAGTTAAGCCCTTTTACTCCTACATTAAACTGTTTGGGTTTTGCTGAATTCAGTAAAACCGTTGGCACAGTCAACGGAATATCGATCTTGGAAGGAATGGTCGGGTTACCGGTCTGGTTCAGGCATACCCCGGCCTTTTGCATATTATTACCTGCGAGAGTAAAAAAGCACCGCACACCCGTCAGGGTTATCTCGCTTACTTTATCTGTTTTGATCAAAGTAACATTATGATTATTGGTTCGAAGGGCCATAAGCATCAGCATGGCAACAGCCGCACTCAATAATATTAATAGCTTTTTCATTTTTTTTAGTTTGAACAGTAAAAAATGTGTTACAGTTTAATGAACTCCACTCTCCGGTTCAGTGCTTTATTGGTACCGTTATCATTTGGCGCCACCGGTTCTTTCTCCCCTTTACCATCGGTTTCTATACGGGCTGCCTCAATGCTGTATGCAGCAACAAGTGCATTCTTTACAGAAGCAGCACGGCGTTTGGAAAGATCAAGATTGGCCGCATCATTACCATCGGCATCAGTATGACCAACGATCCTGATCTTCAGTTCCGGGTTGTCTGTCAGTATACCAGCTATTTCTTTGAGTGTACCTGCTGACTGTGGTTTTAGTTTGTCGGAGTTCACATCGAAGTAAATACCGTAGCTCACCAGTTTGCCTTCGGTAATGAGTTTGTTGCGCATATCAGGAAGGCCTGTTGCTATTCTTACATTACCGATCAGCGGCGTGCCTTCGGCAAAACGGATCATGTTATACTTTACTTTATCAGAGATGGCACGGGCAAGGTCGAAGATCTTTACTTCATCCTGGTAAACACGGATGCGTTGTTTCTGCACCCATATGGAGATATGATATTTTGTTTCGCCCTGCTGGCGGATGGCAGCATCGGAGTTTATGCTTTTAACATCGGGGGTACCGTCTGCATAGTAAGATGCGAAGTACTGGTTATAGGCAAAGGACAGTTTGATGCCGGTGCCTCCCGGTCTTGCCAGCCCGTAAAGGATATCTTTTGGTTTGATGGTGCTGATGAGATAAAAGGCATAGTAGGTGTTATTATTCGCAGGCAAATGTTTCTGCGGTACAATATCAAACTCGATGGTGTAGTTCTCCGGCAGCGTCAGCGGATCGAGTAGTGTAACGACGCAGCGGGGGTTGGTGATCTTCAACCATTTTCCGGGATATTTACCATAGGTGACCACTTCGCCGGAGCCATTGGTATTCCAGAGGGCGGGAAAATCACCGATATTATCGGATGCAAAATCATCGAAGAAGAAGACTTTCTCTCCGGGAATAAAATCGAATTTGGAATAAATACGGGTGAGGGAATCATTGTCCTGGGCTGGCAGGGGGCTGCAGTATGATAAAGAAAGCAGCAGGAAAACAGCCATGAATCTTTTTTTCATATGCCGGTCGTTTGAGTGTACGAATAGCTGTAAAAGCCCATTCGTTTCGGCACAAAGGAGGAGCGAAAGAGCTTTTATAATCTCACTGTAAGGTAAACCCGCAAACAGCCCAAATCCAATTAATTGAAACGCTTTGTTTTATGATTTTAGTCATGGTAGAGAAGAAGATATGCTCACTTTTACTGGAACTGTGTTAAGTTTAAACCCGATAGTACTGTTGGAGAAAAAAGAAACAAGATCATCTTAGGAAATACTTTGAACCGGGGTCTGTAATAAATATTAATTGCTTCAGGATACAATTCGATGCATAATTTAATGACCCTAATTCTTATTGCACGGATGGTCCCGGAAAGTGTAATCTTTTGATATCTGAAATTTCCGAAATACGGTGATTAAAATCATCCAAAGAATTTTTGAACCCCTTTATCCTTAATCTACCTTCGTAATAGAAATTCTCAAACTATGGACAAACGTTTTTACACCGGTTTGAGGATTGCTGACCGGTGCTTATCGTAAGGCTACATTACGAAAAATCCACAAAACAATACAGAAGAGAATAATGCCTGCAATAACAATTGCAATTATTATTCTATTCCAAGGGTCGATTGATTTAGTCTTCCTCCTAAATTTTTATTTTATGAAAAGGATATACATTTTTCTACAGCTATTATTATCCTGCAGCTTATTATATGCACAAACATGGAATGGCTCTGTAAATACCGATTGGAATAATGCATCCAACTGGACTCCTGCGGGTGTGCCTACCAGCGCAGGTAATGTAATAATTCCGGGATCGGTTGCCAGTAATAGCTGGCCGGTATTTACTGGTAATGTTACCATCAACAGTATCGATATGCAGCCGGGTTGCCGGCTGGATGTAAATGGATTTGCCCTTACCATCAATGGCGTTAATATGAATATTAATTTTAACGGGGCCATTATCAATAACAGTAATGGTGCTACTGATATTGTATTTAATATCAACACCGGCTCAAATGGTTTTCTTAGTTATTTCAGAAGCAATACCATCAATGATAATATTGTATTTAATCTTACCGGTAATAATCAGTTTATTGAAGCGGTTGCCGCACCTGTCAATGTGTATAATGGCAATGCGGTTTTCAATATTAATGATGTGCTCACTACTTATATTTCTTATGGAGTACCCTCAGAGTTTAATGGTGACCTGACTGTAAACCGAACAGTTGCCGGGCCAACCAGCCTGTTTTATGCCGGAGCAACAATTACGGGCAATTTTACTTATACCAACAATACCAGTTCTGCAGTATCAATAGGTAATCTTTCTTTTAAAACTGCAATTACGGGAACTGTAAACATAACAAACAAAAATACCAGCACTGCTCCATTTGCAATGTACCGGGTTGTTAACCAAACTACGGGAGGTACAATTGATGTGCAAAATTCGCAGGGTTTCAATTTGCAGAATGATACACTGCTGGTTACCACTTTAAGTATTACCGGATACCGGGGCAGTCAGTATGCTAATTTAATGAACAACAGCATAACGGGAAATGTAACCGTTGCAGATGATGCCTCTTACGGAGGAGGTTTTCTCACTTATATCCGCAACAATGTAATAACAGGCAACAGCAGTTTTTCTAATAATGGAAGCAATGTTTTTGCAGAAGCTGATGTGATCGGTTCAGGAAATATTTATAATGGTAATGTAACATTTAATGCAGCAAGTGGTTCGTCTGTACTGATCGGTTACGGAGCACAACTGCAATGCACCGGTAACCTTACCATTAACCGCACTGCCACAGGGTTAACCTCTGCATTTAGTGCGGGTGCCATTATAGGAGGGAATTTCACTTATACCAATAATACAGCTGGCGAAACCGGCATTGGCAACCTTGCCAACAAAACCAGTGTCGGTGGTACAATAAATATTACTGCAAACTTTACCACACCCAATTATTTTGGGATGCACCGTTTGGTTAATCAAACAAATGGCGGCAGCATTACTGTAACCAATTCACTCGGCTTCAGCTTGCAAAATGATACCCTGCTGCTTACCGAAATGAATATCACAGGTTACAAAGGTGGACAGTATGCTTATTTATTCAACAACGCCATTACGGGCAATGTAACCATTGCCGACGATGCCTCTTTCAGTGGAGGTTTTACAACTAATATCCGCAACAATACCATTAATGGTAACAGCAGCTTTACCATCAGCGGTACCAATGCTTTTGCTGAAGCAGACGGTGCGGATTACGGTAACCGGTATAATGGTAACCTTACATTTAATTGTGCAGGTAATGGAAATGTTTTCATTTCCTATTTGGATACCACGCAATGCACAGGTAACCTTACTATTAACCGCACTGCTGCTGGGCTAACCTCAGCATTTAATTCAGGCGCTGTTATAGGGGGCAACTTTACTTTTACCAACAACACAGCAGGCGAAACCGGCTTTGGCAACCTGGCTAATAAAACAAGTATCGGCGGTCTTATTAATATTACTGCAAACTTTACCACACCCAATAATTTCGGGATGCACCGTTTGGTTAACCAAACAAATGGCGGCAGCATTACTGTAACCAATTCACTCGGCTTTAGTGTGCTGAACGATACCCTGCTGCTTTCCGAAGTGAATATCACCGGTTACAAAGGTGGACAGTATGCTTATTTATTCAACAACGCCATTACGGGCAATGTAACCATTGCCGACGATGCCTCTTTCAGCGGAGGTTTTACAACTAATATCCGCAACAATACCATTAATGGTAACAGCAGTTTTACTATCAGCGGTATCAATGCTTTTGCTGAAGCAGACGGTGTGGGTTTCGCCAACCGCTATAATGGCAATGTAAATTTTACAGGTGCGGGCCCTGCCAGTATGTTCATTGCATATTTAGATACATTGCATTGCACTGGCAATGTCAACATCAGCCGTACAGCAGCGGGACAAACATTAGCATTTAATGCCGGTGCCACCATCAACGGTAATTTTACTTATACGAACAACACTGCTGGTAAAGCAGGATTTGGTAACCTGGCTTATAAAACAAGTATCGGTGGTCTTATTAATATTACTGCAAACTTTACCTCACCCAATAATTTTGGGATGCACCGTTTGGTTAATCAAACAAATGGCGGCAGCATAACTGTAACCAATTCACTAGGCTTTAGTGTGCAGAATGATACCTTATTACTCACCACCATGAGCATTACCGGCTATAAAGGTGGTCAATTCGGGTATTTTTATAACAATGCTATTACCGGAAACGTAAGCATTGCCAACGACATCACTTATGCCGGAGGGTATTATACTTATCTCCGGAGCAATATCATCACTGGTAATACCAGCATTGCCAATAACGGCAGCAATGTATTATTTGATGCCGACCAGGCAGGCACCGGAAATAAATACCTGGGTAATGTAACATATATCAAAACCGGTGCTGGTGTTAGCGTTGGTGCTGGTGATGTAGTTGAGATCAGCGGTAACCTTACTTTAAATTCCACCGATGGTATCGGGCTGGGAAAAATAAAATTCAATGGCAGTACAGCTAGTGTTATAGAACAGCTTTCCACTCAACCAATAAATATTGCTGAGTTGATCATAGATAAAACAGCAAGCGGAACAGTAACATTAAATGATTCGGTAAGTATCAATACAAGCACCAGTTTTATTAGTGGTATCATCAACAGCAGCACGGGTAAAGAATTTATCTTTTTGGATAATACCAGTTATACAGGTGCATCCAATACAAGTTTTGTAAACGGCCCTTGTAAAAAAACAGGTAACGATGCATTTATCTTCCCGGTAGGAAAAAATGGCGTTCTGGCTTCAATTGGAATTTCTGCACCCGGTATTGGTACAGATGTATTCATGGCACAATACTTTTACAGCCGGCCACATGATGACGGATATGATAGCACACTGAAAGATCAATCACTACATCATATTTCCAAAAACGAGTATTGGTTGCTTGACAGGATTGAAGGTACCTCAAACGTCTTCGTTACACTAAGCTGGGAAAGTAACATCCGTAGCGGCTTGGTGAATAATATGCCGGAACTGCGGGTTGCCAGGTGGAATGGAAGCATGTGGAAAGACGAAGGTAATGGCGGCACGACAGGATCCAATACAGCAGGAACTATTCTGTCATTAGCTGCGGTAAGCAATTTCAGCCCCTTTACATTGGCATCAAGTTCTGTCAGCAATCCGCTGCCGGTCAACTTTATTTTATTTAATGTATCTCTCCGGGGCAATAATACTGTTTTATTAACCTGGAAAACATCAGATGGTGGTATTAATAATGCCCGGTTTGAAGTGGAAAGGAGTACAGATGGAAGAAACTGGATGAGATTATCAGTTGTACAGCCACAACCTTCTCATGAATATGAATACATGGATAATTCTGTAACGGACGGGATCTATTTTTACCGGATCAAACAGGTTGACGTTGACGGCGCTTATAAATATTCTATTGTGAACATGATAAGAATGAACAGGGATAATAAAATACTGGTATGGCCAAATCCTGTAACTGAAAATTTATTTGTTCAAACGCCATTTGCAAAAGGCAGTATGGATATAATAGATCTGAGCGGACGAATTATAAGGAAACAAATAATAAATTCCTCTGTTACTACGGTTCCTGTACAGCAACTGTCAAAAGGAGTCTATTTTATCAGGATCAGGCTACAGGATGAAGTTTTTACAACCAGGTTTATAAAAGAATAAGAGAATTAATACTTTAAAATAAAATGATGAAGGATAAAAGTTTATGGACCTGGGCCGGAAAATAAAAAGTAGCCGCCTGTATGACCGGGTACAAACATCGGCTGGCCGTTACCTCTATGCGGTTGACATCAGCAGTGATAAAGAAATAGACAATACGCTGATGAAATGGATACAGGAAGCTTTTGAAAGAAAACAGATTAAAGCTGAACCGGTTTAAAAGGCCGGTAAAGCACCACCAAAAAAATAATAAGTATGGAAAACAAACAATTTTGCCAGAGTTGCAGCATGCCAATTGACCATGCTGAATTAGCCGGCACCGAAAAAGATGGAACTAAAAGCAGTGAGTACTGTGTTTACTGTTACCAGAAAGGGGCATTTCTGAACCCGGACATGACGCTGGATGGAATGAAAAAACTGGTAAGGGAGCAAATGGAGATCAGGAAGATGGATGAAGCCATCATTAATATGGCTGTGGGTAGCTTGCCTATGTTAAAGCGTTGGAGAAAACCGGTTACTATTTAATCCGGGGTGTAGAATTGATCGGGCATGGTTTATAACCTTAGTACAACGAGTTGGATGGCCAGCCGATGCATTCAAAAATGAGGAAGCGCTGAAGGGTGATCTTTTATTCTTTAAATGGTGGCATTCTCAGCAACGCTTACCTTTTGGTAGTATCTCAGTTTGAAAAATGCATTGTTCGTTAAAACGAACTGCAGGGTGAGCCTGCCTGTCGGCAGTCAGGTTTGTCGAAGTTTCATATTCTCCTTCGACAAACCCAGGTTGACAAGGCTTTTCGAACTGAAGCACTACTAACTATTTAAGGTCAGGATTTTTTATATGGAAACATCCTACCTTCATTTTTTGTCTGTCTTCCCTCTGAAATCCTTTCCACTACTTTAATTCATAAATACAAATCAATTACATACAATGAAACGTTTTCAACTTCACTTGCTGATAGTTACTGCTCTCAGCATTTTATTTTTTACAGCATGTAAAACAAAAGAAAAAACAGAAGAGAAGCCTCCTGTTATTCCAGTAGAAACATTCTTCAAAAACCCTGAAAACTTTGGATGGCAGATTTCACCGGATGGTGAATACATTTCTTACCTGTCGCCTTACAAAGGCCACACCAATGTTTTTGTGCGTAAAATAACAGACAGCACCGGCATACCCGTTACCAGCGACTCGGTACGCAATATTTATAACTATTCCTGGAAAGGCAACAGGATATTATACCTGCAGGATGTTGGCGGGGATGAAAACTTCCAGTTGTTTTCTGTTGGAAATGATGGTAAAAACATGAAAGCCCTTACCCCTTTTGCAAAAGTGCGGACATCCATTCTTGACAACCTGCGCTACATCACCGGGAAGGAAAAAGAAGTGCTGATACAGATGAATAAAAGAGACCCCCGTTTCTTTGATCCTTACAGCATTAATATTGAAACCGGCGAAACAAAAGTTCTGTATCAGAATGATAAAAACTTTGATGGCTGGTATACCGACCATACCGGCTTTATCCGTATAGCTACCAAGACAGATGGTGTTAATACTACTTACTATCACCGTGCCGCCGAAACAGCTCCCTTCGACTCTTTGCTTACTACCACTTATAAAGACAATTTTGGCATCCAGCTCTTCACTTTCGACAACAAGAATTTATACGTATCCACCAACATTGGCAGAGATAAGACAGCCATCGTGGAGTACGACCTTGCCGCCCGTAAGGAAATAAAAGAACTATATACTAATCCTGATTATGATGTGGATGGCCTTTCTTATTCGCACAAACGCAAAGTACTCGAAGATGTATTCTACACTTCCTGGAAAAGAGAGTTTTACTTTCTGGATAAAGAAGCAGAGAAAGAGTACAATAAAATGAAAGAGAAGTTCAAAGGGTATGAAATAGGCATCTACGGCAGCAATAATGAAGAAGACAAATTCATCGTGTGGGTTGGTAATGATAAGCTGGCAGCCAAATATTATTTCTACGATAAAAAAACAGGCGACACCAAATTCCTTGCAGATGCATTCCCCTGGTTGAAAGAGGAACATATGTCAACCGTAAAACCTGTTCAATACAAAAGCAGGGACGGACTTACTATTCATGGGTACCTCACACTACCCAAAGGTGTAAAAGCAAAGAACCTGCCGGTAGTTATCAATCCGCATGGCGGCCCATGGTTTCGTGACAGCTGGGGCTATAATGGCGAAGTGCAGTTTCTGGCCAACCGTGGCTATGCTGTTTTGCAAATGAACTTCCGCGGCTCTACCGGTTATGGTAAAGAGTTCTGGCTAAAGGGAGCAAAACAATGGGGCAAAAAGATGCAGGACGATATTAGTGATGGAGTAAAGTATCTTATTGATGAAGGAATTGCCGATCCAAAGCGGGTAGCCATTTATGGTGGCAGCTATGGAGGATACGCCACACTTGCCGGCATCACTTTTACACCCGATCTGTATTGCTGCGCTGTTGACTATGTAGGTGTATCCAATATGTTTACATTTATGAAAACCATCCCTCCATACTGGGAGCCATACAAAGCCATGTTCTATGAACTGGTAGGCGACCCTGTAAAAGACAGTGCAATGCTGGCTGAAGTATCACCCGCCTTTCATGTTGACAAAATAAAGGTGCCGTTATTCATTGCACAGGGTGCCAACGACCCCCGTGTAAACAAGGCCGAAAGCGACCAGGTAGTAGAAGCGCTGAAGAAAAAAGGTGTTGCTGTTGAATACATGGTAAAAAATGATGAAGGACATGGCTTTGCCAACGAAAACAACCAGATTGATTTTTACAAAGCAATGGATGCCTTCTTTGCCAAACATCTTGCCCCGGTAAAAGAAGAACCTAAAAAATAAATGGTACAATCACCGTTTCATCAACCCGCTGCACATACAGCGGGTTTTTTTGCTGTTGGAGGAAAGGGGTATAAAATACCTGATGTGGAACAAAGTGATGTTATAAGTACAATGTTGCCAGGGAGCTGCTGTATGATAAAGAAAGCGGCAGGAAAACAGCCATGAATCTTTTTTTCATATGCCGGTCGTTTGAGTGTACGAATAGCTGTAAAAGCCCATTCGTTTCGGCACAAAAGAGGAGCGAAAGAACTTTTATAATCTCACTTAGGATAACCCCGCAGGCAGGCCATTACAATTAATTGAAACACTTTGTTTTATGATTTTGGTCAGGTTTAACGACATAAATATTGGGAGGCAAATAAAGTAAAAAGAAATTCTACTCTAAACCCAATTTCCTTTTTAAAGCATATGATTCATGGATTGACAGTATTTTGACATTATCAAAATCCATTTTTGATTTTGATAATGTCACGAGATGAATATATCCGTCAGGATATTCTAGCCAACATTGATTGGATGGCAGTTCGGGAGTGTTTATCATGAATGGAAACCCTGAATTAAGCTTACTGATTCTTAAATTAATTATTGCCTGTTTGGCTCTGGCTTCCATATATTTCACAGTTGACATTCTTTGGTGCTGTTTAAAACAGATTACACTAAATCTAAAAAATAATTGCCTGTGAATCAACAAAGTCGGGAAAAAACTTTATATTTTAGCAAGTATGAATTTTATTGACCTGTTTGCCGGAGCCGGGGGTTTATCCGAAGGTTTTATAAAGGCAGGCTTCAAGCCAATTGCTCATGTTGAAAAAGATAAAGCAGCTTGTTTAACGTTGAAAACAAGGGTTGCATATCATTATCTCCGCCGTATCAGAAAAAAACATATCTATGAGCAATATCTCCGGGGTGAGATCAGCAGAGATCAGTTATATTCTTATGTTCCGGAAAAAGAACTTTCGTCTGTAATTAATGCATCAGTTGGCGGGAAAACGACTAAACAAATTTTTCAAGCAATTGACAAGTTAAAAGATAAAAGAAGAATTGATCTGATTGTTGGTGGGCCGCCTTGTCAGGCTTATTCTTACATTGGAAGAGCAGCATTAAAAAGCAAGGTGAAAAATGACGAAAGAAATTTTCTTTATAAAGAGTATGGCAAGTTTCTGAAGAAATATAAACCTAAAATGTTCGTATTTGAGAATGTTCCGGGAATCAAGACGGCGGGTAACGGTGAGTATTACAAGAATCTGAAAAAATATTTTAAAAGACTTGGGTACAATCTTAATGATTCTAAGGTAAACGCTTTTGACTTTGGTGTTATTCAAAACAGGGAAAGGGTGATTGTTATAGGATGGAGAAAGAACCTGAAGTTCTCATATCCTAAATTCAAGAAACTTAATCACACATTTACCAGAGCTGATATTTTTTCAGATTTACCTCCAATTATGCCTAATCAGAATGACAGGACATCTCAATATATACATCCAATTAATGAGTACCTTAAGAAGACAGAGATCAGAAACTGTGTTGATTTTGTAAGTCAGCATATAACCAGACCGCATAACAAAAAAGACCTGGAAATCTACAAGATGGCAGTTGAAAAACTGGAAAATGAAGGTAGAATTTTAAAGAACAACGAAATACCTGAAAGGAAAAGAACACAAAAAAATATTACTGATTTTCTAGACCGGTTTAAAGTTGTCGGGAAAAAACCTCATGCAGTAATAGCACATCTTTCAAGAGATGGACACCACTTCATTTATCCGTCAACAACTCAACTCAGGTCAATATCTGTACGGGAAGCAGCCAGAATTCAGTCGTTCCCGGATGATTATTTTTTTGAAGGTATTGATGTATTAAAAGTAAGATCAGCCGCCTTCAGACAAATTGGAAATGCAGTGCCACCACTTATGGCAAAAAAAATTGCTACTTCAATTAAGAGTAAAATATTAGGATGAACACACAAATAAATTTTGAGCCTAGAGCTAGATTGTTACTACAATTAGGTGATCAATTAATCCGTAATGAAGGGGTAGCCCTACTTGAATTAATCAAAAACTCTTATGATGCATATGCTTCTAAAGTAAGCGTTATAATGAAAAGAATTGACGACATCGATAATGGTGAAATAATAATCGAAGATGATGGAGTGGGAATGAATGAAGATATTTTTAGAAATGTATGGATGCAGCCAGGAAGTGATTACAAACTTAGAATCATAACCTCAATTAAAAAAAGAGTCAAATCAAATAGAATTCCCATTGGTGAAAAAGGCATTGGTCGCTTCGGTGTTCATAAGCTTGGCAATTATATTGAGCTAATAAGTAAAACCGCTAGTGATGAAGAAATTGCTGTAAAAATTAATTGGACAGATTTTGAAAAAAACACAACACTAAACAAAGTTAAAATTGACTTTGAGAACAGAAAACGTCCAATTTATTTTATTAATGGCAGATCCGGAACACTAATTAAAATTAAAAAACTCAAAAAAGATTGGGACAGGGCATCAGTTAGAGAGTTGTACCGGTCTGCTATTTCATTAAACTCTCCTTTCGCTTCACTTGATGCCTTCAATGTTGTTTTCAAGCTTGATAATCAAGAGTGGCTAAGAGGGTTAATCAAATTTGAAGACATTAAAGAATATTGTCTTTATAAAATAGAGGGGATTATAGAAAACCGGCTAATTAAAAAATTAAAATATGAATTTATTCCGTGGGACGCCATGAAAAAGATTAATGGCCGAAAAGAGACCCTGAACAATATTAAATTAATTAAAGAAGTAAAAGACGAGAAAACAAAAAGAAAAAAACAAGTTGAAATAAACATCGGTAAATATGACATCGGTCCAATTTCGATTAAATTGCTAATTTTTGACAGAGAGCCTAAAGTTTTAAACTATGGAGTCTCAGATAAAGAGGGGCTCAGACAATATCTCGATGCTAATGGAGGCATAAGGGTATATAGAGATGGCATAAGAATTTTTAATTACGGCGAAAAAGATAATGACTGGTTAAAACTTGATATTAAAAGAGTAAATCGGCCTGGTGAAAATATTAGCAACAATATTGTAATCGGAGCCGTTGAACTTGATCGGTTAAAAAGCCTCGGTTTGCAAGAAAAAACAAATCGGGAAGGGTTTATTGAAAATCAGGTTTATGAAACATTCCATGACGCTGTAAATTTCTTCATAGAAAAAGTTTTATCCCTTAGAAATGTTGATAAAGAAAAACTTAGAAAATTACTTGGGGCAACCTCTGTTTCAGAACCAGTTGTTGGAAGGTTAAAAACCTTAAAAGAAAAAATAAATCGCATAATACCAACCGGAAAGAAAAGAGATGATATTTTAAAAACTATTAAAAGTATAGAAACTGATTATAAAACAATAGTCGATGTCTATACAAGAAGTTCTTCTGCCGGACTTAGTTTGAGTATTGTTATCCATGAAGTAGAAAAGATAATCGATGAGTTAGTTAAAGCCGTTGATGAAATTCCAACCAACAAGTATTTAAAGGATTTGATTAAAACGCTTGATAAGACCGTTACTGATTATGCTTCAGTCGTGAGAAAAAGCGCTAAAACAAAAGAAGATCTGATTTTATTAATATCCCGAGCTATCTCAAATACACAATTTAGAATTAAAGCCCATAAAATAATTTTAATAACCCCATACAAAGACAGGGTGTCATCAGATACAACCGTTACATGTGTTGCTAGTCTATTTATTAGCTCAATTATGAACATAATTGATAACTCAATTTGGTGGATGACATATGCAAACAGAAAGGTAAAAAAGGTATATATTGATATATTGAATAATTACGAGCCCGGATATACTTCGTTGTTAATTGCGGACAATGGCCCCGGTTTTAGCATCCCTACAGAAGATGCAATAAAACCGTTTATTACTGATAAGCCAGACGGTATGGGGCTTGGATTACACTTAGTAGAAGTTATGATGCTTGGATTAAAAGGAAAACTGATTTTCCCTCAAGAACATGATCTTGACATTCCAGCAGAGTTTCAAAAAGGAGCCAAAATAATTCTTGCTTTTAAAAAATAGCTATGAGTTTATTACTTCCGAAAGATGGCTCAATTGTGATTATTGACGATCAATATAATGACGCTAAACCGCTTATTGATATTCTCACCAAAAAAGGGCATCCCTCTATTTATTTTACTGGAACGATAGACAATTTACCAGAAACCAGTTTAGAAAGAGTTCGAATTGTTTTTGCGGATATTCAGTTAACTCCTGCGCTTAATGAACAACAATATGCTGCAATAATAATTGATCATTTAAATTTATTAATTTCTGATAATAATGGACCATATATACTTCTTGTATGGAGCGGGAAAGGGGACCTTTATTTCCAAAGGCTTAAAGAAATGGTAGATGCTCCCGCTTTCGTAAAAAAACCCATTGCTTTTATTGAAATTAATAAATCAGATTATTTCAAGACAACTTCTAGGAAAATCTATGAGATTGAAAATTTGAAAGAAGATTTAGAAACCCGATTTTCTAAGGAAGATATTGAATATGTTATTTCAAAAATAGACGAAAATATCCCAGTCGAAGAAGATAAAATATGCAATGCGTCTGCTTTAAAGAAAATTTCAACTCGAATCAGGAAAGAATTAAAAAACTATCAGGGCTTTGAGTTACTTATTAAATGGGAAGCATTGGTGCATCGTGCTGCCACTAAATTAACTTCAGGGTTTGCTTCTATCCATGCCGCTAATCAATATTGGGATTTTAATTTCAAAAACATTGTATCAAGACTAGCGCAGGCTCAAGTAGGAGCGTCTTTAAAAAATTTGGATCGAAAGTCGTTTATTAAAGCTTCTATTAAAACACTTAATGCTGCATTTTCTGACTATCTGGATGGCGAAGTCTTATCAATAATTTCGCTAACACCGAGCGAGGAAGCTTCTTATAAATCGTCTGGATACGCTGTTATGATTGAGGGAGTAGAATATAAAATTGTTTGGAAAGACTATGAGCGGTTTGAATTCTTGATTGATACTGTAAAAACTGGTGGGGATCACAAAAAAATAGAAACCCTTAAAGGGATTGGTGGAAATAATCAGGCTCTTAAACAGGTTATCGCCGATATGACGACTTCTTATACTCTTATTAATCCTGAATTAAACACTAAGCTAAATGTAGACTTACATACTCGGTTTCCATTTCAACCGGGAATTGTTTACGAAATAGATGTAGAAACAGAAGTTAAACGAAATTTCTTACAAACATATTTTACGGCAAATTTCTTAGATAAAAACCAAGATGGCTTTTATAAAATAACAGATGATGAAGTTAATAGATACCGATTCGTAGAATTAGAGGTTTCTCCCAATTGTGATTTTGCAAATAACAAATGGTTAAAACATCGTACTATTTCTGGAATTCTTTATCCTGGGGCCCTTGATAAAAATCTAAAAGGAGATGATTCAATCTATGACGAATTTCCTCTTCTTAGTATTAATGGAGAAGTAACCCGGTTAATTATTTGTTTTAAACTATTAAAATCATTTGATTTGTCTAAAGGAAAAAGAAGATCAAGAAAATTCCTGTTTAAAATTAAAGAACAACCAATGGCTGATATATTGACAAGGCTGGCAAGCCATGCGAGCAGAATTGGAATTATTGAATTTAAATAGAATGAAAAACAATTGGTCAAGAGAAGAGTTAATTCTTGCACTATACTGGTATTGTACAAAAATTCCTTTTTCTAAAATAAAATACACGAAACCAGAGATTATTGAATTAGCAAATTTGGTTAGTCGTTCACCATCAGCTGCTGCATTTAAACTTGTCAACTTCGCAAGATTAGACCCGGCATTACAGGCCAGAGGGGTGAAAGGAATGAGTCGAGGCAGTAAAGCGGAGGAGCCGGTATGGAATGAGTTTTATGGCAACTGGAATGAACTTGCTTATTCTGCTGAAAAAATTATTGCTGAAAGAATGGGGAGCTCTGTCGAAAAAATTAGCGGTATACAAACAAAGGATCTGCCTAAAGACGGGAAGGAAAGACTTGCACTTGTAAAGGTCAGAGTAAATCAGGAATTTTTCAGAAAGACGGTTCGTTTATCATATCAGAATAAATGCTGTATTACTGGTATTTCAAATCTTGAACTGCTAGTAGCGAGTCACATCAAACCCTGGTCAAAAGATTTAAAGCAGGCCGCCAATCCTGAAAATGGCTTGTATCTGAATGCTCTTCATGACAAAGCGTTTGATAAGGGCCTTATATCATTATCTGATGATTTGCGGATAATTCTTTCACCGGTCTTGATTAAAAAGAAAAAAGATGAATGGATAAAAAAGTATTTTCTCCCTTACTCAGGTAAGGAAATAATTAAACCGGTAAGATTTATGCCGAATTCTGAATTTTTGGAGTATCACAGAAACAAGATTTTTATTAACAGCTAAAATATTATGGACTCTAACATTATACTTTCGGTAGTTGCAATATTAATTTCTATAGGAGGCTTTATTATAGCCCTTTTAGCACACAAAAGAAACAGAAGATTTGACAACGAAAATCACATATATAAACTAAAGATCGAAGCCTGTCGCAATATTCTGAATGAAACTACTCAGGTTCTTGATTTGATTGATAATGCCTGGCATTATGCAAACTCCATAAAAGAGAAAGCAACAGATGAAGAAAAAGAAGCGTTAGAACAAATGGCGGACAATGTTGATGCCAAGGTTATACTCTTTACAAGTATTATTGCAGCCAATTCACTTGTGCTTCCCACAACCCTGGTCTCTATGCTGGATAATTTCAGTGAGTATCTGCTCAAAAGTGATATTGAGAATAACTCCTTAAAAACTGAAGATGAAATCATCAATGAATGTCACAAGAAGGCGGATAGAATTCTTTCTGAAATGAGAAAAGATTTGAATATTGATACGCTTAATGTTCTGCTATTTAACAGAATAAAAAAATAACCTTACACAGTCAGTTTTTTTATCAGATTCAACAAAGTGCCTTTTTGATTTTTTGGCTTCAGTTTACATTCCCAGACAGTAATAATCTTCCAGCCATCTTTTCTCAAAACCTTCACCGCCTTTGCATCATTGGCCTTGTTACGGTTTATTTTATCCAGCCACCATTGTGTTCTTGTTTTGGGTACTTTAAAGTATTTGCAGTTGGCATGCCCGTGCCAGAAGCAGCCGTGTATAAAGATGATGGTTTTGTATTTGGGCAATACGATATCCGGCTTACCCGGCAGTGTTTTATCGTGGAGTTTATAACGAAACCCATTAGCATGTAAGAATTTTCGCACCAGCATCTCCGGTTTGGTATTACCGCTGCGTATGCGGCTCATATTATAGCTTCTTGTTTTCCTGTTATGTACATCGGCCATGCCATAAAGGTACTGGCATGGGCAAAATTATCGGCGGGGAAGAAAGTTCTTCTTTTCTTTTATTTGGTGTAGCTTTAAGAGGGTTTGCTACACCGGTAATTCTTTTGTATGCCTGCATACGCTATAGAAATTATCCTTAATCGCCAGCTGGCCGATTGTTTGTCCATGCCGGTTTTCATTACCGATACGGCCGGTAATCTTATATTTTATAATGAGCCCGCAGAAAATGTGCTGGGCACCCGGTTTGAAGAGACCGGCGAAATGAAAGTGGAGACATGGTCCACCATTTTCAAGCAACAGGATGATGAGGGCAACCTGCTGCCGCCGGACAGCCTGCCGCTGGTAAGAACATTAAAGGAACAAAACCCCAACCACAAAACATTCTGGATCGTAAGCCTTCAGGGCAAAACAGAAAAAATATCTGTAACGGCTTATCCCATCATCGGCCGGGCGGGAAATTTCCTTGGCGCTGTGGCTATTTTCTGGCAGGTAAAAGATGCATCATGAAGATCACACTGCGGGGTGTTCGTGGTTCCATACCCACTACCAGCCCCCATATGTCACATTATGGAGGTAATACATCCTGCGCCGTGGTACAGGAAGGTGATTGTATACTGGTGATGGATGGCGGATCGGGTATGCAGCAGTTCAACCTGCTGGAAGGCACGGGTATCAACCGGGTGGATATATTATTAACTCACCTGCACCTCGATCATATACAGGGTCTCGGTTTTTTCATTCCGTTCTTCAACCCGGAGAATGATGTTCATATCTGGGGACCGGCCAGTAAAACAAACAGCCTGCATGCAAGGCTCAGCCGTTATCTTTCTCCGCCCCTGTTCCCAGTGCAGCTGCGTGACCTGCCCTGTAAGCTCAGTCTTCACGAAGTAGGAAACAGTACATTCCATATCGGGCCCTTTACCATTGATTCACGGTTTGTGATCCACCCTGGGCCAACGGTTGGTTTCCGGGTAAGCAATGGCCGTTCTGTTTTTACCTATATACCCGATCATGAACCGGCGCTTGGTGCCAACGGTATGCTTACGGATACAAAATGGCTTTCCGGTTTTGACCTTGCTGCTGCTGCTGACCTTTTGCTGCACGATGCACAATATTCCTTTCAGCAATATCAATCCAAAAAAGGCTGGGGCCACAGCAGTATGGATGATGCAGTAAAATTTGCTTCACTAGCCGGAGTAAAGCAATTGCTGCTGGCGCATCATGATCCTGCACATACAGATGCGCAACTGGATGAGCTCTTTGCTGACCTGAAAAAAAGAAACAACTACTTCTTCAACTACGAACTGGCAGCAGAGGGTATGCAGATAGATCTGCCATAAATTTTTTCATTTTCGGTACCAGCACAGTAAAGCCTACACCCTGTTATCCTATTCTTCTTAATACAACATAAAAATCCATATATCCCCTGGCGGCCGAAAGCTTTACATCTTTGCCTTTATTGGTTACTGTTTGCTGCAGCAGCAGCGGCAACCGCTTTCGGATAACTATTTCGGTTTGCCCGGGTTTAAAATCGCCTTCCACAATAGCCCAATCAGCCTTCATCTGTACATAATAAAGATCTTTATAATTACGGCGGGAATTAATATCTCTTATGATGGTATCTTTTTTTTCTTTACCAACCGTAGTAGTGATGAATTGCTCTTTGCCCCGCTGCTCATACTCCAGGTCCGGAATAGCAAAAGTGTATTTACCTGTGGTATGATCTATTTGTAAATCCGTATTGGACAGCCATCCTTTGGCCCAGCCCCCGGCCGATGAATAATTTGTTGTTTTCTCTATGCTGCCGGTGATGGCATCATTGGCAAGGGCGCCGGTTCGCTCATCTGATTTAACGGTAACATCCACATTGGAAAAAGTGAATGAGGTTCCTGAACGTATCCAGCTTTCCCAGCGGGTGGAATTGTTTTTATCGGGCTGGTTTACTCTTATGGCGCCCCTTACTTCAAGCGGAAATTCTATAAAGCCGCTATGTACACAGTCGGCCTTCACTTTATAATACTGTTTGAATTTTCCAAACATGCCGCTTGATTCACCATCGAAATGAACTTCATACACAAACTGTCCCACCCATCCTTTTTTTATTTTAGGAGTATAGGGAATTGAAGGCATATCTAATTTGGGCAGAGTGTCTGTCTGTGCCTGCACATATATACAACTAAAGAAAAGTGTAATGGCAAATACTATTTTTTTCATACGGAGAGTGTTTGGTTATTAATGAAATTAGTTTAATTAGTTCTGAATAAAGTATAAACCAGCGGTGTATAATCACTGTTGGTGAGCTGCAGTAAAAATCCGCCTTTTTCTACCCGTTGCATTTTCTTGATCATGTTGCAGAGTTCACCCACTTCACCAGCCAGCGCCGTGGTCCGGTAGGTGAGGGGCTGGTTATCGTAACAGTTGAATCCTTCAATAGCCCGCTGTACATTGATAGGTCTTAGTGCTGCCAGGTCAAGTTTCATGTTAAAATATTTTTTATCGTTATGTGCAATGCTGTTGCTAAGATAACAAAGCTGTTTATTTATAGTACGGTAACACTTTGTTCATATTCAGTTAATATGGATATGGTTAGTTGCAGGTCCTTAACTAAAAAGCACAGACATGAAATGCCCATAAGCTTACGTTTACCAACCGAAGATGTTTATTTAGGGCATAACATGTGGCAATAATTAAAAACAAAAATAAACACATGAAACTAAAACAACTGTTACCGCTGGCGGCCCTTGTAGCGCTGGTATCCTGTAATCCACACGACCTGCCCAACCCGCATGAAGACCCTTCCACATTTACCGAGATCAGCAGTACGGTGATCGGCACTGAAGGTGCGGCCGAAATTTCTGCTTTTGATCCGCAAACAAAAAAATTATTTGTTGTAACCAATACAGGTGTTACACAAATTGATATCCTTGACCTGTCCAATCCTGCTGTCCCTGTACCTGCTGGTTTTATTGACATCAGCCCTTATGGTGGCGGCGTAAACAGTGTAGCAGTATATAATGGCAAACTGGCTGCTGCCGTGGAAGGTTTTAATAAAACGGATGATGGGAAAGTGGTGGTGTTCAAAACAACTGATTACGCTGTGGTAAAACAGGTAACCGTGGGTGCACTCCCTGATATGGTTACGTACACATATGACGGAAAATATATACTTACAGCCAATGAAGGTGAACCGAACGCTGATTATTCTTATGATCCCGTTGGTTCGGTTTCTATTATTTCCGTTAACCAGCACTATGCAGTTACTACGCTTGATTTCGGTTCTTTTGCCGGCCAGGTGAATACACTGAAAGCAAAAGGTCTCCGGTTGTTTGGTCCCGGTGCCAGCTTTGCACAGGATATGGAGCCGGAGTATGTTGCTGTCTCTAAAAATTCAACCACTGCATGGGTAACCCTGCAGGAAAACAATGCTATTGCAGAAATTAATATTCCTGCACGGAGGATCACTAAAATAATGCCGCTGGGTTTTAAAGATTATAACCTTGCTGACAATGCCATTGATCCCAGCGACAGGGATGGGAGAATTATACAAAATAGCTGGCCGGTAAAAGGCATGTACCTGCCCGATGCGATTGCCGTGGTGGAAGATAAGGGCATTCCTTTTCTCTTTACTGCCAATGAAGGTGATGCAAGAGAATATACCAGCTTCCTGGAAGAACAAAGAGTGAAAGATGTGGTACTGGACGAAACTGCTTTCCCTAACGGTGCGGTCATAAGAACCGATGCCAATGCCGGCCGATTAAAGATCACCAATACAATGGGCGATACTAATAATGATGGTGATTATGATGTATTGTATTCTTTTGGCGCCAGGTCCTTCTCTGTATGGAACGGGAATAACGGGCAGCGGTTGTTTGATAGTAATAATGAACTCGAAGATAAATGCATTGCCGCCGGTTACTATGATGATACCCGCAGTGATGATAAAGGAGTGGAACCTGAAGGTGTAACGCTGGGTTATGTGGGCAATAAGGCTATTGCGTTTGTAGGCATGGAACGTTCCAATGCTGTGGCAATATATAATATCAACAATCCTGCACAACCTTCTTTTATAAAATTGTTGCGCACCGGTATTGGCCCCGAAGGTCTATTATTTATTCCTGCTAAAGACAGTCCTTCAGGAAAAAGCCTGCTGGTGGTAAGCAGTGAAGTGGATGGTACAGTAAAGATCTACCAGACAAACTGATCGTATCAGCATAAAAAACCTCCCGGCCATACGCCGGGAGGTTATCCTTTGTCACCAATGTCCTGCTAGAATTTGATTCCAATTCCGCCGGTGAGATTGAGTACGGAAATTTTTTGTTTAATCCTGTCCGGTGCTTCATCCTCATAACCTTCCAGGTAGTTTACAGTAAATTTCGGTTTCATATACAGGTAATCGAGACCGGTAAAAATAAACAGGTTGCTGCCTGTTCCTATACGCAGGTTCAATCCTCCCTGTATTACGGGTGCTACACTCCAGTCTTTCTCTGCTGCTACTGTATGTTCATAAACGATCGTTGGGGTTTTGGCATTGGCTATTCCGCCCATTACCCGCAGATCAGCAGCAATGTTTTTGGCCAGGTCAAATGTGAGCATCGGTCCGGCTGTGATACCATAGAACTGCCAGTTATCCAGTTCGAGGTCTACCAGTTCAGGTATTTCACCGCCATCGATAATTTCAATTGTAACATTGCTGGCTTTATACTTATTGAAAAATACACCTGCCGCTATACCTGCATTCTTGTGAAACTGGTAGCCATAGTTAATGCCGGCAGTGAAACCAGTCTTTGCAAAACCAGCTTCTTCATTATCGATATTGTTGTCTTTAAAGTCTCCCATAGGAAAAGAAGGCCCGGCATGGAAAGCAAGTACAGATTTTGTCACTCTTGTCTCCTTACTTCCCTGGGCCAGCATTGCCCCGCTAACCAGCAGAACAAGCGTCATCAAGAGAAGCTTTTTCATATCACTCTTTTTATAGTTATCCTTTTCACTTTTATCCCTGTCACCTGACTAATATAATTTATGAACCCGTTGATAACAATGATAACGGAGTAGAACTACTTTGATTAATATCATTGGTTTCGGGCATGCGGTGATGTTACCTTTGTAGTTTATGTTTTGCAGTTCATTTTAACCGGGCAGTCCTTAAAAAAAAGATATGTTTCTCTTTTAATAATTTCTTCATTTTCTTTTATTTAAACTTTTGAGATACATTATTGTATTACATTCACAGAATAACCAAACCAACTCACTATGCCAGCTACCAAAGCCTATGCCGCACATACTGCCACTACTCCTCTTGAACCATGGACGCTTGATCGCAGAACTCCGAAGCCACATGATGTGGCCATAGAAATACTCTATTGCGGCGTCTGCCACAGTGATCTTCACTTTGCCCGTAATGAATGGGGAATGACCGTGTTTCCGGTAGTGCCCGGTCATGAGATTGTGGGCCGTGTGACGGCAGTGGGTGATCATGTAAAAAAATTCAAGGTCGGTGACCTTGCCGGTATCGGTTGCCTGGTAGACAGTTGCCGTGAATGTGATAATTGTAAAGAGGGTCTTGAACAGTACTGCTCCGGCGGAGCTGTATTCAGTTACAACGGTTACGAAAGAGATGGTAGCGGCATTACTTATGGTGGTTACAGCAAAGCTATTGTTGCTAATGAAGATTTTGTACTGCATATTTCTGACAAACTGGACCTTGCTGCTACAGCTCCTTTGCTTTGTGCAGGTATTACTACCTACTCACCGCTGCGTCACTGGAAAGTGGGTAAGGGCATGAAGGTGGGCATACTTGGTTTGGGTGGTTTGGGACATATGGGTGTTAAGTTTGCTGTTAGTATGGGAGCAGAAGTAACCATGCTGAGTCATTCTCCTTCAAAAGAAGCAGATGCAAAAAGGCTGGGGGCGCATAAATTCATCCTGACCAGTAATGAAGAGCAGGCAAAAAGTGTAACCGGCTATTTTGATTTTATACTTGATACTGTTTCTGCACCGCATGATTATAATTTTTACCTTGGCATGCTTCGCACCAATGGGGTGATGGTATGTGTGGGTGTGCCGCCGGAACCTGCAGCGTTACATCCTATAAGTCTCATCTTCGGACGTAAAAGCCTTGGGGGTTCACTCATTGGCGGTATACCCGAAACACAAGAGATGCTTGATTATTGTGCCGAACACAATATTGTAAGTGATATTGAAATGATCCGCATGGATCAGATCAATGAGGCGTATGAGCGGTTATTGAAAAGTGATGTGAAATACCGGTTTGTGATTGATATGGCAAGCTTGTAGCGTCTTATGCGGTAAACAAGATGTTAATTTTTATTATAGCGGTCTTAAAAGGACCGCTTTTTTATTTTACTATGTAAATTACTTTTCAATAGTAGACTCCCGTTTAATTGTTGTGAAGCCACTACTCCTGCTATATTGTTTTCTTGTTTCTATCTGTTGCCGGGCACAGCAGCAATTTACTGTTGCACAATTAAAGGATGGAAAGTTCAAAGAGGATAGCAGTCATATCTACACTCTGCCATTTGAAACAGGTAAAAAAGTTTTTTTGGTGCAGGGATACGAAAGTATGTTCAGCCACAAGGGTTCCAAAGCACTTGACTTTAAAGTAAAGACAGGCACTAAGGTGTGTGCAGCAAGGGGCGGTGTGGTAACTGCTGTACGGAAAGATTCCGATGTTGGTGGCTTAAAGCAAGCTAATCTTTCTGATGGCAATTATGTCTTCATCAAACATACTGATGGTTCTGAAGCTAACTACTGGCATTTCCAAAAAGACAGTGTATTTGTACAAGCAGGTGATACAGTAATAACGGGGCAGCTTATTGGCAAAAGCGGTAATACAGGTTACTCCGCTTTTCCTCATTTACATTTTGAAGTAAGAGGGTATGATGCCAATGGTAGTTATACCGATCTGCCAACCCGGTTCTATACACAGCAGGGTGTTATCTATCTGCGGCCCGGAAAATTTTATCGCACCCGCCGCTGATATATAAATCATTGTCAGGCCCATCCTTATTCGCTACCTTACTGGTTCAAATAAGTTTGCCATGATCATTATATATATACTCGCCGGTCTTATCGCCGGTTTGCTGATCGCTGCAGCATTAATGCCTAAGATTTATAATGTTGAAAAAACTATTGTCATCAGCCGCCCTGTTACTGATGTGATGAACCGCATCAGTGATATGAACTATTACAGTCAGTGGAATCCCTGGCAGCAAAGTGATCCTACAGCCAAAAGCACCATCACCGGCATAGCAGCCACACCGGGGCATAAATATTCATGGACCGGAAAAAAAGTTGGAGTGGGCAGCTTAACCCTGCAGCGCATAGATGATAAGCATATTCATTTTGAACTGGAGTTCCTGAAACCATGGAAGAGCAAAGCGAAAGACAACTGGATGTTTGAGCCATGGGGAGATGGTGGTGAAACAAAAGTAACATGGCAAAACAGTGGAGATCTGCCCTGGCCGATGGCAAGACTGATGGGGCCGATGATCAACAAAAATCTGAATCACCAGTTTGAACAGGGATTGAATAACCTGAAGAAAATGGTAGAGGCTACTGGTTAATTTGTTAATTCGGGTAACTGTGTTCAAATAGATTCCAGGTTTGTCCTTGTTTTCTCATTGATGACATTTCCTGTATTTAATGTAGAAGCAGGCTCAAACAGCATGACCTCAACTTCTTCATTCGCCACTGGTTTATGTTCGACTCCACGAGGCATGATGATGAATTCGCCTTCGTTGATAGTAACAATCTTATCCCTCATATGCATGTCAAAACTTCCTTTGACCACATAAAACAGTTCATCCTCATTATCGTGATGGTGCCACACAAACTCTCCTTTGAATTTTACCAGCTTTATATGTTGCCCGTTTAGCTCACCGGCAATACGGGGATTAAAATAATCGCTGAACCCGGACAATTTTTCTGCAAGGTTTACTTTATCCATACTATAATTATTGAATAGTAATTTGATCGGCTGCATTCTTTGCTTTTTTCCGTAATTCATTTACATCTGCATCCACGGCATCATATACCAATGCCACCGCCATTCTCCGGTAAGGCCTTGTTGTTGGTTTACCAAATATGCGGACATCGGTATTGATCTTCTCCAATGCTTTTTCAACGCCTGCAATAGTAAATTGTGCTGCTGTTTTATTTGCTAATACTACGGCACTGGCGCCTGCTCTTTCTAATTTTATTTCCGGAATAGGTAATCCTAAAATTGTTCGGGCATGCAACTCAAACTCAGATAAATTTTGTGTTCCGGCCAGTGTTACCATTCCTGTATCATGCGGCCTTGGACTGAGTTCCGAAAAAAATACTCCTTTATCTGTCAGGAAAAACTCCACTCCCCATAAGCCGGCACCTGTCAATGCTGTTGTTACTTTTTCTGCCATAGCACAGGCATCGTTATAATCACTTTCGCTAATGGCAACGGGCTGCCAGCTTTCCTGGTAATCGCCTCTTTCCTGCCGGTGGCCGATCGGAGGACAAAAAAGTGTTGTTCCGTTCTTTTGTGTAACTGTGAGCAATGTTATCTCAGTATGAAAAGAAATGAACTCTTCAATTATTACTTCCTTGATATCACCTCTTGAATTATTGATGGCATATTCCCATACCGCTTGCTGGTCTTCTGTTTTCTTCAATACGCTTTGTCCTTTGCCGCTGGACGACATCAATGGTTTTACCACACAGGGAAAACCAATATCACTAACTGCCTTCGTAAACTCTTCATAAGTAGTTGCATAAAAATATTTCGCTGTTCGTAGTCCCAGGTCTTTACTTGCCAGGTCCCTGATGAGTTTCCGGTTCATGGTGAAGTTGGCCGCTCTGGCACTGGGCACTACCTGTATGTTTTGTTTTTCATACTCATAGAACCGTTCTGTTCTGATGGCTTCGATTTCGGGTACTACCAAATCAGGCTGATGTTTGGTTACTGCCGAATCTAATTCTTCGCCATTGAGCATATCGATCACTTCAAACCCGTCAGCTACCTGCATAGCTGGTGCGCCGGCATAGCTGTCAACAGCAATCACTGTTTGCCCGAGTCTTTTTAATGCTATCACCAGTTCTTTACCCAATTCACCGCTGCCGAGAAGAAGAATTTTTTTGTGCATAATACTATCAATAAGTTATAAAAATAGTGAAGTCCGGTTTTCCGCAAGAAACGGGTTGTTCCCAGGAACAGTGTATGCGATTTTTGTGTCGTAAATTTAAAACAATGACAGACTACGAAAGAATTGAAAGGGCCATTCACTACCTGCAGGAAAATTTTACCCGGCAACCCGACCTGGATGAAGTGGCGAAACAGGTGCATGTAAGTCCTTATCATTTTCAGCGGATGTTTAAAGAATGGGCAGGGGTGAGCCCAAAAAAATTTCTGCAATATATCAGTGCAGAACATGCCAAAACACTGCTGAAGCAAAACATGAGTCTGAGTGATGTAAGTTATGAAACAGGACTCTCAGGTACCAGCCGCCTGCATGATCTGTTCATCAGCATTGAAGGAATGACGCCGGGTGAATATAAAAATGGCGGGGAACAGTTACACATTAATTACAGTTATGCAGAATCCCCGTTTGGCAATATCATTGTCGCTTCCACTACAAAAGGTATTTGCCATTTGGCTTTTGCAGATGATGAAAAGCTGGCATTAGAAGAATTAAAACGACTTTTTCCAAAAGCTACTTTCAGGCAGGTGGTAGATACAATACAACAAAATGCGTTGTTCATCTTTACACAGGACTGGAAAAATCTCGCTGCCATAAAATTGCACTTAAAAGGAACTGCGTTTCAACTAAAAGTGTGGGAAACTCTATTGAAAATACCACTCGGTGGTTTATCTACTTATTCTTCCATTGCAGCGGCGGCCGGCAATGAAAAAGCATCAAGAGCGGTTGGTACAGCAGTTGGTGATAATCCTGTTGCCTTTTTAATTCCCTGTCACCGGGTCATTAAATCAACTGGTTCTATCGGTCAGTATCACTGGGGCAGCAATCGAAAAACAGCCATTATCGGCTGGGAGTCTGCTAAAGTATTTGCAGAAAATTAAGTCCGCAAGTTCCGGGTTGTTGTCCTTCTATCTTCTTTTCATTTTTACATCCAAAAAAAATACAATGAAGACATTTATTTTAATTCATGGTTCCTGGCATAGTGCATGGAACTGGCACAAAGTAGTGCCATTATTAGAGAAAGCCGGTCACAAAGCTATTGCAGTTGATCTGCCCGGTATGGGGAGAGATAAAACACCTATACAAGAAGTGAAAATGAAAACAACCGTGGAAAGAATTTGCCGCCTGATCGATAGTGTTGAAGGCAAAGTGGTGTTGGTTGGTCATAGCAAAAATGGAATCATGATCTCGCAGGCAGCAGAATACCGGCCAAACAAAATCGAGAAGCTCATTTATCTCGCTGCTTACCTGGTACCAGATGGAAAAACACAACGGGAATATTCCTTGCTGGATACAGGCGGGGTGCTCAAACCTTATGTTACAGCATTCCCCGAACTGAATGCACATACATTACAACCGGCTATCTATAAAGAAGGGCTTTATCATGATTGTGATGATGATATAACCGAACTGGCCAACCTTTTACTGAGTCATGAACCTGTTGAATCCGGTATTACAGCTCTTCAGCTGACAGAAGAAAATTTTGGCTCTGTGCCGCGGTATTATATTGAATGCACAGAAGACAGGGCGGTAACACCGTTCATTCAGGAAAAGATGTATGAAGAGACTCCCTGTAAAAAAGTTTATCGTATGGCAACCAGCCATTCTCCATTTTTTAGCCAGCCGGAAATACTAACTGACATATTTTGCGAGATCGCTGCAGAGTAAAACAAACCTCACAGACTGTATTAACCTGTGAGGTTTGCTCATTTTAATAAAAGAATTGTTCTTTAACGATCTTACCGTCTTTTACTTCGTACACAGCAATTTCATCCATTTTCATCCGGCCCATTCCTTTCATCGTTACATCCATCCCCATAGCCAGGCTAAAATGATTGCCGGCCACGATGGGTTCGTTAGAATAACCACCATGCATTTCTTCTACCATTTCACCAAATTGTTTCCCTTTCTGCCTGATGGCTTCCATTCCCTCTACTGTTTGCAAACCCTGTGAATGGGCTGGTTCAATGCTTACTGCATTGTCTGCATATAATTCATTCTGTATCTGCTCCCACTGGCCGGTCTGGGCCAGTTCATTAAACCGGTTGGCAACATCCTGTGTTGTCATGACCGCTTCCATTGTTGACATAGTAATAGTTTTAAAGGTTAAAAAATGGACAGAGAAGCTACGTCGTTTTTATATAGTAAAGCATTAAATAATTATGAAACCGGGTATTTTCAGGATGAGTGTAGTTTTATACCTTTACCGGTTTTAAAAATATTTTTTTTGAAAACGATCTTGTTTTTATTCCTGCTCTTATCAGCCGCCTGCTCAGTCAGTAAAAATCCTATGCGTAAACAAGTAAAGCTTTTACAAAAGGGAATTATTCAGGACGATACCAGTTATGTGTATGCACTGCCATATGAAGAAGGAAAAACTTTCCGGGTTATCCAGGGTTATTTCAGCCGGTTTACCCATAAAGAAAGGGCAGCGCTTGACTTTAATATGAAACGGGGTACAAAAATAACCGCCGCAAGAGAAGGGGTTGTGGTAAGGGTAAAAGAAGATGGCAGCCTTGGCGGGCTGAAGAGATAATATCGTTCCCACGGAAACAATATTATCATTCAGCATCCTGACGGATCAAGAGCCGGTTACTGGCATTTGCAACACAATGGTGCGTTGGTAAAAGTGGGTGATACGGTCACTAAGGGCCAGGTAATTGCATTAAGCGGCAAGACGGGATACGCTATGACACCACATTTACATTTCCTGGTATAGCGTTCGGGCGGCGGGCAATGGCAACAGGTGCCAACCCGGTTTCAGACCAGCAAGGGCATCAAATACCTGAGGAGCTGGAAAAAATATAAACGGCTCGCGGAATAGTCGTTACCCCGGAATTTTTCTTTTGATTTTATCTTAACATACCTAACAAGTTTCCGCTATCAGGGCTCTGATATATCGCTTATTTTTACAATTGAATTTATATTCTTGTTTAACCTTTACAACAATATAAAAAAAGACCCCCTGCATTTCAAACAACTTAGTTGTGGGGAAATTTTAATAGCCAAATATGATTGTCCTTTAGAAAAAGATTTTGAAGATACCTGGAGCCATCATAACTATATTGTTTATGTTATGGAAGGTCGTAAAATATGGCACACTTCTCATGGGTCGTATGATTTAACAAAAGACAGTTGTGTGCTTATAAGAAAAGGGGCAAGTATTGTTGAACAATTTTTTGATACCCGGTTTTGCCTGATTGCTTTTTTTCTGCCGGATGATTTCATTTGTGATGTACTGAGGTCCCGGAAAAAGCCTATTAACAAGCCAGGAAAAAGATTTGATCCGGTAATACCTATTGATAATAATGAATCTGTTCAGTCTTTTTTTCACTCCATGATGCCATATTTTGGCGCCCCGCATGAGCCCGATCAGTCATTGCTGGAACTAAAATTCAGGGAACTTGTCCTCACTATTGCAGACAATCATAAAAATACTGAGTTGTTATCTTACTTCTGTTCATTGCTGCAAGAGCCGCAAGCGGTAACATTACAGCGGGTAATGGAAGATAATTTCTCCTTCAATTTAAAGCTGGAAGAATTTGCCCGTCTCTCTAACCGCAGCTTATCAGCTTTTAAAAGAGATTTTCAAAAACAGCTCAATACCACTCCTGGTAAATGGCTTATGGAAAAACGTCTTACACATGCCATGCATTTAATTTCGAATCAGAAAAAAACTGTTACGGAAGCTTCTTTTGAGGCCGGTTTTGAAAACCCTTCTCATTTCAGCCGGTCTTTCCGGAAGCATTTTGGTATTGCTCCCGCTTCAGTGAAACAACAAATTTCAAACTGAGCTTTTTAGCAAACTCTTTGGACTTCTCAGTAATGTCCGCCACCTGGCAGGCCGATATTTTTGTGCTGTTATTACTGTTATTAAAATCAATTCATCATTAAACCTTATCAAATGAGCACAAAACAAGTACAGGGAAAATTATGGAGCATTGCTCCGCAGTATTGGTCAAAATATTTTGAACCATTCTTTTTACCGATGTATAAAAAAACACTGGAGCAACTCATACTGGATGAAAAAAGTTTATTGTTGGACGCAGGCTGTGGTTCTGGCTTGTTCAGCCATATGGCTATCAGTACAGGGGCGCAGGTGATAGGAGTGGATGCCGCACCTGGCCTGCTGGAAATGGCAAGGGAAAGAAACCCGCATAACAATTTTATGGAGGAAGACCTGGAAGCATTGCCTTTCGCTACCGGAAGCTTTGATGTGGTAGTGGGCTTTAATTCTTTTCAGTACGCAGGCAACTTTATCAGCGCCTTGTCCGAAGCAAAAAGAGTATTGAAAGAGGGCGGTCGTCTTGTTATTGGCATCTGGGATATGCCGGAATTCAGTGATGCAACGAACGTATTAAAAGCTATTGGTTCTTTATTACCACCGCCACCTCACGGCACACCCGGTCCCTTTGCGTTATCTGAAGAAGGGAGGATCGAAGCTGTTTGTACCAGTATTGGATTAAAGATGCTTTACAAAACAAAAGTTCCCTGCCCTTTCCTTTATTATTCTACTGACGATGCTGTTAAAAGCTTCTTGGGTACCGGGCCTGCAGCAGCAGCTTTAAACCATGTAAGCGAAAAAACTGTACAGAAAACAATTGCCGCAGCCATGCAGCCTTATCACTTAACGGAAGACATGTATCATCTGCAAAATAGTTTTCTTCTTTTTATTGCAGAAAAATAAAGTTCCTGTTTTGTGGTAGCATTCTTCATCCCGCCGGTGGCGGGATTTTTATTTATGTTTACAAAAAAGATTTTGAGCTTACAGGAAATATGGCAACAGTTTGTTTCTAATGTACAGCAAACCAAATGGCCCGAGTGGGTCAGCACCTTTTTTCAAATCATCAGTGTTTGGTATGCGAGAAAAAACAATGTGCTGGTATACCCCACCGGCATTGTTGGTGTGCTGTTAGCCGCCTATGTTTATTTCTTTATGATTCATCCGCCACTGTATGCTGATGCGTCCCTGAATGTTTATTACTTCCTGATGAGTGTTTATGGCTGGTATAATTGGGTACAGAAAAAAGACAGTGAACATTTTACATATCCCATCAGTTGGTGTAACAGGCCTCAGCTGGTTTTTGGTATTGGTTTCTTTTTACTTTTCTGGGCTGTTATTTATTATGTATTGCTGAAATTTACCGACAGCAATACCCCGGTTCTTGACTCGCTTGTATCCGCCTCCGCTGTCACAGCCATGTGGTGGATGGCAAAACGTAAAATTGAAAACTGGCTGGCCTGGATATTCAGCAATATTGTGGCAATACCTTTGAATTTTTATAAAGGCCTGATGCTTTTTTCACTGATGTATATTTTATTCCTTGCAATGGCCTGGTGGGGTTATATTGAATGGAAAAAAAGAGCAAATCAACATCATGCTTAAAAAAATCGTCATCATCGGGCCCGAGGGCACCGGTAAGAGTACGTTATGTGAGCAGCTGGCACAGCATTATGAAACCATGTGGTGCCCGGAGTTTGCCCGTGAATACCTGCTCACCAATGGCACCAGCTATGAGTATGACGACCTGCTCACTATTGCAAAGGGTCAGCTGGCGATGGAAGATGAATACACCGCCACTCTTGAAAGGAATTCATTACCCTTGCTGGAAAGCGGTGGCCATCTTCCCTTATTCATCGATACAGATATGTATGTGATGAAAGTGTGGTGTGAATTTGTATTTAACAACTGTCATCGTTTTATTCTTGAACAAATAGGCGAAAGAAGGTACGACCTTTACCTGCTTTGCAGTACTGATCTGCCTTGGGTACAGGACGGGCTGCGGGAGTATCCCGATCTGCATACACGAAAAAAATTTTACCATATTTATAAGGACATCCTGGTAAACCAGCCCGTGCCATGGGCGGAAATCAGCGGTGATCATGAAGAGAGATTAGCAAAAGCTATTGTTTCCGTAGACAAGTTACTACTCTGATTGTATTTACTTTTGTTTCCGGATGCAGCAACTTTTTCATACAAAACACAGGTTATTTTTCTACGGCTTATGGTTGTTATTAGGTCTTGTTCAATCAGGTCTTACAGAGCTGCAGGATGACGAAGCATATTACTGGGTATACGGCCAGTACCTTGACTGGGGCTACTTCGATCACCCGCCGATGATCGGGTTGCTGGTGAAAGCCGGGTACTCCATTTTTCCAAATGAACTGGGTGTCCGTTTTTTTCCATTATTGCTGAACCTTTTTTCCCTCGTTATCATTGAAAAATTGATTGCTAAAAAAAATCCCTTTTTGTTTTATGCTATTGTACTTTCAGTTGCCGTATTACAGATCATCGGTTTCGCTGCCGTTCCGGATATTCCGTTAATATTCTTTACTGCCCTATTCTTTTGGTTATATAAAAGATTCATCGGTAATTATTCATTGCTGAACACTTTTTTATTAGGGCTTTCTATTGCTCTTTTATTTTATAGTAAGTATCATGCTGTGCTGATCGTCTTCTTTACCTTGCTTTCCAACATCAAACTGTTTACAAAGTACCAGACGTACCTGGCAGGTATAATTGCTTTATTACTGTTTGTCCCGCACCTTTGGTGGCAGTATCAGCATAATTGGGTAAGTTTTCGTTATCATTTATTTGAAAGTAATGTAAATACTTACAGGCCATCATTCACTCTTGATTATATCATTGGCCAGCTTTTGCTCCCCGGGCCTGTTGCTGGGTTCATCTTGATACCGGCTGCTATTTTATACAAAACCAAAAGTGATACAGAAAAGGCATTACGCTTTACAATGATCGGTATCTATGTATTTTTCCTCCTTAGTTCTTTTCGCGGAAAAGTAGAAGGTAACTGGACCTCCCCTGTCATGGTACCATTAATAGTGCTGGCCCACCAGTTCCTTTATGAAAAAATACAGTGGCAAAAAACTCTTTTTAAACTACTGCCTGTAACACTTATACTTGTGGTTTTTGCAAGAATTGTAATGATAGCAGACCTGCTTCCGGTCAAAGCTATCAAAGACCGCTATCATGCATGGAAAGAATGGCCCCGGCAAATGAAAGAAAAAACTGAAGGCTTTCCAATTGTATTCAGCAACTCGTACCAGCGGGCCTCCAAGTATTGGTTCTATTCCGGACAACTGACCTACTCGCTAAATTCTTACAGGGAGAGAAAAAATAATTACAATTTCTGGCCTGTTGAGGATTCACTGCTAGGAAAGAAAGTTTATTACCTGGATAAGTATGACTTATACCGTTTCAACGATTCATTAAAAACCAGTATCGGCCGGATAGGCTATAAATA
This sequence comes from Chitinophagaceae bacterium, assembly GCA_016786885.1. GTDB lineage: Bacteria > Bacteroidota > Bacteroidia > Chitinophagales > Chitinophagaceae > JJ008. The sequence goes on along the minus strand of JAEUVO010000028.1, from coordinate 63,905 downwards.
TGATTCATCTTTCATTTCATTTGCCAAAGTGAAAATAGAAGTCAGTCAAAATGAAGTGAGTTTACGGGAAGGAGCTGAGTTTACCCTGGATTGCTCCTTTACTATTCCTGAGCAGTATGCCAATTTTATCAATAAGTCTGCCAACCTATATGATACAATAAGAATTGGTGTTTACCAGTCCGGTAAATGGAAAAAAGATATTTATACCCGCTTATCACTGAAAGAAATGGTTGAACAGAAAAAAGTATCTGTCATTATTAACCCGGGCCTGGCAAAAGGGAATTATTTTCTTCGTTTTGCAATTAACAGTGGTTATCGTAACGCTACACATAACAGCGATAAGATAAAACTTATCGTCAATTAGTCTTTTTCTTTTCAACAGGAGTATCTGTACCTATAACCTTTTGAATATCCGGGTCTGTTTGCAGATTATTCATTTGCTGCACAATTACCCTTGACCGAAAGTTTATATAAGAGGAAGGCGGTTTTACTTTATATCTTTTGGGGTTGGGTAAACAGGCAGCTATCATCGCGGCTTCCTGTCTTGTTAAACTCTTTGCTGGCTTATTAAAATATTCCTGTGCTGCCGCTTCAATACCAAAAACTCCGTCTCCTGTTTCTATCACATTCAGGTATACCTCCAGTATTCTTTTTTTACTCCAGAAGGTTTCTATCATAAAAGTAAAATAGGTTTCCAGTCCTTTTCGTATCCAGCTTCTTCCCTGCCAGAGAAAAACATTTTTGGCTACCTGTTGGCTGATGGTACTGGCACCGCGGATTCGCCCCGGTTTTTTCTCGTTATACTTCATGGCCTTTTTTATACTCTTCCAGTCGAAACCACTATGATCAGGAAACAACTGGTCTTCTGAAGCAATCACCGCCAGTTTTGCATTAGAGGACATGTTACCGCTGCTGATATAATCTCTTTTCAATCCGTGTCCGCTTACCCAGCTTACCAGTTGCGTCATTGTTACCGGAGGGTTTACCCATCTTAGAAGGATAATATATAAGAATTGAAATATAAAAAGCCAGAGAAAAACTCTTTTTCCCCACTTCCAGCACTTGTTTAAAAAACCCCTTGCTCCTTTTTTATTATTTGTCGTTCCAGTCGCCATAGAAAATTAGTCCTCCAATTAAAACAAGGCCAAAAATAATAAGTATGATACCACTGATCCGGTTGAGGATATGAATATTGTGCGGTGTAAGCTTGTTCCTGATCTTGCCGGCCAGAAAAACTTTCAGCAGATCAGCCAGCAGCACTATCACAAGGGATGATGTATAAATAACAATCTTATGTTTATTGGAAAAATTTATCAGGGAGGTTGATATTGTTATCCAGAATATGATCACTCCCGGGTTCATCAGGTTCATAAAATATCCTGACAAGGATATCTTCAGCAAGTCTCTTTTTCGTTGCTTAAATATTAGTTGCCCCGCCTCATTTACTTTTACTTTTTTAAAATAGAGGAAAAAAATACCCATCAATATCAGCAGGATACTTCCGGCAATACCGATCTGCATCTCATATAACCGCAAACTGCGAAAAAGTTCAGTAAAAACATTTGCTGCCAACACCAAAGTAATGTCGCTGGCAGATACACCAAACGCAAAAGCCATCCCACCGTTGTGCCCGTTATTCAGACTTTGCTTGATAACGGAAAACAAAACCGGCCCTACTGCTATGCTCAGTAAAAAACCAATAGTTATTCCTTTTAATAACGCTTCTGCCATAGAAATAAATAAAAACCCCTTTCAGTTTTTGAAAAGGGGTTTTGTCTTTTATACTTTTCCTGATTGTAAGAACCGCTCCCATTCCTCCAGCATTTTTCCCTTCATCACCCGGGGAAATTTATGCTGGCTGCCCAGCTTTCCTTTCAGTTCCATGAATTTCATAAACTGTTCTTCCGGTAATACTTCCAGGAATACTTCTTTCAAAGCGCTGTCTCTTTCTGTAGCATAATCATCATTCAGCACCCGCAGGTTTTCATCTATCCTCTTCCGAAGTTTCTCTGCATCCACTTTATCGTTGGTGCCCACATACCAACGATGAGCAAAAAAATTTTCATATGGAAACCCAACCACTGTGTATTCAGGAATGCTGATATTAAATTCTTCGCTTGCCATTTCTATGGCTTTGTTCATATTATCCACACTCAGGTGTTCCCCGGTAAGGCTCAGGAAATGTTTTGTTCTGCCGGTAATACACACTTCACTTTTTTCAAGGTCAACGAATTTTATGGTATCACCGATCAGGTATCGCCAGGATCCTGCATTAGTGCTCATAAGAAGGGCATATTCTTTCCCTTCTTCCACTTCATGGATCATCCTGACATCGGGGTTAGCGACAATTTTTCCGTCGTGATCAAAATTCTTATCATCAAAAGGCACAAATTCAAAAAAGATATTATTATTCAGGATGAGCTGCATGCCCCGGGCATGTTCTCTTGTTTTATAACCAATAAATCCTTCGCTGGACAAATAATTTTCTATATAAACGATTGGCTTACCCAGTAATTTTTCAAATCCTTTTTTATATGGTTCAAACGCCACTCCTCCATGAACAAAGAAGCTGAAGTTGGGCCATACATCATGTATCGTTTTTGCACCGTAATGTTCCATCACCATTTCCATACACATCTGGCACCAGGCAGGCACTCCCACTATGTAACCAATGTCCCACTCTTTGGCATGTTCTACGATTTCGTGCAGCTTCTGGTTCCAGTCACTCATAGCAGCAATGCGGCCTCCGGGTTTATAGAAACTTTGAAACCAAAAAGGTCTCTTCTTGGCAAGAATGCCGCTCAGGTCGCCGGCATACCATCCCGCTTTTCCTTTTTTCAAATCAGTTGCACCCCCGATCATGAGGAACCCTTTTGTCATTGCTCTTTTATTTGCATCCTCATAACGAATGAGGCTGAGAAGCTGGCGTAAATAATTAATAGTATTGCTTCGTAACAGGTCCTTCGTAACAGGAATATATTTACTGGCCGCCTCAGAGGTACCGGAACTTAATGCGTAATATTTTATTTTTCCGGGCCAGGTTACATCCGGCACTCCGTCCAGTGTTTTCTTCCACCACTCTTCATAAATCTTATTGTAATCATGCACCGGTACCAGTTCCTGGAATTTTTTACCGGGATGTTTACTTAATAAAGCTTCGTCAAAATGGTATTGCTGGCCAAATTCAGTGAACCGGGCTTTCTTCAGAAGTTTTTTCAGTACCCGTAATTGTTGTCTTCGCGGATCATTGGGTGGAATCCGTAATGCGGCTGCGATCGCTTTGGGTAATTTTATATCTATAATAGTGGCCATTCGTTGCTAACAGGGAGGATTAAAGTTACGTAATGTAAATATTGAAACAGCTGCGAATATAAGGCATGATAAAGTTCCGGTATTTCATCCGCCAAGCCTCCTGTAACTATACCATAATAATTTTAAATCGGCAGACGGCTCGTAGTCCCTGGCATACCAGTAGTCCATCATTTGCAGGCTTTCCTGTGAAAGCTGTTGCCCCGAAGTAGCAGGCACGCCGTTGCAGGCAATAACCGCCGGAAGAAGATAGGGTAAGTTTTTATCTTTTGATGCATACCCGATCCATGTTTTTTGAGCAAGAAGAATCAAAAAACAATTTGCCAAAAAATTAAATGGTTTTTTTATCAGCAATAACTGAACAGGAAAACTAATGATCCCCAATATAGAAACACTTACATCAATCAGTCTTTTCAGTCTCCTGTTATAGGGATCGGCAAGTTTATAGCCGTTTTCTTTGGAGACAGACTCACCAGAGCTGTCTTTTGAGTCGCTACCTACAATGCTGCCGCTGTTAACGGTATGTATTTTTGCAACAGTGCCTGCGGGTAACTGCTGAATACTTTCTATAATATCAGCAAAAGACAGTGTGCCCCTGCAAAAGATAATTTCCCTGAATGGTAATATATGTGAAAGTTCCTGCAGTTTGGTCCGGCTTCCTATTGCAGTTGAGTCGTTCTCCTGCGGCGCTACCCTTCCCATGACCCGCTGATGAAGACCGGCATCTTTTAACAGTTGAATTACCTGGTCATATTCAAAGGGGGTGCCAGTTATTACAGTAGTAGCCTTTTCCTCCTTTTGTTTATCGCTGTTCAATATATTGCTTTGTATCAGCATCCACCTTAACAGGCTGATAAGAATAAATGCCAGCATGGCGCCAAACAATACTATCGCTCTGGAGAAGCGGTAGTATTCCGGCAACAATGAATAGGCTGCCAGTAATACAATGGTAGCTATTGCAGATGATCGTACCAGCTCTCCCCATTTATACCATTTATCGTATAATCCTGCATAGTAGGCGGTAATAAGATAAAAGGCCGTATAGCCCGGAATGGCGATCCATAATAACCTGCTCTCATATTCAATATCAGTACGTACATATTGATTCCACAAATTTTTAATGAGCCAAAAAGAGAGTAATATCAACCCGGCGTCTATCAGTGGGAGCCCGATACGCCTGATGAAATTACCTACTGCTGTCAATGCTGCCCTGAACCATATAGCAATATGAATTAACAGGTTAAAAATACCAGCCCTGCCTCCACCGTAATGCTTACGGACAAAAACACTCATAGCATTATAAAACATCCGCACATAATTCATGCTGCCCTTCCTGGTGCTCTCTCCTTTGAAATGAATTATACTGCAATCTGCAAAGTAGTAGTTCTTGTATCCGGCTTTCTGAATGCGGTAACTAAGGTCAATGTCTTCCCCGTACATAAAAAATGTCTCATCAAAGCTTCCTATTTTTTCCAGTATTTCTTTTTTTACCATCATAAAGGCCCCTGCCAGTACGTCTACTTCGTGATTTTTATTTTCAGCTAAGTGGCCAAGGTGATAAGTAGAAAAAGTTTTTGAACGGGGAAATAATTTCGCCAGTCCAAACAGTTTATACAAGGATGTTAACGGAGACGGAAATGCTCTTTTTGATTCTTTCAGGAACCGGCCACTTCCATCCAGCATTTTTACACCCATAGCACCGGTTTGTGTATGTTGCTCAAAAAAAGAAATACATTTCTGAAAACAATCTTCCGGAACAATGGTGTCGGGATTAAGAAACAAAATGTAATGGCCGGAACTTGCTTTCAGCCCCGCATTACAGGCTTTGGCAAATCCAAGGTTTTCTTTATTGGCAATAAATTTTACTGTTGGAAATTTCGGTACCAGGTAGTCTATGCTGTTATCAGAGGAATTGTTATCAACCACGATTACCTCTGTGGCCATACCTTCGGCAGCTTTGAGTACTGAGTGAAGGCATTGCTCAAGAAAATGCTTTACATTAAAGTTTACTATGATTACCGAAAGTTGCAACATGCCGGTGTATAAGCTACGAAGTACGAAGTTTTTATGATCAGTTCAAAATGATAACCATTGGTGAAATCTTTAAAAAAGCTTTGTGTTCAGTGATTATCTTTGCCCATGCTTAAATCCACTCTCATAGAAGCTGCAAAAGCAGGAGCTGCAGAGATAGTCCGTTTCTTCAACAGTGATTTTAAAATAAGTAATAAAGAAGGGGTAAACAACCTGGTAACAGAAGCCGATCATGCTTCTGAAAAGGCTATATTATCTGTCATTAAATCCCGTTTTCCTGAACACCAGGTACTGGCAGAAGAATCAGGGGAAATGATACAGGATTCCGCCTATAAATGGATCATAGATCCGATTGATGGCACCGTGAACTTTGCTCACGGTATCCCGTTAAATTGTGTTTCTATAGGCATAGAACATAACGGTGAAATGGCGATGGGTGCCGTTTATAATCCGCATCTGAATGAGTTTTATTTTGCAGAAAAGGGCAAAGGCGCTACACTAAATGACAACCCGATCCGTGTAAGTGAAGAAACGCAGGCCGTTAAAGCCTGTTTGGTTACCGGCTTTCCTTACACTTATATTAATATGCCAAATGGGCCGTTGGAAATTTTTGAACGTTTTATCCGGAAAGGAGTACCAGTAAGAAGGCTGGGATCCGCTGCTATTGATCTTTGCTGGGTGGCCTGCGGCAGGTTTGATGGGTTTTATGAACATAAATTAGAAGCATGGGACAGCGCCGCCGGTTATTTAATAGTAGAAGAAGCCGGGGGAAAAGTAACTGACTTTACCGGTAGCAAGTTTTCTGTGTATCAACACCGCCTTCTTGCAACTAATGGAAAGATTCACGACGAAATGCTGGCCGTAATCAATAACAAGAAAGAACTATGAGTAATGAGAGAACAGAAATAGCATCACTGGGAGAGTTTGGGCTCATTGAGCATCTTACCAAAAATATTGAACTGCAAAATGCCTCTTCTATATTGGGTGTGGGTGATGATGCAGCAGTGATCGATCATTTTGGTAAACAAACAGTGATCACTGCTGATCTGCTGGTCGAGGGTGTTCATTTTGACCTGATATATACACCACTGAAACACCTGGGTTATAAAAGTGTGATCGTTAACCTGAGTGATATATATGCGATGAATGCAACTCCAACTCAGATCATTCTCAGCATTGGCTTCAGCAATCGTTTCAGCCTGGAGGCGCTGAATGAGTTTTACGAAGGAGTATATGCAGCATGTGAGAAGTATGGGGTGGATCTCGTTGGCGGTGATACTACTTCTTCCCAAAAAGGATTTATCATTTCAGTTACCGCCATCGGCGAAGTAGCGCCGGATAAATTTGTAAAAAGAAGTACGGCTCAAAAAGGTGATCTGCTTTGTGTAAGCGGAGACCTTGGCGCCGCTTATGTTGGGTTATTGTTTTTAGAACGGGAAAAGAAAATATTTATGGAAAGTCCGGGTGTGCAACCCGACCTGGAAGGAGAGTCGTATGTGATCGGAAGACTGCTGAAGCCTGAAGCAAGAAAAGATATTGTGGAATTTTTTGCCAGCCAGGAAATCACTCCCACTTCTATGATAGATGTCAGTGACGGGCTGAGTTCTGAGGTATTACATATCTGTAAAGAAAGCAACCTCGGCTGTGTAGTATATGAAGACAAGATCCCTGTATCTGAGGAAATGAAAAAAGCGGCTTTCAAATTTGAAATAGATCCGACGGCCTGTGCGTTAAGCGGTGGTGAGGATTATGAATTGTTGTTCACCATTTCCCAGTCAGATTATGATAAATTAGTGCTGAATGAGCAGATCAGCGTGGTGGGCTATATGACTGAGCAGGAACAGGGAGCACATATTATTACCAAAGGTGGAAGCAAGCATGTCATTACTGCACAGGGCTGGAACCATTTAAAGTAAAGAACAGAGATAAACAGGAATATGCGGAGAATATCGATTTTGCTTTTTTTCGTACTGTTGCTTGCGGGCTGCGGTGTAAGCAAGTCGTCATTTTCTCCTGCCAAAAAATATTCACCACAACAATTAGAACGGGATTACTCTTTATATCAGGATATACTTGAACAGCATCATCCCAGCCTCTACTGGTACACCAGTAAAGACAGTATGGATTACTATTTTAATTATGGGCGGCAACTACTAAAGGACTCAATGACTGAGCCGGAGTTCAGAAAAGTGCTGAGTTTTGTAACAGCAAAGATCAATTGTGGTCACACATCGATACGTACCTCGAAGGCCTGGTCAAAATACAGCGACACGGTACGCTTAGGAAAAATGTTTCCCCTGAGTATGAAAATCTGGAATGATACCATGCTGGTAACCGCTAACCTGAACCGCAAAGACAGTGTTCTGAAAAGGGGAACAATGGTCACCAAAATAAATGGCAAAGATGTGCCTGCAATGGCGGATACAATGTTTGAGTATATTTCTACCGATGGTTACAACCGTACACACAAGTATCAATCTCTTAGTAACCGTGGTTATTTTGGTTCGCTGTATACTTTATTATATGGTCCTTCTGAAAAATATGATATAGACTATATAGACAGTACGGGGAAATTAAAATCCATAACCATTCCTGTTTATAATCCAAATGTCGATACGGCGGGCAGAATGATGGTTCGGCCGCCAGCTAGGATACCGCAACCTTCTAAAAGAGAAAGAAGGAGGCAACAGATAAGTACTATTCGTTTACTGAGAATTGACACCGTTAATCACTCAGCCATGATGACGCTGTCCACCTTTGGCCGAGGTTATGAATTAAAGAAATTCTTTCGTCAGTCATTCAGGGCATTGCAAAAAAATAATATCACCCATTTTATAGTAGATGTTCGTGGAAATGGCGGCGGAAGTGTTAACAATTCCACCCTGATAACAAAGTATATTGCCCGTCAGCGTTTTAAAATAAGTGATTCGCTGTTTGCTGTTCGTAAAAAAAGCACTCACCAGCAGTATATCCAAAACCATTTCTGGAATAAACTCTTCATCTCTTTTTTCACCCGTAAAAAGAAAGATGGTCATTTTCATTTTGGCTATTTTGAAAGGCATTACTTCAAGCCTAAAAAGAAAAACCACTATGATGGTAAAACATATATTGTCACCGGCGGAAATTCATTTTCTGCCACCACTTTATTTACCGGTGCATTAGTAAAGCAGGATAATGTTATTGTTGTTGGCGAAGAAACCGGTGGCGGGGCTTATGGTAATTCTGCCTGGCTTATCCCTGATGTTAAACTTCCCGAAACGGGAGTTCGTTTCCGGTTACCTTTATTCAGACTTGTAATTGATAAAACAGTGCCTAAAAACGGAAGAGGTGTTCAGCCGGAAATAACATCATTCCCCAGTATCGAAGCCATTCGCCGTAATGCTGATTTTAAAATTGAAACCGTGATGGAGTTGATAAAGAAAGATAAAGAGATGGGTAAAACAAATTGATTCCTATTCTTCCTCATTCAAAATCATAAATCCATCTGCATCTCTTAAAAAAGGCAGCTTTTCTCTTATTGCAGCCAGGTGCCCCTTGTCTAGTGTAATAGTAAAAACATCTTCCTCGTCTTTTTTTGTATATATCACTTCGCCCAACGGATCAATGATCATACTGTCGCCGCTGTGATAAATATCATTTCCATCATTGCCTACCCGGTTCACGGCTACTACATAACACTGGTTCTCTATCGCTCTTGCCTGCAATAATGTTTTCCAGGCATGGCTTCTTCTTTCGGGCCAGTTGGCTACATATATCAGTACATCGTATTCGGCTCCGGTTACGACGTTTTTCTCCTCCCCTTGGGTGTGTGGCTGAGAGGGGGCCTGGCGGGCCCAAACAGGAAACCGCAGATCATAACAAACCTGCAGGTTTATTTTCCATCCTTTTGCCGAAGCAATCAATCGTTTTGTTCCGGCGGTGTAATGATCGTCTTCTCCGGCAAAGGCAAAGCGGTGACGTTTGTCATAGACACCATGCTGGCCATTTGGCAACATCCATATCAGCCGGTTATAGTAATGTCCGGCCTCCTTTATAATAATACTGCCTGTAAGAATTAATTTTTTTTCCGCTGCTATTCTTCTCATCCATTGCACTGTTTCGCCATCCATGGTTTCAGCCAGTTGTACCGGCTTCATGCTGAAACCGGTACTGAACATTTCGGGTAATACAACAACTTCTGTTTTTTCTTTTATGCTGCTGATCTTCTCTTCCAGCATCTGCAGGTTAGCGGTCTTATTCTCCCAATGAAGCCGGGTTTGTATAGTGGTTATGGTTAATCCTGACATTTTCTGATCAATAGTTTGTAAAAGTACTTGTATTAAAATAAAAAAGCGGCAGTCCTGGACAAGACCGCCGCCAACCATTAACCATCTGCTTTTAAACTATTTAAAAATATTATAGCGGAGCAACACCTCGTGGGCATTGGATCCGGCATCGAACACACTGATCGGTGTTTTGTAAATGTCAAAAGAATAGCCCAGTGTAAATTTCTTGTTCAGGTTCACTCCGGCTGAAAGGATAAAACTTTGCTTGGCTCTCAATGCAAGACCCCACCAGAACACTTCGCTATGCTCTACTCTTACACCTCCCTGGAATTCCAGTGGTGCATTGGGCAGGTAGATAAACAAAAAGCTGGGGCTGATTGACGTAGCATCATCCACATTCCATTTATAAGAACCATGGAAATAATAGTGGCGGTACAAACGGGCCTCTTCTGATGTTGAAAGATTGCCCGAATAAAAATCAAGTTTTGATTGTACCAGTTGTGATACGGAAGCGCCTAATTGTAGTTTCTTACCAGTATAAGAAATACCAAAGCCTGCATCAAATTTGAACCGGTTATCGCTGGTACCCAGTGCCGGATCAGAACCCAGTGTCTCTGACAGTTTAGCCCTGTCTAGTGAATACTGCTGACCTCTTGCTTCAATACCTAATGAGAATTTACCGCCGTTTGCCATTGGGATATGTTTGGCAAACTGTAAAGCAATACCGGTCCTGGAAGTGGGCCCTGTTTTATCATTGTACAGGTAGCCGCCGAGACCGATCTTTTGCTCAGGCAATTCAAAAGAACCAAATAACGTAGCCGTCTTGGGGCTTCCGCTGATACCACTCCATTGGCTTCTGTAAGTAGCGCCAACCATTCCCTTCTGGTATACACCGGCAGTGGAAGGATTGTGCAACACTCCCTGCATATCATACATGGAAGAAGTTTGCAGCTGCTGTGCATTGACCGTTGTAACAACTCCGGCAACTAATGCAAATAATATAATGCGTTTCATGTTTGTATTAATTTTTTTGAATTATCTCAAAATTGTTACATCACCTTTCAGGGTAATGGATGCACCATTGATCAGGCGGTAGGTAATCGCATAGTAATACGTACCGTCTGCTACAGGCTTACCTTTATAAGTACCGTCCCATTTATTCTGGTAGTTATCATCTTTGAATACGATATTGCCATAGCGGTTGAACACGGTAGCAAACACTTGTCTTGTACAAGAACCGCCATTGTTGGTAACGATCCAAACATCGTTTTGTCCGTCACCGTTCGGCGTAAAGGCGTTCATTACTTTCAGGCAGTAAGGAATTACGTTCACCACCATATTGTCTGTCGAAGTACAATTATTATTATCCCTTACAGTAAGTGTGTAAGTGGTGGTAATATTCGGCCTGGCTACCGGTGTATAGGTATTCGCTCCGGTTAAAGTATTGTTCGGTGTCCATGCAATAGAAGCAGGGGTGGCTGTACCATTTCCTTCCAGCACCACTTCATCGCCGTCTACAATTGTTTTATCCGGCCCGGCATTGATAACCGGGTTTGGTTTGATACCAATGTTTACTGTTTTATTTTTTACACAACCATTCAATGTAGCAGTAACCGTGTAGGCAGCACTTGAATTTATTGTTGCAACAGGATTGCTGATATTGGTAGCAGATAAACCTCCTGCAGGTGACCATGCATAAGCAGCACCTGTGCCATTGGTGCTGGCCAGCATTTGTACTGGTGCTCCGGCACAAACCAATGTATCATTATTCGTAGTAAGTACCAGGTTATCGCTGAAGCCGATATTGATCGTTTTGGTGATAATACCACAGAAAGCATCTTTTACAACAATGGTCTTTGGTCCCTGTGTCAACCCGGTAAAGGAGTTAGAGGACTGGAAAGCACCGCCATTGAGGCTATATGTATATGGAGCAATACCACCGGTTGTGTTCACGGTGATGCTTCCCCCGGTTGGGTTCGTACAGGAAGCGTTCGTTACCGCTTCAGTAGTATTCACATTTACATTGGCAGGATTGCCATATTCCATGATATGTCCTGCTACGTTAGGTAACGTAAATCCTGATACAAATACTTTCCTGTTTTCAAATGTAATAGCAGGAGGTACTGTTTTCGGAGAAAAAGCCAGTGTATTGAACAAGCTGCTGGTAGGAGCAATATCAATCGTCCATGATGCACCGCCGTTGGTTGTTTTAAACAATACGCCGCCCGGAGAAATTACATACCCATTATTGATATCGTGGAATAGCACTGCATTCAGGTTTCCTCCTCCGAATGATGTAATGTTATTAGTAATCTCCTGCCAGGTGGCGCCGCCATCTGTTGTTCTGAAAACTACTTTTCTGGGAAAACCGTTACCTGTTAAGAATACCACATTCTCATTCAGGGCAAACATATCCGTATAAGTGATCTGCGGCGTTACTCCCGGTGTTGGTAACGGAAGTTTATTCCAGGTAACACCACCATCTGTTGTTTTCCATACTGTATCCCTTGTGCCTGCCACATAACCTGTCAGGCGGGTGGGAAATTCAATGAATCGTAAGTTTTGAAAATTAGACCCGGTATGAAAACCATTAAAGGTTGTCCATGTAGCACCGCCATTGGTTGATCTGAAAACTTTGGGTGATCTTGATGCTGCCGGTACAGAGAACCCACTGTATCCTACTACCCACACACTATCATTTCCTGCAGTTGCCACATCCCACATTTGTTCATTAGTATTTGCAAAAACGGGGTCTAAAGTTGGGTTTGTTGGCGGAACAGCATTCATATCATCCGATTTATAGATCGTTCCTACGCTGGTAGCTAAATAAGCTTTTGCCGGGTTATTCGGTACATATGCATGAGAGTTGATAGAAATATTTAGTGAGGTAAAGTCAGATCTTGTACGGTCAAACCAGGTAGTGCCGCCATCGTTTGTTACAGCAATGGAGGAGCCGCCTGAAGCCATGCCATTATTACAATCCGCAAATTCAATCTTACCATACGCACCGGCTACCTGCAGTTTGTAATTAGTTTGCCAGATTGAGCCTGTTGTTGAATCTGCCACCACACCATTAGTACCCATTGCCAGGAATTTACCATTGGGAGCAATGTCCAGCGCCCATGTACCAAATGCACTATAATTCTGACCCTGTGGCAAACTGCTTACCTGTACCCAGTTTCTTCCGGTATCAACAGAAGTCCAGAAACGACCAAAGTTTCCGGTAGCATATAATTTTCCATCTGCCGCCCTTTTCATGTGATAAGGGTTAGAAGCAGTTAATACCTGCACAATTGGTATGGCCGGGTAGCCGGGAGGGGCACCTGAATTACCGGTATTCAATACTTCATATTTTCCTTTTTCATATACACCGGGGCGGTTAATATTTTGTGTGCTGTCATTTTTCCCGGTACGAACACTTACCACCACATTATTATTAAATGACATCATCACAATCAACGAGTCATTAATAATATTCAGGGCCCTGAACTGCTGGACAGTTTGTGATACAGTTCCAAATTTTGAAGTACAGTTTAAGGTAGCTGGATAGCCGGTATAACCCAACCTTTCTTTACTGATAGAATAGTCGGTTAGCGTTCCATTATCAAACTTCCACAAAAGGCTGGCATTATGTGATCCTGTTGTTTGTTGCCCGGTAAAAGCACAGGTAGTGGTACTGGTGATATTAGGTATACCCAATCCCGGAAAAGTGGAAGCGCCGCCACCGCATATATAAGCGATGTTATTATTGACAAATTGTATCCGGTAGATCTCTTTGGCTTTTGCCGTAATAGGAAGATCGATTGATGGATAAGTGGCATTGTTAATGAACCCGGCCTTGGTTGTACCGTTGGATGCCGGTGCGGCTAAAGAATCCCAGGTAGCACCGCCATTATTGGTGAAATATAATTTGGGAATAGAATCTAATGTGTTCCACTGGCCACCGATATACCCCGTATTTTCATTGATAAACCAAACCGTGTTGATATTTCTGGCATTATTGTACAAGGGTGTTCTCACATGGGTCCATGTTGATCCGCCATCAACCGTCTTGGCCATGGCGCCCAGGGAACCTACTGCATAGGCCGTAGTAGCAGAAACGAAATGAACATCTGTAAAAGAAGGTTTTTGCCAAAGTCCTGCAGCGTTTACAAAAGTAAAAGGCCCATAGGTCCAGTTGCTGCCGCCATCTGTAGTTCTGGCTATTCCGCCATCAGAACCTACAGCAAGGGCAATACTGTTATCAAGAAAATCGACGTCAAAAGGAGTAAACCCGAATTGTCTTGGGTTACTAAACCTCCAGTTGGTGGTGTTGTAGTTACTCTGACCCATGGCCAGCAAGGAAGAAAGGGAAAACAAAATTACCAGCAGATAATTCAGCTTATTCCTGTAGCAGCTCTTCTTCATTTTGGTTAATTTTTTAAATAGTGGAATTGAAATGAGCAGCAAGGTTACCCCAAGTCCGGATCAGTGGTTGTAGAATTAATTCTACTGTTTTCGATCGATAATTGTCTCAATATTGACATGGGAAAAATGATGCAAAAACCACTGAAACATACATGGCTGCTGATTTTACTCCTTGCGGGTATGGTGGCTGGTGCGCAGGACAAATCTAATCGAGGTAAAGAATTTTGGTTAGGATATGGATTTTGCTGGAATTTTACTTCTGAGCCCCCCCTCAATTCGCAGGAGCTGGTTCTTTATCTGAGTGCTGATGCTCCTGCAAATGTTACCGTTTCGGTATCAAATACTGGCTGGAGCCAAACTGTTAGTATCCCTGCCAATACAGTTAATGCAAGCATATTGATACCCAAAACCGGGGCTGATGATGCCCGCATCTTTAACGAGGGTCTGCACAATAAAGCCGTTCATATAGTAAGCGATACGCCTATTGTTGTTTATGCTCACACCTACAATGGAATGATCTCAGCTGCGACCATGCTGATGCCGGTAGAAACTTACGGCTACAAATATTACTCATTAAATTATTCGCAGTCCCAGTCTGGTTCAAGTCCTCCGAATCCCCCAATTACAACTACCCAAAATGGACCTGATTGGTATTCGTGGTTTTATGTGGTTGCTTCAGAAGATAATACAAGATTAGAAATTACCCCTTCAGACAGCACCCGAAACGGATGGTTGCCTAATCAAACTTATACGGTGAATCTGAATAAAGGAGAGATATACAATGTAATGGGTAAGTTGGGGACTAGCAACCAGACCTGGGCCGCCAGCAAAGACATGACAGGAAGTAAGGTTGTTTCTATACCGGGTAATGATGGCAACTGTCATCCTGTAGCTCTATTCTCCGGTAGCAGCGGAATCAGGTTGTGTAAAAACGATGGGGGAGAAACAATGCAACAACAGGTTTTTCCTTTACAGGCATGGGGTACCCGCTACCTCACTTATCATACACTGAATAACACGAATACAGATATAAATGATCCTTTCAAAAATTTCTACCGCATTTCCGTAGCCGATCCTGCAACAATAGTAAGAAGAAATGGTACGGTATTGACGGGATTGGTTAACAATTTCTATTACGAAATATTAGATAGCACCGGAGGTGATTTTATAGAAGCTGATAAACCTATCCTCGTAGCACAGTATACTCCAGGGGGAAACCGTTGTTACCTGGCAAGCAGTTTTGCTTATGGTGATCCGGAAATGTTCTATCTAAGCCCGATGGAACAGGGGAAAAAAGATGTGTTGTTTTATGCTACCCGCAACAGGAATATTGATTATAATTACCTGAACATTATAGTGCCTACCGCTGGTTTAGGTTCTTTATTGTTAGACGGCAACCCGTTCCTACCTGCCAATACAAGAGTCCATCCTAATCATCCCGGATACACTGTGGCTGTTGCCCGGATACCCGGCGCTGCTGCACAACATAGGGTTACCTGTGATTCTGTTTTTACCGGCACATTGTATGGCCTTGGCTTTTTTGAAAGTTATGGCTACAACATCGGTACAAACATCAACAACCTGAATTACTACAGTGAAATAAAAAACAGTCTTAATACAACTAACACCACCGATACATTTACCTGTCCCAAATCGCCGGTACGTTTATTTGTAAAGATCGGGCACCCGGCTACTTCCATCCATTGGAAACTGAGCCAGGTGGCGGGCATCACCCCGAATGCTGATTCTATAATCGCAAACCCGGTACCGGTACAAACAGAGAGTATTAACGGCAGAACTTATTATACCTATACACTGCAACAGGATTTCATATTTGCTAACCCGGGCACTTATTATATTCCTGTTTCTTACACTGCAACGGTCATTGAAAATTGCAGCCAGACAGAAAATGCACAAGTAAAAGTGGTAGTGAAGCCGGGGCCAAAAGCTGATTTCACATTTCCTGCACCAGCTTGTTTACTCGATAGTATTCGTTTTACAGGTGCTGCTATTCCCGGCACATTCAACCTGGTAAATTACAACTGGACATTTGATGATAATACAACCGCTAATACCATTAATACAGTAAAATTATTTGCTGCAGCGGGTAATCAAAATGTCCGTTACAGGGTGATTGCCGACAACGGTTGTGTGGGTGATACTACTAAAACTGTTACCATTCTTGACAGCCCCGTTGCTGCTTTCACCGTGAATGCATCTGTTTGTCAACGTGACTCTATAAGAATAGTAGATGCTTCTGCTATACCAGTCGGTACTATCGCCAGCTGGCAATGGAATTTTGGGGATGGCAACACCAGCACCAGAACAACAAGTGCTCCTTTCTATCATCAATACACCACACCGGGCAATTATACTATATCACTCATTACCGTTGCGGCCAGCGGTTGTAAAAGCGATACTGCTTTTATGCCGGTAACCGTATTGCCAAAACCATTGGCAACATTTAGTACAGGAGGTAATGTTTGTCTCGGCGATTCAGTACGTTTTGTTGATGCCTCCACCTCCACGGCCGGCGCCATCACCAGCTGGCAATGGAATTTCGGCGATGGTAACAGCAGTACACTTACTACTAACAACCCGTTTTATCATACTTATACCGCTGCTGGAAATTACCCTGTGACGCTGATCGTTTCAGCGATCAATGGTTGCAGCAGCGATACCTTCAGGCTTACGGTGAATGTAAGCAGTAAGCCTGCCGCCACTTTTACTTATAATGGAAAACCATGTATTGATAGTTTGCTGACATTTTCTTCTTCAGTACCCACAGGCGGTGCTAATCCTCCCGCCTGGCATTGGAACTTTGGCGACGGACAAACTTTTAATTCTGCTACTGCCAATACCGCCTCTCATGCTTATGTCGCCTCTCTTGCAAATATCACCGTAAAGCATTGGGTAAGTTATAGCGCCGGTTGCAGCAGCGATACCGCTTTTACTACAATCCCTTTAATTAATGTAAATCCTGTAGCTTCTTTTGTTATTACCGGCGATACGCTTTGTGAAAGAAAACCCATTACACTCTCCTCAACGGTAACGGGGGTAAGTAACTGGACCTGGAACCTGGGTAATGGCAACAGCACTGCTGTACCGCCTTTTACTCATTCGTACAATACGGCCAATACTTATACTATCAGCCTGGTGGTAAGTACTGCTGCAGGATGCGGATCGTTACCCGCCACGCAAACAATAACAATTAATCCAACTCCTGCGATTAATGCAGGGCCTGATAAGTTTATCCGGCTGGGTACTTCCACTACATTAGATGCGACTATCAATAACCCGGCTAATTATAATTTCCTGTGGACACCTTCCCAATACCTGAATGCCACAAACATACTGAACCCTGTATCTACCCCTGATAATTTAATTACCTATACAATACAGGCAATCGATAAGTTGAATAATTGTATGGCCACAGACCAGGTAGTGGTAACTCCTGTATCAGATATTTTTATTCCCAATGCCTTTACTCCAAATGGAGATGGTAAAAATGATAAATGGGTAATTCCCGGGCTTGCATTATATCCTGAAGCAAGGGTGTCTGTGTTCAACAGGGCCGGTCAGCTTATCTATGATACAAAAGGATACACCAGTAATCCCTGGAACGGTACATACAAAGGCGTTGTTCAGCCAAACGAAGTATATGTTTACCTGGTACAACTGAATGACGAAAGAAAACAAATCTTCAAAGGAACCGTAACGATCATCCGGTAATCATTAACTGCTGTTACCAGATCATTTAACGAATGCCCTTTTCAAACCGATACTATTTTTTGTTAAGCTGGGCAATGTGTTTTTGCGTTCAGCTTTCTGCACAGGATAAATCAAACAAAGGAAAAGAGTTCTGGCTGGGGTATGGTCATAACGTTTTATTTACCCAGGCTTCTCCGCCCAACAGCCAGGCACATGTATTATACCTGAGTGCTGAGCAAGCGGCTTCGGTAACCGTTTCAATAAACGGAACCGGCTGGAGCCAAACAGTAAATATTCCCGCTAATACAGTTGATTTTTCAATTATTATTCCCAAGACTGGCCCAGAGGATGCAAGACTTACCGGGGAAGGTTTATTTACCAAAGGCATTCATATAGTAAGTGATGTGCCGATCGTTGTTTATTCACACCAATACAATCTTGTTTCGTCTGCTGCCACTATGCTGATGCCGGTAGAAACTTATGGTTATACCTATTACTCACTCAATTTTACACAGGTATCAAACAGTCCCGAAAGTTATTCCTGGTTTTATGTTGTAGCGTCTGAAAATAATACGAGGGTGCTTATCACTCCTTCTGATTCTACTGAAGGAGGATGGTTGCCCAATCAAACTTATACTGTTAACCTGAACAAAGGTGAGATCTATAATGTATTCGGAAAGAGAACCGGGACTTACACCGGAAAGGATATGACCGGCAGTAAAATTGTTTCTGTAGCAGGTGCTGATGGCAATTGCCACCCGGTAGCTGTTTTTTCCGGCAGCAGCCGTATCGTTATTTGCAATGGAAACGGAGGAGAGGTGATGCAGCAACAGATCTTTCCCGCCAATGCATGGGGTACCCGCTACCTGACCTACCGCACTTTTAATAATCCTGTAATAAACATCAGTGATCCTTTTTTAAATTATTACCGGGTAGCTGTGAGAGATCCGGCCACCGTTGTCAGAAGAAACGGTGTACCACTAACGGGGCTGATCAATAATTTCTATTATGAATTCACAAGCACTGCCGGCGACTATATAGAAGCAGATCGGCCGGTACTGGTAGCACAGTATACTGTCTCCACCAATGAGTGTACCAGTACGACCCCCAATCCTTATGGCGATCCCGAAATGATCTACCTGAGTCCGATAGAACAAGGTGTGAAAAGCGCCGTATTCTACAGCACCCGCAACCAGGCCATTGATATGAACTTCATCAATGTGATCATTCAGCAAACAGGATTAGCTTCTTTACGAATCGACGGAACACCCGTTACACCAGCAGAATACATAACTCATCCGGCTAATAATAACTATGCAGTTGTGGTCAGGCGGTTTTTTGGCGCTGCAGCACAACACAGCGTAAGCAGTGATTCCACTTTTATTGCTTCAGTTTACGGAGTGGGCATATTTGAAAGTTATGGTTATAACATGGGCACTTTTGTCAACAACCTGAATGCTTATGGCAGTATCCGTAATACGATGAACAGCACAAATCAAACAGATACCTTCACCTGTCCCAAAACTCCATTTCGTATAAGTATACAACTGGCCTACCGGGCCATTTCTGTTCATTGGAAACTGAGCCAGGCAACTGGTTTAAATCCCGGTACTGATTCAATCATTACCAACCCGGCACCCGTTGATTCTTCTTTCATCAATGGAAGAAAATATTATACTTATACCCTGCAACAGGACTTCACTTTTGCTGCAACTGGTACATATTACATACCGGTTACCTATACAGCTCCTGATATTGATGCCTGCAATCAAACAGAAACTACCACTATTAAAGTAGTGGTGAAGACAGGACCAAAAGCTGATTTTACTTTTACTGACCCTGCCTGCCAGGCAGATAATGTTCTGTTTACCGGTACTTCTGTTACAGGAAGTTTTAGCATCATTAATTACAACTGGTTCTTTGATGATAACAGCACTGCTAACACCATCAATACAACAAAACTGTTTGCAGCAGCAGGCAACCAAACAGTTCGTTACCGCATTTATGCTGACAATGGCTGTATTGGCGATACTACAAAAACAATAACAATAAACGCAACGCCTGTTGCTTCATTTTCTGTTGGCGGAGCACCGTTTTGTACAGGCAAGCCTGTTACACTTTTATCCGCTGCTACCGGTATAAGCAACTGGAACTGGGACCTGGGAAATACTACAAGCACCGCTGTTCCTTCATTTACTCATTTGTATAATGCGGCCGGTAATTATTCAATTACGCTTATTACAGCAAACGCAGCGGGTTGCAGTTCTGCTCCGGCTACCCAAACAATAACTATCAATACCTCGCCGGTAGTGAATGCCGGAACAGATACTGTTATACGGGTTGGCAATTCAGTTACGCTGAGTGCCGGAATATCTCCTGCCGGCAATTATGTGTATACCTGGTCTCCTTCTCAGTACCTCAATTCCGCTTCGGTATTAAATCCTGTTTCCACACCTAACGAAACAACAAACTATACTTTACTGGCTGTTGATAACCTGAGTAGTTGTGCCGCAACAGATCAGGTAATTATTACAGTCGTGTCGGCTCTTTACATACCCACCGGATTTACACCTAATAATGATGGCAGGAATGATAAATGGGTGATTCCGGGTCTTGCTTTATACCCTGAAGCAAGGGTGTCGGTTTTCAACAGGGTGGGGCAGCTTATTTATAATACAAAGAGCTACGGCAGTAACCCATGGGATGGAACTTTCAGGGGCGTTGTTCAGTCCAATGATGTGTATGTTTATCTCATACATCTGAATGATGATGAAAACCAGGTACTGAAAGGAACTGTGACGATAATCAGGTAGGCCAATAGAATAAATTCTACAAAAAGCAGTAAGAAAATATGGAAATTAGTATATCAAACACCAGCATTCAGACCGAAACCCTGAAAAAAATGCCGCCAAAAATTTTAATAGCAGACGACCATAGCATGATTCGTAAAGGTCTGAAACTTAATATCCAGCTTTCGCTGGGGTATACGGATATCGAAGAAGTGGGTACCTGCAACGACCTGATGAAGGAATTAGTAAAGAAAAAATATAGCCACCTTATCCTGGACATCATTCTTTCAGATGGCAGCACTCTCGAGGTGATCCCCAACATAAGAAGGGTTTACCCTGATCTGAATATTCTTGTTTTTTCTATGCAGCCGGCCGAGATATATGGTGAAGCCCTGAAGCAATACGGTATCAATTTCTATCTATCAAAGTCTGCGGGTGATGAGGAAATGATGCTGGTACTCCAAAAGTTTTTGCTGAATGAGGCGCCGCTGCGAAGAAATGATATCCATCATCATGATAACCCGTTTAAAACGCTGGCTCCAAGAGAACTTGAAATATTACATTATGTATTGAAGGGAATCGGCACCAAGGAAATATCGGAAACACTTAACCTGAAGATGAACACTGTTTCCACCATCAAAACCCGCATTTATGAAAAGACAAATGCCGGCAATATAAAGGAGTTGATAGAGTTGGCCACTCTGTACAATGTAAATTATTAGGCGGGAAACTGTAACTTGTTGCAGCAAACTTAATATGAAAAGGCTGCTGATTTTTCTTCTTTATCTCCTTGTTTTCACTTTCAATTCCCCGGCACAGAATACCGGAGGTTATCATGTCCGGCATTTTACCACCGATAACGGCATGCCCTCAAATGGTATTAAGGGCATGCAATGGGATGAGCAAACCGGTTTTTTGTGGATCGCTACCGAGGCTGGTATCTCCCGTTTCAATGGTCTTGATTTTACCAATTTCACCAAGGAAAATACACCTGGCCTGACACATGAACGCATGGCATACATGGTAAAAAATGACCGGGGTATTATTTACACATCAGATGTTGGAAACAGTTTTCTGCGTGTTAATTCCGGCTCACTGGTATCACTCCGCCTGCCTGAGCTCGACTCTGTGAATGGATTTAAAAAGAGATTTTTCTTTTTTGTTTCAGATACTGTTCTGCGAAAAAAAATATATGCTTTTCAAAAAAAAACCGGGGAAATGCCATGGGCCGGCATGCTTCGTTTGTCAGACAGTACGATTATGATAAGCCTCGGCAATAAAATTATTTATTTGCTGTCGGACAAAAATACCGACCCCGTTTTGTTGACACTTCCTTTCAGGCCCGTAAACTCATTTATGCTTAACGGGCAACTGTTCTTCCTGAATGAGGACCGCCAGTTATTACTGGCAAAAAACAATTTACAGACATTTGAGCCGGTAAAAATTGTGTCCCGCTCAGGTGAACCGGTTTCACTTCATTCTTCCAACTTTTTGTTGCACTGGGACAACGGTATCGCTAATCCTATTCTGTTTTCTGATAACAATGCATGGTTGTTGTATTATGAGAACGGGGTGATTGAAGCAAGATTGATCTGCAGTGAAATTCCTTCTTACTCGTTTATTCGTTTCGCCCAGTACAGTGAAAAAAATAAGATCCTGTTTATTGGTACCGACTCAAAAGGCATTATCACCATAAACAGGAACAGGGTTACCCCGGTAAAGAAATCACTTACAGATATTGGTGAAAGGAATGCTTACTATTCCCAGGTGGAACTTTCGGATGGAGCTGTTCTGACGAACGAGGCGCATATTATTGGTGGTACCGGTAAAAGACCGGCAAAACTGCCCATAACCGGCAAATTCGATTATTCTGTTTATACATTCGGCGATTCACTTATGTGGTATGTACAATGGTCGAACAGTGCCGGCAAGAATATTTTACATTCTTACAATTATAATTCCGGAGTAACGACTCCTTTCAACAAAATATCTGTTCATGCTAATTTTGGCATGACCTCGCTGGCTAATAAATTCTACTTCGCATCATACCTCGGTTTGGGATTTCTTGAAGGGGACAGTATACATTGGTTGTTCCGGCCAACATCTCCTACAAACAGCTATGCCGCTCCCTATACCATGCTTCCTTTTGGACCAAATACATTAGGAGTGGTCTCTTGTGATGGAGTGATGCTGTATGATATAAAGAATTTGACAGTTGATACGCTTATTAAAGAACGGGGTTATTGTTTCCGGAGCCTTTGGAAATACAAAGATTATATTTTCATCGGCAGCTATGGAAAAGGATATTATGTGTGGAAAAATGGTAAGCTAAAATCCATGCCGCTTGATAAAAGCAACTTTCTGTTATATACACACTGTTTTATTCCCGACGAACTGGGTTTCTGCTGGATGAGCACTAACCGGGGGCTTTTCAAAGCACAACTGTCGGACCTTATCGATGCATATGAAAATGACCGAACACAGGTATATTATCATTATTATGGTAAAAATGATGGTATGGACATTGCCGAAATGAATGGCGGATGTTCTCCCTGTGCATTACAAATGAAAAATGGTGTCCTTTCTTTTCCCACCATGGATGGCCTGCTTTGGGTAAACCCCTCCACTGCAATTCCCTTGTTACCGGAAGGAAATATATATCTTGATGAGTTCTTCGCAGGAAACAGGCGGATCAATCCTGATTCCCTTGCCATAAAATCTTTACCTTCTGCTGCAAGAGATATTATGCTCCGGCTGGGTTTTTCTTCCTGGTGCAATAAAGAAAACATCTACCTGGAGTACCGGCTTAATAAAAACACCAACTGGACACCCGTTGATATACAGAGTGGTGCTATCATCAGTTTGAACAACCTGCTTCCCGGTACTTATAAGTTACAGATCCGGAAACTCAACGGGTTTGGTGTCAATAATTATTCCTATAAAGAAATTACGTTTACCATAAAAACACCATGGCATCAGCAATGGTGGTTTTTTGTGCTCAGCTCATTAGCTGTGCTGGGATTGCTGTCCCTGTATTTCCGGTACAGAACACGGCAATATGAAATACGGCAAAGGAAATTAGAAAAACAGGTAGCAGAAAAAACAAGGGAGCTGCAACAACAAAACGAGATACTGGAAAAGAATAACACTATTAAAACAAGGCTTATCTCCATCATCAGTCACGATATTGTTACTCCGTTAAAATTTCTTACTGTGGCCGGAAAGAATTTACTGGAGAAAAGAAAGCTGATGCCCGAAGAGTTACAGCAGGAAACTATACAGGAAATGACCACTACCTCACAGGAATTGCAGCTGCTTTCTACCAATATCCTTAACTGGATAAAATACCAAAATGAAAACAGGCGGATGGCCAAAGAAACATTTAACCTGAATGAAATGGTGGGGCAGGTCCTTGGGTTACTCCAATCGCTGGCAAAACAAAAAAACCTGGTTATTGAAAACAGGGTAGCTGCTGGCATGGCAATACATCAATACTATGAACCCCTAAAAATTCTTATCTATAATCTTCTCACCAATGCTATTCATTTTACTGAAAAGGGGAGCATTATAGTTTCTGCTGTCAGGGAAAACGATCATATTGCTGTTGCTGTTAGAGACGAAGGTGCCGGCATGACGCCGGAACAAATACAACGATTGATGGCAGATGATGTGGTGATCACTTCTGCCAATGTAGATAATAAAAAAGGGCATGGGCTGGGCTATCTTATTATTAAAGACCTGTTGAAAACAATGGGAGCAACCCTGCATATTGAAAGTAAAAAAGGAGAAGGCACAACGGTGTCGATCATTTTACAACAGAAGTAATGAATTGATGAAACTTATTTCAAGAATAATATTGTTGCTGCTGATGTGTTCGATTGGGTTTACCGCTTATACACAGCAAGTAGTTTTGCAGCGGAACAACAAAAAGCAAAAACAGGTTGTATTAAAAAAGGGAACCGGTTCTGTTTTTTATACAAGTAAGGGACAATGGACGGATATTATAGCTACTACTGACAGTACGCTTGTACTCAGCCGCATCCGGAAAACAGAAAGGGATAGTGTTTATACCTGGCATGTTGGTCCCTCCCGCAAACATCCCGATGGCACCCTGTCTAAAACACGGAAAATCTGGGTAAGAGATACGGCCGTTTTCAATACCAGTGATATACTTTTTGTGAAAAGACCTTTGATAAAAAAAAGAGGCTGGGCTGTTATGCCTGCATGGTTTATTGCCGGCGCAATACTGGCAATACCATTATTACCCGTAGCGGCTATCGACCAGGGAAGTGCCGGTGTTCGTAACTGGTTGCAGTTTGAAGCGATACTGTTGGGTGTTTCCGGGCCATCATTGTTATTACTCAAGATGCAAAAAAAATATGTAATTGGAAAAAAGTGGGCACTGCACTTACAGTAGGTTATCATTTCTCCACTGCTTGTCTCACCAAATCCATTTCAAATCCTTTCCCGGCCAGGTAATCCATTGTCTTTTTTTTCCTCACCAGGTATTGTTCATTTTTTAAAGAGGAATATTTCTCGTCTGCCAGTTTTTTCAGCACCCTTTCATACTCTTCTTCGTCTATCTGCTTCATTGCTTTTTTGATACTGTACTCACTCACCTGCTTTTGCTTCAGTTCATATTTTATTTTCACCCGGCCCCATTGCTTTACCCGGAATTTCCCCCCGGCGAATGCAACGGCGAAGCGTTCCTCGTTCAGGTAATTTTCTTCTATCAGCGAGGCTATGATCTGGTCATGATCTTTTTTCCACACACCAAGGTTATACAGTTTTTCCTTTACTTCACTATGGCAGCGCTCCTGGTATGCACAGTAATGTTTTAATTTCTGAAGGGCCTGCTCTTTGGTCAGTTGTTTTTTATACATGAAATTTCTGCATGATCATTTCAAATCAACGGCTTATTCTTCCAGTCTTTCCAGGCAACCAAATTCATGTTTCAAATAATCGTCATAGTGGTCTGCCTGCTGAAAGAGGGTGCGAAAAGCAGCCGCTCCGCTTTCTTTGGTCATATCAAGATCGTAGATGATGCGGCTGAGAACAATATTTTGCTTGACACAACTAAGGACCAAACCATTGGTTCGGTAATTTTCCTGCAGCAAGTATTGATACAACGGTTTGATCTTTGCCGCATCCGCCGGCATCTGGCAGAGATATGCGTCGCCCGCTATAAAAAAATTCTCTGCATTGTAAGTGATCTTTATTTTGGCAGATCCTTCTTTCACACTCCAGCTATTCACTCCTTCTCTCGCCAACCGTACATCTTTCCCCAATTCTTTTAGAATGTCTTCAATGGTTTTTGCAGCTCCTACGGGTTCTGCTTCCTTCTCTGGTATTTCGGGCAATTTTACTTCCGTGCCGCAATTAGGGCAATATTTTTTAGAATCAATATTTGCGCCGGTAACTAAAAAACCACAACTGAAACAACGGGCCGAGGCTTGTCCTTTGTTTGGCTGGTACATTTGTAGGGCTTCCCGCAGGTACAATACCGGCAATGCAAAGCCCAGGTTATCTCCGCCCCGGATAATAAAAGAGTTGACGCCGATTATCTCACCATTCATATTTACCAATGGGCCGCCGCTGTTGCCCGGGTTGATCGCTGCGTCAATTTGAATGAACTTTAATCCATCCCTTATCCGGTCTACTTTGGAGATAACTCCTTGTGTGGCCGTATAGTTTAATCCATACGGATGCCCGATGGCCACCACGGAATCACCATCTTTCATTTGCTCATACTGGCCCAACCGAACTTCAGGCAACTCTATATTTTTCGGCGCTTCTAAAAAAGCCAGGTCATGCTTGCGGTCAGTGTACCAAACTCTTGACAATGCTTTATCAAAGGTTTTGCCTGCAATAGTAACTTCGGCATTATCTGATACTACATGGTCGTTGGTGACTATCAGGTCGAATTCTTTTATATAAAACCCGGTGCCGGTACCAGTTGCCGTGGCAATTTGTATAATAGCGTTCTGGTATTTTTCTATGATTAGTTGCGGATCCATTGTCATTGATTATTTGGGCTCCATATTTAAAAACTCCATCTCGTTCGTAAAAGTGAGGTTGAAGTTGACCAGGCTGTCAAACCGCAGGTTCTGTGTTTTGAAATCCATGTTCGGATATTTATCCTTCCACCGGTTTTGTATCTCCTTTATCTTATCAATGATTCCCTGCTGTACAAATTGTTTTCTCAACGGATCGTAGTAAGCAGTTTTATAGCCTAGCGAAACAAAAAACTCGGGGTAATTGACCATCATGTATAAATGAAATAATTCAGTTATAACCCTGGGTAAACTGTATGAATACTGGCAATAAGAAATGCCATACTCTGTTATCTGGTTGGCTATCGCCGGATAATTATTATCCCTGTACCAAACCATGTTTTGATTGGCCGCATGGATCGCTTCGGATACTGTTTTGTACACCTGCGGCGCCACAATGGCAAATGTATACCTGGAACGAAACAGGTAGCCAAACACCTGTTCCCTGGGCATGGCCAATAATTTTTTGAATTCCTCCACCATGTCCCTGTTCTTTTCGGTCACTGGTCTTTCATCTTTTTTAAAGTATATGCCGGTGATCTTCTCCAGTTCATTCAGCAACTTGCCTTCTGGTGCAATCATATAATCGATCCGGTATATCAACCCCAGCAGCAAATAAGCAATCGCTCCTGAAAATTTATCGGCATCCAGCGGAGCAATTGTTTCCAGTGTTTCACTGATCCATTTTTGCAGATAGGCATATTTTACTTCTTTTTCTGCATCAGGAATCGTGGTGATATGTTCGTTGTCGGTAGTTTGCAGTGTAGCAAAATCCTGAACCAGCAGATCATCCTGTTTATCTCCTTTTGTTGCCAGTTCCTTCAACCCGTAATAAAGCTTGCTGGGGCTGGCCGCTACCGTATCGCTGTCAAACCGCATACACAGCCTGTCATTATCCATGGCGAAACGACTATAATATAAATTGAAATTCATTTCCAGTAATCTCCGCATTACGGGCACAGAAGGTTGTGGCATCCGTGCCAGCGTTACTTCCGCTTTTATGGCGGACTGGTCGAATGTTCCCCTGACGATCTTAGACCCCTGGTAAAACTCAAACCGTCCCTCAGCCCCGTTTCTTTCATACACCACATTTTGTACTGAATCATCCCGCAGGTAGTCAAAAAATGCATCAATGCTTTCCGGGAATTTTTTCTCCTTGTACAGGTTATCGGCATCTGTCCAGCGGTTCACTTTGGCCAGGGGCTTATTATTATCCGAGTAACGGCCAAAGAAGATAACAGGCCCCTCGGTGGTCTCGCTTTTTTTCTTTCCCCAATTGAACAATTTATCGAGCATCTGATGGTTTTTGCAATAAGGCAATATACAAAGAAGATGCGGCTTACCCATTTCCCTCTAATTGAAAAAAGTAGCCTTTCCCGGAAGTATTCCACAACATCTTTAAAGTGCTGACAGTAAAACAAAAATCAGTAGTTTCGCCCCATTCATTTAAATCATTCAATTACAGGTCATGAAGTTTATAGCATCCTCTTCTTCCCTGCTGAAACAACTGCAGCATATTTCCGGTGTGATCAATGCCAATACCGTTTTACCGATACTTGAGGATTTTTTGTTTGAAGTAGAAAAAAATAAGCTGACTGTGGTGGCAACCGACCTGGAAACAGTAATGAGAGTACAGCTGGATATTGAGGCCAAAGACAGCGGCAAAGTATGTATCCCGGCCAAGATATTGATGGATTCATTAAAGAACATTCCCGACCAGCCGCTGACCTTTAATATTGATAAAAATTTTGCCATTGAGATCACCAGCGATAATGGCAAGTATAAGGTAATGGGAGAGAATCCTGACAATTTCCCCAAGGAACCGGCGGCCGACGATACTACTTCTTTTACCATGACCGCTTCTGCGTTGGTTACGGCTATCGGGAAAACCTTATTTGCCACCAGCAACGATGACCTGCGCCCTGCTATGACGGGTGTATTCTTCGAGCTGGATAAAAAGGGTTTGCAATGTGTAGCCACTGATGCCCATCGCCTGGTTCGTTATAAAAGAACAGATGTAAAATGTCCTAAATCAGATTCTTTCATTGCCCCCCGCAAGCCGCTGAGTTTATTAAAAGCGGCCATTCCGTTTACCGATGAAGAGATCACAGTAAGCTACAACAGCAACCACCTGTTTGTAAAACACGGTACTACGCAAATGAGTTGCCGCCTGATTGATGCAAGGTTCCCTGATTATAAAGTGGTGATACCCGCTGATAATCCCTACAGGCTGACCGTAAATAAAAATGATTTTCAGAGTGCTTTGCGCCGGGTAAGTGTGTTCAGTAATAAAAGCACCAACCAAGTAGCACTAAGCATTAGCGGCAGCGAACTGCAGCTGGCAGCGCAGGATGTGGATTTCAGTTTTGAAGGAAACGAAAGAATGAAATGCCAGTATAATGGTGAAGACCTGATGATCGCTTTTAACGCCAAGTTCCTTATCGAAATGCTAAATGCAACAGACAGCGATGAAGTGAATATAGAATTATCAACACCAACAAAAGCCGGGCTTATCAAGCCAACAGACAAAGATGAAAACGAAGATCTGTTGATGCTGGTAATGCCGCTGATGCTGAATCAGTAACTCCTAAAGGGGAATAAATAAACATCAAAGAATCTCTCTTTCATTAATGAGAGATTTTTTGCTTTTGACACTTCGCCGGATCAGCCATTCTGCTACACCCCAATTCACCACCCACCCCAGCCATGCCACTACCCGGTACACATCCATGGGTGGCAGCTCGATGCTGTTGGTGATCGCATACTTCCATGCCCTTAGAGTTAATGCGGATAGGGTTAGCGCATAGCTTCTGGTCATATAATTACGGTGAGCTTTGAAGTCTTTCTGCTTTGCTTTGATCAATGCCATTGCGGTAAAATATATCCAGAGGATAGCGAGCAATACAAAAGCAATTCTTGAGAACAACCCTCCGTTGGCATAAAACCCCATTAATAATCCCGCCGGCCCTGTTATCAGCAACACATCAACCACATACACATAGCCCAGTGTCCGATGCAGGCTCGGGTTATTTTTCTGCAATCGTTTTGAAAACTGGGTGAACCCCGCAAATAATACCCACATACTGGCATATATATGTATGAAGAAGGCAATTCTCCATTGGTCAATATCTATATACTGCTGTTTGATACGGAGAAAGCCAACATCCGTGTTGTAAGGCATATAGGCAACGGTGATCTTTGCCATCAGCCAGGTAAAAAAAGCCAGTGTCAGTAAAAGGGTGGCGTTAATGATATTTGTGCGGCTGATTATTTGTCTTATTTTTAAAATGGTAATGATCTTACTCTTTACAAATTTAACCTGTTTACTATGAGATTTTTTTCACTCCTTGTTATTGCCGCCTTGCTCCTGCAGGCCTGCAATAATAAAAAACAACCTGCCGGTGAGAAAGAAAACGGCAACACAGAAATAAAAGCAGACAGCACTTCTGCAAAATCAATGGAACTATTCCTTGGCTCTTTTGTGGGAGCTTTTGGTGATAATAAAATAACGCTGCTTATTACAAGAATATGGGGTGACTCGGTACAGGGCCGCTCCATCGTTGGCGGCAACGACCGCCCCTTTTACGGAACCTTTGCCAAAAAAGCCTATACTTATTATTTCCATGGGCAAGAACCCGGCGATCATAAAGATGACGGGGTGTTTGATTTTGAAATAGACGAAAGTCACCCGGAGAATCTTAATGGTGTATGGAATCCCAACGATAAAAAAAGACCGGCCAAAACCTATGCTCTTCTTCGCAAAAAATTTGAGTACAATCCAGCAGTCGGAGATTACCCACAAGCGTCACAGCGACTGTTAAAACCTGCCGATGTAGAAAATGAGATGAAAGAAGACCTGGAGTTTATGCGCAACGAGATATTTGCCCGTCATGGTTTTTGCTTCAGTAAAAAACATTTGCGTCTGCAGTTTGAGCTGCAGGATTGGTATGTTCCTAACACGGTTGACATCAAAGGTTTTTTAACAGATATTGAAAAAAAGAATATCGAGCTTATCAAACGCTATGAAAAATATGCGGATGAGTACGGCGATGAATATGGACGATAAACAGATAATCATGGATTTTGTTCTTCTCAACTCTTATACGAATTACGTAGATGCACATATTGCACGGGGTGTACTGGAAGAGGAAGGAATCAATTGCTGGCTGAAAGATGAAAATACTGTTACCATTGATCCGATACTTTCCAATGCAGTAGGCGGTATAAAATTAATGGTGGTAAGCTCGCAGGCTGAAAGGGCTTCCGCATTACTGGAGCGGTTGCGCAGGGAAAGTAAAGCCACACTGTCCTGTCCGAAATGCGGTTCACATAACATTGAGCTGGTTAGCACTCCCCGCAAAGCATCAAACTGGTTCAGTGCGTTGTTGGGGTTTATCACTTTTTCATTTGCCATGCCGGTTGAAAAAGTAAATCATTGTTTTGATTGCGGACATGAGTTTACAGAAAAACAAGATACTGCCGGCGCAGAGGAGATAAACAACTAAACGTTTTTCTTTTTCCTTCGTATCTTAAACCAGAAATAGTTGTCATGTGGAATAATATTATCGAACATTTTCAAACACTGGAACAGCGGCCGCTGGAGCGAATGGCAATCCTTGTTGGCGGGCTGCTTTTTTTCTGGATCATAGAAGGGGCTGTTCCGCTGCTTCCGCTGCACTATAAAAAAAATAAGCTGCGCCACGCCGGTGTTAATTTTTTCTTCACGGTCCTTCATCTTATTCTTCATACCGGTCTCGCTTTTTTTATTATCAAATTATCTGACTGGTGCCTGCATCAGCAGTTCGGTTTAGTGTATTGGTTTAATTCGGGTGTGCTGATGACAGTCATTATAGGGGTGCTCGCATTAGATTTCAGCAGCTGGCTGGTACATATCATCATGCACAAGAATAAATTTCTCTGGCGGTTTCATCTCATCCATCACAGCGATACCAATGTAGATGTTACTACAGGACTTCGCCATCACCCTGGCGATAGTTTGCTGCGGGGCATATTCTTTATGCTGCTGATCCTTGTTTCCGGCGCACCTATGTATTCGGTGATGATCTACCAGACACTGGTAGTGCTGGCCACTGCTTTCACTCATGCCAATATCAGTTTGCCGAAAGGAATTGATAAGGCATTGAGTTATGTACTCATCTCTCCCAATATGCACAAAGTGCATCATCACTGGAAACAACCCTATACAGACAGTAATTACGGCGCTGTATTTTCTTTCTGGGACCGGATGCTGGGAACTTTTTCTTTTCTCGACAGCAAAGATTTACGCTATGGGCTTGACCGCTACTATCCCGAAGAAAAGGACGAGGATATCATGACCCTGCTGAAACACCCTTTTCAAAAAGATTCCTGAATTATATTTAAATACAAACCATTTTCTATGCGCATCATTTTATTGGTTGCTTTTATCGCCTGCGCTTTTTCCATCAACGCCCAGGTGATGCACGGCACTTACTATGTGGCTGCTAAAACAGGCTTAAGCATGCGGGAAAAACCGGATGCTTCAGCAAAAGTGCTGGATAAAATTCCTTACGGTACAAAAGTGACCACCATTGATGAAGAAGGCGACTGGAAAGTTATTATCACAGAAAACATGACCGGCTACTGGAAAAAAATAAGCTTTAATAATAAGACCGGTTATATCGTTGACAGTTACTTATTACCGTGGGCTCCGCCAAAACTGGCTGCCATTAAAGACCTGAAACAGTACCTGGCACAAAATGCTGCTCCTGCCGGTTCAAAAGTGGTCGCCAGGTCGGGGCCGGCTAATCAACTCACAGAAGGTGGATGGGAGCTTACCAAACAGTTATTTAAAAACGGCAGTGAATACCACCAGTTCTATGCATACGAGTACAACTCAGATACCTATTTCTTACCTGGGTTCAGCCTGCAACAAGGTTTCCTGCTCTGTCGCCTGATACCAGAATTCAAAGAAGTGTTTGGAGAGAAAGAAGAATTTCCGCTTAAAAGCCAGATCTACAAAAAAGATGGCCGGGAGTATGATATAAAAGTCATCAGAAGAAACAACGATGATACTGACACCAGCCCCTTCTCCATTGAAAAAATAAAATTGGGTTTTGAGAACGGCGCTTACTACGAGTTTGAAATGTATATGCAGGATAACCAGCTGGTCATTTTCTTTAGTGGCGGTGTGTAGTACCACGATTTACAGGATTATATTTTGATTTATGGGATATTTGTACCGTTTATGAAAGAGATTCAAAAAAATCGTGGTTCTGTTATTGCGATGATACCGGCAAGATATGCGGCCACTCGTTTTCCCGGCAAGCTGATGCAGGTTTTGGGCGACAAGGCTGTTATCCGTCATACCTATGATGCAACAGTGGCGACCGGCTTATTTGATGAAGTGGTGGTGGTAACGGATAGTGATATTATTTACACAGAAATAACTGCAGCCGGTGGTAAAGCTGTTATGAGCCGGTACGAGCATGAAAGCGGCAGCGACCGCATTGCCGAAGCGGCGGCTGATATGGATGTTGATATTATTGTAAATGTGCAGGGCGATACCCCGTTTGTAAAAAAAGAACCGCTGCAAAAACTATTACAACAGTTTGATGATCCCTCTGTACAGGTGGCTTCGATGATGCAGGTGCTTACCAAACAGGAAGAAATTGATGATCCCAATTTTGTGAAAGTGTCGGTGGACAAAAACATGAACTCTCTTTTTTTCAGCCGCAGTGTGATCCCTTACCCGAGAGACAAAGATTATCCCACTACTTATTATGAACATATTGGTGTGTATGCATTCCGCAAGCAGGCCCTTCTGCATTTTACGCAGTGGCCGGTCACGCCGCTGGAAGCAGCTGAAAAAATCGAATGTCTCCGCTATTTAGAAAATGGTATTCCTCTTCGTATGATCATAGTGGATTATATGGGTGTGGAGATCGATACACCGGATGATTTAGAAAGGGCTGCTAAATTACTTTGAATTTTACCACAGATTACACAGATTAAATACAGCACAGATTACACGGCTTATAAAAGAATGAAGTAACGGGGAAACAAATAAATTAAAGAAAGGTATTATACGGCTGTTTCTATAGCTGTGTTATCTGTGAAAAAATCTGTGCTTTCTGTGGTTAAACCGCTTGTTGTGCTCAGCAAAAAAATACTTTTACTTTTACCAGAAATACACAGATTAAATACAGCACAGATTGCACAGTTTAGAAAACATAAATGAGTTAACCGGCAAAATAATTGGTGCGTCTTTTAAAGTACATTCAGAGCTTGGCCCGGGTTTACTTGAAAGCTCATATAAAGAATGCCTGGCCTATGTCCTTTCTAAAGAAGGATTATTTGTTGAAAAAGAAAAGCCACTCCCTTTAATTTATCAGGAAGTAAAACTTGAGGTTGGCTACCGGCTTGATTTATTCGTTGAGAAAACTGTGGTGGTTGAGATAAAAGCCATAGACGCTCTTGCTGATGTGCATACCGCACAGGTTTTAACCTATTTGAAATTAACCCAATGTAAAGTAGGTTTGCTGATTAATTTTAATGTGGCAGATTTAAAGAAAGGGATAAAAAGGCTGATTTTATAGCTGTGTTATCCGTGAAAATAATCTGTGTAATCTGTGGTAAAAAAATATGAAATTCAGAAACTTCAAGATGGTCGGCTATGTGGTGTATGGCCGCGGCTCTTTCAACCAGTTAGATGAAATTTTAGCTCCGCAACGCAAAGAAGGGAAACCGATGGTCTTCCTCGTGGATCATTTTTTCGAGGGCAAAGTGTTGATCAGCCGTATTCCTGTAAGAGGAAAAGACAAGATCATCTTTGCGGATGTAACCTATGAGCCCAAGACAACCTATGTAGATAAACTGGCACAGCAGCTCAAAGATGAATTTGGTACCGTGAGTGGTGTTATCGGTATTGGTGGCGGCAGCACCATGGACCTTGCCAAAGCTGTTTCGCTGATGATGAACAATCCCGGCTCTTCAGCCGATTACCAGGGCTGGGATCTTGTTAAACATCCCGGTGTATATAAAGCCGGCATTCCCACACTCAGCGGAACTGGTGCAGAAGTTTCAAGAACGACTGTGTTGACCGGACCCACGAAAAAGCTGGGCATGAATTCCGATTTCACTCCGTTTGATCAGATAGTGCTTGACCCCGAACTGACCAAAGACGCCCCGGCCAACCAGCGTTTCTATACCGGCATGGATTGTTATATCCATTGCATTGAAAGCCTGGAAGGCACTTACCTGAATGAATTCAGTAAAAGCTATGGCGAAAAAGCATTGCAGCTCTGCAGGGATGTGTTTGTGAATAAAGACAGCTGGGATGATGATTGCGATGATAAACTGATGATGGCTTCTTATGCCGGGGGTATGAGCATCGCCTATAGCCAGGTTGGTGTGGCGCATGCTGTGAGCTATGGTTTGAGTTATTTACTTGGCACCAAACACGGTATTGGTAATTGTATTGTGATGAACCACCTGCAGGAATATTACCCGGCCGGTGTAAAGGAATTCAAATACATGGTGGAGAAGAACAATATTGATATACCAACCGGTATCTGCAAGGGACTGAGTGAGGAAGATTTTGAAAAGATGATAAATGTAAGCATGGGCATGAAACCGCTCTGGGAAAATGCCCTGGGAAAAGACTGGGAAA
Organism: Chitinophagaceae bacterium; assembly: GCA_016786885.1. Taxonomy (GTDB): domain Bacteria; phylum Bacteroidota; class Bacteroidia; order Chitinophagales; family Chitinophagaceae; genus JJ008. Next base: position 28,690 of record JAEUVO010000028.1, on the reverse strand, counting down.
AGATCATGACAAGGAAGAAGCTGAGAGAATTATATGAAAAACTTTAGTGTTATCGCCGGATAGAAATCAGAACAGGATCAACATATCTTATTATGTTTAAGGCCCTGCATTTTCGCAGGCCTTTTAGTTATTGATTCTCGGTGCACCGGTTGGATTGTCGCAACTCCTTCGGATGTGTGAAAATCTTGCATAAACTAGTCTAAGAAATTGAAAATCAGGCCGACAATTTTGGGAGGCTATCAAACAAAACACTTCGTAGTTTCGCTAATACACTCGTTGTATGCAAGCCTATATGAAATTTTCTAACATTTTGATCATTACTTTGGGAGCGACATTTTTTTTTGCTTTATGCAAGCCAAATGCAAAAACAAAAGTTGAATTTGTAAAGCTGGCAAAGGACACAACTACAAATGCCAGAGTAATTTCTTTGGCGAATTTGGTTAGACAGCATAATTCTTTAGATGGACAGAATATACAAACGGAAGGAATCGTATACTATGAATTCGAGAACGTCGCAATTTGTCTTGGTAAGGGACATAATAGCAAATGCTTTTGGCTTGACCTAAGTACAGACTTAGTTACCAACGACAGCTTACTTCAAAGTGCTTCTGGAAAGGAATTTATTATAAAAGGAACTGTTGACAACTCAAGTAAAGGACACCTTAATTATTATTTGGCCACGATTAGAAATGTTTACTATTTAAAACAGAAATAGCCTACTGAACAACGGCCATGCATACAACATGGGGTTTTCTGCTATGCTGGCTAACGAATACGAACTGATCGTCCGGTTCGCTTATCACCTGCAGTCCGGGCTGGACGAATAAAGCCGGGCAACAGAATATAACATCAACTACATTAACTTTACTCAGCAGCAGTTCGGGCTGACGAATCACAGAATACCAGCACAGCAGAAAGCCCTGACCGTTATGTAACATTCCGTTTCCTTGCATCATGACAAAAACTAAATGAAACTCTTCATAACATACATAACCTTAATTAGCCTGACAATCTCCAATAATGTATTTGGACAAGTAATAACTGCTGACTCTACAAAACCTTCTTCTTTTATTCCATACTGTAATGACAGAGAAGATAATGTTGAAAAGCCTATTCACTTAGATTGGGTACAAACAGACAAAGACATTATTACAAATAAGCTCAACAAGTTGCCTTCAAATGGTTCGACAATAACAGAGATTAAAAAAATACTTCCTCACTTTATCGACGGCAAATGCAATTGCCAAAGTGTAACTCAGGATTTGGGTTATGGTCTAAAATCAACTCAACACACAATTCACGGTGGATACGGCTCTTGTAATGTTGACGCTATTTATTTTGGCGACAATGTTTTAAAACTAAGATTGACGATTGGTAATCATAAGGAAATAATCGAGAAGTATTTAATTGATGATATTAAGCTTCCATTTGACTGCCTAAATGGACAAATCAGCTATGAAAAGACATACCAGGAGAATGTAAAAAAGTATTTGGAGGATTCTGGAGTAGTATTTTTAGAATCATTAGATACAAACTATCGAAGACGATATGCAATAAATTACTTTACAGATGTTATGACCGGAGGCACTTTTGAAAAACCATTTTACATAACATTTGGTTTGGGCAGCGAAACATTCAATAACCTTCGTTTTTTTATTGTCAACAAAGACTATCAAGCTTTGGAAAGCATTTTATTTTCACCAAGCCCAACCAGTAGACTGTTTGCTGCGAGGACATTAATATATATGCAGGACAAATTCGGCTATATGCCAACTGCTGACAATGACAAAAGAATTAAAGATGTCTTAAAGAATGCCAAATTAATAAGCAGTGGAATTCTTAGTTGTTGGATTAATAAATTTGAGTACGATTATTATGACATTGTAAAGGACTTCGAAAGCCTTTTGGCGACACAATAGAAAAGCGAACGCACAACATTGGGTTTTATGCAAGTTGGGCGTGACCAGCAAACATCAGCCAATTGCAAATCCAGGCTGTGGTTCGGGCTTGACAAACAACTTTCAACTTTAGTTCTTAAATTCAATTTTTATATTTTCAATCAGCAGCGGTTGTCGGCGGACGGATGTCTATTCCCCAGCCTTCGCAAATACCTGTTCGTTCGACTTTTTATTTCATGGCAAGTAACAAGAATTTTAAACTAAAAGCTGAAGAAATAGTTCAGCTAGTACAACCAATGGGGGGTTGCCTGGCAACTGATAAATTACAGTTGATGGGGAACTTGTAGATTATATGATTCGTGAAGAACCGTTTAACGAAATTGATAGTGGTTGGCAGTTTTTTTCAGGCACTGAAGATCAAGATTATATAGATGACACAAGCAACTCTGCCGTTTACGACGTAAACACAATTGCCAACTATGACAGAGCAATAATTCCATATCTCGACTTACCAATTGGAACCCAGCTAGAAAGAATAAGAGGAACAAATAAGTTTCAAATTATTCCCGGTTAGAAAAACTTCGCCCAACACGAACTGTGTAAAAAAGAGCTTTCATTGCCCGTCCCGCCTCTTCTGCCTCTCATCATTTATTTTCCTATCTTAACAAGGCAAACAAACCTTACCAATAAACAGCAGCAAGATGGTCTCCAGGTATATCGTTCTTCTTTTTTTAATTTTCCCGGTTTTTTTACTCAGTTGCAGCAAGGCAGATAAAATGACGGAGCCGGATCATCAGCAACTGGCAACGAAATATTATAAAGAGGATGCGCAGTGGTACCTGGACAATATTCCTTTTTTTGAATGTTCGGACAGCGGCCTCGAGCAGGTATATTATTACCGCTGGAAAATGTACAAGGCGCATTTGCGGAATACAGGCGATAATCATTTTGTCATCACGGAATTCATCAATCATGTGGCATGGGACAGGGATCCTTTCTGTACCATCAATGCGGCCTCCATGCACCATGTCTATGAAGGCCGCTGGCTGAAAGATGACCGCTACATGAACGGGTATATAAATTATCTTTTCCAGGATGGTGGTAACAACCGCCGCTACAGTGAAAGTGTGGCCGATGCGGCTTATGCCCGCTTCCTGGTAAATACCGACACGGCATTTCTTTTCAAGCAGCTGGACAGTATGCAGTACAGTTATAACCAATGGGCCGACCACTGGGATAGCGGCAAGCAGCTTTATTATATTCCGGCCATGCCTGATGCTACCGAATACACTATTGCCTCCATTGATGCGTCCGGCGGCACGGCCGGGTTTGATGGCGGTGATGCTTTCAGGCCTACCATCAATAGTTATATGTATGCCAACGCCATGGCCATTGCTACTATCGCAGCCATGAAGGGTGATATGGTTGTAAATAAAGAATATCTGCAAAAAGCGGCTGCTTTAAAAAATAATATTGAACAACATCTCTGGAATGATTCGCTGCAGCATTTTACCGATCGTTTCAAACAGGACAACCAATATGTGCATTATTGGGATTTTATCCGTGGCCGGGAGCTGGCCGGTATGATTCCCTGGTATTTTAATTTGCCCTCCGATACAAAAAAATTCAATGCGGCATGGAGGCATGTGATTGATACTTCGCATTTGCTTGGCCAATATGGTTTGCGGACCAATGAGCCTTCTTATGAGCATTACTTCAAACAGTTTGTAATATACATGGGGCAGCGTGGCAGTCAGTGGAACGGACCAAGCTGGCCTTATCAAACAAGCCAGGTGCTTACCGGTATGGCCAATATGCTGAATAACTACCGGCAGGATGTTATCAATAATTCAGACTACCTGAAATTATTGCGTCAATACACCCAACAGCATTACCTGCCCGATGGCACTATCAATCTCGTTGAAAATTATGATCCCAACCTCGGCGGGCCGATAGTGTTTTACTACTGGAGCAATCATTACAATCATTCTTCTTACAACAATCTTATTATTTCCGGGCTTTGCGGCATTCGCCCATCAGCGGGTGATACGCTGGATATAAATCCGCTGGTGGACAATTCCATTGACTATTTCTACCTCGGTGATATTCGTTATCACGGACACAGGCTGTCGCTTATCTATGATAAGGATGGAAAAAAGTATAATGCCGGCAAAGGGCTTTCTCTTTTTGTTGACGGAAAAAAAGCGAAGCTGATAAACAAAGACGGCAAATACCAGGTGGTAATTGGTGCTCCTGTTGCCATACCGGTAACCAAACAACCGGTAAACCATGCATTGAATATTGAAAGGAAGGGATATCCAGTTCCTTCTGCATCTGTAAATACCAATCCCGATACATCGCTTTACCAGGCTGTTGATGGACGCTGCTGGTACTTTACAGAGATCACTAATCGTTGGACATCGCTGGGCTCTGCCTCTGTTACTGATTGGTATGCGGTGGACTTCGGAAAGCCCAAGGATATTTCGGCTGTAAAGATCTATTTGTTTGCTGATGGTAAAACCTATGCTGTGCCAGACAGTATTACCGTTGAATACCAAACCAGTGACCAATGGCTGCCGGTAAAAATGAAAGAACAAAAACCCGTTGCGCTGACGGGCAATACTGTTAATGCTTTTTCATTTGAAAAAATAACCGCAGCGGGAATCAGGGTTAAGTTTAAACATACAGCCGGCCAGGTTGCCGTCTCCGAAGTGGAATGCTATTAAATTAAAAGAGTTCTTCTTCTGGCAGTATACCCCCCGGTAACTGTGGTCAATTTGTTTTTGACTGCATTACTTTCATTAACTTTCCTTTCATGAACGTAAGACTGAAACCAGAGAAATACCTGAAGTATTTATACCTGCCTAATCTCTTTACCACCAAGCGGACAAAAGAGATCCTTTCTGTAAACCCAACTATTGAGCCGCAGAGAGCAGACGCAAAAGATGTTGTTGTTTCTGTGTATGACTATAATGCCGATACACTGGAAGAAAAAAAATTGACTGCAGTGGGTGATTGTTTCCGGTACAAGAGCAGTGGCCGAACAACCTGGATCAATATCGACGGCTTGCGCAAAGCCGAAGTGGAGGCAGTCTGTACTCATTTTGATATCCATCCACTGGTGATTGAAGACATACTGAGTATAAATCAGCGGCCAAAACTCGACGAAGCCGATAACAGTATATTCTGCCTGCTGAATATGCTTTATTACAACGAAGAAAAAAATGCAGTAGAGCAAGAGCAGATCAGTATTATTCTTGCCAAAGAAGTGGTGATCAGTTTTCAGGAAGATGCACACCGTGATGTATTTACTCCTCTTCGTGACAAACTAAAAATGGCCAACAGTAAAATAAGACAACGTACGGCTGATTTCCTTTGCTATGTTTTGCTGGACATGATCGTTGATAATTATTTCCTGGTGATGGAAAAACTGGGTGACCGTATTGAAGAAGTAGAAGATGAGATAGCAAGGGGCAATAATCCCCGTTCGCTGGCACATATCACTCACCTTCGTAAAGAACTGATCATTTTAAAAAGAAATTTTTCGCCGGTGAGAGAGGTTGTCAATGGTTTCTTGCGTAGTGAAAGTGAATTACTCGAAGACCGTCACACCAAGTATTATAAGGATGTGTATGATCACATTGTGCAGGCAATTGACCTGATGGAAAACTATCGTGATATTATGGTGAGCATGCAGGACCTGCATATCAACAACGTAAATCTAAAGATGAACGAGGTGATGAAGGTGATGGCGATAGTAACCTGTTTACTGGCGCCTGCCACTGTTATTGGTGGTGTGTTTGGTATGAACTTCGATGAAAATGTAAACTTCTTTCATCAGCGATGGGGTTTTTATGCCGCCGTCAGCATGATGCTTATTATACCGGTAGCGATGTTATGGATGTTCAGAAAGAGAGGTTGGTTCTGACCCCCAGATTGAATGATTAGATGATTATAATGAGGTAGCCCCTTTAGGTTAAGTTTTCTTTATTTGATAAAAAGCATTTTAAACAACAACAAGAATGCTGCCGCCCGGATACAAATATTCAGATCTTACCGAGAAGATAATTGGTTGTGCTATGAGGGTGCACCAAAAAATGCGCAACGGTTACCAGGAAAAGATTTACCAGGTCTGCCTCCGGATTGAGTTTAGAAAGTCGGGGCTTTAGTTTTCTGAAGAAACCGAACTTCCTGTTTATTACGATGACATTGAAGTGGGCAGGCGTAGGGTCGATTTCCTGGTTGAAAAGAAGATTGTCGTTGAGATTAAGGCTGTTTCGACCCTGACAGATGCCCATCTTGCACAAGCACTCAATTATTTGGAAGTTCTAAATCTTGAAATCGGGCTACTGATAAACTTTGGTGCAAAAAGCTTGGAATTCAAACGTCTTATCAACAATAAACTGCTGTAATCATTCTAATCATCTAATCATTAAATCAATGGTTATTTCTTCTTATATACCGGCACTGTGCTGCATGGCTCCCCGTACATTATACTTTTTACAACAGGGCGCAGCAGTTTGGTTATTTCCATATACACATAATCGGCAATCGGCGTTTCGCCGCAACCCTTTATCACTACTTTTTTGTCTGTGTATTCCTTAATGTCTATGGCAGATAAGTTCTTCAGGAAAATAGTTTTATGCAGTTCTTTTTCGTCGCCCATAACAATCTCTTTGGCGAAAGGCTGCAGGTAAGTTGCTACCAGCATATAGGCCCATACAGGAATAATGGCATCGGCGCTGCAGGTAATGGCCACATTTTTATCCCGGTATGTTTCCCAATCAATTTTCTTTAGTGCTTCCCGGAAATCTTTTTCTTTAAGGATCATCCCCATGAATAAATAATCTTTCATGTCAAACACCGCCGTTTCACCCCGTGGATACCATTTTTCCATATCCAGGGTGATCAGTCCGCTCTCGGCTACTTTATTTATAAGGGGTTCGCTCATTTTATTGCTGAATCAATATGTAAAAATAACAATTTAGCGGCGGCCCTTGTTTGCGACATCCGTAAAACAAAACCCTGAAGCTGGTTGTGCTTCAGGGTTGCAGGTGGTTTTGGTTGTATTTTAAAGGTACTATTAATACCTGTTCGATCTTCTGTCTTTTATGGTTGCCGCATTGCGTAAAATACTCAGCGGGTTGTTAGGGCTGTACTGGTTGTTCAGTCCTTGTTTTGCCTGCTGGTAGCGGGCAGTTCTTTGACTGTTTACATCTCCCTCGGTAACCGGTGTGGTAAATACATTGTCCACCCTTACCACATATACCCCGTTTTGCCCTTCCACTACTTCAGGAACTACTTTTCCTTTATTAGCAGGATTGAAAGCAGCTCCTGTAACTCTTGGTTCATAGCCCAGTGAAGAACTTAATGAAGAGTTGATGCGGATGCTGTCTGCTGTTTCAATTGTTTTTCCACCCAGCACAGCCGCTGCTGCTTCCAGTGTAGTTACTTTGCCTATTTTCTTTTTCAGAACTTCTGCTTTCTTCTTGTTGCGCAATACCGGCTCAACATACACCCTTGCTCTTGCCGCACTCATTGTTCCTTCTTCAAAAACATCTGTCACTACTGCTACTACATAATTATTATCTATGCGTTCTGGTTTCAGTACTTCACCTTTATTTGCTTCATAGATACTTCTTACAAAAGATCTTGAAAGACCCAGTCCACGGATTTCAGAAGCAGCAGGAGTAATATCTGTTGCTACTCCCTTCTGAATGCCTTTTGGTTTCAATGTTTTTTCAAAATTGGCATCAAACGACTTTTGGTCACGGCTGTCACCTGCAAAAGCATTAGCATCATTCAGTGCGGCATTATCGGTCTCCTGGCTGGCGATTATTTCTTTTGGCAGATAGGCAATTTTGTAAGCGGCCCCGTTTCCTTTTTGAGATAAAATTTCTATGTAATGAACACCAAAATCTGTTTTCACTAATCCCTTTGTACCAACAGGGTTTAGAAAAATAAAATCGTTAAATGGTGGCACCATTTGTCCGGACGGAACGCTTTCGTACACACCTCCCTTGTCTTTGCTTCCCGGATCTTCTGAAAATTTAGCTGCTAAGGAATCGAAGCTTGACCCTTTGGCGATTGCATTTTTAAGACTATCGGCCAGGTTATATGCCACAGCAGAATCTCTGGTTTGCATACCAATAAGTATATGTCTTACTTTAACGGTATCCGGCATTTGTCTTACTCCCAACACCCTGGCCAAAGAATAACTTCCTCCGTCAAGGTATGGTCCATATACTTCTCCTAGAGGTGTCTTGAAAATGGAATCTTTTAATGCAATTTGTATTGTCTTTCCGCTGATATAACCTGAATAATAATTGGCTCCTTCGCCGGCAAGATATTGTTCCAGGTTTTCTGTTGTCTTAAAAGCTTCTTTCTGCGCTGCAAGCCTGTCTTTTACTTCGGCACTGTCTTTTGCAGATGGTACAGCGCTGAAAGTTACATAGCTGATATTGCGGCTTTCCTGTTGCTTGAACTGGCTCTTATTCTTATTTATATAAGATGCTATTTCACTATCGTCTACTTTTACTGTACTGTCAGGAATGCTGCTGTACACTTCCCTTACCAAAGAGATCTTTGCTGCCTGGCTGTTATCCGCATTTTGTTTTTCTACCATCCAGCGGGGAAAGTTTATACTGTTTGCGAGAAGAGAATTAAATTTTTCAGACATTCTTAAATCAGCCAGCTGGTTGATATAGCTGCTGATGTTTGCTTTTTGTTCCGGCGTTCCTTTTTTCAGCATCTGGTCAATGTTCTGCTTGGCAAGCGCCGGGTTGAATTGTCCTGTTTGCTGATCAGTAAATTGTTGCTTTATGTCCTGTGGCGCATTTACTCCATATAAAATGTCACCAAGTTCTTTTTTTCCAACCTCAATACCCAGTTTCTCAAACTCACCAACAAGCAACAACCTGCTTATTTCCTGGTTCCATGTTTGTTCAATGGCTTGCTGTGTAAGCGCTGCATTTTGCGGATATCCCTGGGCTTTCATTTGTTCTTCCACCTGGTTTACCCTGCTATTAAATTCTTCAAAAAGAATTTTCTTCCCGTTTACCACACCCACTGTATTCGAAACATTGCCACCGCCGCCTCTTGACTGACCAGCAAAATAGTCGGTTAAAATAAATCCCACGAGGGCCAAAGCGATCAGCACAACAGTAAGCTTTGCATACTTATCTCGGATATCCTGAATAATAGACATAATATATTATTACTGATTTTTTTAAGGATGGCAAAAATAGGGGAAAAACTGTGGAAAATCGATAAAAAATGCCCCCTGAGGGGGCATTTTAAATTTTCTGAAACCGGCTTCAACCGAAGGTTTCAGGGATTTTTACTTCTTTTTGGGGTGAACCAGTTTCATTTCCTTTACCAGGTGACCGGCTCCGGCATATTTGTCGACGACAAAGAGCACATAGCGGATGTCCACCATGATATTCCGGCAGATAGACGGGTCGTAGTTGATATCACTCATAGTTCCTTCCCACACCCGGTCAAAGTTCAGGCCGACCAGATTGCCATATGCATCCAGCGCAGGGCTGCCTGAATTACCCCCTGTAGTATGATTCATAGCGATAAAACAAACTGGCATCTTGCCTTTATTACCATATTGGCCAAAGTCCTTGTTTTTATAAAGCTCTCTTAGTTTTTCAGGCACATCAAACTCGTAATCCCCGGGCTTATATTTATCCATCACCCCGTCGAGATAAGTATAGAAATCATACTTCACCGCATCTCTCGGGTTGTATCCTTTTACATTACCATACGTTACCCGCAGGGTGCTATTGGCATCAGGATAAAATTTCTTTTCCTTCATTACCTCCATTTGCGCCTGCATATAAGTCCTGTTAAGCTTATTGATGCGTGCCTGTATCTCGTTCAGATTTTTGGTTACTTTATTACTATAAGTACTCACCATATCTATAACCAACCCAATCCATTTTTCATTCTTAATAAAATCTACTACTTCTGTCATTGGTTTTTCCAGCAGGGTCATCAATTTTTCTTTTTCATCCAATATTGTTTCACTGTAAACAGATGCTGCCAGTTTAGCCATATCATTATTGTTTTCGGCCAGCCATTTGCGAAGCACCGGAGACTGGTACTTTTCGTCCTGGTCTTTTATATACATGGCCAGCAAAGTCTCAAACAGTTTCTGGTCTACTTCGGCATTGTATTCATCATACAGCCCGGAAAGTTGTGTTTTCAGCTGCTTCATTCTTTGCTCATATCCTTTTTGTCCGTCTCTTTCATACGCCATGCGCAACGAACTCATCCAGCCGGCAATTGAATATAGTTCCACCCTGCTGGTTATTTCCAAATAATAATCCCTGGCATACCCAAATGGCTTCAGTTCGGTATATGCCGCTTCCAGGTCCGCCAGTAAGTTGCCATATTTTTCTTTCAGGGCCGGGCTGGCATTTACTCTTTTCTGAAATTCTGTTTCATATGTTTTCTTCTTACCAACCGCATTGGTACTGGTTAAGCCCAACACTTCACCCTGCCACTTTTTCCATGAATTGCTGATACTGGCATACTTGGCTGCATATTGTATTTTTATTTGCTCATCTTTTCTCATAAACCCATCGATCACCGCCAATGCTTTATCCCGAATGGCAATTTTTGCTGGATCATTTACTTCCATTACTTGTTGTACTGCTGCCGAATGCAAATACTGGTTTGTTCTTCCCGGGAAACCAAATACCATAGTAAAGTCTCCTTCATTTACGCCGTCCAGTGAAATGGATAATGACTTTTTGGGTGTATATGGTATATTATCTGCTGAATACTCTGCTGGTTTATTATCCTTGCCGGCATAAATACGGAACATAGAAAAGTCGCCGGTGTGGCGGGGCCACATCCAGTTATCAGTATCCTTTCCAAAATTTCCAATTGAAGATGGTGGAGCGCCAACCAGTCGTACGTCACGATAGGTTTCTGTAACAAATAAAAAATACTGGTTGCCTTCAAAAAAGGGGCGGACAAAACTATCCTGGTAACTTTCTTTTTTTACCTCTTTTCTAAGCCCGGCTATGTTTTTATCTATTGCCGACTGCCTTTCACTTTCACTCATATTGATATTTACACCATTCAATACTTGTTTACTTACATCCTCAATTCGTACAATAAAAGTGACAAACAATCCCTGGTTGGGTATTTCCTCACTCTGGCTTTTAGCCCAAAACCCGTCTCTAATGTAATTGCGTTCCAGTGTGGAATGGTTTTGTATGGCATCAAAACCGCAGTGGTGATTTGTTAATACCAGCCCTTTAGACGAAATAACTTCTCCTGTGCAAAACCCTCCAAAACTTACAATCGCATCTTTTAAGCTTCCGCTATTAATATTATATATGTCTTTGGCGCTGATCTTCATACCCATCGTCTTCATTTGCTTTTCATTCAGCTGCTGCAGGAATAAAGGCAGCCACATCCCCTCATCGGCCCTGGAAATTGTAGTAATGAGTAATAAAAAAGCAACCAATAATTTTTTAAACAACTTCATATGGTAAATTTTTATGTGAATGTAAAATTAGGTCATTAACCAATAAAGGATTTCCCGCTTATATATTTAGCAAAATGCCTGATTTTCGTCAATACATAGGATTCTTTTTTAAATTATTCTTTTCAAATCCCGCCGATCTATCATTTTTTCTCCCCAATAATATGTGCAGATATATTCTTTCCTGTGTATAACCCGGTGTGAAACGTGGATATGAAACAGTATGATTGGAAATCAAATTGTGCGTTAAACATGAGTAGTAATTCAGGTGTATATATTTCGGTAGTTATTCAAGTTCTATTCACATACCTGTTGTGGCTGTAAATAAAAAAGTTATCATCATACTTTACTTCACACTGTTGTGGATAAAGCAACAGGTATCCGGTAAAAACGGGCAAATGATATGTGAATTTCCCTGTTAATTATGTTAATATCTGTTGATTTGTAACTTTGTCTTTTAAACAATAAATAGTTTTCCACGAATCCACAGCTGTAATAATAATATACTCTTTTTTATAAAAATATATTAATACTATTATTGTATTAATACAGGGTTTGAAAAAATTTGTTTTGAAAAGTTGTGTGACTTGTTGGAATATTGCTCCATCGTACGAAAAACGAAATGACATGATGATTCAAGCACTGGATACGGCGATACAAAACATTGAACAAGCAGGTTTCCTGGATATTGAACTTGATCCAACGCTTGATCTTTTTGCAGAGATAGAGAAACTGAAGAGGGAGAAAAATGCTGTTTTACTGGCGCACTACTACCAGGAGCCGGATATCCAGGATGTAGCAGATTATATCGGCGATAGTCTTGGGTTAGCACAACAGGCAGAAAAAACAAATGCTGATATGATCGTTTTTGCCGGAGTGCATTTTATGGCTGAAACAGCAAAAATTTTAAATCCCGCAAAAAAGGTGGTAATACCTGACCTAAAAGCTGGCTGTTCACTTAGTGATAGTTGTCCTCCTCCTCTCTTTAAAAAATTCAAAGAGCAACATCCTGATCATGTGGTGGTCAGTTATATCAATTGCAGCGCCGGTATTAAAGCATTGAGTGATGTGATAGTAACCAGCAGTAATGCCAGGGTTATTGTAGAAAGCTTTCCTAAAGATCAGCCGATAATTTTTGCACCTGATAAAAATCTTGGGGCTTATATCAATAAAGTAACGGGAAGAAATATGCTGCTTTGGAATGGTGCTTGTATGGTGCATGAAATTTTCAGTCTTGAAAAAATAACTAAATTAAAAGTGAGACACCCGGAAGCAAAACTGATTGCGCACCCGGAATGTGAGGAACCAATTCTTCGCATAGCGGATTATATAGGTTCTACCACAGGGTTATTAAAATACACCCAGGCGGATAGCTCGCAAGAATATATAGTAGCAACAGAAACGGGCATTCTGCACCAAATGATGAAAGCTTCGCCGGAAAAAACTTTTATTCCGGCACCTCCAAACAATAGTTGTGCATGTAATGACTGTCCTCATATGAAGTTGAATACCCTGGAAAAACTCTACCTGTGCATGAAATATGAGTTACCGGATATAACAATGGATGAGGAATTAAGATTAGCGGCAAGGAAGCCTATAGAGAGAATGCTTGAGATTTCTGCAAAAGCAGGATTGTAGAGAGAAAAGGATAATACCTGAATTTTATGCGAAATATATTTGTGATACTTCTTTTGTTTATTGCCTTTTCAGCAAAAACGCAGACCGTATCGGAGTTACTAAAGAAAGCCGGGGAATATTACAGTGAAAAGAAATTTAAAGAGTCGCTGGAAACTTATAATAAAGCATGGCAGAAGGATTCGCTTAATTATGATATTTATACCGGCCGGGGAACCGCCTACTACGAGCTGAAGGAATTCGAGAATTCTTTTAAAGATTTTACAAAAGCAATTTCTATTCAGCCAGATTCTGCAGCAGCATACCATTACCGGGCTATTCTTTTTTATACGCTGATGTATACAGAAGAAGCTATTTTAGATAATACAAAAGCAATTGAAAGAGCAACAGATGAGAAATTGCTGACAGGTTGTTTTCTGAACAGGGGAAATGCAAAGCAGCAAAAAAGGGATTTCCAGGGAGCATTCGAAGATTTTTCCAGGGCTTTTAGTTATGATACCACGAGCATAGCTGTTATTAATAATATCGGTATAGTACTGGATGAGCTTGGTAGAAGAGAAGAAGCAATTATTTATTTAAAAAAGGCTATTAAGCTGGACAGTACTTTTGTTGGCCCCTACGTAAATATTGGCTTTCAATATACGCTGATGGGAAAATATAAAGAGTCGCTGGAGTATTTTGATAAAGCGTTGCAACTGGAAAAGGATGAACCGCTAACACTCAACAACAGGGGCTTTGCGAAATATAACCTGAAAGATTATGACGGAGCATTGGCAGATATTAATAAATCAATCAGCTTATACCCGGACAATTCTTATGCTTTTAAAAACAGGGCATTAGTATATTTAGCAACCTTAAAAAAGGAAGAGGCTTGTAAAGATCTGAATAAAGCCAGGGAACTTCAATTTGAAAAAATGTATGGTAGCGAAGTAAACGAGTTGCTAAAAACAAACTGCCGGTAGGTTAATTCCTTTGTATTTCGGCTATAATCATTGTGGTACACTCTTGTTTTCTTTTATCGGGGTTCATGAATTTTATACTCAATTTTGTTATTTCATAATCTGGGGAAGTAAATTTTTCTCCCAGGCGATACCCGGATTTTTTAATTTCTTCTTCACTTCTTATATCATACAACAGCCAGGTTTTATTAGCTGAATCAAGCAAAGAATCTGCAAATTGCCTACGAAGGGTTCCGGTGTAAAAATTATAAGAGGAACTATAAGTGTCTTTCCAGAAAAGAACATTTGCCGGGTTTACTTTTTTGTTCGTGGCAACAGCCAGTTCGTTGCCACCCTGGTAACGCAGCAGTTGCGGATAAAAATTTGCATTGAGCATTACAAAGCAGAGAGCAATAGCAGAGACAGACAGTGCTATAGACTTTTGCAACTGATTAAGGGTGCTGCTTTTGATAAAATAGAAAAAAACAGAAAGAAGAATTACTACCAGCATCATCACCCTGTAATTTTCCACAGGGAAAGCCCAAAAATTAAGTACGGCCGATATCAGCAACAAGACAAATGCAATGGAAATCTGTATAAAAAAAATATTTTTGATCCACCTGCCCCCCTCCCGGTTATGCAGTATGAAAACGGCCGTTATTACTGCGGTGCAGGGAAAAACAATGTTCAGGTAATGGGGTAGCTTAAACCCGGAAAAAGAAACCACAATCAGTAGTACGAGGAAAACACTTGTTGTAAGCCACTCTTCGTTGCGGCGGAAAAGAGTACGGATCCGTCCGGTGATTGCGACATAAGTTAAGATGCTCCACGGGGCAAAGGCCCAGAGAAAGGAATGGAGGAAAAAGAAATAATCATTCTTTGCATCACCACCCATTTCACCACTGAACCGCTCGATGCTTTGATTTAATAAAATAAATCTAACACCATTGATATGATTTTCTCCCCGTACAACTTTTTCCGGATGCAGGTCGTATTGCTGATAATAGCAATATACAACCGGTGAAATAAAGAAGGAGAATAATACTATCAGTAATAGCCATTTCCAGCTGTACAGAAGTTTCCACTCTTTCAGGTATAGTATGTAGGCAAGACCGGCAACCGCCGGCACGAAAACAGCAATATGACCCTTTGTTGAAAAGCCCAACGCAAGCCCAAGTGCACTACCAGCTACATGTAAGATCTTTTTGCTTTGAATGAAGGCAACAAGCTGCCAGGTAGCAAATGCAATAGAGGCTGTCAGAATTGCATCCATCCGCACATCATTATTAGCCAGAATGTAAGCAAAAGAAGAGGCAACAATCAAGGCAGCAAGTTTCCCTGTTTCTGTATTGTACAGCGCTTTTCCAAGCCGATATGTAGAATATGTACCAACAATAGTAAACAGAAGAGAAGGAAACTTATAAGCAAAGGTGGTAACGCCGAATATCTTATAACTTATCGCACAAAGCCAGAAATGCAAATGAGGCTTGTCCAAGTAATCTTTTCCATAATCGACCAGATTTACGTAGTCGCCAGTAAGATGCATTCGCAGGGCAATATTGGCATGGTGAGCAGAATCATTATCCATCAACGGAACAAACAAACCAATGATATAAACAATGCCCAGCAGCGAAAAAAGGAAAATATATAGATTTCGGGATAGAAAAGAGGAGACCAAGAGGTAAATATTTTAGCAAAGTAAGTAAAGAAGCAGGAGTTTGATGAATGGAATTTTTTCTCACAGGTATATCCGTAACTTGATCAGAAACGATATTATGAAACAAACAATAGCAACGCTGATGGTCTGTTTTTTATTCTTTATGCCGGCATCAGCAGAACCCAACCGTGCAGACAGCATTCCTGTCAATCCAAAAGACACAGAATCCATAGATGCTATTATTGCCGCATTGTATAATGTGATCTCTGGTCCGGCGGGGGAAAAAAGAAACTGGGACAGGATGCGGACACTTTTTTTACAAGAGGGAAAACTAATGGCCACCGGCAAGAAAGCAGACGGAACGATGGGCAAAAGGGTGATGTCACTTGAGGAATATATCATAACCTCCGGTCCATTCCTGGAAAAAGAAGGTTTTTTTGAAAGAGAGATAGGCCGGAAAACAGAACAATATGGCAGTGTGGCCCATGTGTTCAGTACCTATGATTCAAAAAGAAGTCTGCAGGACGAAAAACCTTTTATGCGGGGCATCAACAGTATTCAGTTGTGGTTTGATGGTAAACGATGGTGGATCGTATCCGTTTTCTGGCAGGCCGAAACACCGGATAACCCTATACCGGAAAAATACCTGGAAAAAAACTAAAGGGAAGCAAGAAGATCTTTCACCTGCTCCTTAATGTAATCCCTCACTTTATTAAACTCGGCAGGCTCCATATGTTTGGGGTCAGGTATCTGCCAGTCGACGAATTGCTTGGCCGGCATCCAGGGACAAGCATCACCGCAGCCCATAGTGACTACCACATCAAAAGGAGCATATTGTTTTACTTCATCAAGGCTTTTACTGTCGTGGGCACTGAGGTCATAACCTAATTCTTTCATAGCTGCAATAGCTTTTGGGTTGACGATTCCCGAAGGTTTGGAACCGGCGCTATAGGCTTCCACATTTTCACCGCCGAGCATTTTGGCAAAAGCCTGGCTCATTTGGGAGCGGTTACTGTTTTCGATGCAAACGAAAAGTAGTTTCTTTTTCATGCGTTGGTTGTTTAAAAATTTTTTTTGTTGCGATAATGCAAAACGAACAAGCAGAATTAAAACGGGCACCTCAATCAGCGGACCGATCACTGCAGCAAACGCTGCCGGTGAGTTTATACCAAAGACAGAAATAGCCACGGCGATACCTAATTCAAAATTGTTTCCGGCTGCTGTAAAGGCCAGCGATGTTGATTTAGAATAATCAGCACCAGCTTTTTTAGAAAGAAAAAAAGCCGAAAAGAACATAATGGCAAAATAGATGGTCAGCGGTATGGCGATCAGCAACACATCTCCGGGGATCTGAACGATAAGGTTACCCTTGAGACTAAACATAACAACGATGGTAAACAACAAAGCTATCAGTGTAACAGGGCTAATGGCTGGAAGATATTTTTGACTGAACCAGGTTTCTCCCTTCAATCTAATGAGCAGGTACCTCGAGACCATCCCGGCGAGAAAAGGAATGCCGAGATAAATAAATACACTTTGTGCTACTTCGCCGATGGTGATATTGACTTCATACCCTTTTAATCCCAGCAAGGGAGGAAGTTTGGTTATAAATATCCAGGCATAAAAACTGTAGAATGCTACCTGGAAGATACTATTGAAGGCTACGAGACCTGCGGCATAAAGCCTGTCGCCACCTGCTAGGTCATTCCAGACTATCACCATTGCAATACAACGGGCAATACCGATCAGTATCAGCCCGGTCATATAGCCCGGCTCATCGCGGAGAAAGATAATTGCTAAAGCAAACATCAGGACCGGGCCCACGATCCAGTTTTGTATCAACGATAGCAGCAGTATTTTTCTATTGGCAAATACTTTGGGCAGTTGTTCATACTTCACTTTGGCCAGCGGCGGGTACATCATTAAGATCAGACCAATAGCAATTGGAATATTGGTGCTGCGGGATTGAAAGGAGTTGATAAAGGATTCAGCGGATGGAATAAAATAACCAATAGCCACTCCTATACCCATAGCCAGGAAGATCCATAGCGTCAGGTAATTATCGAGAAAGGAAAGTTTTTTTTGCATGCCGTACAGTTAGTTTTAAAAGAGAGGAGGGAATATTCCCTCCTCTTCAAATTTTAGCAGCAACCGCCGCCCATTTCGCAGCAAAGACTGCCGGGTTCGCAACAGCCGGGATCTTTCTGCATTTGAATGTTTGTGTTCATGGCTATACTATTTAGGGTGAAAAAATACTTTAGCAACAACCGCTGCCGGGTTCACAGCAGTTGCGGTCATCCTTGGCTGGTTTTTCTGCATACACGGTAATACTGCTGATCCTTGTTTCTCCTTTTTTATAGTCGGTTATTTCTTCTGCACTTAAATATTCGGCGAGAATTGAATCTGGAATAACAATGGTTTTGTCTTTTTGCAAAGTGATATTTTTAAACCCGGCTTCTTCAATAATACGGAGGTATTCACTTTTTTGGATAGCGCCGGATACACAACCAGCATAGAGTTCGGCCACTTCTTTCCATTTGGCCGGTAATTCACCTTCCAGCACAATATCAGAAATGGAAAAATGCCCGCCGGGTTTTAATACACGATAGATCTCGCTGAATACTTTGTGTTTATTGGGAACGAGGTTGAGCACACAATTACTGACGATCACATCGGCTTTGTTGGAAGTAACGGGCATGTCCTCAATATCACCCTGGCGGAATTCCACGTTGTTGAATCCTAATTTCTCTGCATTCTCCCTGGCACGGGAAATCATGGCTTCTGTAAAATCAATACCGATGATCTTTCCTTTATCGCCGGTGAGCTTGCGGGATACAAAAGCATCGTTGCCGGCTCCACTGCCGAGGTCAATCACCGTATCACCTTCTTTGATCTTTGCAAATTCAGTTGGCAGACCACAACCCAATCCCAAATCAGCATCCGGGTTATAGCCTTCTAGTTTTGTATAATCATCGGCCATGATGTTGTATACATCATCACCGCAACAGGCGGACGTGGCCCCGCAGCAGGAAGCCGCATTCAGATCTTTGGACTGCTTTGCAATCTCACTGTACTTTTCTTTTACCAATTGTTTGAGTTGTGAATCGTTGTTCATGGCTTATTTTTTTATTTTAAACAGAAATATATTTTTCATTAACAGGCGACCAGGCGTCTACGGCTTTGGCGGGTAAATCTTCTGTCCACACCGAATGTTCTTTACCGGAAGGAATTACAATGCTGTCGCCAACGGCTAGCCGGTACACATTATTCTCTATTTTAAAAAATAATAACCCTTCCAATACATAGGTTATTTGTTCGCTGTCGTGTTGGTGTTTGGCAAATTTTGTTTGTGAAGGAACCTCGAACCAGGTGAATTGCAGGTTCTTTCCATTGATTGACCAAAAATCGGCACCCGTTTCTTTATCTTTTTTTATTTTTTGTATATCACTATAATAGGCTACGGAATCATTTGTGATGTCTTTCTTCATATATGTCGAAGAGGAGGGACAAAGAGAAGAAAACTCAGTCGTGTCTTTCATTGTAGCGGGAGCAGCGCTTCGTTCCGCAACAACAAACCCATTTGCTGTAAAGTATTTCTCAGCCGTTGTGGTAAGCAGATGCATTATTTCGATACCAGACTGACGGCTATATGAAATCAGGCGACGGAATAAATTGATACCGACCTTTCGAGACCTGTATTTTTCATCTACAGCAAATGATCTCAACAGCCCATCTGCCAGATATTGCTCAACCCCGATACACCCTATTACTTCGCTTTTATTATTGATAGCAAGAAGAAAACTGATCTTGGTTGTCAATATATCTGAGTTGGGCAGTCCGCATTTTTGCAGAAGCGCAGAAATTATGGGTAGGTCTTCCTTGTGGCCGGCCCTATATGTTATTTGATCATTCATACACTCACTAGTAGTTTAACAGCAGGCTTTTTCGTTTTTCACTTTCAGGTTGTTAAAAAGAGAAGTAAACTCGCTGTTGAATTTTTCAAATGCTTTCCAGTTAATACAGTAGCAACTGCGGGGGCCGTCAACCGTTCCGTTGATAAGTCCTGCATTCTTTAATTCTTTCAGGTGCTGCGATACGGTAGATTGTGCCAACGGTAATATATCCACGATCTCGCCGCAGATACATTCATTACGGTGCGCCAGTACTTTAAGGATGGCGATACGGGCCGGGTGGCTCATCGCTTTGGCAAAATTGGCCAGGTCCTGCTCTTTCTGTGTAAACTCTTCTTTTTTGTGGAAAGCCATTTTATTAATCTTATATCGCAAATATACGATTAATGTGACTTAACTCACAAATCTTTTTTTGTGGCAATTACGGAGCAGAAATTTTTCTTTTGAAAAGAGAAATCAAAACCCCGCTGCTTATAATGCACAAAATGCCAAGGGAGGACATCCAGTCAGGGAAAGCATCGCCCAGCGCCATTCCAATAAAAACAGAGAAGATAATATTTGCATAACCGATAGAAGAAACAATACCAGCCTTATCTGCACCATAGGCTTTTGTAACAAAATATTGTCCAAATAATGCTGCCAGCCCTAACCAAAGCACATATAACCATTCAATACCAGAAGGCCATCGCCACAGAATAAAAAAAACATCATCAGCAGGAATCTCGGTAACAAGGCGAATGAGCATAAAAACAAGGGGAACAAAAACCCCGGTACCAATAAATGCCAGCACAATGATCCTAGAATCATAATACCCGGCCAGGCGGTTAACTGTTATATAAGCCAGCGCCGAAGTGATGCCCGATACAAGCCCTGCTGCATGATAAAACCAAGGAAAGTGCATGGCCGGTTTATATATCAGCAACATCCCTGCAAAGCCGAGAAGTACCGCAAACAGGACAACCCTTCCGTGATATTCGTGGAACAATAAAAAGGAAAACACGGCAATGAACAATGCCGAAGTAAGATTATATGTCATCGCCGTACCCAGAGGAATATGGAGGATACAATATAATAAAGTGTATAATGCCGTTGTTCCCATCATACCCCTGAACAGCAAGAGATGAAATTTCCCGCCCTTATTAACCGGAGGCCTGACGATAAATCCGGCCACTAAGACAACCAGGCCAATTAAATTTCTCCAGAACACCAGCTGCCCCGCACCAAAACTTCCTTTCAATAACTTGGCGGCACCACCCATTAAGGAGAAGCCAAGCGCAGCCAGCAACATGTATATAATTCCTTTGTATCGGGAGTCGACAGGCATCAGATCTTTGATAATTTTTCAACAGCCATTTCCAGCGTCTCGTTCTTTTTTGAAAAACAAAACCGGAGCACTTTATCATCTTTTGCATTGTGATAAAAAGCAGAAACAGGAATGGTGGCCACCCCCGCTTCTTTGGTTAAGCGTATGGCAAGGTCTTTATCTCCCCCATCACTGATGCGATCATACTTCGCACAAACAAAATAACTTCCGTGGCTTTCCAGCATATCAAATCTTGTTCGGCTCATCAGAGAAATAAAATAGTCTCTCTTTTGCTGCATAAACGCCGATAAAGACAAGTAAGCGTCTTTGTTTTGTAGGAACTGTGCCAGCGCTACCTGCGAGGGAGTGTGACAGCTGAAGCAATTAAACTGGTGTACTTTTCTGAGCTCCCTTGTCAGCTCCGGAGGCGCAATGCAATAACCCAGTTTCCAGCCGGTACAATTATATACTTTGCCAAAAGAGAAACAAACAAAACTCCTTTGCAACAGGTCGTTATAGCGAAGTATGCTCTGGTGCAGGATGTTGTCAAAGATCAGGTGTTCGTATACCTCATCACTGATGATGAATATATTAGTGTTCGCCACGACATCTCTGAGTTCGTTGATGTCATTTTCGGTTATCACACTTCCCGTTGGATTATGAGGCGAATTAATGATGATCGCCTTTGTTCTTGAGGTAATGGCTTTTTTTACAGCCGCCCAATCTATATGATAATCAGGATAAACAAGGTTGATGGTAACCGCTTTTGCCCCATTGATCTCAATATTGGGGATATAACTATCATAGGCGGGCTCAAAGACAATCACTTCATCTCCGGGCTGAAGAATAGTGGTGAAGGCAGAATAAATTGCATATGTACCACCGGGAGTAATAGTTATTTCTGTGTCAGCATTTATTTTTGTTTGATACAAAAATTCTACTTTCCCGGCAATGGCTTCCCGCAGCGGCAACCACCCCGGCATAGGAGAATACTGGTTAAAATTATTTTTCATTGCCCAGTTGACGAGATCGGTCAGCTCATGATTCATGGGAAAATCAGGAAAGCCCTGACCTAGATTTACGGCTTTGTATTCATTCGCTAAAGCACTCATCACTGTGAAAATATTGGTGCCTATGCCGGGAAGTTTGGATTGGAGTTGCAAGGGGGATGTTTGTAAATGAGATAATCTGCAAATTAATAAACGAAACTAAGAGGATAGTTACTTTTTCTTTTTACCCACCACCAATTCGTAAGAATGATCAATCCATTCTTTTAGTTGTTTGTCAGAAACAGATCCGTCCACAACGATAGTGTTCCAGTGTTTCTTGTTCATGTGGTAACCGGGCAACACACAGGCATATTCTTCCCGGAGTTCAATGGCTTTATCCGGGTCACACTTTACATTGAACCGGAGCTCTTCACTATCAAGCCCTGTTAATAAGAAAGCTTTTCCGGATACTTTAAAGACCAATGTATCCGGACCAAAGGGCAGGGTTTCCTCTGTGCCCGGTTTGGATAAACAATAATTGCGAAGAGATTCTATGTTCATCTTAACTTATAATGGCTGTTGCTTCAATTTCTATTAAATACTCCGGCGCTATCAGTCCTTTTACCTCAATCATTGATGTGCAGGGCTTAATGTTTTTAAAGAATTCACCATGGGCTTTTCCATATTCTTCCCAGCGGGTAATATCTGTAACAAACATTCTTGTTCTTACCACATCTTTTAAAGAGGAACCGGCTTTTTGTAAAACCCCTTCAATTTTTTCAATAATGTATTTTGTTTGTGCATAGGCATCACCTTTTCCGATAAGTAAGCTGTTTTCATCAACAGCCACAGTACCGGTTACTTCAATGATATTACCGATTTTTACAGCCCGGCTATAACCAACGATATCTTCCCATTTGGCGCCGGAGGAATAGTTTATTCTTTCCATTTACTACGAGTTTAAAAGAGCGAGAAGAGAAAAAGAGTAAGTCGGATGTTTCCCGAAAGATAAAAGGCTCAACTATTTGAATATTCTCTCTGCCTTCTTTTCTCCTTTCCTCTTAGCCCTTAATTTCAATGTTTTCTTCTTTGATCAGTATTTCGCCATCCATTCTTAATAATATCTGCGCCACCGTCACCACATCTTTCTGGCAATAAGTTATAATACGTTGCAGGTTCTTTTCTTTCCAGTACACTTCCCACACCATACTTCCGTCAATATCGTCTTTCGGGGTTTGTATCCCCAGCGTATGCGCCAGCAGGTTTAAAGAAGTATAACTTTTAAAATCACCAAACTTCCAAAGATCCATTGTGTCCAGGTGGTTCACTTCCCACGGTTTCTTACCCGATATATTCAGAATTGAAGGAACGGGAATTTGATTAACCACCATCCGCCTGCACAAATAGGGAAAATCAAACTCTTTACCATTGTGAGCACACAGAAACTTGCTTCCGTCTGCAGCCCATTTCTTCAGCATCTCAGCAAACTCAAACAGTAATTTCTTTTCATCATCCCCGGCAAAGGATTTCAGAATAATTTTTTTTGCAGCGCCTGCTCCCTGGATAAAACCACAGCTGATACAGATGATCTTTCCAAACTCTGCATAAATCCCCGCACGGGGATAAATCGACTCACAGGTTTCGTCCTCTTTATTCCGGATAAGATACTGTGCTTTTAATTCCCAAAGTTTTTTCCATTCATCGGGAAGTTCCTTGTATGAGGGCTGTTGGGGAACTGTTTCTATATCCAGGAAGAGAATGTTGTTAACCGGGAACATGGGGGATGATTTATTTTATTAAAAGTAAAAAATCCCGCTTAGAGCGGGACTACTACTTTCTGGTAATAATAGAAGAAGGTGAACTATAGATATTTATCTCCCATATTTCTTTTTACTTCAGCGACATACTCTTTTATTTCTTGCTCTTTATCTTTTTTACAAACAAGTAAAACATCCTTTGTGTCTACCACAATATATTCATCAAGCCCCTGTAATACCACCAGTTTATTATCCGGAACATGGATCATACAGTTTTTGGCGTCCACCACCATTACTTTCTTACCGGCCACCGCATTACCCCAGTAATCTTTGTCCATGTTTTCCCAGGCGCTGTGCCAGGTGCCGAGATCGCTCCAGGAAAAAGTAGCCGGGATGACATACACATTTTCCGCCTTTTCCATCACACCAAAATCAATTGAAATATTGGTGCATTGCGGGTAAATGCTTTCAATGGCCTCTTTTTCTTTACTCGTATTAAACTTGTCTTTTTCAGCAGCAAATACCTCGTACACTTCCGGCAGGTATTTTTCAAAAGCTGCCAAAACATTTTTCACCTTCCAGGTAAATATGCCTGCATTCCATAAGAAATCTCCGCTGGAGATAAATGCCTTTGCCAGCTCCACGTTAGGTTTTTCTGTAAATGTTTTCACCTTGTACACATCCGGCGCCGCTTCCGCAGTATCATGCTGAATATAACCATAACCTGTATTCGGATAAGTGGGCTTTACCCCAATTGTTACCAAAGCGTTGATATGATCTACAAAATCAAATGCTCTTTTAGCAGTTTTGACAAACTCATCTGTTTCAAGAATAAGATTATCAGCCGGCGCCGCTATCATCAGGGCTTTCGGATCTTTTTTTAATAGCTTGAAAGCAATATAAGCGATGCATGGAGCAGTGCTTTTGCGGGATGGTTCAGATAAAATATTTTCCTCCGGAATATCAGGGATCTGTTTTTTTACAATGCCGGTATATTCCTCAGCTGTTACAACGTAAATATTTTCGGCAGGAACCAGTTTTGCGTATCGTTCAAAGGTTTGCTGGATCAAGGTTTTACCCATACCAAGAATATCCAAAAACTGCTTGGGAAAATTAGTACGGCTCATTGGCCAGAAACGACTTCCGATCCCCCCGGCCATAATCGCAACGTAATGATGTTTGTTCATGTAATGATAGTGAATGGCGAAAAGCGATGGTGCTTCCAGCGCAGATAGCCGGTTATATTAATCCCTCTCTTATCAGATCATGCAAATGTATAATACCCAGGTATTTTCCTTTCTCTGTGACAGCCAATTGTGTTATTTCATTTTTTCGTAACATATCCAGTGCACCAACAGCCAACTCATCAGGACCAATCGTTTTGGGATTCGCCGTCATTATATCTCCCGCTTTTGTTTTATCAATGGCTGTACTCTTTTCCAGCATTCTTCTCAAATCACCATCAGTGATGATACCAAGAAGTCTGTTATCGGCATCAACCACAGCAGTAATGCCTAGTCTTTTTGCAGTCATTTCCACAATTACTTCTTTCAACGATTGCTCCGCCAGCACTTTTGGTTTTTCATTATCTGCATAAAGGTCTGACACCCGCAGGTATAGTTTTTTGCCCAGTGACCCTCCGGGGTGAAACTTTGCAAAATCCTCTGATTGAAACCCATTCAGTTGCATGAGGCAGATAGCCAGCGCATCACCCATTACCAACTGGGCGGTGGTGCTGGATGTCGGAGCCAGGTTATTGGGACAGGCCTCTTGTTCTACAGTTGTATTCAAAATAATGGAAGCATTGCGGGCTAAATAAGACTCAGTGTTGCCGACCATGGCGATTAATATGTTGCCGAAATTTCTGATCAGCGGAATCAGCACCTTAATTTCGGGGCTTTCCCCACTTTTACTGATAACTATAACCACATCATCCTGTTGTACCATGCCCAGATCACCATGAATGGCGTCGGCGGCGTGCATAAAAATGGAAGGAGTGCCCGTAGAATTAAAAGTGGCAACGATCTTTTGTGCAATAACAGCACTTTTGCCAATACCGCTTACAACAATCCGCCCCTTAGCAGACGAAATAGCCGCTACCGCCTTTTCAAAGTCATCATTAATATAAGAAGCAAGACCAGCTATTGAATTAGCTTCCAACTCAATGGTTTTTAGAGCCACCTGTTTTATTGATACAGCCATAATTGAAGCGCCAAAATTAGAGCTTTTACTATGAAGTCCTTGTAGTGCAATCGTTGTACCTCAATTTTAACGCTTCTGGGCCCGAAAGACCGGCAAACATTCGTAAATTTGCCGTCCTCATTGAAAGGGTTGAAATTATGCGACCCCGCAAATGCGGGGCAGGTTTAGTAATCACTAACCGCTGACACCCCGGCCATTAAGAAAAACAAAGAAACAAATTACCTTTTACCTGATTTTTATCAGGCTGCCTGTGAAAAAAAATAGGCTGGACGGCAACCCCGTTCGGGTAAAAAGGACTATCTTAAATAAATCTGCAATTAATTATTAATTGCAATATGTCCGGAAGGACTCCTATGAAGAAAAACATGAGCAATGGGAACAACTGTTAAGAAAGCTGCAGCTAAAAAGACAGCGAAGACAAAGGAAGCGGCTCCTGCGAAAAAAAGATTTGATCTGCACAAAGCCTTGCAAGAGTATTTTGGGTTTGACAAATTCAAAGGCACACAGGAAAAAGCAATAGAATCATTGTTGGCGGGGCATGATACGTTTGTAATTATGCCAACAGGTGGTGGAAAAAGCCTGTGCTACCAACTACCGGCCATGGTCAGCGAAGGAGTTGCTATTATCGTTTCCCCTTTGATAGCACTGATGAAAAACCAGGTTGACCTGGTGCGGGGCTATAGCAGCAATGACGAAGTGGCCCACTTCCTTAATTCCACATTAAATAAAAAAGAGATAAAAGAAGTGCATGATGATTTGCTGAGTGGCAAAACTAAAATGCTCTATGTAGCCCCGGAAACATTGACCAAACAAGAGAATCTTGAGTTCTTCTCTGATTTAAAGATCTCATTCTTTGCTGTTGATGAAGCACACTGTATTTCAGAATGGGGACACGACTTCAGGCCGGAGTATCGCCGCCTTCGGGAAATGATGATACAAATAAATCCTGATGCACCGGTTATTGCTCTCACGGCAACAGCCACACCTAAAGTGCAAAGCGATATTGTAAAGAACCTCGATCTGCGGGAACCGAATATTTTTATATCTTCTTTCAACCGGGCAAATCTTTATTATGAAGTATTGCCTAAGATCAAAAAAGCACAAACAGACGAAAACATTGTCCGCTTTATTAAAGGGATGAAAAATAAAAGCGGCATCATATACACCCTCAACAGGAAGACGACGGAGGAGCTGGCGGATATTCTGATGGCTAACGGCATCAAAGCTGTTGCCTATCATGCCGGGCTCGACAGTAAACTAAGGGCAGAAAGGCAAGATTTGTTTTTGGGAGAAGATGTACAGGTGATCTGCGCCACTATTGCCTTCGGAATGGGTATTGATAAACCCGACATCCGGTTTGTCATTCATTATAATATTCCAAAGTCTATTGAAAATTATTATCAGGAAACCGGTCGTGCCGGCCGTGATGGGCTGGAAGGTAAGTGTGTGTTATACTACTCTCATAAAGATGTAAGTAAACTGGAACACTTGATGAGGGATAAGCCTCTTAGTGAAAGAGAAGTAGGCGCACAATTGATTAATGAAACAGTTGCTTTTGCCGAAACAGGAGTTTGCCGGCGGAAAATACTCATGAGTTATTTTGGCGAGGAGTATGAAAAGGAAAATTGCGGACAATGTGATAACTGCAAGCATCCGAAAGAACGGCTCGAAGCAAAAGACGAAGCAGTAATTGTATTAAAAGCCATCAAAGCGTTAGATGAAAGGTTTGCAACCGACTATGTGGTGCAGATCATCAGTGGAAAATTGACGCCGCAGATACAAATGTTCCGGCACGACAGTCTTGATGCATTTGCCAGCGGCAATGACCGGGATGCACACTTCTGGAACTCGCTGATCAGGCAAATGATACTGGAAGGGTTGCTGACAAAGGATATCGAGGAGTATGGTGTATTAAAGTTTACCAAAAAAGCAGAAGCGTTTTTGAAAAAACCGAAATCGTTCCAGATAGTATTAAATAAGCTATATGATGATGCCAATGCAGATGATGAGGAGGGTACGGAAGCTACAGTAGGGGCTGCCGCCGATGAAAAGCTGATGTCGATGCTTTTGGAACTTCGCCAGAAAGAGGCGAAGAAGAAAAACCTGCCGCCATTTGTCATCTTCCTCGAATCATCACTGCAGGATATGGCTACTTTCTACCCAATTACCATGGAAGGGCTGGAGAAATGCCAGGGGGTAAGTAAAGGAAAGGCAATAAAATATGGCCGGCCTTTTGTTGAATTGATTGCAAGGTTTGTGGAGGAAAATAATATTGAACGTCCGGATGATTTTGTAATGAAGAGTGTCGTGAATAAGAGCGGCAATAAAGTTTATATCATTCAAAATACAGATAAGAAAGTTTCACTGGAAACGATAGCCAAAAATAAGGGATGGAGAATGGATGAGATGCTGGAAGAAATGGAAACCATTGCCGCCAGCGGCACCAAACTCAACCTGGATTATGCTATTGATGAAATGCTTGACGAAGACGACCAAGATGAAATTATTGAGTACTTCAAGGGCTGTGAAACATCCTCTTTACAGGTAGCACAAGACGAATTATCTGAATATAATTTTAACTGGGAACAGTTGAAAATCATGCGGATCAAGTTTTTGAGTGAATACGGGATGTAGGCGTAAACATAAATGCCCTTAAGTGTGGATTTTTTGTGAATTCCTTCTATATTTGCAGCCCCGAAGCACAAAAACGATGTAAGGCTTCCACTTTTCAAAGTTGATGTGTTTCAGGAACGGTGCGGTAGCTCAGTCGGTAGAGCAAAGGACTGAAAATCCTTGTGTCGGCGGTTCGATCCCGCCCCACACCACAGAGAAGCAGAAAAAGCCCGGTAGAGTTTAAAACTATCGGGCTTTTTTATTTTACCTTCTCCCCCTAAT